>CAJTQG010000022.1 GCA_910578605.1 uncultured Lachnospiraceae bacterium | reverse complement strand
CGGAGATATGGCATGATATAAAAGGATAAGCGGAAACCCCTTATTTTAAGCCATTCCTGCAAGAAATTATAAAAACTTGCGGGGGCTTATAAGAAGATTTTCCGCTATGAAATCAATAAAAAATATAAAGTATTTTTCATAAATCAAAAAGGAATTAAATCAAAAGGGATAAACATTATTTTAACTTGACGGAATAGTTATACTATGTTAAATAAGTTGCAATGTTAGCTGCTTAAGTAACTAACTAATGAAATAATAATGAAACAAATCAAATAGAATCAAAACTGGTGATTTTAAGTAGGATTACCTGCTTTTCAGACATCAAGATTTTTAGAAGGGAGGTTGAGAGATGTCGGTTTTCATTTATCGGCTATGTCATTACAGGAATTATTTATTGCTCTGTGTCAATAGGGAAGGCTGCCTATGTTGTGATAAAGGAGGAGAAGAGGTCATGGAGTTAGTTTCAAATAACATGTTGATGATTTATCCATAATTGGTTTGGAGTTCTTTGATTTTTGCAGAAGGAAATTTTTTAGGTTTTGTCTGGCAAGCAGCACAGCCGGTGTTATGATTTTTACTATATATCGCACTATGCTTCAAATACTATATCATGAAAGATGTGTTTGGATGATGATAGAGGATACTGACAATGTGAGCAGTATGTATCATCGTCTGCAGGTGCTGGAATTATTTTTATCTAATATGCTGTTGTTTTTTGCTGTGTATATGCTATTATGGGATAATACAAAACCCTTGCCTTTGTTTCTTTTTTTTCAAAACAAGACAAGGATGAATTGTCCGCCTGGCTGCAAGTATTGGTGGGGCAGCGAAACAGCAACATGAATGTTCTGATAAAAATATGTCATGTTTTAAGAAAAGTGCTTTCCTTTTGTCTGATGATTGGGATAGGAATAGGGATAGAGGCAATATATGTAAAGTACAGTGTGTCAGTACAAAAGTATGAAAAGTGAGGTACACAATTGGCTGAAAAAATGAAAAAGAAAGGATATTCCCATTCTCATCTTGGAGCGAAGGAAATGGATTACTATGCATTTAATTCAAGGCTTCATGAAATGAACAGCAGCTTTAAGATGGGACTGTCAGCAGGAACTCTTTTTTTATGTGTAGGATTCGATTATATTTGGGTGTCTGTGTTGGTGGCAGTGACTATGGGCATTATGAATATAGTGGGCGGGAAGCTCTCCTTTCACATTTACGCAAGATTGTTAATGGTACCTCTTCTGTTTATTTTTTGGGGCAGTGCTGCAGTTGGTGTAGGCTTTTCTTCACAGCCGCTGGGACAGTGGACGTTGCTCCTATTTGGCCGATATATTTATGTGACAGGGGAGGGGATGCTGCAGGCGGCATCGGTGTTTTTTAAGGCATTAGGAGGTGTGAGCGCTCTGTATTTTATGACGCTGAACACTACCGTAGCAGAGATTACAGGAGTATTGAAGAAGCTGCATATACCAAAGCTGATGGTAGAGTTTCTGTTTCTCATTTATCGCTTTATTTTTATATTGCTGGAGGTACATGCCAATATGAAAACTGCGGCAAAATCCCGTCTTGGCTACAGGGATTTTAGGACATCCTGTTATACATTTGGAAGAATTGTTTCTAATTTACTTGTTATCTCTATGAAAAAAGCAAACCAATATTATGATGCTATGCTGGCAAGATGTTATGAGGGAAATTTGTGCTTTTTGGAGGAAGAAAAGAAGTTAAAGATAGGATGGATAGCGGGTATGATTGGATACTGGGTTATGCTTGGTGTAGTTTGGTATGTTGGGATACAATGATAGACGCCAGAGCTGCAGCTCTTGAAAATGGAAGCATGTTCATATGACAGCGGACTAAAAAATTGGAAAAAATAAGAAGTGAGGATAAAAATGCAGAATCATAAAAATGAGCTTTTGAAGGTGGAACATCTGCAGTTTGGTTATGATAGGGATAAAGTTCTGTTTTCGGATTTGAATCTGTGTATTAACAGAGGAGAAAGAATAGCAGTGATGGGGGAAAACGGCGGGGGGAAATCCACTTTTTTTCTTATTTTAAATGGTGTTCTTGCTCACCAGGGAGGACATATATTTTTTCAGGGAAAAGAAGTAGGCAAAAAGGATTACAATGCATTGCGCCGCCATGTGGGGATTGTGTTTCAGGAGGCGGACAATCAAATCATTGCCTCTAGTGTGGTTTCAGAAATATCATTTGGCCCAATGAACTTGAAGCTTCCAAGGGAAGAGGTAGAACAAAGAGTAGATAGAGCGCTCCAATATATGAATCTGCAGGAATATAAAAACCGGCCTCCTCACTATTTAAGCGGCGGTGAGAAGAAGCGTGTAAGTATTGCTGACATTGTTGCAATGGAATCCGAAATGATTTTGATGGATGAGCCTACCTCCTCATTGGACCCGAAAAATATAGCAATGCTGGAGGCGGTGTTGGCTAGGATGACAGAGGAGGGGAAAACCCTGCTGATATCTACTCATGATGTAGATTTTGCATATCGATGGGCGGAGCGCATTCTTGTATTTACCAAAGGACAAATGATTGCGGACGGCAAGCCAACAGAGATTTTTTCGGATTCTAAGTTATTAGAGCGAGCGGGATTGAAGGCCCCTATTATGTATGAGGTATATGATATGATGGTAAAGGCGGGGAAGGCGGCGGAAGGAAAATATCCCCGCACCCCACAGGAACTGCAGGAAATATTATAATAAATAATCTATTGATAACAGGATAAAAAGGTGTTTTAGGAGGTGTGAGCATTGGAGTCAGGCTTTGAGAGAGATGATTTTTTAAGAAGTGATTTATTTGCCAAAATAACCAAGCCTCAGGCAGATAAAATGCTAAAATGTTCTATGGCGGCATATAAAAATTATCAATCGGGAGAATTGATTTTTGGACAGAATGATAAGCCGAAAAATTTATATTTATTGTTAAAGGGGCAGGTTATAATCACAAAATATTTTCCGTCAGGCAGAAGGGATATTTTATTTCATGTCAGGGAGAATCAGGTTTTTGGGGAAATCTTTTTATTTGCGGGTGAGGAGTATTATTGGTATGACGCTTTGGCGGTAAAAGATTGTCAAGTGCTGGTATTGCCTTATGGGTTTATTTATGGCATGTGCCCCAATGTTTGTGACCATCATAAGCAGATTATTCAAAATTTGCTGGATATACAATCGAAGAAAAATTTGCAAATGTCTAAAAAACTGCATATATTAACTAGCGCAACCTTAAAGCAAAAATTGATGTTGCTGTTGCTAGATGAACAGGATGAAAATCATGAGGTGCATTTAGATATGACAAGGGAGGAATTGGCAGATTATCTGGGGGTAGCCAGACCTTCATTGTCCAGGACGCTGAAGGAGCTGCAGGAGGATGGAATTATTGAAAACAAAAGAAAAATTATTTATTTGAAAAATTTGGAAAAGATAGAAGAAATTTTTGAGGAATAAATGCGTACAATAAAAAATAATTTTGCAAAAAAGTAACATATGTTACGGAAAAGAATCGAAAGATTTGCTATACTGATAAACGTAAACAAAAGCTAGACACAAAAACATTTAATCAAAAAATCAAATCATAGAAAAAAATATGTGAAAGGAAGGATTATTATGAGTAATGCAAATCAGGTAGATAACTTAGTAAAAATGTTAGACGGATATGCACAGAAAGGCGGTCATCATTTAAATGTGAATGTGCTCAATCGTGATACTTTAATGGATGCACAGAAACATCCAGAACAATATCCACAGCTGACCATTCGTGTATCGGGCTATGCGGTTAACTTTATAAAATTGACAAAGGAACAGCAGGATGATGTAATATCTAGAACTTTTCATCAGGCTATATAATTTCAGGATACCAATGTTAAAAGGTCAAATGTCGCTCGTATTTCAACGAAAGTAGCATTTGACCTTTTGGTTATGATATTGTAAAATCCCAAGAATGTAGTTTGATGTCTGTTCTTTTTAATCTAAACCATTTTTTACGGCATAGACGGCTAATTGGGTGCGGTCCTTTAAATTTAATTTTTCTAATAGCTTAGAGATTTGATTGCGAACAGTTCCCTCTGCGAGGCACAGAGCGGCAGAGATTTCCTTGTTGTCATATCCACCTGCAACAAGCTTTAATATATCCTGCTCCCTCAAAGTGAATTGAATTTTCAAATTCTGTAATTCTTTTTGTTGATGTATATTGCTGTTTCTTTCCTGAATCTGGCGGCGCATAATATTGTAGACGCCATTTCCAAACACACTGATTCCATCGTGCACACTTTTGATGGAGGCAATTATCTTTTCATCTTCCATCTCTTTTAAAATATAACCGTCAGCCCCGCTGTTTACAGCATTTTCAATGGTTTCCTCATCATCAAAGGTAGTGAGGACGAGAACCTTAATGTTAGGGTATTTTTCTTTTATACAGCGTATTCCAAATGTACCATCATAATCAGGCATACGCATATCCATTAGAACTACGTCCGGTTGGAAAACAGCACATTTTTCAAAGGCTTCCCGCCCGTTTTCTGCCAATGCCACCACTTGAATATGTTTGTTCTGCTCCAATACAGCTTTTAAGCCTTGGCGCAATATCATAATATCATCTGCTATCAATACTTTGATTTGTTCCATAGTAATCCCTCATTCCAATCTGATTCACTTTTGCAAACACCCCAAGCCCCTATACTCCTTTTCAAATATTTTAAAAATGGTTGAAGCTGTTGCCTGGGAAGTGCAGAGCTTCTAAATGGGCACTTCAATGCGGGTGAGAAAACCTTCATTTGGGCCAGTGGAAAACCGCACAGTTCCGCCAGCCTGCTTCACTCGCTCTTTAATTCCCAAAAGCCCATGATGATAGGTAAGCTTCTCGCTTCCCAGGCCGTCATCTGCAATCACTAATTCCACCCTGTCTTCCTTAAAGCGAAGAACCACATCCAATTTTTTGGCGTGGGAATATTTTAACGTGTTGGTTATAGATTCCCGCACACAGTCATACAAAATAGAGGATAGATGAGAATAGAGTTCTGAATCCTCGCCTTGAATAGTTAGCTCTGTTGGAATTTCTTTTATTCTGTCTGTCAATTGTAAAATCCCTTGGGTTACCAATTGACTTTCCGCCTCCCTGCGCAGTTGGTTGATGGATTCCCGAAGCTCCTTAATTCCTTTGTTGGTTAGTTCACCGGCTCCTTTTAAATAGTCTTGTACTTCCTGGGTTTGATGCTTCCCGTTGGCGATGGATGCCAATTTCATGTAGGATTGTATCATAGTAAGGGTGTGCCCGGCAGTATCGTGAACCTGCTGGGCAATTCGGTTGCGTTCCCGCTCAAGAGCAAGTCTTTCATTTGTTACAGCCAGCTGTCTTGTCTGGTGCAGCAGCTCATAATAGCGGCTGATATCCTTGATTACAAACACAACCGGCTGATAAGCTGTAATCTGTTCAAGGGATATTTCGGTCATATTCTGGTAAACCTGCAGCTGCAAATATCTTTTTTTGGAATCTTCATAGACATTGTCTCCTATATGGGACAGGGACTTGATTTGGGATTGAATATAGTCAGAGTTGACAGGGTGAGTTTTTCCCATATAATTTTCAAAGGCGGCATTGCAAAATGTACACCATCCCTTTTTGTCGAAGATGGCAACTCCGTCCGACAATCCCGATAATACTACGTCAAATGCTTCAATATTTACTTCCATAAACCGATATTTAAAAGTTGCCAACAGAACTAAAATGCCGGAAACCCCGAAACCTAATGGTGTGATATCAAAGGAGGCCTGTACAAAACCTGTTAAGTATAATACATTGAAAAAAATCGGGACGAGAACGGCGGAAATAATCAATGCTTGAGCAGTGCTTGCTTTGTATAAAATGAAAGCTCCAGCTACCACAAACAAATAGGTTTGTGCAACATTGGTGAAGAAGAAAATGCCATGGGTTATATTTGCCTTAGAAAAGCTTGTGTAATACAAATGATGCCATTGATTTGTAACTACAAGCAGATAATGTGCTGCAGACAGAAAAAAGGGGAGAAGCCGGAGTAACATAGGAATTTGTCTTTTTCCATAGGCAAAAGCAAACCCAAGCCAAAAGGCGCCGACAAAACAAATGCCGATATTTCCTATAAAATAAGAAGCGGCAAGCTGGTGTTCTGTCTCAGACAACAAAATCATTACCTGGGATAAACACCAGACAATAACCATTCCCTGACATCCTAAATACATTTTGTTGGACGTCTCTTTTTTTCCAAGCAGGAGCAGTACAGCCATACTGACAAGGACTGCCCCAATGATAAAAATATATAAAATACCTAATAATATTGACATAGTTTTCTCTCTTTCCCTATCACTTGTGTTAATTTTGAGAAAAATATTTTTCTAAAAGCTATAGTATCATTTTAGCATATTTCTATTTCAATCAACAAGTTTTTTCTTTTTTGATAGCCAAGCCTACCAATGCTACGCCTGCCGCAAAAAGATATACCCACCATTCAATTGAGAACCAAAAGCTTCTGGTGATATAAAATGCCATTAGAATCAATATGGAGCAGGATAGTATCATATATGGCTGGCTGCCTTTTATGGCTGCGCATACAAGCATTAAGAAACCAGTTATGCCAAGAATCAACGCGCTGCCCATATGTCCATCAAATACATTGTGATAAAGCATGACAGTCATAATAAGGCATGCACAGATAAATTGAAAGGTTCTTATGACACGGGGATAATGGTTGAATATGATGCCGAGTAAAAATACACCAATGCCAAGAAATAGGCAGGCTTTCTCTACTTGATAATCTGTCAGAATAAAATCATCCCCACAGATAAATGCCAATATTTCACCATAAAATAACCCATAACATTTAAATATGATTTTTGCACCAGTATTTTGAAATAGGAGGGAAAGGGTTAAATTTTGCAGCAATAATATACTCCAAAGTCCTTTTTGCCAGAAGGGATATTTGGATGCGTAAAACAAAATACACATAACAAGAAGCTGCATAATAACTATCTTAGCAAATGGATTTATTATAGCAGATTTAATTTCTAAAGGGCTATCGGTATTGAGCTTGCCCTGGATATATTTTTTTAGAATGACAAGGAGCAGAGCAGCTATCAGCACACCAGTAAATGGCAGATACACAGATACTTTATGCTCAACATGGAAAAGCAACAGAATATGATAACCGCCGTATCCGTAAAGCTGGCTAATGGGTGCAAGAAGTCCCCAGGCAATAGTGAGGCCAATCATCTCCTTTCTGCAGAAAATCACCATAGAGGCACTCCAGAAGAAAAAGCTGATAAATCCTTCCATCTCACTGTCCCAACCATATATTGTATTTTGTGTGAGCAGTTCGTTAACAAGATTTACTCCCGTCAAAATAAACCAGTATAGGATCAGGCTGTTTCCAACTAAAATAAATCTGTGTTTTCTCGTGAAGTAGCACAGAGTTGTAATACCTATGGCAAATGCCGCCATAAGGCATAAGCCTGCCTTATAGGTCACTTTGTCAATCCCAGTGAGTGATAGATTTCTTAGGACAAAGCTTACCCCATGGATGATATACAATATAAGAAAAACTTGTTCTAACCGTTTATTGCCGCCCATCCATTTGTTCTTTAAAAAGTCGGCTAGTGCGTAAGCAGTGAGTGCCGCAGAGGACAGAATGCAGGTGGCCAGCATCCCCCAATGATTTGACATGATAAACCAGAATATAATCCAGTCAGCCAAAAGGGCAGTCAGCATAAAATCAAAGGCTTTTCGCTTCTTTACAAAGCGAAGGACCACAGGGATAAACATAATAGTGCCTGCAATAAGGACAGCATTGGCATTCCAGATTCCTGCGGCATAAAGAGCCTGTTCTCTATGTTGGTCTTGTGTCATATATCCGCACATAGATAAGGAAAACAAACCGAGAAAGGAGACTGCCAAATAGTAGAGGGCGGCTTCTGTTTTCTCCATTTGTCCGATTTTTTCCATTTTCTTTGCACCTGCAAACAGGCAAACAGATATTACAAATATAATACATTGCTTGCCATAGAGAGGTACATACTGCCATGCTGTGGATATAAAGATAGTTCCCGATATTACAATGAAAATAATACCAACTGCCATCAAAAATGATGTGGTTTGATTTCTGCTATTTTTCTCCATAATAAACCTCCATTCTGAGAACATATTTTGTTCGAGGAACCGCAAGAGAAATCTGCGAATGCAGTTTCCCACAGTAGACCTCCAATTCTCAACAGATTCTATAGTGTCATGTATAATAGTATTATAGTAAAATCCCATAATATTGGCAGGTGTCATCTGTCACCAATTGCAGAAAACGGACAGTGACAAATGTCACCATCTGTGATAAATTATAATGATACAATAATAAAGAAAAAAATAATCGTAATAGATTTACAGCTGTTTTACATATAGGAGAATGAAATGGAATATTGGTGTCATTTAATAGCGCTTGGAATAGGAATGATTTTAGATTTAATACTGGGGGATCCCTATTCCTTTTATCATCCGGTGAGAACAATGGGAAAGCTGATAGGCTGGTTGGAGACAAAAGTGCGCAGCTATGGGGGGAAAAGTGAAAAAAAAGAGTATGCGGGAGGGGTGATTCTTGTGCTGCTGACAGTGGGGATTAGCACAGGTGCGGCTATTCTGCTTTTAAGTCTGGCATATACTGTGAACAAGACAGCAGGCATTGCGTTAGAGGCTGTATTATGTTATCAAATGATGGCTGCTAAATGTTTGCAGGTGGAGAGTATGAAGGTATACGATGCTCTCTGTGGCAGGGATTTGGAGAAGTCAAGATATTTTGTATCAATGATTGTTGGCAGAGATACAGAAAGACTGGACGAGCAGGGGGTAATTCGGGCAAGTATAGAGACAGTAAGTGAAAATACATCTGATGGCGTTATTGCGCCTCTTATTTTTATGGCTGTATTCGGTGCAGCAGGCGGAGTTTTTTATAAGGCAGTGAATACCATTGATTCCATGATTGGATATAAAGATGAAAAATATAAAAATATGGGAAGGTTTGGAGCAAAGTTGGATGATATATGTAATTTTTTGCCTGCTCGTATCAGTGCTTTGGCTATGATTGTGGCATCATTTTTTATGAGATTGGATGGGAAAAATGCCTGGAAAATATGGAGACGGGACAGAGGCAAGCACGATAGTCCTAATTCAGCCCAGACGGAAGCGGTGTGTGCCGGGGCATTGCAGGTGCGGTTAGCGGGGGATGCATGGTATTTTGGCAAGCTTTACAAAAAAGAATATATTGGGGATGACATTCGTCCTGTTCAGCCGGAAGATATTAGAAAAACTATATGGCTTATGTATGGAACCTTGGCGATTTGCTCTGCTATCATTTTTTTGTTCCATATAATGGTGTATACTTTAACGTGCATGGTTTAGGAAAGCTGCTGTTATGCAGCAAGGGATTTGACTTGTTATGTAAGGTTAGGTGTGAATTATGAAATTAACATATACCCATGGCGGGGAAATATATGACAAACAAATACAATATGATTTTTCTGTCAATGTCAATCCTTTTGGTTTGCCAAAACAGGCAGAGGAGGCAATTGCAGGTGGCTTGTCCTCCTGTCATATTTATCCGGATACCAAATGTGAAAAATTGCGTCAGTCAATAGGAGAACATTGGCAGATAGATGCGTCTGCTATTATGTGCGGAAATGGCGCCTCCGATTTGTTGTTTCGGGCTGTTATGGCATGGAGGCCAAGGCAGGCATGTATTGTGAGTCCTGCCTTTGTGGAATACACAAAAGCATTGAAGTCCGTAGGATGTGAGATTTCTCACTACATGCTAAAGCCAAGAGGAGATACTTGGGAGATACAGGAGGATTTATTGGATTGGCTTGGGCACAGGGGTGTGGATTTACTTATTCTGACAAATCCCGGAAATCCTTTTGGAAATGGAATTTTTGTGGATAAAATGACTGAAATTTTAAATTTTTGTGGAGAACATCATATATGTGTTATAGTGGATGAATGTTTTATGGATTTTGTAAAAGAGAAAGAGCGGTATTCCGTTTTAGATTGGATGAGAAAGAGGATTGCACAAAAAAACAAAGGGCCGGTTGTCCTTTTAAAAGCTTTTACAAAATTTTATGGGATGGCAGGGCTGCGGCTTGGCTATTGCATTAGCAGTGATTTGTCTTTGTTGGAGAAAATGGAGCTGTGCGGGCCAGACTGGAGTGTGAATGGGCTTTCTCAGCTTGGGGGAATTGCTGCCTTGTCCCAAAAGGATTACGAGAGGGAAACTATTGTTTATATCGAAAAAGAACGAAAATATATGACAGAGCATTTGGAGAGGGAGCATTACAAGGTATACTCCTCCATTGCCAATTTTCTGTGTTTTCGAGGAAGCCCAAGCTTGTATGAGCAAATGATGGGGAGAGGAATTTTGATTCGCCAATGTGAGAATTTTGAAGGCTTAGACAAGACTTTTTACCGCATAGGAATCAAAACAAGAAAAGAGAATGATATATTGTTGGACCAACTTAGACAATGTGTGAAATGATGAAGAGGTAAAGAAAGTTCCATTTATAATGAAAGTTTTTAAAGGAAAGTTTTAAAAGAAATGTTTAAAAAGAAATGTTTTAAAAGGAAAGAGTTAATAGAAAAGCAATAAAAGTTTTAATGATTTTAATGATATTAATAAAAGCAGAGTCATGAAAATAGTAGAGTAGTCAATATTAAGGAAAAAAATATGGGTAAATCAGAAAAAATGGAAAGAATAGAAAAAGTAGAAAGAGTCAATAAACCAGAAGGAAATAATACAAAAAGAATAAATGAAACAGAAACAGCAGATAAAATGAAAACAAATGACTTAATAAACAATAAAAATAAGATAAAAAGGGCAAGGGCTATTATGGTTCAGGGGACGATGTCCAATGCAGGCAAAAGTTTTTTGGTGGCTGGGCTTTGCCGTGTTTTTGCACAGGATGGATATAAAGCAGCTCCCTTTAAGTCACAAAATATGGCATTGAATTCTTATATTACAGAGGATGGATTGGAAATGGGGCGGGCTCAAGTGATGCAGGCGGAGGCTGCAGGGATAGAGCCTCATGTAAATATGAATCCTATTTTGCTGAAGCCTACCACAGATGTGGGCTCTCAAGTGATTTTGAATGGCAGAGTAGTTGGAAATATGAAGGCAGTAGAGTATTTTAAGAAAAAAAGAGATTTCATTCCAGACATTATGAGAGCATATAGACAGTTGGAGGAGGAATATGACATTATTGTGATAGAAGGTGCAGGCAGTCCGGCAGAAATAAATTTAAAGGCATGTGATATTGTAAATATGGGATTGGCAGAGCTGGTGGATGCCCCAGTTATTTTAGTGGGAGATATTGACAGAGGGGGAGTTTTTGCCCAGCTGGTAGGAACATTAGTATTGCTGGAGGAGAAAGAGAGAGAACGGGTAAAGGGTTTTGTTATCAATAAATTTCGGGGAGATAAGACGATTTTAAAGCCAGGACTTGACATGCTGTATGAGAGAAGCCAAGTGGATACCTTGGGTGTGATTCCATATGAATATGTGGATATTGATGATGAGGACAGCTTAAGTGAGCGTTTTGAGAGAGATGGGGGCTATGCTCCTGTAGAGATTGGGATTATAAAGCTGCCGAGAATCTCCAATTTTACGGATTTTGCACCGCTAGAATGTATGGATGGGGTGCGGGTTTATTATGTAGAGAAGGTATCGCAGCTTAAAAATCCAGATATGGTGATTTTGCCAGGCACGAAAAATACAATGTCCGATTTAAAATGGCTGCGTGAGCATGGATTGGAGGCGGCTATTAAGAAGCTTGCAAGCAGCGGTAAGGTGATTATGGGTATTTGCGGTGGATATCAGATGCTTGGTAGAACCTTGCAGGACATTTACGGCGTGGAGGGGGAAGCAGGAAGAGTGATGGACGGAATGGGGCTGCTGCCCATGGACACCAGATTTACCGAAAAAAAGGTTCGCACTCGTGTCAGAGGAAAAATAGGAGAGCTCTCGTCCATTTTGGAGGGATGGAACCATACGCCCATTTTTGGATATGAGATTCATATGGGGATTTCAGAGGGGGATGCATTGCAGCCTTTTAGCTGTGTTGAAGCGGAGGACAATCAATTTTTAGACGGGGGCTGCTTTGAAAATATAGTGGGCACCTATATACATGGTATATGGGAGTCGGACGAGTTTCGCCAGGCTTTGGTGAAGCTGCTGTATGAAAAAAAGGGTATCTCCTATGGGTATGGGACAGAGGATATGGTAACTTATGAAGAATATAAGGAAATGCAGTATAATAAGCTGGCTGATTTGGTAAGAAATAATATGAATATGGAAAAAATATATGATATTATCAATGGAAAAGGGTAGAGGGAAAATATGGATGAGTTTTTTTGGGTAGAGGCAGATAAATTATCTTGTAATACAAACACAGCAAATTTCTTGCTTTTTTTGCGCTGTTTATAGATTGCTTTGTCCGCAAACTCATGCTTCGCATTCAAACAAGTGCTCCCAAAGCAATCGCTATGCTCAAAAAAGCTGAGAAATTTGCTTATCGTTTGTCTTTACAAGATAATTTATCTGCGCTGTTACATCCAACCAGTAAGTAAAAAAGAAGAGAGAATGAAGCTTCTTGCTGCATGGGATTTTTTACAGAGGTATTTCGTTAAAAATATATTAAAATTTTTGGTGATTTCATTAGAAAAAATGTGAGTAGAGGAGTGTGTCAAGAAATTATGAGAACAAAGGGTTTGGTGCATATTTATCATGGAGATGGAAAAGGAAAAACAACAGCGGCCTTTGGATTGGCGCTGCGGGCATTGGGAAATGGATGGCGTGTGGGTATTCTGCAATTTTTAAAGGGAAGTCCCACAGGGGAGGTGACTGCACTAGAGGAGATAAAAAATGTAACAGTTCGCAGAAATTCAAAGGATTTTGGTTTTTTTTCCAATATGTCCCTAAGAGATAGACAAGAAATGACTGGTATGCAGAATCATAATCTGCAATTATTGATAGAGGAAATAAAGGAGGGGAAATATGATATGGTCATTTTAGATGAGCTGTGTGCTGCCTACAATCAGAAATCTGTGGAGCGGAATTTGGTAAAAGAACTGTTGGAATTGACAACGGGAAGGATTGAACTGATAATTACCGGAAGGAATCCCCATGATGATTTATTGTCATATGCTGATTATGTTACACAGATGCAGCAGGAACGTCATCCCTTTGAAAGAGGATTGACGGCAAGGCAAGGGATAGAATATTAAATACCAATAGATGTAAAGAGAGATAAGGAAATAGAAGAAAATAAAGAAACATAAGGAAATGTTAGAAGGTGAAAAGTTGAAATTATTAGAGATAAACCCAATGGAAATTGAAAAGAGAAGCTTTGCTATAATTGAGGAGGAGCTTAGGAGTATGGGGATAGAGTTGTCAGAAGACAAGAAGCATGTATATTTGCGTGCTATTCATACCAGCGCTGATTTTGATTATGCCAGGAATCTAGTATTTTCAAATGATGCTTTGGAAAGAGGAGAAGAAGCACTGAAAAGAGGAACAGTTGTTATTACAGATACCAATATGGGAAAATCAGGTATCAACAAACAGGCATTGAAAAAGTTAGGATGTGGTTTGGAATGCTTTATGGCAGACGAGCAGGTGGCAGCATTGGCAAAAGAAAGACATGTGACAAGAGCAATCGTTTCAATGGAACAGGCAGCTAAGCTGTATCCTAATGGTATTTATGTAATTGGAAATGCGCCCACAGCATTGATTCGCCTGGGGGAGTTGATTGATGAGGGAAAATGCCAGCCTGCATTGGTGATAGGTGTGCCAGTAGGGTTTGTCAATGTGGTGGAATCTAAAGAATGGATTATGACAAAAGGAGTACCTTACATTGTGGCAAAAGGACGAAAAGGGGGAAGTAACATAGGGGCGGCTATTTGTAATGCTATGATGTATAAATTGACAAGAACCTAATTTTAGTTGCAAATGAACAGCCACCAGCCAGATGCTTGTATCTGCATAATGACATATCTGCATAATGACATTACTCCATTTAAGTTTCAGCGAGAAAGGGTATAAATAAATTATTTTTCTATGGTGTATTATAATAAATTGCAGGAACTTTTTCGTAGTCTATTCCTTCATTGCTGCATAATTCATAAAAATCTTCCTTCCGGTTATTTTCCACCCACGAAAAATAAATATGATACAATTTTACATAATACTTAAATTCTGACACAAGGGAAGAAGGAACTGGCTTTTCCGAGAGTATTTTATTTGCTGTACAGACGGTTTCTTCAAAGGATGCCTTTGTGATAATACAGCCCTCCGGAAAATGATGCTGCCCCCACCACAAGTGATTTACCAGCTCGCCAAAGTAGAGGTCAATTGTTTGCTGGTCACATTGTTCATGTGCGTATGCGCGTTCTAAAATAGAGTGTGGATTTTGCTCGCAGTTAGGATCGTGGGGATTGTAATACTTTCCAAAAATCTGAAATGTCCATCGCATTTGGGGCATCTTATTTTTTTCGCATTCTCGGATTAAGTAACTGTTCAGAAGCTCCGTTAGCTGAAATGGCAGGTGGCGGCGGGGCAGATGGGTACCAGGAAATTTGATTTCATCAAGATATTCTCTGCAAAATTGAAACAATATTTCATCTGCCTCATACTCAGGAACATCCGCTTTAAAGTGTGCGGTGAAATTAAATAGAAAGCTGTTAGCTTGTTTTTTTAACCCGTTGCTGCGTAAATCCCAATATTTTTCAATCTCTGTAATAAACTGTTGATAATTCATGGTGAGACACCGCCCTTCAAATCTAATAATTTGGAAACTATCAAATGTATTATGCGTTCTTTTTCTCCTGATAGCTTTCTGCCGCTTTATCAAGTACCTGCATAAGCCTTATCTCATTTTCTGTACCTGCGTATGATTTTGGATAAACAATACAAAGACCATTATTTTCCCAAAAACCATCACAGCGGTCCAATCCATAAAAATACATCATATGCTGATAATAATTCATTTTGGCTTTGAAATAAAATTTCCCTTTAAGGGGTGTTATATCTAATGCGCCTGTAAATGTACCACTTTTTTTGAATTCTGCTACAGCATGATATACAGCATCGTCAAGCTGTATTGCCAAGTATGGGTATGTACCTTCCTGTCCATACTCATTTGCAGGTGCATAGGTGTTTAACAGTTCTATTTCTCCTGCATGGGATTTTGCTTCCTTAAAAGTATCATTCAGTTGAAAAGATACATGATATACACTATCACCATTCCCATAAACGTCATCTTCTACAATATGGGAAGATGAGGCAAGAACTATATCTTCTCCAACAGCCATCGTGTTATTTTCTTACCTGTGCATCTCATTATTTGCCGCTGTATCCATAGCTTTAATTATTTTTGAAATTTTGTTGAATAATTCCATGTTCAATCCTCCTATTGTTAAAATATAATATTTCTCAGGCTATTAAATAACGTAAGTTTTTTTGCCGGAATCTTTCTATAGCAAAGTGTTTGCTTGACGAAATGTTTAGCTGCTATGTGTATATTTCCACCACTGTTTTAATGTGGGTAAAGTATACCATAATTACCGTTTGCTTACAATTATTATTGTTTATCATTATATATCAACTGACTATTTAAGGTTCTATGACTGGAACAATAAGGGGTGTTCAAGAAATGAGTCTGCATTTTCTTGCTTGTCTTTTGATTTGCAACAATATTGTGATTGTGATAAGATAAACATGCAAATAAGTGGAAATAAGACGACATAAGCAAATATAATAATCATGTATTGTTATAATAAATATGATTGGGAGCTGGATATGATAGATGAAAATAAGGGATATTTCCCTCTATTTATCAACTTAGAAAATAAAAAAATTATTGTGGTGGGGGGTGGTCTGGTGGCATGCCGGAAAATTACTACATTATTGTCCTTTACCCGGCATATTTCTATTTACAGCAGACAGCTTTGCGATGTTCTGCGGGAATATGTAGAAGCCTATCCTTGTGTAGTGTGGGAAGGGGAAAATCCCACAGAGGAACAAATTCGTCAGGCGGATTTGGTGATAGCTGCCACAAGTGACAGACAGGAAAATGCAAGAATATCGTCCATTTGTCACCAGGAAGGAATTATGGTAAATGTAGCGGATGTAAAAGAGGAGTGCAGCTTTTTTTTTCCGTCCATAGTGACAAGAGGGGAACTTACAGTGGGGATTAGCACAGGGGGTAAATCTCCTGCTTTTTGTAAGCAAGTGCGTCAGGAAATAGAAGCATGGCTGCCAAGGGAGTATAATATAGAAGGAAAAGAGGGGCAGGAAGGAACAGGCACATGAAAAGAAGAGTAAGGATAGGAACAAGGGGAAGTCAATTAGCTCTTGTTCAGACAGAAATGGTTATAAAAGAGTTAAAAACAATGTATCCCAATGTTGTTTTTGAGAAAATTGTTTTGTCCACAAAGGGTGATAAAATTATTGATAAACCTTTAATAGAGTTTGGAGGAAAGGGAGTATTTATTGAGGAGTTTGAGAGGGCTCTGCAGGATAACAGGATTGATATAGCAGTACATAGCGGGAAGGATTTGCCTGCTGAGCTGGGGGAGGATTTGATAATCGGCGGTGTCTTAAAGCGGGAAGATCCAAGAGATGTGCTTGTAGTAAAAAAGGGGTGCTCTGTTTTAAAAAGGAACGATAAGAGTGATTTAGGAGATGGGAGAGGACAGGAAGGCAAATCGCATACTATATCTATCGGAACAGGAAGCCTTCGCAGAAGGTTATTTGCAGAGCAGATATGGGACTGCACATGTGTGGGCATGCGGGGAAATGTCCCTACACGACTTGAAAAAATGAATTCAGGGATATGTGATGGCGTAATACTGGCGGCAGCGGGTTTAAGGCGGCTGCAGTTGACTCAGGTGCCGGAGTATGATTATTATTATCTTTCAGAACAGGAGTGCATACCGGCAGGATGTCAGGGAATTATTGCGGCAGAGTGCCGCAGAGAGGATAATGAGATAAGACAAATGCTGCAAAAGATTCATCATATACAAACAGGCATACAGTTTGAGGTAGAGAGGACTGTGCTGAAGCTTCTAAATGCAGATTGCCGCCAGATGGCAGCAGTGTATGCATGCATGGAAGAAAGCAAATCACATCAGATTTCCTTGAACATTGCTTTTGAAAAAAATGGGACATATTATCGAACTGCCAGTAAGGAGTCAATGGATAATTGGAGAAGCTTGGCTGGGGCGGCAGTGACAAAGCTGGAGGATTCACCATGGTATATTTAGTAGGAGCAGGGCCGGGAGATAAGGATTATATTACGGTTAAAGGACTTAGGCTTATCGAAAAATGCGATGTTATTATATACGATAGATTGGCTAATATGGAATTGCTTACTTACACAAAAGCTTCCTGTGAAAAAATATATGTAGGAAAGCAAAATGGCTATCACACAATGAACCAGGAAGCAATTAACAAAATATTGGTGGAGCAGGGTAAGGAGAATAAGCTGACGGTTCGCCTAAAAGGCGGTGACCCTTTTGTGTTTGGCAGAGGGGGGGAGGAGATATTGGCATTAGAGGACCAAGGCATTCCATATGAGGTGGTAAGCGGTGTGACCTCTGCGATTTCTGTGCCTGCCAGTGCGGGAATTCCCCTGACACACAGAAAATTAAGCCAGAGCATTCATATTATCACAGGTCATACTGCCACGTCGAAAAATCAGCTGACTCAGGACTATGAACATTTGGCCAAAGTGGAGGGTACTCTTGTATTTCTTATGGGACTTTCTAATATAGAAAAAATAACAGAACAGTTAATTAAATATGGCAAAAATCCATGTACTCCTGCAGCGGTTGTATCCAAAGGGACAACTAACGCACAAATCAGTGTCAGGGCTTCCTTAGAGAAGATTGGACAAATAGTTAGAGAGAAAAATCTTCAAGCACCCGCTATTATTATTGTTGGTGAAGTGGCAGCTTTGAATTTTACATGTACTAGACTAGAGGAAAAAAGAAAACTTCGGGTTGGTGTAACAGGAACACAAAGCTTTGTCAATCGGTGCACAGCAATGCTCCAGGAAAATAATATTACTTCCTTGGATATGGGGTTTATGGTAGTGAAGGAGACAGGACAAGAGACATGGCAGCAGGTGTTTGAGACATTACCCCTAAGTACATGGTTAGCATTTACCAGTGCAAACGGTGTTCGTTTATTTTTTGCGGAATGTGAAAGGCGTCGGTTTGATAGAAGAGAGCTGGCACATGTAAAACTGGCGGTGATAGGCTCAGGGACAAGGGAAGCTCTGGAGAATAACGGAATTTATCCAGATTACTGTCCCAATGTTTACACGGCGGAGGAATTAGCCAAAGGCCTGTGTGGGCAGCTGTCAAGTGAAGATAGAGTTTTGATGCCAAGAGCCGTCAAGGGCTCCAAGATGGTAAATGAAATTTTTGCAGGAGAACAAAAAGTCTTATATGATATTCCAACCTATGATGTAGTTTATGATAGGGAGAAATGGGAGAGAAAAAGAGAAGAGATGAGGGGATTGGATTGTCTTGTGTTTGGCAGTACATCAGGTGTGGAAGGCTTTTTTCAGATGGCGGGGGAAAAAGAAATACAGCAGCTTTCTAACATGAGAATTATTGCAATAGGGCCTGTGACCAGGGAGGCTTTGCAAAAAAGAGGGGTTGAGCATGTGGAGATAGGAGAACAATGTTGTATAGAAAGCTTAGTAAAGCTGATTGTGAGATGATAAAAACAGTAAGATTACAATTAAGAAAGGTAGAACAGTAAAGCTGGAGTTAAGAGAGAACGAACAGTATAACTAGAATAACAAGTAAGAATAAGAAAGTAAGAATATGAAAGATAGAGGAAGAAGAAAGGAAAGAAAATGGCTTACGAGATAAAGACAAGAACAAGAAGACTTCGCAGCAGTGAGGCAATGCGCACTTTAGTGCGGGAAAATGAAGTGAGAGTGACGGACCTTATTTATCCTATGTTTGTCATAGAGGGAGAGAATATAAAAAATCCTATTGCCTCCATGCCAGGTATATATCAGTATTCTATAGATAGAATGGATGAGGAGTTAGACAGAGTAAAACAGGTGGGGATTTTAAGTATTCTTTTATTTGGTATTCCTTCTCATAAGGATGAGCAGGGGAGCGGCGCTTATAATGAGCAAGGAATTACCCAGAGGGCTGTCAGGCATATTAAGAAAAAATATCCTGATTTGATCGTGATAGCGGATGTTTGCCTGTGTGAATATACCTCCCATGGACACTGTGGGCTGGTGAGCGATGGAAGGATTTTAAATGATGCTACCATACCCCTGCTATGTAAAATGTCGGTCACATTGGCACAGGCAGGAGCAGATGTGATTGCTCCGTCTGATATGATGGATGGGCGGGTGGGCGCCATTAGAAATGCTCTTGATGAAAACGGTTTCACAGAAATTCCGGTCATGTCCTACAGTGCCAAATATGCATCAGGTTACTATTCTCCTTTTAGAGATGCCGCTCATTCTGCACCTGGATTTGGGGATAGAAAGACCTATCAGATGGATCCGGCAAACAGTAAAGAGGCTGTCAGAGAAATTCTGGCAGATGTAGAGGAGGGGGCGGATATGATTATCGTGAAGCCTGCCATGTCATATATGGATATTTTAAAGGAGGCAGGACAAGTGTGCAGACTTCCCATTGCCGCCTACAATGTAAGCGGCGAATACGCTATGGTGAAGGCGGCGGCAATGCATGGCTGGATTGATGAGAGAAGAGTTGTCATGGAAAATTTAATTTCCATGAAGAGAGCGGGAGCCAATATGATTATTACCTACCATGCCATAGATGCGGCACAATGGATTGCACAATCTGTCTTATAATGGCAGAGTTTACGGACTGCTCTTATTCTTGTTCAAGTAAATATATTTTATATATAATGTGAATATAATACAAAAGGGGATTTAGTAATGTGAATAAAAAGTGCAAAATATATATAAATACAAAAGTGAAAAAATCAATAGACAAACAATAAAATAGTTAATTGCTGTCAATTTTGTTGGGGGAAGATGTGGAATTTCACTGGCGGATATGGTATACTGCCTGTGTAGTTGAAAATAGTAAATTGTTATTAGTTAATGAAAAAGGAGATGGAATTGTGGAGAAAAAATTAAAAATTATAATAGATAATTGTCCTCAAAATCACAAATGTCCTGCTGTAAATGTTTGTCCTGTTGGAGCGTTAAGCCAGAAGGATTTTGAAGCGCCTCAAATAGATTTTGATAAGTGTATAAGGTGCGGCAAATGTTCAAATTTCTGCCCTAAAAAAGCATTGGTATTGGAAAGTACAGCATTATAATTTAAGTGGGAAATACAGGTGTTATCTAGTTTCTGAAAGGGAAACGGATTAGAGGCAAAAATGAATTTATAATAAAACAGAATCATAATATGTAACGCGCACCTGTAAAGGTACGCAATCTATATAAAGCAACAGACTGGGAAATGTTATTGAACGGGAATCCGTCGTAGGAAAGTCTCGTTGCAAATATTTTTTACTATACATTATGATATGCATAGTATTTCCCTTTTGCTACTGCTTTATGATGTTAATTATTGTAAAATATAATGCCTTAAGCAATTAATGTCTATTATTGATAGCACAGGTAGTCAAGCGGGTCGATGGCTGTATCGTCCTTTGTCAGCTTAAGATATAAATTGCAGCCCTCTTTTGTATAATATTTTGTCGGTGAGGCAATATATCCAATTACATCACTGGCTTTGATTTCCTGACCTTCTTCCACGTTAATTTTGTCCAGCTGTCCATATGTCAGCTTGTATCCGTCACCTAAAGAGACAGTGACATACTTTCCGATTTCCTCCTGAAAACCAATCTCTTTTACAATAGATTGATTACAGGATTTTACAGGAGTATCCACATCAGATTGGATTACTAATGCAGGATTACATTTATAGACGTCTAATGTAGGGAAGTAAATGGTACTTTCCATATTGTACTCTAGTAAAATATTTCCGTCCACTGGCCAGAACAATGTTTTATCCTGGCTAAATGGAAGGGAAGCAGGAGCCGCTACAGGTTGCATATCCCCCGGGTTATCGTCAGGAGCATCAGAGGAGGAGTCATTTTTAGGGGAAGAATTGTCTTGTTGGTCTTTGGTTGTTTCTTCTTTTTTATCAGCTTTGTTGTCAGAATCTGTGTCTTTATCGTTATTTTCTGAAGCGTCATCGGGCTTAGTCATAACGGTCTGATATGCGGTAGTTGATTCTTCTTCGTCCAGAAAATGGTCATAGTCGTTCTGCATTACTTTATCCTCAGTTGTAATAGTTTCTGTGTTATCACTTGGTTTTTTCTGGCCTTTTAAATAAATGCTGCCGCAGGCAATTGCAGTGATGGAAGCTAAGCAGGCAAATAATATAATCAGGTAAGAGTTGTCTTTTTTTGTTTTCATTAGATTCATCCTTTCTTATATAATGATTGTCAATGTTTTTCATCGGTTATAATTTTATTTTTTCCGAAAATAATAGACTTATACAAAAAAGTGAAAAGATGAAAAAAATACAAGTGGATTGAAATTTTGGAATGAATATGCTTTATTTTGTGTTATATAATTTTATTTTCCTTAAAAATCATCAAATTACAATCGAAAATTGTGGAGGTAAAGCTATGAAAGATTTTATTTTTGTTACGGGAGCAAGCGGTATAGGTAAAACCACTTTAGCAAACGGACTGCTTGAGCACTATAAAACCACATGCATAGAACAACATATGGTACCTGAATTTATTTCACGAGATGGCATTGAGCCAATGACTGGAGAGCTTGAAGAACTTACTTGCTGGGAAAATCAAGTGGCAATGCTTATGTGCTTTCATAGGCTTGGTTATAAAAATATAATTGCTTCTGATATTGACGATTTAAGAACTGCTGATATCCCTATTGTTTTTAAAGGGACTGATTTTATCACAATCAAACTCATATGCAGTGATTTGCAACAGATTCAAGAACAAATGAGAAATCGCCCCAATAATGGACTTATAGATTTTGAACTACAGAAAAAAATGAACGAAAAAAATATTAAACGAAATCCTCTTATTAACGAAGTAGAAATTGATGTTGCAGGTAAATCAATTGGAGAAGTCCTTGAACAGTCAATAAATATTATTGAGACTACCCCTTCCTGTTTTGAATATGAATACACAAAACCTCCAAAAGAAATGTTTTATTCATGGGTTTTTGCCAATGGATTAAGATAAGTCCTGTATGCTAAAGAGTTTGGAACATTACTATTTCATATTTTGCGCAGTTAAAGAAAGTAGAAATTTAAAATAGTAAAAGCTGTGTTTCTGTTTTTTGATTAGTAGATTTCATACAAAAAGAAAATTGACAGGAAAATCCAGTTATTGTATTATTATTTTGGTGAATAAAATATGTAGATTTATATATTTGAGAGTATAAAGGCAAACATAGAGAAATTTATGGACGCAAAGTTAGAAGTCTAAGGGATAATATCATTCTATTGATAGTTCGACTGCAAAGATACTTCATATCTTTGTAGTCTTTTTTTGTTTTATAGACAATGGATTCCTATGAAGCAACATTTATGTTTGGTACCAGAATAGATGGTTGTGAAATGGATTATTATAAGCTTTGCACGATTATAAATTTTTTTGGGGTTCACCAATGTTTATTTTTAACAACAGAAAAAGAAAGGAGAAAAAAGATGAAAAAACAAAGGCTAAAAGGAAAACACAAAACAAGAACAATCATAAGTGTGACGGCGGCAGTAATGTTATTGCTGCCAAAGGGATATTTGGTAAAGGGAGAGACTTATGAATATGACGCATTAAACCGTATTCAAAAGGTATATTATGATGACGGAAGTGTTGCAGAGTATTTTTATGATGCCAGCGGCAATATACAAAATGTGAGAACAGAGACAACACAATCTCAGCCAGAGGAAAGTACAAAAACAGAGGAGACAACAAAAGAAGAAGAGACAACAGGACATTTTGCACATGGAGAGATCTATGAATATGACGCATTAAACCGCATACAAAAGGTATATTATGATGACGGAAGTGTCGTCTGTTATTCTTATGATGCCAGCGGCAATATACAAAATGTGAGAATAGAGACAGCACAATCCCAGCCAGAGGAAAGTAAAAAAACTGAGGAAAGTACAGAAACAGAGGAAACAACAAAAATAGAACAGACAAAAGAAATAGAAGAGACAGAAGGGGCAGAAGAGATGGCGCAAGAAGCCCTTGCTTTGGGGTATACTGTAGAGGGGGAGGAACAAAAAAATTTGAATAAAACAAAAGAGAAAAATATTTTTCAAAAGATTGGAGAATGGTTTGAGAATATATTTCACAGTTTGAAAGAGATAAGCAGCGCAGTACATTAAATCTTAAATGGAGGATAAAGGTGAGAGAAGTACAAAGAAATAAAAATGAAAGAAAAAATACAACAGGAAAATGTTTGAGAAGGAAATTAGGAGGAAGAGCAGTGAAAAGAACAATGAGAGAAACAATGAAGAGGATAATGGCATTATTACTTATGGTGACATTATTGCCTTTTAGTGATTACACATCGCTGCATACATGGGCACAAGAAAATGAGATGCAGCAAGGGAAAGAGACAACTATGCAGGGGGAAAACAAGGGGGAGGAAGAACAGTCTGGAGATGAAGGGAAAGAAACACAGCCTCAGCAGGAGGATATGCAAGAACAAGAGGGGCAGCCAGATATTACCTATGAAGATTACATTGTAGGTGAGGATATGCAATTGCAGGAAAACAAGGAGGTAAATAATCTGGTAATTACGTCCGGCACGTTGGACTTAAACGGATATCGAATAATTGTGCATGGTGATGTGAATTTGACAAAAGGTCAAATCACCATTGGCAGCGGACAGATGATTTGTTATGGAAATTTCAGCAAGACAGGTTCCACAACGGTAGTGATGGAAAATATCAATGGTTTGTTGTCTGTAGCGGGAGATTTTTTGTGGAAAGGAACTTATTACAAAAATACAAATAAACTCATAGCAGGAACAATAAAAATAGGAAAAAATTTTGTCAGCGAGAACAGCAGCAACGGAAGATTTCAAGCATCAGGCGCTCACAGAGTTGTATTTAATGGTGAGGAACAGCAGACAATAGAGGCGGCTTCTGGTACTTATTTTCAGACGGTAGAGATAGAGAATACAAGCAGTCAGGGAGTAGTCAGCAGCGCTGTTTTGCCCATTAAGGAGTTAAAAAGAAACGGAAACATAATCACTTATAATGTAGAGGGGGAAAGCTTTGGATGGACTTTGCAGCAGGACGAAGTGATAAACGGGGAGCTTTGTCTTGTGGGAGGAGCGCTGAATTTAAACGGACATACATTGACTGTGGAGGGTGACCTGATATTGGCAGCAGGAACCATATGTGTTGGCAATGGCAATTTATCTGTAAAAGGAAATTTTTATCAGGAATTGAAGATACAATCAAGTGAAGGCAACGGTTATGGTACTCTTGTGATGGAGGATGAGGAAGGTATTGTAACGGTAGATGGGAATTATCTGTTTTGCAATGATGTATTGTATTCCCAGAACTTAACAGCGGGAAGCCTGCAGGTGAAAGGAGATTTTACAACAAAGAAGCAGGGGGGCGGCGGAGATTTTATTTCACTAGATTCACACAAGCTGGTATTGTGCGGAGAGGGAAAACAGAATGTAAAAATGGATAACGGCTCCTTTACGGGAAGCCGATTGTCAGGTTTGGTTGTGGATAATACATCCAATGACAATATTTGTCTGCTCAACACAATCTATGTTGAAAAAAGCCTGCAGAGTGATAGACAGGCGCCTCAGGGAAACATATGTATCGGTGCGGATACCATGATTCACGGTGAAAAATTATATGCAGATATCAAAGTCGGGAAAAACAAAACTTTAAGTCAAAATATTGCCCTATATGGAAATCTTACATTGGAGGGCAACGTGCTGTTCAAATTAAACACCTATACATTGGAGGTTTATGGGGATTGCAATATTGTGCGGGGAAGCAGCAACGGAGGCTTTGTGATGAACAAGGCTGAGGATAGGGTTTTAGTAACAGGAGATTTTGTGACAGATGCTTATAATTACAGTGAAATGTCAGCAGGGACTTTGGAATTACAGGGAGATTTTTATCAAAATTACAGAGAAAACTTTAAACCTTCCGGCAGACATAAAACTATATTGAGCGGGAAAGAGAAACAGAATCTATACTTTATATCTTCCGGCTCAGGATTTTGTATTTTGGAATTGACGAATACAAGCCAGGAGGGTATATTTGCCAACAGACCAATCAAGGCAACGCAATGGATTCAAAATAATGTAAAGGTTACCTACGCAGGCGTGCAGGGAACCCAAGGGTATACATTGGAGCAGGATAAAGTGTTGGAAGACAGCCTGTACATTACCGGCGGGGAACTGAATTTGGCGGGGCACACATTGGAAATCAAGGGCGACTTGATTGTGGGCGGCGGAACATTAAATATCAATGGGGGAACCCTGATTGTTCGTGGAGATATGAGGATTCAGTGCGTAGATGATGAGGAGGAGAGCGGTTATGGCGAGAGCAGCGCAAGACTTCTCATGAAACAGGCACAGGACAAGGTATCCGTAGACGGAGATTTTGTGATGCAGTCTAGTGAGAGCAGCAGTGGAAATTTAAGCGCAGGAATATTGGAAGTTAAGGGAAATATAGAAAAGAAAAATACGGTTACCGGAAATGGATACAGCAATTTTCTGGCAACAGGTACCCATAGGCTGCTGCTGTCGGGGGACAGGGAACAAGCCATTACAGTACAGGGCAATGCCATGATGCAATGTGAGAAGCTTGAAATTCAAAATAAGGCGGGAATTCAAGTACAGGGAACACTTTTGGTAAATGGGAGCCTGAAGCAAAATGAAGAAGTATTATCGGATTCCAATCATTCTTTTTCCATGACCGGCTATATTAGGGTGGGAAATAGGATGACATTGGAAAACAATGGTTTTTGCGGAAACTTGAATTTTTATTATACTAAAGATTTGAGGGAGGAGTGGCACATTTACGGGGATGTGAAGATAAATGCTGATGTATCAGTATACGCACCTATGCATGTGGAGGGCAATCTTATATTTGACAGCGGGGACCATTTAATTTTGCAAAACACACAGATAGATATAAGCGGTGACTGTATACAAAACAAAAGCAATTACGCCAACGGATTGCTTATGACCCACGACAGCGATATGGTAATTATTGGGGGAGATTACAGGATAGATAATGAAACTACATCTGTTATGACAGCGGGATGTGTGAAGGTGGCAGGAGATTTGCTGCATACTCGCAGAGGGGGAAATGGGTTTATTTCTAAGGGAACTCACAAGATTATTTTAAACGGAAATAAACAGCAAAAAGTACAAATCAATAACGAGATGTCTTACATAGAACAGTTGGTGTTGGAGAACAATTCGGAGGAAGGAATTTATGTGGAGGGCAATCTTCCGGCGGTATCCATTGAAGGTGATACGAATATTACATATGCAGATTCTTCTTATGTAAGAGGTTTTACATTGACAGAAGATATGGAATTGGAGGAACTGAAGTTAGCCGGAGGAAAACTGGATTTAAACGGACATTGCCTGAAAGTGAATGGCAATGCCGATATCTATGCAGGAACTCTTTACATTCACGGAGGAGAACTGATAGTAGAGGGCGATTTGAACTTTAGGTCTCCGGACGGCTCCCGCAGTCCGTCGGTGCTGGTGATGAGGGAGGCGGAAGATAAGGTAAAAGTAAACGGCAATTTTTACATCTATTCCAATATAGATGCTGTGGATACACTTACAGATGGTGTGCTTTACGTGAAAAAAGATTTTCTTCAGATTGGAATTTACAAAAATTTTGCGGCGTCCGGCAATCACAAAGTGGTATTGAATGGGGAAGGACAGCAGCATGTAAACTTTTATTTCTATGCTACTGATAAGTCCTATTTCAATCATCTATCTATTGAAAATGAAACAGAAGTGACATTAGATCGTGTTATGGTAAACGGTATAGTGGAGGATAATGGACATTTTGTAAAGGGAACTTTAATTGCAGGTCCTACTATGATTTTATCTGATAATACCTATCATGGAGATATTGCCTATAACAGAAATATTACCATTGAACAGAATATGCATGTGACAGGAAACATTACACTGGAGAAGGGCGTTATCACGTTAAACGGGCATCATGTACTGACGGAGGGGAATTTCCAGATAAAACAGAATAATTCGGACATAGTTGGGGTTATTATGACGGACGACAATGACTACCTGGAAGTATGGGGTGGCTTTTCTTGTTATGCCAATTCCAATACAAAAATGCTTACAGGAAAAATATCCTGCAAAGGGGATGTATTTTTTAGTAATAACAGTATATGGAAACCGGCAGAAAATCATGAGTTTGTGATGAACGGAGAAAATCAGCAGACGTTGGAGATAAAAAGCAATCAGGTATGTTTTGCCTTGTTGGAGATGAGCAATACAAGCCCTGAGGGAATTGTATGTAAAAGCGGATTTCAGGCACAAAAGCTGATTCGCAATACCCAAAAGCTTACCTATGACGGGCAGCAGATACAGACAGGTATCACATTGCAGCAAGATACAAAAATAGAAGGGGATTATGTTCTCTTTGGAGGAACGCTGGATTTAAACGGTTACAAACTTCAGGTGAGTGGAGATATGATAATAGCCGGAGGAGAATTATATATACATGGGGGAAATCTTAAGGTAGGCGGAAGTCTTCGCATTCAGAATCGAAATTCCAAGAATGGAGATTATATATATTCTGAGAGCAACGGAATTATAAGGATGAATGAGAAAAGGGACAGCATCAGTGTAAATGGCGATTTTATTACACAGTCTATTGTCAATCATAAAGGCTATATGACAGATGGTACATTACAGGTGCAGGGTAATGTGCAGGCAATAGGAAGTTATAAATACAATATTAATGGAACAGATAACTTTACATTGGTATTAAATGGAAGCACAATTCAGGAGTTATCTTTGGACAACGGCAATCGTGTACAAAATATTACATTTGAGAATACCCAGGGTGGTGTAGCACTTTTAAAAGAATGTGTAGTGTACGGAGTGCTGGAGGATAATTGCGGTAAGGTATCGGGAAGGGGAGCCATAAAATTAGACAATATAGAAAATCTGTCAGGTGGTAGTTTTAGCGGCAATCTGACTCTCACAAATAAATCTACATTGACAAAGGATATTGTTGTGGGAGGAACTCTCAGACTGGAAAAAGATATACATGTAAACGGCAGGAAGCTTAGGGCGGGAAGCATTGATATCTATAGAGGAGTATTTTACGTGGAGGACGGAATGGTAACCTGTGAGTCGGATATGCTTGTGGAGGTAGACGGCATGCTGGCAATGCAGCAGGAGGAGGGCTACGTGAAGGTAATGGACAGCTTTACCATCACATCCGCTTCGAATCACTCAAGATATTTGACGGCAGGTACATTGGAAATACAGGGGGATTTTTATCAAAATAGATACAATAATTTTATAGCGGGGGAAAATCACAATACCATATTGTCGGGAAAAAGAGGAAAATTTGGCGAAAAATATATACAGATGATTTCTTTTGCCAAGGTGGGAAGCTGTTATTTTGGTACGTTGATTTTAACAAAAAATAAAGATAGTTATTATTATTTTGAAAACGAGATAGAAAAAATATGCAAAAAATTGCAGGTGGAGATCACCGATGATGTTCCTCCAGCGCAGGTGGAGAATGTATGTATAGATAGTGTTGATTCCTCATCTGTGCGCCTATCCTGGCTTCCGTGTTCTGAGGAGGATGAGGTAAAGGGGTACGATATTTACAGAAACGGTTCATGGCTGGACACTACAACGATGTCCGTTTACAGGGATGCCCATGTAAAGCCTTGTCAGACCTATACTTACACTATATATGCATACGATGCGGCAGGAAACTATGCACAGGGCACAGACAGTGAAACGGTAGTTACTCCACAGGATACACAGGCGCCTGCAAAACCTGTTAACCTTCATGTGACAAAGAAGACAGGTTCTAGTGTTACCTTGTCTTGGAGCAGAGCAAGAGATAATGTAAAAACAGTAGGTTATATGATTTATCGAAATGGTGAGGAATATGACTATGTGGAGGGAAAGACAAGTTTTAAGGATACAAAAGTAGAAAAGGATATTGTCTACACTTATACAATCAAGGCAAAGGATGAGGCAGGAAATATATCAGAAGAGAGCGAAGAGCTGCTCACATGTACAGCGCAGCCAAGGATAATTTCTGTCACACCTGAAGATGAAGCGCTGCTTTATCAAGACAAGGTGAATATAAAGGTTTATTACATGCGTTATTCTCAGGAAGAAGGGAATAAAATACGCATGTCCTACTCTGAGGATGGAGAGAATTTCAAAGCAATTACGCCTTTTGATATTGGCGGCGAGGAGATAAGCTATAGAGAAGGCTGCGGTTCCTTCCAGTGGGATATTTCCGGTTTGGAATCCGGTAAATACTATATTGTGCGTGTTATCTTAATCGATGAGGACGGAAATGAGACTAGTGAGGATGTTACATATTATGTGGATAAATCAGCACCAAAAGAGGTAAGAAATCTGCAGGTGACACCAAAAGAGGGAGTGGCAGTATGCACATGGGAAGCAACGGACAGTGTGAAATGTAAGGGGTATAAAATTTATCGAAGGGGAGCAGGGGAGAGCGATTACACATGTATTGGCGAGACCAATAAATGGTATGAGACAAACTATAAAGATACCGGAGTAAGTGAGGGGGAGCAGGTGAGCTATGGGGTAAGCGCTTTTGATGCACAGGGAAGGGAGAGCAACCTTCAGGAAGTGCCGTATATTACAATGACAAGGGATACGTTAAGCCCCACAATGTCAAAGATACAGCCTGGTGAGAAGATTTTATCCAAACGGGCAAAAATTGTGGCAGAGGGCACAGACAACAAGGAATTAGACAAATTTATCCTTACTGTCTATCGGGAAAAGGACAGCCAAGAAAAGAATCATCCAGAAACAGGCAGTCAAGAAAAGAATTATCAACAGAACAATAGTCAGGAAACAGAAAATCAAGGGAATGATAATCAACAGAACAATAGTCAGGAAACAGAAAATCAAGGGAATGATAATCAACAGAACAATAGCCAGGAAACAGATAACCGGCAGGAAAATGATAATCAACAGAATGACAGAGAAATTATCAATGTTATGGAAAAGCAGGCAGAGAAGGAAAAAGCTGAATTTACATGGGATACAACAGAATGTCACGGAAAATATATCTTAAGCTGTGTGGCGGTGGATACTAACGGAAACAAAAGCGAGCCTATGGAACTGACCTGCCAGGTGGACAATCAGGGACCAAAGCCATTGACATTAAAGCCGGCATCTGTCTATGCCAATCATGTCACATTGGAGTGGGAGGAGCCGGAGGAGGAAAATGTTTCCTTTGTGGTAGAACAGCAGCAGGGAGAAGTATGGAAAAAGGTAGGAGAGACAAAAAACACTTTAGGATATCATGTACTAAATTTGCAGCCGGATACGGATTATGTATTCCGTGTTACTCCTTATGATGAAGCAGGAAATGGAGGGGAAAGCTCACAGTGGGTATATGTCCATACAAATGTGGACGAGCAGGCTCCGGTGATTATCTATGCCGCACCATTGGAAAGCGCTTATCAGGGCAGACTCACATTGGAGGCACAGGTAAAAGATAATGCAGGAAATCAAAATCTTTTAATCGAATATTCTCATAGAAAGAATGGAGAGAGCTTATGGGAAACCTTGGCGGATGTATCGGCACAAAATGAGAAAAAAGAAACACATTATACATGGGAATGGAATACCGATGAGTGCCCTGAGGGTGAAATAACGATACGTTTCACTGCAAAAGATAATGCAGGGAATGTAAGCCAGCCTTACGAGATGACTTATAACATTGACAGGACAGGACCGCAGCAGATAGCAAATCTGGCGGCAGCAGCCGGTGAGGGCAGTGTGGAATTGACATGGAATGCGGCTGATGAGGAGGTGGAGCATTATAATATTTACCGAAAGGAAAATGAAACTGGGGGATTTGTGAAAATAGAGCAGGAATGCACCGACATTTATTATTCGGATATTTCTGTAGAGCCAGGAAAAGAGTATATCTATCAAGTAACTGCCACGGACATAGCAGGAAATGAAAGCGAGCCATCCCAGCCGGTTTCAGCGAGGGCGGATGAGGATACGCAATTACCTGTCATCAAAAGCTTTTTTCCGAAAGAAGGAAGTTTTGTGGGCGGCAAGGTGATGTTGGAAGTATTGGCAACGGACAATGTAGGAGTGCAATCTCTTTTCATTCAGATTCGCAAAAAAGGAGACGATGCTTTTATTACCCTGCCCACAGAGACGGTGGATGGTCAGATAGCACATGCCCAGTATGAGTGGAACACTGCCGAGGAAACACAAGGGGATTATGAAATCCGTTTTGTGGCAGAGGATGCATCCGGCAATGTAAGCGAGGAAAAAATCATCACTTATCATGTAGATAAAACAGCCCCAAGAGCAGGGGATGTGAGACTGACGGAAAGCAATTACCGGATTAAACTGCAGTGGGATGCCTGTGAGGATGAGGACTTTGCCGGATATGAAATATACAGAAAAAGCGCCTACGATGAAGCATGGGAAAGTGTGGGAGAGACACAGGATACTGACTACACAGATAAGGAGGTAATTCCTGATATTGTATATTTTTATAAAATCGGCTATACCGACAATGGGGGGAACCAGTCAACCAGCCGGATTGTGTCGGGAAAAGCTAAGGCGGTAGATGATGAAAGACCTAAGGCAGTATTGGCGGACAGCTATGTTGCCATTGCAGGAGTGGAGATAGGTCTGGACGGCTCCCTGTCCACAGATAATATAGGAATCGTAAAATATCAGTGGAACATGGGAAATGGAGATATTTTAATAGGTAAACGGCCAACCTATACATACGAGGAAGAGGGAGAGTACAATATTACCCTCACCGTGTGGGACAAGGCAGGAAATAAGCAGAGCGCCAAAAGAAAAATCGTAGTTTACGGAAGGGATGAGGCGGGCAGACTGCGCATTCAGCTTGTCAACGAATACGGAGAGCCTATCAGTAATGCATATGTGTATCAATATCTGGATAACGGAAGTATGCTGCAGAGGTCGGATAGTAATGGTTATGCCAATATTGATGGTATTGCAGGAATGCAAAAGATAGCCATATACAAAGAGGGCTATAAGTCTATTGATACGAAAATAAAAATAACACCATTAGAACATAACACGAAGATAATTGTAATGGAGGAGGGTGCATTAGCCAAGACGGAAATTCAGGCACATAAGATGAGTTATGCAGAAATTATGGATTCCACCATTGATTTAGGAAATGCAGAGAATTATGAAATATTCCGTTATCGAGTAACATTTACTTTTCAAAAAGAAAAAATACCTACTGTTACAAATCTGATTGTGACAGGTGGGGAAAAGAAAAGTGTTTTGAAAATTTATGGTGAAAAGGATGAATTAGGAGATATAAAAACAGGTGCTTATTTACAACCGGTGAAGGTGGGACAGGGGGAAAAGCAAGAAGAAAATCTGGTAATTATTCGTGTATCTGGAGGAGCAAGCTGGCTTAAGGATTTTTATCAGATTGATTATGGTTTTATCAATCTGTTATCCCAAACCTTTATTATGCAGTTGGGACATGAAGGGATAATGTGTGATGACAATGGGTTGACTATTATGAGAAAAGAAGTATTTTATCCTACTGAAGTAAAATCAGGTGAGGGATATTTTACGACAGCATATGCCAGAGGAGATAAGCCAGGAAACTATAAGGTGAGAGCAGCGTTTTCCGGAGCCATAAAACCAATTAATGAACCATTTTTCTTTGAGGCTCATTGTGAGGATGCTATCAATATAACGTCTGCCCAAGGTTTGAAATTTTATGTGGATGCACCTAGTGCCTGTGGACTTGAAGAAAAATTTATTGTAAATGTAACCGCAAGAAACGAATCCGAAAAAGTTTTAAATGGAATGACACTTTATGTAGATGGAGAAAACAGATACAAGGAAGAGTTTACGCCAGGAGACAGTGAACAATTTACTATTGAATATGAGATGCCGCAAGGTGAGGAGGGAGAAGAAGGGGAATACTATTTTAAGATGATATCCCAAATGGTGGAGATTTTGGAAGGTGAAAATACTGGCGCAGAGGTAGTTTTGAGAATTGCACCGGTGTATATTGCAAAAATCAGAGAAGAAATATTAGACTTAGATAACCTTTGGGGAGATCCGGTTGATATCACTACAGGTGCCTTTGTGGACAGCTATGAGGCAATATCGGTAACAGGAGGAAGTGAGCTTTCCTTTGATTTGGATTACAATTCCCTGTTATGTAAGAATGAAGGCACTATGGGATATGGCTGGTCAAATCAATATGATGTTAAATTAAAGGATACAGGAAATATTGTTGTTACGTGGAGGCCAGGGGTTACTAGCCTGTACAAGAGTGAAGACAGAGAAAAGGTTTACATTGGTGTTGAAAACGGAGAATTAAAAAGCACAATTGTGAAAAATGAGGATGGTACGTATATTCTGACCCTTGAAAATGCAAAAAAATATTTATTTGACAAGGACGGCAATTTGACTCAGGTAACACAAAAGGACGGCTCTTACATTACCATCAACCGCATTCAAAATGTGATGGAGGTGACAGAGGGAATATCAGGAAAGAAGATTTCTGTGTGTTATAACGCAGAAGGCATGGTGACCCATGTTATAGATGAAAACGGAAGGAAAACCTCCTTTACATACACAGACCGATACCTTACAGAAATTGAAAATCCGTTACATGAGAAAACAAAGTACACCTACGATGAAAAGGGAAGACTAGAAGAAATTATAAAAAATAATACCACTCAAATTCAAAATACATACGACCAGCATAACAGAGTAATCAGTCAGGATGACGGAACAGAAGAAACACCACTTATGACCTATGAGTATGAGGAGTTAGGTTCAGATAAATTTATAGGCGATTATGGAATGATTGTCACTGTCACAGACCGAAACGGCGCCAAGACCATGACACAGACCAACTGTTTTGGAAAAGTGAGAAATACAACAGATGCCAATGGAAACACAACAAGAAATTATTATGACTGTTATGGAAATCTCACAGCCCAGACGGATGCCAACGGGTACAATACATTCTATGAATATGATAAGAACGGATATTGTACTATGAGCCAGGATGCCTATGGTTCCCAGACGTTTTACAAGTATGATACAGATGGAAATGTAACATCCATTTGCGGGGCGGATGGAAATGCTGCCTATTATCAATACAATAAAAAGAACCAGATGATTTACTCAAAAGAGCAGGGAGGCAAAGAAACCATCTATGAATACAATGACCAAGGAAAGCTGGTAAAAGAAACCATAGAGGGATTAGGGTGCAAGAGATATGAATATACAGATGGTCTGAAGACGGCAGAGTATGATATGCGGGGTAACGTGCAAAGATATGAGTATGACAATATAGGAAACATGATTAAAAAAACTGACAGGGAGGGAAATACCACCACCTACGATTATGACGAGCTGAGGCGCAATACGCAAGTCACAGATGCACTGGGAAATACAGAAACCTATGAGTATGATGTTTACGGAAATATTCTCTGTAAAACCAATTCCCAGGGAGGATGGACAACCTATACTTATGATTACAATCAGAAAATGATTAGCAAAACAAGCCCAGAGGGCAGGACGGACAGATACACCTATGATTGTGAAGGGAATCTGCTCACCCATACGAATCCTGACGGAACAAGCACTTCCATGGAATATGACCTAACAGGAAATCTTGTCATGGAAACCAACGAGGAGGGCAATTCCCAATCTTATGAGTATGACAACTGCGGGGATGTAATAAAAGAGATAGATGCTAACGGAAATGAAACTGTTTATGAGTATTATCCAAATGGAAAATTGCAGGCGGAGTACGACAAAAATGGAGGTCAAACACTATATACTTACAACCAGAACTGGCAGCTTATCACAACAACTTACCCGGATGGAAGCACCATTACTTATAAGTATGACACAGGCGGCAATGTAAAATCCATTTGTGATGGGGAGGGAAATATCACAAAGTATACATACGACATTGCCAAGAGATGTCTTTCAGAGATAGATGCCAACGGCAATAAGACAAGCTATACCTATGATGCCAACAGCAACTGTATTCAAAAAACATTGGCTGACGGACAAATATATAGAATGGAATATGACAGAGAAAATCGTTTGACAAAGACTACAACTTTTGTTGGAGAAGAGGAATATACCATACAGATAGTATATGATGCTCTTGGCAGAGAAGTTAAAACAATAGACGAGGAGGGAAATACACAACAAACAGTCTATGACAGTTATGGAAACATAACAGCAATAATTGACGGTGAGGGAAATGTTATACAGGAAAATACTTATGATGGAGATCAATTACTGGCAGACAGCAAAGATGGAGAAGATAACCTCACCGTATACTCCTACAATGAGAACGGACAGATGGAAAACGTCAGTCAGCAGGTATCCGGCAGGGAAGTAAAAACAACTTATCATTATAATGCTGTAGGAAATCTCAGAGAGACAAAAGATGCCCTTGCAGGAACTTCCGGCTACACCTATGACAAGATGGGAAATATAACAGGAACCACCAATCCAAATGGAGGAGTTATCCGCTATGAATACGATGCTTTGGGTAATATGGTTTCAGAGGAGGAAGGAGAAGAACTGAGGCATGTCTACACTTATGATTCTATGTCCAGAGTGAAAACAGCCGTCAATGCCAGAGGTCAGGAAACAACGTATACCTATGATGGAGTAGGAAGAATAGTTACAATGGAGGATGAGGAGGGGTGTGTCACCTATACATATGATGCCAATGGAAATACTATAGGAATTACAGACGAAAAAGGAACAATACAACGCACCTATGACAAAAGGAACCGAATGATAAGCCAGACGGATTATAAGGGAAACATAGTAAGTTATGGCTATGATGAAATTGGAAATTTAATTTCCCTCACTTACCCAGGTGGTGAAATCGTTCGTTACACCTACTACAAAAACGGAAATCTGAAAACCATCACTGATAACAATAAGCGCACCACAAGCTACACCTATGACAAAGCAAACCGCCTTACAGCCTGTGACAGACCGGACGGAAGCCGTGAAACCTATACTTATGACAAGGCAGGAAGACTGATAGAAAAAACAGATGCGGCAGGGGAAGAAATACTGTCCCATGTCACTTATGAATACGATGAAGCAGGAAATATCATCAGCCAGACGGGGGACACTGCCAATGCACCGGCAGTAGAAACCATTACCATGGAATATAATGACAACAACAGGCTTATCCGTTATAATGAAGAAGAAGTCCAATATGATGCAGATGGCAACATGACGTATGGACCGGTGGACGGACAAATGACAAACTTAGTCTACGACTGCCGCAACCGTCTTGTGCAGGTGGGAGAGACTACCTATGAATACAACAGTCAAAACGAGAGGATTGCCAAGAGAGAAAATGGAATCCGTACTGAGTACACAATAGCACAGATAGAAGGACAAGATTGTGTGATTGGGGTTGAGGAGAGTCTCGAGACTGAACCAACAGGGGAAACAGAAAATACCAATACTAATGAAGATTCAGACCAAGTCAAACAAAACAATGAAACAACGAAGCAGGATACAGAAAACCAGAACATAAAATCAACCTTGTATGTATATGGCAATGGATTGGTATCCGAAACAGATTCGGATAAGGGTTATCGCCTGTATCATTTCAACCACTTAGGAAGCACAGTATGCCTCACTGATGAAAAAGGAAATGTCACTCAAAACTATACTTATGGCACATACGGAGAATTGACAGGAGGAGATGTAGACGGTACTCGCTACCTTTATCAAGGAAGATACGGGGTAGAGCACGAAAGCAATGGTCTGTATTACATGCGAACCCGCTACTACAATGTATCCACCAAACGCTTCCTAAATCGTGACATTATGGCAGGAAGCATAAGCAGTAGTCCAAGCTTGAATCGCTACAGCTATGTGGAAGGAAATCCAGTAACCCTGACAGACCCATTTGGCTTATGTCCAAGCATCAATTTTACCAATCTGGGACACAACATCTTAGACTGGGTCGGAATGATACCAGTACTTGGAGAGGGAGCAGATTTAATCAATGCTTACTGGTATTTCAAGGAAGGCAATACCGCTTATGGAGCCAGCAGCATTCTGTGCGCCATGCCAGGAATGGGAACCTTGATAGGAAGTTCTACCAAAATCATGAAAAAGGTGCCGACTCTTGGCAAAATACTTTCAAAGAGCTGCCTGATGGTAGGAAACGGCGCTTACATGGCGGAAGCAGGAATTGTGGGAAGCCAAATGATAGACAGCTACCTTATCAAAGGAGAAAACTTCAATGCCTCTGAATTTGCAGTACAGAGTATGTCCATTGTAGGAGGACTAATAGCCGGAGTAGGAATATCCAAGCAGGTCAAGGAGTTGCGGAAGAGCAAAACCGCCAGCAAAATCAGAAATGGAGCAAAACAGTTTTGGCACGACAACAAAGGCATGGTGGACTTGCGAAAGGGTAATAAGAGTGGTAGTAAGACTATTAAAGCAATTGAAGGCACAAGTTATGATATAACTAAATTGAAGAGAACGCAGCCATATGCATTTCAAAATACTGTTGAGAAATATAAAAATCAAATTATAACAGAAGGACCTGATTTTGTAGAACCAATTCCCGTTAGAATTCATAATGGAGAGGCATTAATTGTTGATGGTCATCATAGATTTGAAGCATTTCGTCAACTAGGATATGATAGAGTACCTATTAAGTATGTACATAAGTCACAGCTTGGTAAAACTTTAAAAGATGGTACTTATGTGAGAACTCTTCAAGAATTATTGGATGGTAGGATGACAAACTAAAATTATGTTAAGAGGGTTGATATTTATGGAAGAAAAATTAAGGATAATTATAAATGAATATATGGAAAATGTTAATGAAGTATGTATTAATTTATTAAAAGGACTAAATTTAAAATCAAAGGAGGAATTTTGGAAATACAAGCAAACACATTGGGGGACAGAATTTGAGGTAAATGGTATTAAATATATATTTCATGGAAAAGGTTGCAGTGCTACTAATGATGAAATGTTCATAGACTGGGATTTTGGTTATGGGAGCAGATGGTGTGGAATTAATCCATGGATTCTAGCAAGTATGTTAGAACATAATAAAGATGCCCATGTTGAATATTATGATAGTAAACGGATTAAAGAAGAATGTGAACAAGCTGTTTCAAATGGTGAGATGTATAAAAAATATGATTTATATTATTTTTCCCTACCAATTAGTGAAACGTTTGAACCGAGTTTTCCAAAGGAGTTTGATACATTAATTATAGAGCATTTTGATTCTAAATGGATGATTCCAAGAAATAAAGTGATTGATAGATTTATACGCAAAAGCAGAAGAGTATACAATCACATTGAAAAAAGTCTTAATAAGTATACTCTAAGGTTTATACTTGAAGGAAAGGAAATCTATTCTATCCCATATGATGATATTGGATATCCAGAAAATGCTGTAAGAATTATGAACGATATTTTGATAAATCTTAGTAAGGAAACTAAATAATTTATTGTTTCTGAGAGAGTAGGTTTGAAAAATATAAGTATTAAGAGCATTTGTCAAGAGTGGTAGAGCTTCTGCTGAAAGATGCAATAACCGAGCCACAGTACTAAATAATGCCCGTGGGGTACGTGAGGCTCAAATGGGAACAACTGCTGTTATGGAAGCTATAGATACTGAAACCGGAAAGGTTGTATATCTTGTTTCTACAAACCTATCTCAAAAAACGGCACCTAGGTCAATAAGGAATCTTTTGGCTGATAATGAGATATATATTGGTGGAGAAGGTCATGCAGAACAAACAATAATGAATAATAAAGGAACTAGGTATTCGATTGTTGCTGGAGGTACTTCACGAAATGTATGTAGGGATATTTGTCAACCACTTTTAGAAGCAGATGGACTCACGCTTGGGGGACCTACATTTAGAGGAAGAAACGATAAAACAAATTATAGACAATTTTGGAGGCAATGATGAGAAATATAGTTAATATTGAAGAAGTAATATGTAAAAAAGATTTTTTTGTATGGTTTATAATGAATTGTTTCCCAGAGGGACTTGATAAAGAGAATGATATGTCTATCTATGATGTAATAGAAGAAAATTATTCTTTTGATATAGACTGGTTCAATAAATTTACTAATTATTATGATGGTGTATTTGAAGAAAATGATGGATATGTAGATAATCCAAATTCAATTATAGTGCAATTGAATAATCATAATGAATTGATTATTGAATTTCATCCCGGAGATGTAATCTTTTTTATGAATAACTTAAAAATAGGATGTACTGGACCGGACTATAGCATCGGAGTGATTCCTATTGACGAATACATCGAATTAACAAAGGATTTATGTTATGAAAATAAATTATTTTTATTACCTATGGTAGAAGTCAAAGAGTATGAGGAAAAAAAATTCAGAGAAATTGTTGGGTTTATTATTTCAAATTTAAATATTAAAAAAAGTTGTGAGAAACAAGTTGTTGAGATTATAATAAGTAATTGTTTATCTTAGGATATAAACCTAAGAGTTATTGGAAGGTTTATGTTAGACCAATAATAAAAGAGTAAAGTGTATTGTTTAAAATTGTTCAAGTCGTGGTCAGGCATTTTTGTAATGTTTATGGCTAAAAAAGTCAGTTTTTATGTTTAAGATACAGTCCATGCCTGATAAGTGGTGCGATATCCATTATAGTTGTGAGGACTGATATGGTTAGGCAAATATGCCATGTAGACGGATTGAACCTGTATGCATATGTGTGGAATAACATGGTGCAGTATGTGGATTCGGAGGGGCATGAGAAGAGTAAAGAGTGTAAGAACTTGGGGGGTGAGAGTGGTAGTGGAACTGATTTCTATGTAGCACCAAATGGTGAAATTATTCCTTCTACTGGATACAGGTATATTTCAGAAAATGCACCATATATTAAAGATATGACAAATTCAATGACAATACCAGCTAATGTGGATGGAACTTATTTCTCATTTAATAATTATGACATTGCTAATCCTGGTGCTTTGCAAGTACCACATGATGCATCTATTAAAGTAAGTTTTGATACATTGCAAATTATAGACGATATTAGTATTCCATATGGTAATTGGGGTAAAGCTTCATATTTAGAACCAATTACAAAGGATTTTCCACAATTTGGTTCAGGAGGAGCTACTCAAGTAATTACACATAGTAAAATCAAGATTGATTCTATTACAAAATTACCTAAGAAATAAAGGAGAAAAAAATGTATAAACCTACAGAAATGGAAAAAAATAGCTGCATTCAAATTATCAAAGATATATTAGGGATTGATAATATTGTAGAATGTGAGAAATATATGGATAATATTTTTAGGGTAGCTTATTCACTTGGTGGTGATTATGGTGAAAAAACTCTTAGATCCATAGCGGAGATAGTGTTAAAGGAAGTAAAAAGTGAAAAAGTTAAAGGATATGAATAAAACCATTTTTTATGATAATCTTATAATGACAATACATGAGATTGTAGAAAATAAGAAAATAGTTGTTGAAAATCTCAGATTCAAAATCATACCTATTTATGAAAATGGAAAGTCATTTAATGGTCTTGATAATCAAATGAGATTAATTGCTTTAAGTGAAAAAAATGTGGGTGATAGGTTATTGACTATTGAAGAAACAGTAGATTTAGTTGCATGCCAATCACCATTTGTACCAATATGGATTAATATATCTATGAATGAAATAAGAGAAGGTAGGATGATTTTTGATTTTGAAACAAGTTTAAGATTTAGAAAACCTTCTCTGTTAAGAAATCAGGAAACAGGACATCCACCATTTAAAGCAATTTTATAAAAAAGAAAAAAGTCAGTAGAGTTAAAAATCTGCTGGCTTTTTTTATGCCCAGAAATCCATGTAACCACTTCCATAAAATACTCAAGACTATTTTGAAAACCCAATATGAGCCTACTTTCTTTAGAACATCTGGTGACAGAGTGTCTGTTCAAAATCCTGCATGGAATAAAAGTGTCAAGATGGTCAGAAAAATAAGCCGGTTTTATTTTTTTGTTTCTGTTGCGGTTTTTCTATGCAAGATACTCCATCCGTAAAGGAGGAGTGGATTTGGCTAAGGAGAAAGTCACATTAAGGATTGAAAAAGGAGAGTTGGATTTATTAAAAGAAAAATATTATACAGATAATCAATCAGAAGCTATCCGTCTGGCAATTAGTGAAAGTCTGCTAAATGAGGATAAAGAAAAATTGAAAACACTATTTCCCTATGTGGGGAAAAAGCCGCCAAGGATAGGAAAAGAAGTAGCAGAGGCTTTTAGGCAGTCTGGTTGCAGTATATTTGTGGATTTATTTTGTGGCAGTATTGCAATGCTTTGTTATCTCACTTGGGATACGTCGGTGGTGGTAAATGATATAAATGGTAATCTTACAAACCTTTATATGGTAATCAGAGACAGTCCGTCAGCCTTTGTCAGTGAATTGATAAAGTTGCCATATTCAGAAGTATTATTCCAGCAGTTCATTGAGATGTTGAATTCTGGTGAGTCGATGACAGACTTAGAGAGAGCGATTGCGTATTATTATGTCAGCTTTGGTGCTTACAGGGGCAGGGTGGATAATCCGCTGTTTCAATTTTCTGCCTGTGAAGATGCCAATCGTGCGGATACATATCAGAAAAATATGAAATGGATAATAGCATTATCCAAAAGGTTACAAAAGGTTGTAATACTGAATCGTGATTTTCGTGAGGTTTTAAAAAGCTATGACAAAGACCATGTATTTGTATATGCAGACTGTCCCTATCTTGGGACAGAAGGTTATTATGATTATGTATTTACAATGAAAGACCATAAGGATTTAGCTGATATGCTGAAAAAACATAAAGGAAAATTTGCACTTTCCTCTAAGGCAAAGAGGGAACTGCGTAAACTGTACCGTTCCAACAGACACTATATGTTGGAATTTGAAGAAACAAAAAGACTGCCTGATAAACGTCACAGGGAGCAGTTAATTATGAATTTTGAAATGAAGCATGTAAATAAGTATGGAGATAATGACATTAAGCCATACAGATAAAATGATGGAGAGTAACGGAAGTCTGCAATCAGATGTTCGCTTCTTAAATACTCTACAAGTAACACAGTGTCAGACAAAATATCTGGTGATATGCTGTATACCTTGATTTTGCTGTAATTGTATAAGATACACAAATTTAAGTTTTCCACAGAACTGATGTACGTTGAAAATGCCCAATCCCAATAAACAAGGGCATCATAAAAATATTAAAAAGATATAATGCCATTTATTGGTTACAAGGTTTCTGTTTTTATCAATAAATTTTGTTTGCTTTTTTGTAGTTCTTTTTATTTCTAAGATTTAACATCTTTTGTTTATCTGAATTTCCAATTTGCTGACTTAAATCTACTTTGTTTGTCGGGGTAAATATGTCCTTTTAAATGGCAGGTACCAAGACAGGAAAAGTAAATAGAGATGGTGGGAACAGCGTTAGACCACCTAAAATATATACGCAGTCTGGTGGGGCTTAAATAATAAATCCACTCGGCAGGGGTATTATGTTTTTGTCTGGCATAATCTGTCGTAATTGGTGTAGATGACGCAGAACCAAGTAAAAGATAAACGGTCAGGAGGCAGCACTTAGAGAGATGCCAGAGAATGTCGGAGGTGTTGGACATGCAGTAATCCTCTGGTGCGTATCTGAAATGGTACGCCTGTCAGGCAAGCCTAAGAAACCTCAGCGACGGTCGACGGACAGATATTTTTGTTCTGACAGTGGTAATGTGGTTAAGGCATGGTTCGTTTCTTCGCATAGGAGAACTATGCCTTAATTTCCTAGCTCAAATCTCTGGACAGATTAGGATTTATACAGTGTATATGGAATTAGAGTAATGGAATAAGATATAGAGTTTGCAATATAATTGTGTGAAAATCAATCAGATAAAATCCAATAAATGAAGTTTTATATATGGTATGTCTAAATTTTTCTTTTTGCTGTATTTTCGCCAAGATAGACAGGATAAGGTATTTTATATTTATGAATACTGTGGGGGTAATGGTTAAAGAAAAAATAATAAGACAGAAACCAAGAAAAATAAAAACATTTTCATATATCCACCATCTTTAAAGCTCAAAAATAAGCGGCAATTGAATTTTTTACTTGTACTAAGAAAATGTGTATGGTAAAATATTCATTGAGAAATTCAAGGACAAACGGTGTACCACTCGACACTACGCCAATAGTGCCGAGCAAGGGATGGTAGTCATAGTACCACACGATACAGATAAGTCTGCGATACACACAATAATATTATATGTTATATTTTCTGTTATGACAATAAAAATGTTAGGTGTATTTCGGATTTTATGTATAAGCCTTAAGATATATTTGCGGGGTGTTAAGTGTGGATGCATACTTTGCACCTCGTTCTTGATTTCTCACAGGGATATCCTTTGTGGCGGCATCATGCTGTCACAGGGGTATTCTGAGTGGGAAATCGGAGTTTGTAGACAAGCTGCGATTGTTTGTGATGCCTGCAGGGGTATTGCATTTCGTGGCTTTTTGTTTTGACTTCGGTTTGTAAATCAAAAACTAATTTGCAAAAAGGAGGACAATAACAACATGAGAAAAATGAAGATGTTAGCAGGCATTGTATTGTCTGTGATTACAGTATTTGCATCCGCAGGTGCTGTAAAGGCGGAGGAAGGCAAAGTAACAGATAGACCGAAAATAAAGGTTGATATTGAAACAGAGGCGGAGGAAAGACAGATTTCTGAAGAATATTTTGAAGCCTTAAGACAATATTTAGGTTGGGATTATGAAACAAATGGAGTTTCTGTACAAACATCGGATACATTGTCATTTACATTTGATTTAGAGGCGAGTGGATTAACAGAAAAGGATATTCATACATTAAATTTTTTTGTAATGCCACCATGTTATAGAGATTCTGATGGTAAATTAAAGGTTTGTGATGCTGCAATTCCAGAAACTAGCATTGCTCGTGCCTTTTGGGATGATAATAAAAATCAATGGTTTAATCTTGATCTTGAAAGTATAGATACAAATAAAAAGAATACATATACTTTAAAGAATACAGAAATGTATGTAATGCGAGTGAGCTTTTCGGATGGAGGTTCTGAGGATCGTCTTTTTATACCTGCAAACTATAAAGAGTATAAAGGTGATATAC
>CAJTQG010000021.1:44965-46445 GCA_910578605.1 uncultured Lachnospiraceae bacterium | reverse complement strand
ATGTTAAGTAAAGAACACTAAGAACTTCTAAAACACAAACCGAATTGCATCTAACGGAAATTGTAAATTTTGCACAATAATGGACTTTTTTGAAGGAGTTTCGCAAATGTCTACTAATATTTATTCGTTATAAATGGATAAGCATATATAACGAGAGCATGATAATGGTTCAATTATTTTTTCTATGGAGCGATGATGCCCTCAACCATTATATCAAGCTGTTCCTGAAGATTATTTTCCAGGAAATTTCCTGATAGGATGCCCGAGGTAAAAGTGGCAACTGGTTCCCAAAAGTTTCCTCCAATGCGCTGCAGACAAGAAAACTCTGACTGTTCCAACAGTGCAGTGATGGCGGGAGAATTTTGTACTTCTTTGGAAGCAGCGGCGTTTATATTGGATGGTCCCTGACCACGTAAATGAAAGCGGAGCTTTTGATTTTCCTCATTGGTAATCCATTGTGCTAATTTTGCTGCCCATTCTTTATGATTGGAGTAAGCGTTTACCCCTATCAGTTTATAGCCGGAGAAGGAAGACATTTGTACCTTTTTACCTGCACAGTTATAGGAAGGCAGCTTTGCTGCTCCAAAATCGCTGCCCCAGGCCTTTTGCAGAGGGACACTATTCCACACGCCGTTGACGCCTGCAATGATAGTACCTTTTTTGGCACCTTTTAGAAATTTAGTGTCATCCGCACTGACAAAGCCGGAATGTCTGCCTATATTCAGCATGGATTTTGCCACATCTGTTCCTTTTATTTTTCCCTCCTTGCTGTTCCAAGTACAGTAATTGGTGATACCATCGTCGTTCAATCCTACTTTGAGCCCAGTATTGCCAAACAGGGAATACACATACCATCCCGAAGACCAGTCCATGGAGACTTTCTTACCATTCTGGGCAGCAATATCCAGCATTCTGTCAAGTGATTGAATGTCTTTATTGGAAAAATATTTTTTATTATAGTACAAAAAATATCCGTTATCTGCCGTCATTGGCAGTGCATACATAGTATCATTCACAGATGCTGCCAGAGCGGCTTCCGGCAGATTAGATTGCTTTACATCCTCCGAGTTTTCTACTGGCTCCAGTGCACCGGCTGCCACAAGCGTGTTGAGCTGGTCGTCCGCAAATGCAAACACATCTGCGCCGTTTTCCAAATCTGCCATCAGGGCATCTGTACAGCTGCTCTCGCTCTGGGGCTTGTATGTTATAGTAAAGTCTGCCTGTTCCTTGTATTCTTCCTGAAATTCGTCAATCACCTGGCGAAGCAGTTGTTCATCCTCCTCAGCCCCCCAGACAGTAAGATTGACCGAATTAGAATCGGATATCTGCTCATCTGCCATTGGATTTTGGCTTTTTTCTTTGCATCCCGAAAGTAATACGGCCAACGTAAGGGCCAGAAACAAAATATTCAATTTTCTTTTCATAACTATCTCCATCTTTTAAATATTTTATTTCTTAATCATAGCATTTCATGTAATTT
>CAJTQG010000021.1:20465-44955 GCA_910578605.1 uncultured Lachnospiraceae bacterium | reverse complement strand
AATTTTTTGCAATTAAGTTTTTGTTTGCATTTTTAAATCATATTTTTAAATCCTATTCTTTCATGATGTAATATGTTATCCTTCCTTTTTGTTGAGTTCATTGGAGTACATGGAATGTTTACCCATATGTGGAAATATGGTATAATAAAAATAATTACTTTGCATTCCATTGGATAAATAAAAAATCAAAATAAAATATATAATGAGTCAAAAAGTACATTGGATATACGGAGGGTTGGGGAAATGCGTTCAGAAAAATTGGAAGAAACAATACTTTGGAGAGAATACGAGAAAAAATGCTGTCATGACAGCAGCCGTTGTGAATGGGTAAAAAAAGTATATGAAGCATCTGTCATATATTTGAAGGACGTGCGACAGACTTTTAAAAATTATACACTTCACGATGAAACACATGTGTTAAATGTGCTGGATGCCATGGGTGGTTTGCTTGGAGATATGGTGGATAAACTGACAACTGGAGAATTGGAGCTGTTGCTCTTGGCTGCCTCTATGCATGATTTAGGAATGGTCTATACAGATGATGAAAGAAAAAGCTGTTTTGAGAATGAGAGTTGCTGCAAAAAATTTTTGAGAGAAAATTGTCCAGAGTTATTGGGTTTTGTACCAGAAGAGTGGCCGGAGGACATTCGTCAGTGGTATCTTCGCACATTGCATCCATTTCGGATAACAGATGTGCTGCAAAATGACGTGTGGAGGGAATTATTTGAAGCGATTCCTAAAAATACAGTGCCCAAAAGGTGTATTTTAGCCGTCTGTCAGTCACATGGGCAGGAACCAAAAGAATTGCTTCACAACGAAAATTTAGAGCATTTGCAGGCGTCAGATGCCAGTCCTTTATTTTGTGCTATTTTACTGCGCTTGGCAGACTTGTTGGATTTTGATGATACTAGAAGCCCCAGAGTGTTATACAGTTATGTGGCATGTAATGAAGAAAGCCGGAAGGAGTGGGACAAGCATCAGGCTTCTGCAGGCTTTCGCTATCCGTCCTCACCTTCCGTCAATGCCCTGCCCTATAAAGCCCGCTGTACAAATCCGGGAGTGGAGCATGCTGTCAGGGATTTTTTGGATTGGGTGGATGACGAGCTGGGAAATAGTATGAGATTGCAAAAGCGTTGTGAAGCAAGCTGGCAGCAGGAATTTCCCTTTCCAAGAGAAGTCTTGAGAGAGGAAATCGAATCAGATGGATATATGAGCGGGGATTTTTGTTTAACGATGAATCAGGAGCAGATTTTGAAAATGTTAAGCGGAGAGAATTTGTATGATAATCATGACGTATTTGTGCGGGAATTGCTCCAGAATGCCATTGATGCTACTCTCCTGCGGGGAGAGATGGATCAGAATTTTAAGCCAGAAGAATCACGCATTGATATATGGGAGTGGAGTGATAAGGAGGGGAATATATGGTTTCGCGTAGATGATGAGGGAACCGGTATGACCTTAGGGATGCTTTCCCGATATTTTCTGAAGGTAGGTAATTCCTATTACACTTCTAAGGAGCTGCAGAGGGATTTGAGGGAACATGGACAGGCTAACAATTATCAAGGAATCAGCCGATTTGGAATTGGATTTTTGTCCTGTTTTCTCTGTGGGGATTACGCAGAAGTTTCCACTCTCTATTTTGATTCTGACAAAAACCGTCGGGAGGAATCTATATCCGAAGATTACGGGGCAATGAATTATGGACTGCGCCTTCAAGTAACGGGGCTGACAGGATATTATACATTAAAAAATCAAGTAAGGCAGCATGTGGCAGATTCGCCGCTGCCCGCCCCAGATGCCTATACTTCAACAGGGATAGATGGAAAACTTGAGTATAAAGGTTATCGAAATAAATCGGGAACCTCTGTTGTGCTTCGTTTAAATCCAGGAAAGCTTGGCGCATTGGATTTAAAAAAGACAACGCAAAAATATTTGTGCGGCGCTAAGGTTCCAGTCTATTATAATAATAAGCGGGTAGGGCAGACATATAAGGAGTTAATGGAGGAGACTCATAACTTAGCAGGGGAGAAGATTTATGAGCTGACAGATAATTTGAAAAAGGAATTTGATACTTGCTTTCCGGCGCTTTGCGGGCAGTATCCTAAAATTATCGTTAATGTAGTTCCCCTGGATACGGAGGAAAATCAGCCGTTGCCAGAGCTTTCAGGGGTGCTGGTAAAATACAAGATTCATTTTGACAAGAGACCTAAGTGGAGAGTAGGCGGATGTGATTTTTCAATTATGACAGAGTTGTCAAATAAAGACAGCAATTTACAGATAATATTTTTTAGTATGGGTTTCAATGCAATTTGGAGTTCTTGGGAAGATATTATTGAAAAATTTGGTATAGAAAAGGTAAAATTGCTGGAGGCTGAGCTGGAGAAGCAGCGGGAATATCCTCCAACAGAGGAGCAGTTAGGTGAGGTGTGGACACCCTTTCAGGAATATGGGGATATAGAAGAAGTGTGGAAGGCTTATCAGGATAATAAACAAGAGGCAAGGATGTGTTTTTCACTTACAGAATGTAAATGTCCGGAGTTAGAGTCTTTAATAATAGGGCTTAAGTGTGGGGAAACAATAGGGGTATATCAGGGGGTGAGGGCCGGCACATTGCATTATTCTTATGATGAGAGTGAAGAAAGAGGCAGCGTTTTGATTTTGCTGGAGGGGGAGGGGAGACCGAAAATGGAAATTAGTCGTTCCCAAATATCCGGCTTTCCGTTAAAGACACATGTGGCAATTGCGGGTATTCTTAGCAAATATGGAATGAGAACATTTCATTATTTGGGGGTTCATCATATAGAGAAAGAAAACACAAAGATGCCTTTAAAGGATTGGAGAACTGTAAGAACATCGCACCTAGATAACTGGATGAAGAATAATTTAAACGAGTATTTTTCAAAGAGGAAGGAAGAATTACAAAATTCAGTGGAAAAGAAAGATAGGAGGAAGCTTTCTTTCATGGGGGAGGATAGAGATGAAATGTTAGATAAGTATCTGATGGCAGAGCTTCAGGACAGTTGGCAGATGACAATCGATTATGAGGGTGGACAAGTGATATCTTTTGTAAAGAAAAAAGAAAAGTGGGAGGATACCTTTGATTTGTTTCCGCCAATGATGTTTTGCAAAGCAGGGAGTAATCAAAGCCGTCAATATATCTGTTCGGCAGATTGCAATTTGCGGAGAGGAATTACAGCGGACCATCCATATGTGGAATGGCTGCTGGAAAATGCCGCTAAACTAAATCAATATTATCACAGGCAATTTGAGCAAATTGTAGAGTGTTTTTGCAGTGAAAATGCTGAAGATATAATAGAAGAGTGCAACGCTGTTCGTGAACAGCTGTTAGCCTTGCCGGAGAATCATGGTGTAGATGTCAGCGCCATTCCTATGTTAAGGGAGGCAGATTTTTGGAGTTTGACAGATAGGCTTGCGGAATCTTCCTAAAAGCTTAATTCTATTTTACTTGGTATCGGCACATATTGGGATAATAAGTATAAAATAAATATAAGATAGAATAAGAAAAGTAATATGGTATAAAATATGCAGGACCAGAAATTAGAAAATTTGTTAAATTTAGCACTCTCTGTGCCACAGGAGCAAAGGAGAGAATCTGACGAGCTGGAGGTTGGGTATTCCCCTGGGGAGAAAACATGGGATTTGATTATAAGATATAACGGAAGCTTAGAGAGGGTACAGCAGTTGGCAACTGTAGTACCCTTATCCTATCAATACGCTATTATCACTATAGCGGAGTCCAATATCCCTCTTCTGTCTCAGTTAGAGGAGGTGGAATTTGTAGAAAAGCCAAAACGATTATATTTTTCTACGCTACAGGGGAAAAGGCAGTCCTGCATCACATCTCTGCAGGTAGGGGAGAGAAACCCTGATAATTTATTTGGAGCCGGTGTGATAATGGCAATCTGCGACAGTGGGTTGGACTATACCAATCCTGCCTTTCGCAATGACGACGGCACTACAAGAATTTTGGAAATATGGGACCAGACCATATCCGGCAATCCACCGGAGGGCTATGCTCTGGGAACTGTATTTACAAGGGAACAGATTAACGAAGCCCTGCAGCAGTCCTCCCCTCAAGAACAATATAGAATTGTGCCAACAAGAGACTTAAGCTATCATGGAAGTGCAGTAGCAGGTATATGCTGCGGAAGCGGCGTCAATGCAGCGACAAGAGGAATTGCGGTGCAGAGTGATATTATAGCGGTTAAGCTGGGCAATCCGGCGGCAGATTCTTTTCCTAGGACATCGGAACTGATGCAGGCAATTGATTTTTGTGCCAAAAGAGGAATTGCCTATGGTAAGCCTTTAGTGTTGAACTTAAGCTTTGGAAATAATTATGGTTCTCATGATGGCACTTCTCTTTTGGAAACTTTTATCAACCAAATAGCGTTAGGCAGCAGAATTGCAATTTGTATTGGTTCAGGAAATGAAGGAGCATCGGCGGGACATACAAGCGGAAGTCTGCTTCGCAGAGAGGGAGACGGTCAGGCGACCATGTTAAATGCCATGGAGGAGCTTGCTGTGGGAAGCTTTCAAAACTCACTGAGCCTGCAGATATGGAAAAATTATGTAGATGAGATGGAAATTCAGCTGGAGAATCCTATGGGACAAAGAATCGTTGTTCCAATACAGGATGGAGCATGGGAGTATAGGCTTGGAGATACTCGACTGTTAATTTATTATGGGACACCAAGTCCATATAATCCCTATCAGGAAATCTATATAGATTTTTTGCCGGTAAGAGATTATATTGATGCTGGTATTTGGAAAATTCATCTATTTCCGAAGAAAATTGTGCTTGGCAGATATGATATGTGGCTGCCGTCTGCCGCCGCCTTAAATGCGCAAACTCAATTTTTAACTCCCAATGCAGATACTACCCTTACCATACCAGCTACCGCTACCTATGCCATTACCGTGGGGGCATACCAAGGAGATAATCAATCTTATGCTGATTTTTCGGGAAGGGGCTACACAAGAATTACAAATCAAATTAAGCCGGATTTGGTGGCCCCGGGGGTAAATATTACAACACTTGCGCCCAATCGTTCTACCCAAGTAGTCAGCGGAACTTCTTTTGCCACTCCCTTTGTATCAGGAGCCTGTGCCATGCTGATGGAGTGGGGGATTGTCAGGGGGAATGATCCTTATTTGTATGGGCAGAAGGTAAAAGAATATTTAATACGAGGTGCAAAGCCTCTTCCCGGCTTTACGGTGTACCCCAATCCTCAAGCCGGCTGGGGCAGGTTGTGTGTGAGTGCAAGCTTACCAAGTTGAAAATAAGGAGAGATTAACATTTCACTAGACTATCGTAGATGAATTATTATGATTGGAATCATAAAATGGAATCGTAAAAATCGTGCAATATGTAACTATATGATAGATTTTTTTCCACTATAGTTGAGTTATGTTAGAAAATTTTTCATGTATGATATAGTTTTTCTCCAACTGATTGACATATTTGAAAACCCTTGTTAGAATGGTATTATAGGCAGTAGACTGTACAATAGACATAAAATAATTATCCGTTTATTTGAGTCTATTGATTAAGTCTATCAAAGATAAACAATATGAAAATTATATGATAATAAATTACACCACATAGGGAGGAAAAACTTATGTATCATTGTCATGTTCATTTTTATTTTACAGGGCATCAGTGCAGGGTATTTGAGCTGATAAAAAATATGTCCCCGCTTGAACATTTTACACATGAGTTCATGGAAAGTGATGTGCCAGAGGAAGCATTGGCAGCTCAAGCTGATGTCATTCTAGTTAATTTACAAAATATAGATGTAATAGAGACAGTGTGGATGCTGTCGTCATGCAAGAAAAAGAATGCAGAGCTGATTGTGCTTGCGGATAAGAATCAAATTTCGCTTTTGAAAGATATCTTATCGGATATTCAAGATATATGGACTATGCCTATGTCAGATGAAGAAATACAATTTCGCTTTCTCAGATGGCAGCAGGCTTGTAAGATGAGTAAGGATTTTTGGCAGACCAATCACTATTTGGAAGCTACCATTGATAATTCTCCAAACCTTATTTGGTATAAGGATAAAAATGGTATACATAAAAAGGTAAATAACAGCTTCTGTAAAACTGTTAACAAAACGAAGCAGCAAGTAGAAGGACGGGGCCATGCTTATATTTGGGATGTGGAGCATGATGACCCTGCCTGTATAGAATCTGAAAATGAGGTTATGAGAAATAAAAAGACCTGTGTCTCTGAGGAGATTATTCAAGCCGGAGAAGGAAAGAGGATTCTTACTACCTACAAATCCCCCTTATATAATATTGATGGGGAGGTAATGGGAACGGTTGGAGTTGCCATTGATGTGACACAGGAGCGAGCTTATGAGCAGGAGATTGTAAAAAAGAATCAGACATTAGAGACAATTTTTACAACTTTAGACTGTGGGGTAATGTGCCATACAGTGGATGGAGCACATATTCTCAGTATCAACAGAGCTGCACTGAAAATTCTAGGGTATGATTCCCAGGAAGAGTTAGTGGAGGATGGCTTTCATATGGTTGCCTCCTCAGTGTTGGATGAGGATAAAGTAAGGCTGCAGGAAGCCATGAAAACTCTGAAGAAACCAGGGGACAGTGTGAGTGTGGAGTATCGGGTGCAACATAAAAGCGGTGACATTCTGCATATTATGGGCAGCGTTAAGCTTTTAGAGGAGGACGGTGTTTTGTTTTATCAGCGTTTTCTGTTGGATTGTACTGCTCAAAAATTGGAAGCAAAGAAAAATGAGCGTCGGCAGATGGAGATGATTCAAGCACTGAGTATAGATTACAATCTTGTATATTTTTATGATTTGAAAACAGGGGCGGGAAATTTGCTCCGCAATCGGGATAGCGATGACAATGATGAATATATGTGCGATTCTATTTTTAGTGAGGAGTTATCTTTTCAAGAAAGTATGCAGCGTTATATTGAGGAATTTGTCTATGAGGAAGACAAGGAGCTTTTAGAAGAGTTTTTATCATTAGATAGGTTGAAGGATGAACTTGCCGAAAAGAAAATGACTTATGCGAACTACCGTATTTTCAAGGATGGAGAAATTACTTATTTCCAGATAAAGATTGTCCGCACAGGTATTTGGGAAGAGAATCAGGGCATTGTATTAGGGTTCCGCAGTGTGGATGAGGAAATTCGCAATGAAATGGAAAAGAAAAATCTGCTGGAGGATGCACTTTTGCAGGCCAACAGAGCAAATAAGGCAAAGAGTATATTCCTTTCCAACATGTCCCATGATATCCGCACACCGATGAATGCCATAGTTGGTTTTACAGCATTGGCAATTACCCATATTGACAATACAGAGCAGGTGGAGGAATATTTGAAAAAAATTATGTCATCAGGCAATCATCTGCTTAGCTTAATCAATGATGTTCTGGATATGAGCCGTATTGAGAGCGGTAAAATGCATTTGGACGAGAAGCCGTGCAGTCTGCCGGATGTATTGCATGAGCTGCGCAATATTTTACAGGCAGATATACGTGCAAAGCAGTTGGATTTATATTTGGATGCGGTGGATGTCTTAAATGAGGAGATATACTGTGATAAGCTTCGGTTAAATCAGGTACTTTTAAATTTACTGAGCAATGCTGTAAAATATACAAGTGCAGGAGGTACTGTCAGCCTGCGGGTTACAGAAAAGTCAGGTGCAGCGAAGGGCTATGCAAAATATGAATTCTGTATTAAAGATAACGGTATTGGTATGAGTGAACAATTTGTGGCACATATATTTGAACCGTTTGAGAGAGAAGAAAATTCTACGATTAGCAAAATACAGGGAACCGGATTGGGCATGGCGATTACAAAAAACATTGTGGATATGATGAATGGTACCATTGATATTCAAAGTGAGCAGGGTACGGGAACACAGTGTACGGTTACATTTACCTTCCGGCTGAATGCAGAGGCGGTGAAGCCGCAGCATATACCAGAATTAAAAAATTGCAGGGCATTGGTGGTAGATGATGATTTTAATACATGTGACAGCGTTTCATATATGTTAAAGCAGCTTGGTATGCGGGCTGAGTGGACATTATCTGGCAAGGAAGCAGTATTGCGCACTCGTCAGGCCATGATGTGGGAAGATAATTACAGTGTGTATATTATTGATTGGCTCCTTCCGGATATGAACGGCATCGAGGTGACAAGGAGAATTAGAAAAGAAGTAGGGGAAGATGCTCCGATTATTGTACTTACAGCTTATGACTGGGATGATATTGAGAGTGAGGCCAAGGAGGCGGGAGTGACAGCATTCTGCAGTAAGCCTTTGTTTTTGTCAGAACTGAGAAATTGTCTGAATTCTGTGATTAACACAGAGGAAGAAAGCAAGGAGGAAGTTGTCCAAAAAAACACTAAAAAGCGAACAGGACATATTCTGTTAGTGGAGGACGTGGATTTGAATCAGGAGATTGCCGCCGCTATATTGGGGGATGCAGGCTTTACAACAGATATTGCGGAAAATGGTCAGATTGCTGTGGAGATGCTGAAAAAATCAAAGCCAGGTTACTACCAGCTGGTACTTATGGATATTCAGATGCCAGTGATGAACGGCTATGAGGCTGCCAAGGCAATTAGAAAGTTAGACAACAAGGAATTGGCATCCATACCAATTATTGCCATGACTGCCAACGCTTTTGAGGAAGATAAACAGGAAACTTTAAACTGCGGAATGAATGGACATATTGCGAAACCTATTGATATTGACATTTTATTTAAGACATTGGATTCTATTTTGAAGTAGAAATTTGAAGTAGCAATAAAAAATAGCTGCTGCAAAGGTAAATATTTACTTTTGCAGCAGCTTTCTCGCTTTATGGGAAACTTAGCCAATAAAGAAAAAGTCTTTAAGGTTTATGAAAATAAGTCTATTTTGTTTTAGGGGCTTTCAGATATTTGACGCAGAATGCAAAATATCCGCTGTTCTCGGCTCTAAAAAGCAGGCTGTAGGGTGGATATTCCTTGTCAAATGTTCTAAGAAGCTGATCAAAGGTGAGCATATCTATTTTTTCTAATTTGTAATCGTTTAAAAGTTGGAAATGAACTCCGATACGCTCTGTAAATTGTTGGGAGAGAACTTTAATAGCATACAGTACGGTTTTATCTGCTTTTTTAATTTCCTTGCCAAGTAAGGCGCTCAGAGTGTGCAGAGCCATCCATTCCTCATAAACGATAAAAATTTGAATTCTTTTTTTATCTTGAGCAATATAAGTCAAGCGGTAACAAAGCTTATTTTTGGAGGAAAAATCTTCACCGCTGTAATGTTTGCTGATAAGTTCCGGCTTTGAGCGGAACAGTTCCTCGGTAGCTTGCATAATAGCCTTTTCCATGGCGGCGAGCTTGTCCTCCGACGGGTTGTATATCCATCTGTTTGTTGTGCGGCCTGTTATAGCATAATCCTCAATCATAATATGTCCATTGAGCCAACCTATACAGATACCTATAAAATGCCGGACAGATTCAGGAGAATAATTTTGTTCTTCCAATTCTTTTTCAAGGGCAGGAAGAGTGTTGAAGCGCATATCGTCATGTAAGCTTTTATGTAAATCATGTCCAATATAATGAAGAGTTTTCATGTAGCTTTCCTCCTCGGCAAAATGTTTTAAGGTGTAGCTTTTAAAATATTTAATGCCTTCCCGACATGCGTGCTGCTGCTTTGCCTCATCCTCGTTAAGTGCGATAAGCTTGCCCACAATGGAAAATAGCCTTTGATGCATTTTGTCAATGCTTTCAACTCCTAGGTTAAATCGATTATTCCATTTCACTTCATTCATGATGAAATCTCCTTTTTTATCACGAAATATTATGTTTATTCAGTGTATCATATTTTCCAAGAAGCCTCAAGAGAAAAAGTTTACATTTTGTTCTGGATTTACTCCGATGCTAATAGAGCAAAAATAGGAAAATTTATATTTCCTGTTGCGAAAAAATTTGTATATTGTAAAATAGAAAACAATTATAGTTATCTAAAAAGGAATAGGATAATTATAGTTTAGTAGTTAGTAGACAAGGAAACATAAGGAGATTTGCAATGACATTAAAAGAGATTCCGATTGGAAAAACGGCTGTTATTGTTTCCGTAGGAGGAGAACAGGGACTGCGCCAGCATTTTCTGGATATGGGTATGATTCCTGGAGCTGCGGTGACAATGGTGAAATATGCACCTATGGGTGATCCGGTAGAAGTGCGTATACAAGGCTATGAGCTGACATTGCGCTTAGCTGACTGTGAAAATATAGAGGTGGAAAATGTATATATAGAATCTATAGTTGATAATAATAAAGCCTATAATGAGGATGCGGGAGCTGGTAAATATAGAGATGCGGAGCATCCTGGATTGGGGGAGGGAGGAAGGTTTCATGTGAAGGCAGAGGAGCATCCGCTGCCAGACAGCCAAGTTTTAACTTTTGCTCTAGCAGGCAATCAAAATTGTGGAAAAACTACATTGTTTAATCAGCTCACAGGGGCAAATCAGCATGTGGGGAATTTCCCAGGAGTTACGGTAGACAGAAAGGATGGGGGAATTAAAGGTCATGATAATACATTGGTGACAGATTTGCCGGGTATATACTCCATGTCTCCTTACTCTAGTGAAGAGATTGTAACAAGGCATTTTCTGCTGAATGAGCATCCTACAGGTATTATCAATATTGTGGATGCCACCAACATGGAGAGAAATCTTTATCTAACGATGCAGCTTCTAGAGTTGGATATTCCAATGGTGTTAGCGTTAAATATGATGGATGAGGTGAGGGAGAACGGAGGCTATGTTCGGGTAAATGAGCTGGAGAATCTGTTGGGAATACCTGTGATTCCCATATCGGCGGCAAAAAATGAGGGAATTCAAGAATTGATAGATCATGCTGTGCATGTGGCAAAATACCAGGAGAAGCCGGGAAGACAGGATTTCTGTGAAGCGGATGATAATGGGGGCGCGGTACATCGCTGTCTTCATAGTATTATGCATTTGATTGAGGATCATGCTATGAAGGCGGAGGTTCCGGTGAGGTTTGTGGCAGCGAAACTGGCAGAAGGAGACAGGGGAATTTTGAAGGGATTGAGCTTAGATGAGAATGAGCAGGAGACTTTAGAGCATATTATTGTGCAGATGGAGAGGGAGAGGGGACTGGACCGGGCGGCAGCTATGGCAGATATGCGCTTTACCTTTATACGCAAAATATGTGATAAGACGGTTGTAAAGCCAAGGGAGAGCAGGGAGCATGTAAGAAGCGGCAGAATTGACAGGATTTTAACAGGGAAATATACAGCAATTCCCGCATTTGTGGGAATTATGGCGTTGGTGTTTTTCCTTACCTTTCATTTAATAGGGGCGTGGCTTTCCGATTTGTTAAGTAGGGGTGTTGACTGGGTAGTTGCAGGAATTGGGCAGACGCTTCAGGCAGGGGGTGTAAATCAAGTGCTCCAGTCTCTTATTATGGATGGCATCTGCAGCGGTGTTGGAAGTGTGATTGGCTTTTTGCCCACAATTGTCACTTTGTTTTTCTTTCTATCACTTTTGGAGGACAGCGGATATATGGCAAGGGTGGCATTTGTGATGGATAAGCTGCTCCGCAAGATCGGATTGTCTGGGCGCAGCATTGTGCCAATGCTTATAGGCTTTGGATGTAGTGTTCCTAGTGTGATGGCAAGCAGAACTCTCCCCTCTGAGAGGGACAGGAAGATGACAATATTGATGACTCCTTACATGAGCTGTTCTGCCAAGCTTCCGATTTATGCGTTTTTGACTTCCGCCTTCTTTCCTAACCATGCAGGGCTTGTGATGGTAGGCTTATATTTTGGAGGAATTGTAGTTGGAATTTTAGTGGCACTGTTTATGCGCAAGTTTAAATTTCAAGGTGAGGCGGTTCCCTTTGTGATGGAGCTGCCTAACTATCGTCTTCCAGGGATGAGAAATGTCAGCCAGCTTCTCTGGGAGAAGGCAAAGGACTTTTTGCGAAAGGCATTTACCGTTATTTTTATTGCCACTATTTTAATCTGGTTTTTACAGACATTTGATTTAAGATTAAATGTGGTGTCCGACTCTAAGGATAGTATACTGGCTGTTCTGGCGGGAGGAATCGCTCCTATATTTGCCCCCCTGGGCTTTGGGGATTGGAGAATCTCCACAGCGCTTCTGACAGGATTTATGGCAAAGGAAAGTGTAGTATCTACTATCACGGTGCTGTTTGGCTCCATTCAGGCATTGACAGCTACTATTACACCTGCGGCGGCATTGAGTTTGCTTGTGTTTTGTCTGCTGTACACCCCTTGTGTGGCGGCTGTGGCATCCGTGCGAAGGGAGTTGGGAGGAAAGTGGGCGGCATTTATGGTATTAGAACAGTGTTTTATTGCCTGGCTTTGTGCTTTTATTGTCTTTGCCATAGCCAGTATTTGAGCCTGGATAATCACAATGTTTTGTGATACAATAGATTATATGTAGATAGTGCTAAATTTATAAATAAAGGAGGATTTTGCATATGGCAAATCGTTTTATCTTGAATGAAACATCTTATCACGGAGCAGGGGCAATAGAAAATATTGCACCAGAGGCCAAGGGAAGAGGCTTTTCAAAAGCATTTGTGTGCTCTGATCCAGATTTAATCCAGTTTGGAGTGACGAAAAAGGTGCTGGATGTATTGGACGGCGCAGGTCTTGTCTATGAGGTTTACTCTAATATTAAACCAAATCCCACCATTGAAAATGTACAGACTGGTGTCAAGGCTTTTCAGGCATCTGGGGCAGATTACATTGTTGCCATTGGCGGCGGCTCTTCTATGGATACGGCTAAGGCCATCGGTATTATTATCACCAATCCAGATTTTGCAGATGTAAGAAGTTTAGAGGGGGTAGCTTCTACAAAGAACCCTGCTGTGCCGATTTTTGCAGTGCCAACCACAGCAGGAACCGCAGCTGAGGTTACTATCAATTATGTAATTACTGATGTGGAGAAGAACCGAAAGATGGTATGTGTGGACCCTCATGATATTCCTGTAGTGGCATTTGTGGATTCTGATATGATGGCGTCTATGCCAAAGGGACTTACAGCAGCCACTGGCATGGATGCTTTGACACACGCCATTGAGGGATATATTACAGCAGGGGCATGGGAATTGTCAGATATGTTCCATTTAAAAGCTATTGAGATTATTTCACGTTCCCTTCGAGGTGCAGTGGATAATACACCAGAGGGAAGAGAGGGAATGGCACTGGGACAATATGTTGCAGGTATGGGCTTTTCTAATGTAGGATTAGGAATTGTTCATTCAATGGCACATCCTCTAGGCGCGCTGTATGATACGCCTCATGGAGTGGCAAATGCTATTATTTTGCCTACGGTTATGGAGTACAATGCAGATGCTACAGGGGATAAGTATAAATATATCGCTCAGGCTATGGGTGTGAAGGGAACAGAGAATATGAGCGTGGAGGAATACAGAAAAGCTGCCATTGATGCAGTACAAAAGTTATCACTTGATGTAGGGATTCCTCAGAATTTAAAGGAGATTGTGAAGAAGGAGGATATTCCATTCTTAGCTCAATCAGCATATGATGATGCTTGTCGTCCTGGCAATCCAAAGGAGACAAGCGTGGAGGATATTACAAAATTGTATGAGAGCTTATTGTAATCATATGTTTTAATATTTTTATTTTGTGTTTACTCATGCTGGAATAGATAAAATATAGGAAGCCGTCACTATTTGTTTTAGTGGCGGCTTCCTTGTTATATGAGTTATATGAGAATATTTTTAGTTTTTGTGTTTCAGTTCCATTTAATCATGTAAGATAAAAATATCCAAATCTTTTTTGTGTGCAAAATAATAATGCATATGGTATAATTTGGGGATAATATAATGTATTATAAAATAATATCTGTAGTTCATGAATTATCTTATTTTGTTTCGGTTAAATTAAACCAATGGAACACAAGGTATTGTGATAATCATAGTAAGATAGGACTCGGATGGGACAGATATGGAAGAGAGGTATATGAGTGATGAAAAAAATGATAGCAATAGCAGGATTGACAGGGTGTATGTTGTTAGCTGGGGCATGCAGTAAATCTAAGGACAATCGTCCGCCTCAGGAGGATAGCAGTGTTCAGACGCAGCATAATGCAGGGGAGGAAGAGAATACAGCTCAAAATGGGGAGCTGGTAGATGGTTTAGAGAAAAATGACAAGAAGGACGAAGACAAAGATAACAAGAATGTGACAAAGAAAGATCAGGTATCCAATATGGAGAAATTGCCTAAAGCTGATTTGAAGACGTTGAGTAAATTGCCCGACAAAGTGTATTCTTGGGGCCAGGGGACGAATATGGATGATCAGAATCGCCCTATCAGTGCGGTGGAATACCAGGGTTTATATGGAAAATATGATGCGGATTTTGTGAAGGAGACGGAGGATAAAAACATATATTTAACCTTTGACGAGGGCTATGAAAATGGATATACATCTAAAATTTTGGATGGGTTAAAGGCAGCAGAATGTCCGGCAGTGTTTTTTGTCACAATGGATTATGTGAAGAAGGAGCCGGCTTTGGTAGAACGGATGATTCAGGAGGGGCATGTTGTTGGGGCTCACAGTGTAACTCACCCAAGCGCCGGTATTCCGTCCCTGTCCTTGGAGGAGCAGGAGCAGGAGATTGTACAGCTTCATGAATATGTCCAGGAGAAATTTAACTATTCTATGTACCTGTTTCGTTTTCCGGCAGGGATTTATTCGGAACAGTCCCTTGCCCTTCTTCAACAGTTGGGATACCGCAGTGTATTTTGGAGCTTTGCCTATGCAGACTGGGATCCGGACAATCAGATGGAGAAATCGGCAGCTTTAAAGAAGGTGAAGGATAGAATACATAATGGTGCGATTTATCTGCTCCATGCTGTATCTGCTACCAATGCTGCTATATTGGAAGATTTTGTGGCGTCGGCCAGGGAGGAAGGGTATCATTTTGTAAAATATGAGAAATAAAGTGTACAACATTGGAAAGCTGGGAAATAAAACAATAGACAGGATGTGAATAAATTGGAAAAGTTATATGAGATAAAAGAAGAGAAGGAAAAAGTGATTTTAGTTGGGGTGTGTCTTGGAGATGAGAGGGAGACAGAGGAATCCTTGGATGAGTTGGAGGATTTGGTTAAAACGGCAGGGGCGTTGTCAGTTGGAATGCTTGTGCAAAACAGAGAGGCAATTCATCCGGGAACCTATATTGGAAAGGGAAAAATAGAAGAGTTAAAAAGCTTAATTACTCAGGAAAATGCTACAGGTATTGTCTGTGACGATGAGCTTTCACCAGCCCAGCTGAGAAACCTTGAGGAGGAGCTGGATTGTAAAATAATGGACAGAACGCTGGTGATTTTGGAAATTTTTGCCCGCCATGCAGTGACAAGGGAAGGAAAGATTCAAGTGGAGCTAGCCCAATTGAAGTACCGTCAATCAAGGCTTGCCGGTTCAAGAAGCTTTTTATCCAGGTTGGGAGCGGGCATCGGAACAAGAGGTCCGGGTGAGAAAAAGTTAGAGATGGATCGGCGCTTAATTAAAGAAAGAATTGCCCAGCTTCGCAGGGAAATCACAAGCATGAATCAAAACAGGGATGTAATGCGCCAGCAGAGGCGCAGAAGCAACTCCTGTGTTATTGCCATTGTAGGGTATACCAATGCGGGAAAATCGTCTCTGTTAAATAAAGTGACAGACGCAAAAGTGCTGCAGGAAGATAAATTATTTGCCACACTAGACACTACTACAAGGGCATTAAGGCTAAAAAGCGGTGAAACGATTATGCTCACAGATACGGTGGGATTTATTAGAAAACTGCCCCATCATTTGATAGATGCTTTTCGCAGTACACTAGAGGAGGCAAAATATGCAGATATGATTTTGCATATTGTTGATTGCTCTAATCCCCAGATGGACAGACAGCAGGATATTGTGTATGAGACATTAACACAATTAGGAATAAAGGATAAGCCTATTATTACAGCCTTCAATAAAATAGACAAGCTGGAGGAAATACCTGTGTTGAAGGATTTGAAGGCGGATGAAACTTTTCAAATTTCCGTGAAAACGGGAGATGGCTTAGAACAGCTTTTTGAAAAGATTGAAAGTATTTTGCGGGATGCCAAAATATATATTCAGGAATTATATGATTTTACGGAGGCAGGAAAGCTTCAACAAATACGCAAATACGGTCAGTTGTTGAAGGAGGAGTACACGGAGGAGGGCATAGAGGTTCAGGCATATGTGCCGAAGGAAATCTACGAGGCAGTGAGGCATAAACTAGGGCATTAAAGGTATGTCATAGTAGGATTATTGGAGGTGTTGGATGGAAAAGGGTATGACAATTGTGGCGGCAGTAGATAAAAATTGGGGAATCGGAGCAAAGGGACAGCTGCTTGTAAGGATTCCTGAGGATATGGATTTTTTTAGACAAATCACAACAGGTCATGTTGTGATTATGGGAAGAAGCACATGGGAAAGCATAGGAGGGCAGGGGGGGCTTAAGGATCGTGTGAATATTGTGCTAAGCCGAGATAAAGCGTGGAAGGCAAAGGGAGCTATAGTGGTAAACAGCATAGAGGAGGCAGTGAGGAAAGGGGGAGAGTACAGTCAAAAGGAATGTTTTGTGATAGGAGGAGAAAGTATCTATCGGCAGATGCTGTCCTACTGTACAAAGGCATATATTACCTATATTGATTTTGCTTATGCGGCAGATACTTATATGGATAATCTGGACAGACATCCCCAATGGAGGATGGTGCAGGAAGGGGAAGAGCAAACCTATTTTGATTTGGAGTATTATTTTCGCATATATAAACGTGAGGATTCAAGGTGATGGAGGGGGCTGGGCTTCCGATGGAAATAAACAAATAAAGAAAATAGGAAAAATGCTTGAAAATATACAGGAAAAGATTATACTAGATTAAAATGAATGCATAAAAGGAGGATATGATGGCAGGAAAGAAATATGTTGGATATATCGGTTCTTATACTCATGGAAAGATGAAGGGGATTACGGTGTGTGATGTGGATATGGAACAGGGTACCATGTCCCCCCGGGAGGAGGTGGCGGTGGACAATCCATCCTATATGTGTATCTCCCACAATGGCAAGTATTTATATTCTGTGGCTGATTTAGGAATCAATGCCTATGAAATATTGGAGGATGGAAGCTTAAAGTTTATTAACAGAGGTTCTATCAACGGAATGCGGGCATGCTATGTGAATATAGACGCCACAGACAAGTACTTATTTACAGGCGGCTATCATGACGGAAAGGCTTCCGTTGTGAAGCTTAGAAGTGATGGCGGTGTTGGAAAGCTGACAGACGAGGTTTTTCATAAAGGAATGGGAAGTATTGCAGAGCGTAATTTTCGTCCCCATATTACTTGTTTTCGGCTGACGCCGGACCAAAAATTTTTAATTTCCTGTGATGTAGGAATCGACCAGGTGAAAATTTACAGCTTTGACTATAAGACTGGAAAAATTAAGCTTGTGGATATTCTTCGGTGTGAGTTAGAGTCGGCTCCTAGAAATATGGTATTTAGTCCTGATGGAAAATTTGCTTATCTCATCTGTCAGTTGAAAAATTATGTATCCGTTTATGCCTACAGCGTAGATGAAAACGGCATGCCTGATTTTGAATGGATTGAAAATGTAAGTACATTAGGAGAGGTTCACAATGACAGAAGTGCAGTGGCGGCAGTGAAGCTTTCCCCGGACGGCAAGCATTTATTTGCCTCTAATGCAGGGGATAACAGTATTGCATTTTATGACAGGGACGAGAAGACAGGAAGATTGACATTGCGTTCCGTATTACCTATCAGTGGGGATTTCCCTAAAGGAATATGTATATTCCCAGATGGCAAGCATATTGCCAGTCTGAATCACAATACAGGCTCCGTCACATTCTTTACCATTGATTACGAAAAAGGAATTTTAGTAATGCATGGGAAGCCCATTGAAAATATTGAGACACCAAACAGCGCCATGATTCATTTGTTAAACTAGTTTTATGCAGAATACAAATACACAGCTGCATCATGGAAGGATTTGGCAGCAGCAGGAAATTCATCTTGGGCTTGATAACATGAAGGAGTTGTTAAAGCGTTTGGGAAATCCTCATGAGAAGCTTAAGGTTATCCATGTGGCAGGAACCAACGGTAAGGGCTCTCAGATTGCAATGTTAAAAGCAATTCTTATGGAGTCAGGGTACCATGTAGGTGCTTACACTTCCCCGGCTGTGTTTTCCAAGTTTGAGATTATTCAGCTGAACAATCAATCTATTTTAGAAGACGAGTATGTAAATTATAAAAATGAGATAGACCAGGCAGCTTATTTTCAAGGAGTGGAGACAGGGGAGGAGCCAAGTCCCTTTGAGAGGGAGACAGCGATGGCATTCCTTTATTTTTACAGGAAACAGTGTGATATTGTTTTGTTGGAGACAGGAATGGGGGGAGACTTAGATGCCACCAATGTAGTCAATTCTCCTCTATGCAGTGTGATTACCAGCATTAGTATGGACCATATGGCTTTTCTCGGTCACACACTAGAAGATATTGTACATAAAAAAGCAGGGATTATAAAGGAACAATGTCCGGTGTCTCTTGGCGTGCAGGAGCCTTTAGCAGAACAGATTCTTACAGGGAGAGCCAAGGAAAAACAGGCTCTGTGCACAATTGCCAGAAGGGATAGAATTGAGGAGATTCGCCAGGAAGAGAATGGCTTTTTCTTTCAATATAGAACAGAAAATGGTTTTGACTACCATGATTTGTATCTGCCGTTTGAAAGCAGCTATCAGGTGGAAAATGCAATACAAGTGTTAGAAACTATAGAATTGTTAAAACCTACACTGAATAAAATTACCTGCCAGGCAGTTGCTGCAGGACTGGGAAAGACAAGGTGGGCCGGCAGGTTTGAGAGACTAGGAAAAGAACCGAATTTTTATATAGACGGAGCACACAATCCGGCGGCAGCCGTACAATTAAACAAGACAATCTCCCAGCTTCAGGCGTTAAAAATGCAGGAATCAGGGGGAAAGGTTATCTATATAGTGGGGATGCTTAAGGATAAGGAATGGAAAAAGGTGCTGGATATTATGCTGAGCGGTCAGCATAGGCAAATCTGGATTCCAGTTACGATACCTCATAGCAGGGGGTTGGAGGCGGCACAGCTTAGTGAGTATATACAGGCTCATGTAGATAACAGTGATACATGTTCTGGGGTATATATGGCGTCAGATATAAAAAGCAGCGTTAAGCTGGCATTGATGAAATCCCAGCCAAAGGATTTGATTGTAGCATTTGGTTCTCTCTCATTTTTGGATGTGGTTAAGAGGCAATGTATATATTTATATTCATACGAAAACCAAGAGTACATGAAAGAGTAAAATTAGGGACAATAAAGAGATAAAGTAACAGCATATAAAAATAAAATGCAAGAAAAAGCAAAATAAAAGCAAAATAAAAGCAAAATAAGGAGGATACATATATGGACAACAAATACAAAGGAACACAGACAGAAAAGAATCTTGAGGCGGCATTTGCGGGAGAATCTCAGGCAAGAAATAAATATACATATTTTGCATCGAAGGCAAAAAAAGAGGGATATGAGCAGATTGCAGCGCTTTTTTTGAAGACGGCAGATAATGAGAAGGAACATGCAAAAATGTGGTTTAAGGAGCTGAACGGAATAGGTGATACTCCGACTAATTTGGCAGAGGCGGCCAATGGGGAGAATTTTGAATGGACAGACATGTATGAAGAATTTGCAAAGACTGCCCAGGAGGAGGGTTTTACAGAACTTGCCGAAAAGTTCCGCATGGTTGGTGAGATAGAAAAACACCATGAGGAGCGTTATCGTGCACTATTAAAAAATGTGGAGATGGCACAAGTGTTTGCTAAGAGTGAAGTGAAGGTATGGGAATGCCGCAATTGCGGTCATATTGTAGTGGGAACTGAGGCGCCTCAGGTGTGTCCCGTATGTGCTCACCCACAGAGCTATTTTGAAGTACATGCTGAGAATTATTAAACTGACATGGAAAATGAAAAAGGCGGCAGTACAATGAATAAATTGTACTGCCGCTTTTTATAGCAATGTTGTCATTTTAGTATGTGAACCTTAGCTGGTTTCATTTATACTTCCAGTTCATCTTCCCCAACAATTTCGTCATATTCAGAGGAATCCAAAAATTCATCAAAACCATCAGAGGCTATTTCAAATTCTTCATCGTCCTCTATATTTTCAATGATAGGTTCGCCGTTTTCTTCCCTGTAACGATATAAGAAAACTTCCCCCTCATTTTGTTCATATGCCTCCTGGGGGAGCAGAGCGATATAATCATGGTCTCCTGCTGTGTAAATACAAATCACATCACATTCTACCTCAACCCCATCGTCTAGCTCTAATGTTACAGTTGCTTCCTCCACATCATCATTAAAAAAATTATCATTGTTATCTGACATAAATGTTCTATCCTTTCTTAAATAGGTGGTGTATCTTAAATAAAAAGTTTTTTTGTTAATATTAAACAGTGCAGATATTTTTGCAAAAAATATTTTCTGATTTAGCTATTGCATGAAACGAAATTTTACAAATAGGAATCTAAGGAATCATCATCATAAGAATCATTTTCGTATTCTCTAGTCCAATTAATATTGTTGCTGCGTTTTGGCTTTGCCTGAATTTTGTGTTTGGCAGGGGCTTTTTTGTGCTCCTGTTTTTTTTGAATTACTTTTTTTTCTTTTTCCAGTCGATTTTGTATCTTTTGTAGATTTAGGTCGGGAATCTCTTTTAGGAGCAATCTCCTCCTCTTTTTTATCATAATCATAGTAGTTAGAGCGGGGCTTATTTTTGCCTCCAAAGGTTGATTTTCCACCTAAATGGGAACGAAATTCTTTTTTGCCGTCCTTGTGGTCATGGAAGGATTTGTTTTTTCCCGTATACTCTTTTTTACCATTTTTGTAGGATACCCTATTGGTTCTTTTGCCGCCGTCAGCATTGCCTGTATTCACGTAATTGTTTCCTCCTGAAAAGTATATAATGATTTATTTTATTATATTTTGAAGCTTTGTCAACTATTTTTTCTCATTTATTTGAAATCAAATTTTTAATTGTGAAAGGCAATATAATTTATTTCCATATTTAAGTAAAAAACAGGAACAACTTATAAGAGGCAAATGCCTATTAGCTTTTAAGAATGTGGAATTTTAAGAGTATTTCATGTGGTGCTTATAAAAAAAGATAAAAAGGTACTTGACAACTAATGAAGGTAAGTTTATACTAACTAAAGTGAGAAATAAATAACAAGAAAATAACAAAGAGAAATTAAATAGGTAGATATTTTAAACAATTGTTGTGAAATATTATAAGGATGAAAAGAAAGAAGATGGTAGGATGCCTTTATCAATGGTAAAAGAGGGGGAGCTTAGTACAATAAAGAAGATTGGGGGAAAGGAGGAAACACGTAAATTTTTAGAAAGTCTAGGATTTGTGGCGGGAAGTACAGTAATTGTAATTTCCCAGGTGGGTGGGAATATTATTGTGAATGTCAAGGATTCTAGAATTGCAATTGGAATGGATATGGCAAATAAAATTATAGTATAAATATGAAAAGCATGTGGAATCAACAAGGGAACAATGAGGTACACTTCAAAAATAATTTGGAATATAGAAAGGAAGTATGAAAATTAAAATGAAAACATTAAAGGAAATTTCTTGTGGATGTACAGTGAAGGTGAAAAAGCTTGTGGGTGACGGGCCGGTAAAAAGACGTATTATGGATATGGGAATCACAAAGGGAGTGGAGGTTTTTGTGCGTAAGGCAGCACCTTTAGGAGATCCGATAGAAGTTACAGTGAGAGGATATGAGTTGTCACTGCGAAAAGAAGATGCACAGATGATACAGGTGGAATAATAGTATTTTTTTTACACTAAGGTTAGTTGAAACTAATTACAGGAAGGTAAAGAAAACACAGTAATATAAAACAACCCAAAATAAATCAGACAGAAAATGATAGTGAAAAAAAGTAAAAATGGAGGAGAATATGTCTATAAAAATTGCGTTAGCAGGTAATCCAAACTGTGGAAAAACTACACTTTTTAATGCCCTGACAGGCTCTAATCAATTTGTGGGGAACTGGCCGGGGGTTACAGTTGAAAAAAAGGAAGGAGGGCTTAAGGGGGAGAAGGATGTTGAGATTATTGATTTGCCGGGAATTTATTCACTGTCCCCCTATACATTGGAGGAGGTGATAGCAAGAAATTATTTGCTGAATGAAAGGCCGGATGCTATTATCAATATTGTGGATGGAACGAATCTGGAGAGAAATTTATATTTATCTACCCAACTTATGGAATTGGGAATTCCTGTTCTTATGGCTGTCAATATGGCGGATATAATGGAAAAACAGGGGGATAAGGTAGATCTTGATAGATTAAGTGAAAGGCTTGGCTGTGAGGTGGTTAGTATTTCTGCTTTGCGGGGAATCGGTATTTGGGAGGCTGCCAGAAGGGCTGTGGCCTTGGCACAGGTGAAAGACAGCAGGGAGAGCATACATAGTTTTGCGCCTGCTGTGGAAGCTATCATAGAACGGGTACAGGGAAAATTAAAGTTATTTGTTCCAAAGGAACAGCAAAGATTTTTTGCCATAAAATTGTTGGAGAAGGATGATAAAATTGCTGGGCAGCTTAGTCAGGATATAGATGTATCTTTTGAGATAAGAGAATTAGAGGCAGAAATGGATGACGATATAGAAAGTATTATCACCAATGAACGATATGTGTATATATCAGGTCTTATGGGGGAATGTGTCACAAAAAAGAAAACAGAGAAAATGACCATATCTGATAAGATTGATAGAATTGTCACCAATCGTTTTGCTGCACTGCCGATTTTTGCGCTAATTATGTTTTTTGTATATTATATTTCCATGGTAAGTATCGGCACTATGGTCACAGACTGGACAAACGATGGCGTGTTTGGTGATGGATGGCATTTGTTAGGGATAGGAGCCAAAGAATATGAGACAAAAATTACAGATTATGCAAGGGAAACTATTTTTACAGAGGAAGTAAAAGCGATGGTAAGTGAGGCGAAAAAAGCCGATGTAGTAGGTGCTGGTGATGTATTAGATTCCATGGAGAAGGAGGATTTCGGGGAATTTAATGAGGTATATGGAACTTACGGTGATGTGTTGGCCCAAGAAGGGTTTGATATTTCAGCAATTGTGGAGCCGGCCTTGGAGGAAGCCCCAGATACGGCAGACTATGGAATTTGGGTGCCGAGCATTCCAACTATTGTGGAAAATGGATTAAATGCAATTCATTGTGCAGAATGGTTGACTGGTTTGATTTTGAATGGTATTGTAGGCGGAGTAGGCGCGGTTTTAGGCTTTGTACCCCAAATGCTGATTTTATTTATTTTTCTTGCTTTTTTGGAAGCTTGCGGATATATGGCCAGGGTTGCCTTTATTATGGATAGGATTTTTCGAAAATTTGGTCTGTCGGGTAAATCCTTTATCCCAATGCTTGTTGGCACAGGCTGCGGGGTTCCCGGAGTGATGGCATCCCGAACGATTGAAAATGACAGAGACCGAAAGATGACAATTATAACAACTACGTTTATTCCTTGTGGGGCAAAGATGCCTATTGTAGCGTTGATTGCGGCGGCACTGTTTCACAATACATGGTGGGTGGCGCCCAGCGCTTACTTTGTTGGAATTGCTGCTGTTATCTGTTCTGGTATTATTTTAAAGAAAACAAAAATATTTGCAGGGGATCCGGCGCCGTTTGTGATGGAGCTTCCAGCCTATCATTTGCCTACAGCGGGCAATGTGCTGAGAAGTATGTGGGAGAGGGGCTGGTCCTTTATTAAGAAGGCAGGAACCATTATTCTTCTCTCCTCCATTATTATCTGGGCAGGCTCCTGTTTTGGAGTAGTAAACGGCAAATTATTGTTTGATGCCAAGATGGAATTAGAAACTAGTTTGCTTGGTATATTGGGAAATGCTGTTTGTTTTATCTTTGCCCCCCTTGGTTTTGACAATATCAGGGCAACCATTGCAACGATTATGGGCCTGGTGGCAAAGGAAGAGGTGGTTGGAGTGTTTGGAGTGTTAGACTTTGAAGGCATGTCAAGGATTGCAGCATATTCCTTCCTTGTATTTAATCTGTTATGTGCACCTTGTTTTGCGGCTATGGGCGCCATCAAGAGAGAGATGAATCATATAAAATGGTTTTGGTTTGCGATAGGTTATCAGACAGCATTCGCTTATGCAGTGGCTCTTTGCGTATTTCAGATTGGCAGCTTTGTTAGCACAGGAGTCTTTGGAGTTGGCACTGTGACAGCATTTTTAGTAATTGTTGTATTCATTTATATGCTGGGAAGGCCATATAAGAAAAGTAAAACGTTTCAAGTAAATAGGAATAAATTTGTAAATGTAAAATAG
>CAJTQG010000021.1:0-20455 GCA_910578605.1 uncultured Lachnospiraceae bacterium | reverse complement strand
AATTTAATATCAATAGATTTGTATAAAAATCAGATAAGAAAAGAGGTATGATTATGGGAACTATTATGGGAACTGCTGTGGCACTCATTTTAGTGATAGGGTGTGTTGTTTTAAGCGTAAGAGCATTGCTTCGTGACAGGAAGAATGGAAAATGTCTGTGCGGTAAAGACTGCAAAAGCTGTGGAGGACATTGTAAATAATAGAAAAAACTTCTTGACCTTTCCTTACCCAATTGGTATATAATTATGTTGCATTCAACAGAAAGGATAGAGCAGAAATATGAACTTTTTTGAGAGGCTTCGCAAATACCCAATGGATATAAAAGGGAAAGGAAAGGTATTAGATGATGAAGGATGTTACTGTGAGAAAGATAGCAGCGGTAGTTTTGGGAAATTTGATTTTAGGCGTGGGAATTGCAATTTTGCGAATTTCCCAGATGGGAAATGATCCCTATTGTGCCTCCAATATGGCAATCAGTGATGGGATTGGAATAGGGCTTGGAACGTATCAGATGTTGGTAAATCTCATATTGCTGGCAGTTCAGATTGTTTTTGGAAGAAAGTACATAGGAATTGGTTCTCTGATTAATTTATTTTTATTAGGTTATATTGTGGAATACACATGTAAAGGAATTGAATTTTTTACGGGGACGGATTACAGCTTGGTTCTCTGGCAGAAGCTTTTGATTATGGCGGCAGCTATGTTGATTCTCACCTTTGGCTTGGCTATGTATCAGACGGCTCATATGGGAATTGCCCCCTATGATTATTTGGCTATAGGCATTACCGATAGATTGCCTACGCCTTATTTTGTGAATCGTATGATAACAGATATAGTGTGTGTATGTATCGTGCTGCTTGCTGTGTTTGTGGGATTTATTGGCTGGGAGAACAGCCATCTAGGGGTGGGAACCATTTTAACAGCCTTTTGTTTAGGACCATTAGTCAATTTATTTATGAAGGTAAATGAAAAATGGGTAAGCCCTGAGTAGCTCTGAATAGTTTTAAATACAGTTTCAGTATCAAGAAAGCGAAAGCTGCGGTTTTTGCTTTCTTGATACTTTTTTATTGTAAAAGAAAGACCGTTCTATAAAATAGTCAAAATCGGTCAATAATGTGAAAAATTTTGAAAGAAAATGATTAAAAATGAAAGAAAATGCTTGACATTGATTGAAAATGATTGTATTATAATGTTACAGATAAAAACAAAAGGAGGTGGACAGTTGCTTACACAAGAAAGATATCAGGAAATTTTGCAGCTGGTGGAGTCAAAAGGGGCGGTGACGGTTGCTGAGCTTGTGGAGGAGATAGGAACATCGGAATCCACCATCAGAAGAGATTTATCCTCCTTACATTTAATGGGAAAATTAAAAAAAGTACATGGAGGAGCCACAGCGTTAACACAGGAATACATTTCAGATGAATATGATGTAAATACAAAGTCTGGGATATGTGTGGAGGAGAAAACCGCTATAGCCAGATATGCGGCATCCACAATACAGGAGGAAGATTTTGTCTACATTGACGCTGGAACAAGTACACAGATATTGGTGGATTATATTACTTGCAAAAAGGCAACCTATGTGACTAACGGGATAGTCCATGCAAAAAAATTAATTGCCAAGGGAATGAAAACCTATTTGGTGGGAGGCTTGGTGAAACCGGTTACAGAGGCAATTATTGGGGCGGAGGGAGTAAACAGTATACAGAAATATAATTTTACAAAGGCTTTCATGGGAACTAACGGAGTGCATGTAGACAGCGGCTTTACAACGGTGGATGCAGAGGAGGCACTAATGAAAAAAGCCGCAATGGAGCACAGCTATATGAGTTATGTGCTGGCGGACCACACAAAATTTGATAAAGTAACGGCAGTTACTTTTGCCCCCATTGAAAAAGCATGTATTATAACAGATGCATTGGTGAATGATAAGTATAAGCAGGCAACATTGATTAAGGAGGTGGCAATCGTATGATTTACACGGTAACGTTCAATCCTGCTCTTGACTATATCGTGAAATTAGAGCAGTTGAACTTGGGGGAGGTGAATCGGACAGAAGGTGAAAATATATATTTTGGAGGAAAAGGAATCAATGTGTCGGTTGTCCTTCAAAATTTAGGCTTAGACAGTGTGGCTCTAGGATTTGTAGCTGGATTTACGGGGGATGAAATTGAGGCACAGGTAAGAGCCGCAGGTGTGAAAACAAAATTTATACATTTGGCCCAAGGGTTAAGCCGAATCAATGTGAAAATTAAGGGCACCCAGGAGACGGAAATTAACGGCAGCGGGCCACAAATTAACCAGGAAGAGGTAAATGAGTTGTTTCGCCAGCTAGAACAACTAGAAGATGGAGATATTTTAGTGCTGGCAGGAGCTATTCCTTCTGCTCTGCCGGAAAATATATATGAGCAGATTATGGAGCACTTATCTCAGAAAAAAATAGATATTGTGGTGGATGCCACAAAAGATTTGCTGTTAAATGTGCTGAAGTTTCATCCATTTTTAATAAAACCGAACAATCATGAATTGGGTGAAATGTTCGGTGTACAGCTTAAGACTATAGAGGAGATTGAAAAATATGCCAGAAAGCTGCAGGAAATGGGGGCGGAGAATGTATTGATATCTATGGCAGGGGACGGTGCTCTGCTGGTGACAAGAGAAGGCAGCTTGCACAAAATAGGTGTGGCTCAGGGGACGGTGGTAAATTCAGTTGGGGCTGGGGATTCTATGGTGGCGGGATTTGTGGCTAGCTACAGCCAAAATCACGATTACAGGAAAGCATTGCTGTACGGAAGTGCTGCGGGAAGTGCCACTGCATTTTCGGAAGGTTTGGCGGCAAAAGAAAAGGTAGAAGAGCTGTTAGGGCAATTACAGCAAAATGAAAAGGAGAAGGAGTGAGAGGTATGCGTATTACAGAATTGTTAAAACCAGAAGGAATTGCATTGGGTGTGCAATTAGATTCAAAAGAATCTGCTATTGATTTTATGGTGGATTTGCATGATAAATCAGGCAATATTAGTGATAAGGCCGAATATAGAAGAGGAATCATGGCAAGGGAGGAGGGAGGCTCCACCGCAATAGGAGAAGGTATCGCCATTCCCCATGCAAAAAACAAGGCGGTAACAAGACCAGGACTTGCGGCCATGACAGTTCCGGCAGGTGTGGATTATGATGCTTTGGACGGTCAGCCCTCCAATTTGTTTTTTATGATCGCAGCGCCGGAGGGGGGCGGTGATGTTCACTTGGAGGTGCTCTCTAGATTGAGTGTTCTGCTCATGGATGAGGATTTTAGAAAACAGTTGTTATCGGCAAACAGCAAGGAAGCATTTCTCAAGGTGATTGACGCCAAGGAAATGGAAAAGTTCGGCGATGAAATTGCAAAGAAGCAAGCAGACAAACCCGGTTTTCGTGTGCTGGCAGTGACAGCCTGTCCTACAGGAATTGCCCATACCTATATGGCAGCGGAGAGTTTAGAGAAGGCAGGAGTAAAGCTTGGTTATCCATGTAAGGCGGAGACAAATGGTTCAGGCGGAGTGAAAAATGCACTTACACCGGAGGAGATTGCCCAGTGTGACGGGATTATTGTGGCGGCAGATAAGAATGTGGAGACGGCAAGATTTGACGGCAAGCCAGTGTTATTCACTAAGGTGGCAGACGGCATTCATAAGCCGGAGGAGTTGATAGAAAAGATAGTCAGAAAGGAAGTTCCGATTTATCACGGGCAAAGCGGCGTGGAAGTCGGCAAATCATCTGGAGGCAATGGATTTTACAAGCATTTGATGAACGGCGTATCGCACATGCTTCCCTTTGTCATTGGCGGCGGCATTATGATAGCGTTGGCCTTTTTGCTGGACGATTATAAAATAAATCCTAGTAATTTTGGTATGAATACACCAGCGGCCGCTTTCTTTAAAACAGTGGGAAATGCCGTATTTGGGTATATGCTTCCGATTTTGGCAGCTTTTGTTGCCTCCTCCATTGCTGACAGGCCAGGGCTTGCAGTAGGTTTTGCAGGAGGAATTCTGGCAATGAATGGTACTAATTTTTCAGGTTTGGCAGACGGCAATGTAACAGGAGTTTCCGGAGGATTTTTAGCGGCTCTGCTTGCCGGCTTCGTGGCAGGATATTTGGTGAAGGGATTAAAAATAATTACAGAGAAGCTGCCTAAAAGTCTGGATGGAATTCGTCCAATGCTTATTTATCCTCTAGGGGGAGTGCTGCTGATTGGTTTGTTTATGTGTGCTGTCAATCCTGTGATGGGTTGGATTAACACTGGTATTGGCAACTGGTTAAACAGTATGGGTGGAAGTTCAAAAATTTTACTGGGAGCTGTTGCAGGAGGAATGATGAGTATTGATATGGGTGGCCCCTTTAACAAAGCTGCCTATGTGTTTGGAACTGCTTCTCTTGCTCTGGAAAATTATGATGTGATGGCTGCGGTAATGGTGGGAGGTATGGTTCCTCCAATTGCCATAGCAATTTCTACTAGCTTCTTTAAAAATAAGTGGACAGCAGAGGATCGGAGAAACGGTGTAGTTAACTATATTATGGGATTATGCTTTATCTCAGAGGGAGCCATACCCTATGCGGCAAAGGATCCTCTCCGTGTGATTCCCAGCTGTATCGTTGGTTCAGCAGTGGCAGGTGCCTTGTCCATGGCATTTGGGTGTACCCTTCGAGCACCTCATGGCGGAATCTTTGTATTTCCGGTTGTGGGAAATGCATTTTTGTATATAGTAGCTTTGCTGGCTGGAAGTGTGGCAGGGGCATTGATTTTGACTATGTTGAAAAAGGATATAAAAGATATAAAAGCGGAATAAAAAAACTAGAAAAATAAATAGAAAAATATATAAATAAAAACTAATAAATTCAATAAATATCAATAGGAAAACGGAAAAGGAGAGAGAATTATGGTATCACAGACAGTTACAGTTAAAAATGAACAGGGACTTCATATGAGGCCAGCAGGGATTTTTGCCAAGGAGATGACAAGATTTCAAAGTGATGTAAATCTAGTGTTTAATGGTAAAAAAATCAATGCAAAGAGTGTGATGAATATTATTGCCGGCTGTATTAAATGCGGTTGTCAGATGGATATTGAGTGTGAGGGAGAGGATGAGACGGAAGCATTAAAGGCGGCAGTGGAGCTGATTGAATCAGGTTTGGGGGAAGCATAAAATTCCTTTTTATACAAAGCAAGGGACACAGCACACGAAGGAATGCACATGGGAAGGATTTAGAAGGAAAGGTCAGGTGAAGCTATATGTTGCAAGGAATTGGCGGTTCTGCCGGATATGGTGTTGGCAAGGTGGTAATGATAAGCAATGAAGTGCCTGTGTATGAGAAAAAACAGGTGATGGATACAGAAAGTGAAATGGCCAGGTTTCAGAAAGCATTGGATGCATTTGTTGAAAATACTACCGCTATGGCAGAGAAGATGAAAAGAGAGGTGGGGGAGCAAAATGCCCAGATTTTAGAAGGACATGTGATGATGATTTCAGATCCTTTTATGCAGGAGGAAATTCATAAAAGAATAGAAGCAGGTGAATGCGCCGAGTGTGCGGTAGATGAAGTGTGCACTATGTTTGTGGATATGTTTTCCCAGACGGAGGATGAACTGACAAGACAGAGAGCTACCGATATTGGGGATATACGAGTTCGTATTCTTAAACTTCTCTTGGGCTTGGAGGATGTGAATATCAGTGACGTGCCTTATGGAACTATTTTGGTGGCAAAGGATTTGACACCTTCTATGACAGCCGGAATCGTAAAGGAAAATGTGGCAGGGATACTGACACAGATGGGAGGAAAAACTTCCCACTCGGCTATTTTAGCCAGAGCGCTTGAGATACCCGCAGTGTTAAGTGTGGAAAATCTCCTGCAGTCGGTGCGGTCGGGCATGATGGTGGCTATTGACGGCTGTGAGGGATACTGTGTGCTAGAGCCTGACCAGGAAACCACAATAGAATATGAGAAAAAGAGGGAGGAGTACCTTGCATCCAGAGAAGAACTGAAGGTGTATGCCCACAAGGAAACTGTCACGGGAGACGGAAAAAGAGTAGAATTGTTCGGCAATATTGGAAAACCTCAGGAGGCAGCAAAAGTATTGGAATTTGGAGGAGAGGGTATTGGATTGTTTCGCACAGAGTTTCTTTTTATGGACAACACAAAACTGCCTACTGAGGAGGAGCAGTTTTTGGCTTATAAGGAGGCAGCTAGTCAAATCAAGGGAAAGCCGGTCATTATAAGAACTTTGGATGTAGGTGGAGATAAAGACATTCCTTACTTAGGTTTAGAAAAAGAAGAAAATCCCTTTTTAGGATATCGGGCAGTAAGATTTTGCTTAAAGGAAGAAAATATTTACCGAATCCAGCTTCGTGCGCTTCTGCGGGCCAGTGCATTTTCAGATATTCGAATTATGGTGCCCTTAGTCACATGTACGGAGGAGCTTCACAGGGTAAAGGAATTAGTGGAGGAACTGAAGGGAGAGCTGGAACAAGAAGGCATTTCCTATAAAAAAGACATACAGGTTGGGGTGATGATAGAGACACCGGCTGCCAGTGAAATTGCAGATTTGTTGGCGAAGGAGGCAGACTTCTTCAGCATTGGAACCAACGATTTGACCCAGTATACTATGGCGGTGGACAGAGGAAACGCAAAGGTAGCCTATCTGTACTCCCCATACCAGCCCTCAGTTTTGCGCTCTATAAAGCGGATTATTGAGGAGGGAAATAAAGCAGGTATTACAGTTGGAATGTGCGGTGAGGCAGCCGCTGACCCTCTGTTAATTCCTCTGCTCATTTCTTTTGGACTTGGTGAGTTCAGTGTCAGCCCTACATCAGTGCTGCAGACAAGAGCAGCCATTTCCAAATGGACAAAGGAGCAAGCGGACAAAGTGGCGGATAAAGTAATGTCCATGACAACTGCAAAGGAAGTAGAAATGTATTTGAAGGAACAGTCAATTTCATAAAGGGGACTGTTTTGACGGGCAAGGTGTGCAAACCCTTCTATAGTAGGAATGCACACCTTGTTTTGTATTTCTGAAATGGAATTAAAGATAAGTGTGAAATATGTTGACTTACTGTTTTGAAATGAAGTATAATTTTATAATATGATACTAGGGTTAAAAGTTTAAAATGCCGTTTATCATTGCATGATTAAGTATCTGTTGGGGACATAAATCATTGCTGCTAGAGATTGCAGTATTGAGAAAGCGGCTAAGTAATCAAGTAATCTCTCTGTATCAGCAGGAAGTAAAAAATAAAAATAAAAAAGTTAATATTGCTCGTGTTTGCACGATAGCAAAATTTACAAGGAAGAGAGGAAAAGGTTTTGAGACAGTTTTTTGGAATGAGCCAGAGCGGAAGTCTGCAGGAAGCAGTCAGAGGTTTGAAGGAGCCGCAATTGATTATGCTTTTATCCAACAATGAGCAGTTTGAAGAACACGTAAAAAAGCTGGAAGCGCTTTATCCCCATGTTCCGAGTATTGGATGTATTGGGATGAGTTATGATACAAGGATTGTAGAAAAAGGCGTTGGTGTGATAGCATTTTATGATGGTGTGAGTGCAGCGGCTAATGTGTTGGAAGAGGTATCTGTTATGCCTGTAAAATATATTGAGCGGTTGAAGCAGGACGTACATAAAATTAACAGTTCTAAAGATGATACAGTGTGTATTGATTTTTGTTCCGGCAATGATGCCTGTGCTCTGACTACCATATACAGTGTATTAAAACATAACAATATTTCATTAGTAGGTGGGACAGGCGACGGAGGAAAGGTATCGGCAAACGGTAAGGTTTACAATGATGCTGTGGCATACGCGTTGGTGAAAAATAATCATGGCAGGGTAAAGGCTTACAAGGAAAATATTTACCATCAGCTGGGAAATTATCGTTTTATTGCCTCTAGGACGGACAAAGCCAACTATAAAATAGGTCAGTTAAACGGAATGCCTGCAAAGCAGGTATATCAAGATATTCTTCATATTTCAGAGAAGGAAATCCAGACACAGACATTTAAAAATCCTTTTGGAAAAATTAACGGGGACGATACCTGTATTATTTCTATTAAAGAAGTAAGTGGAAATGCGCTTACATGCTTTCGGCAGGTAAATGATTCGGATGTACTGATAATGTTAGAGTTAGGAGATTATAAGGCGATTGTAAGAGATACCATCAGAACAATCAAAAACGATTTTTCTAGAATTTCAGCAGTGTTTTCTGTCAATTGTCTGTTCCGGTATCTTCTCTTTAGTGACAATCACTACATGGAGGAATATCTCCATGAAATGAGTGCCTTAGGTAATCATGCCGGTTTGGTCGGATATGGGGAACATTATAACAATCGTTTTGTCAATCAGTCTATGACCTGTGTTGTATTTGAGTAATAGAGGAATGATAGAGCTGCTTAGCAGCCGCAGCCTAGTATATTAGTCATGGATTGTCGGTAGACGGTTGAAGGAAATGTATATAGAAAGGATAGGTGTTAAAGATGAAAAAATGGAAAAAATCCCAGTCTGATGCAAAAAGTCTGTCTCCTATATTATATGTAATAGAAAGCCTTGAGGATTACCGCAATGTGCTGATTCAGCGTGAGGTGGCATCTCTGTATGAGTTGAGCATGGTGAGCAAATCCTTTGAGACGGTGTTGGTAGGTTCTGAAAATTTAAAAGACTCCCTGCAAGATTTTGAACAGACATTTTCTAACATCAATACAGTGTCTGGTCAATTTGCATCTGTAAAGGATAATATTTTTGAGTCTGTTGTCCAGGCGCAAAATGAGGTGGAGGAATTAAGAAACAGCTCCATTTTAGTAGAAAATTATTTTGATGAAATGCAGAGTACGTTTGAAGATTTTGAACTGTCTTTAAAAGAAATTAAGAAATGCATGAGTAAAATTGTATCTATTGCGGACCAGACAAACATTCTCTCTCTCAATGCTTCTATAGAGGCAGCGAAAGCGGGAGAACAGGGAAAAGGTTTTGCGGTAGTGGCAGGAGAGGTAAAAACCTTGTCCGAGGAAATTAAAAGCCTTGTTGCCATGGTGGATTCCAGTATTGGGGATGTAGAGCATGGAACAGAAAAGCTCAGCGCCAGCATTGACACTTCGCACCAGGCATTAGGCCAAAGCTTGTCAAAGGTGGATGAAACCTATGAGATGTTTGACAATATCACACTGGCAGCCGACGGTGCAAAGACAGTGCAGAATGAGATTTCTCAGGTAATTGATGACTCGAGAGTGAAGCTGCAGACTTTGAGTGATTTCTTTGAGCAAATGAAAAAACAGTATCAGGAAGTAAATCGGCACATTAATACTGCAAGCAAGATGGGAACAACAAAAAGTGCTATGTTTGAGGATATTGACAATATGATGTCTCAAATTCCTCCTATAATTAAAGATTATAATGGGGAATAAAATATACATAATGCAATGATAGTGTAATAACTTCATAAAAAGCTTGTTGATTGTTGAAAATCAGCAAGCTTTTAGAGAATAAAAGGGAATCTATTTAGGGAAAGGACTGGTGAAGGTTATGATTTATAAGGCATTTCAGGATTTAGACATTTCCGCTCTTGGATTAGGGGCAATGAGACTTCCCACAAAGGAGGACAATCCGAAAAATGGGATTGACGAAGAAAGAGTGAGGGAAATGGTTGCCTATGCTATGGAGCATGGTATCAATTATTATGATACGGCCTATGGCTATCATGAAGGGGAATCGGAGAGAGTGATGGGAAAGGTGCTTAGGGAGTATCCAAGAGAAAGCTTTTATTTGGCAGATAAATTTCCCGGATATGATTTGTCCCTTATGGGAAGAGTGAAGGAGATTTTTCAGGAGCAGCTTGAGAAAACCGGCTTACAGTATTTTGACTTTTATTTATTCCACAATGTATGTGAATTAAACGTAGAACAGTATTTAGATGAGAAGTATGGAATATTAGAGCATCTGCTAAAACAAAAGGAGCTTGGAAAAATTAAGCATCTGGGATTTTCTGCCCATGGTCAAATAGAAACGATGAAGCGTTTTTTGGACAAATATGGAAAGCACATGGAATTTTGTCAAATTCAGTTAAATTATTTGGATTGGAAGCTGCAGGAGGCAGATAAAAAGATGGAGCTTTTGAGGGAGCATCAAATTCCCGTGTGGGTAATGGAACCTCTTCGGGGAGGAAAACTAGCAAAGCTGTCAGAAGAAAACACCAAAAAACTGCAGGAGTTAAGACCAAAAGAGACAGTGCCGGCTTGGGCATTTCGTTTTCTTCAGGGAATCCAGGGTGTGACGGTTACCTTGTCGGGTATGTCCAATTTGGAACAATTAAAGGAAAATATTCAAACCTTTGGAGAAAATCAACCGTTGAGTGAACAGGAGACAAAGGTGTTGATGGAGATTACGGACAGTATGCTGGATATTTTACCTTGTACCTCCTGCCGTTATTGTACAGCCCATTGTCCAAAGGAATTGGATATCCCTAATTTGCTCTTTATGTACAATGAATTGAAATTTAATAATGGTTTTATTACCCAGATGGGTATTGGCGCGATGGAGGAGAGTAAGCGTCCTCATGCCTGTATAGGCTGTAAAAGCTGTGAGGCAGTATGTCCCCAGCAAATTAAAATTTCTCAGGTAATGAGTGATTTTGTGGACCGAATGAACCAGCCGGTATCCTGGTAAATTATCAGAATGAGAATACAATGAAAGAAAATGGAGGGAAGGAGGAGGGAAGATGGAGAACAGTAGGCTTACAAAGTTGTTGGAGGGTGTGGCAAACGGTAAGGTAGGTGTGGAGGAAGCGGTTTTGCAATTAAAGATGGAACCCTTTGAGGACTTGGGATTTGCTAAGCTGGACTATCACCGGAGTCTCAGACAGGGGGTAGGGGAAGTGATTTATGGTGAGGGAAAAACAGGGAGCCAAATATTAGAGATTGCAAAAGCTTTTCTGGAAAAGGGGGAGACATGTGTGCTGATTACTAGAATGAGTGAGGATAAGGCTAATTTAGTTTCAAAAGAGCTTCCTCTCGAATATGACACTTGGAGCCGTGTGGGAATCGTTGGGGACATGCCGCAGATCAGCGGGAGGGGAAAGATTGTGATTGCTTCTGGAGGTACCAGTGATATGCCTGTGGCCAGGGAGGCAGAATTGACAGCTAGAGCCCTGGGGAATCAAGTAGTATGTCTGTATGATGTTGGGGTGGCAGGACTTCATCGTCTGCTTGCCCATATAGAGGATTTGATGAGTGCCAGGGCGGTAATTGCTGTTGCGGGAATGGAGGGAGCGCTTGCCAGTGTAGTGGGCGGGCTTGTGGCTTGTCCTGTAATAGCTGTGCCAACCAGCGTGGGCTATGGCGCATCCTTCGGCGGTGTCAGCGCCTTGCTCTCCATGTTGAATTCCTGTGCCAGCGGTGTCAGTGTAGTGAATATTGATAATGGATTTGGGGCTGGATACTTGGCAAGTATGATAAATCATATATCGTAACTTGCCAAGTGAATTCAGAAGCCAAATAAATGGAAATATATTTCGTATATCCATGTATGTTTTAATCGGCAGTCAATTCCTTCATTAGGTCATGTACGGAAAGAATACAATCAATTCGCCCAACATTGGAACCACAGAATACAAGTCCTCCTTCCACATCACCCTTAACAGCATCAATCAACGCTTTGGTAATGCAGTAAGGCACTTGTGCAGGATTGCAGTGTTTTAAACACTGGTAGCATTTGGTGATTTTTTTAGGTGAAGTCTCCACCTGTTGAATGAAGGAATTGTGCAGTGCTCTTCCCGGCATGCCTACAGGGCTTTGTACGATTTGTACATCTTCAGTCTTAGCTTGTATATAAGCCTGTTTGTATGCTTCGGAGGCGTCACATTCATAGGTTGCCACAAATCTGCTGGCAATCTGCACGCCGTCGGCGCCTAAGCCAAAGGCCCAGTCAATATCCCTTTTGTCAAATATGCCGCCTCCAACAATAACAGGTATGGATTTGGAATATTTTTCTTCATACTCCCCCTTGCAGGCGATAATTTTTTTGATTTCCTCCTCGTAGGGGATAGCATCTATATTTGTAAGCTGGTCTTTCGAGTAGCCAAGGTGACCTCCAGCTTTTGGACCTTCGATGACAATAAAATCCGGTGTGGTATTATATTTTTTATCCCACATTTTTAAAATAACTCGGGCGGCCTTTTCGGAAGACACAATAGGGGATATGGCAGGAATGTTTTCGGCAGGAATATGGAACTGGGCGGCAGCCTGTTGAATAATTGCCGGCAGGTCAGTGGGTACGCCGGCACCGCAGATGACAACATCAGCGCCGGACTGCACTGCTTGTATTACATGCTCCTTGTAATGCTTTAAGGCAACCATTACATTTACGCCTACAAGTCCATTTCCGTTGGCAGTCTCCTTTGCCTTTTTGATGTGGGCATCAATGGCATGAAGGTTGCACTGGCTTTCATTTTGGGAAAAACCCTCCTCATCATAGCCAATCTGTGCAGTGGAGATAATACCTACACCACCTTCCTTTGCCACGGCGCCGGCAAGCTGACAGCGGCTTACACCCACACCCATACCTCCTTGAATAATGGGAATAGAGGCAATTTTATTTTTAAGCTTTAATTCACGCATAGCACTTCTCCTTTACAAACATAGTTTTTAATACTAGATGTTATTGTAACTTATACTTTTTCGTGTTACAATTTACAATACAAGTAAAAATGTAAGATTTTACAAAAACTGGCAGTGAAAATAAAAATCATATAGATGAGGGCAGGACTAAGGAATGGGTTTTGAGAAAAGTGAGAAAAATATGGAGCATGACAGAGAAAATGGTAGGGAAGTTTTTGCAGAGAGTCAAAAGGACAATTATACCCAGAGAAATCGATTTACCAGAATGTGTATTGGACAGGCTTTAATTTCCCTGCTGGATGAGAAGGAATTTAGCAAAATAAGAGTGCAGGAAATTGCAGACAGGGCAGGAGTCTCCAGGATGACGTACTATCAGTATTATCATGATAAGATAGAGGTGCTAGATGATTATTTGGAGGATATTATCTCTCAATACTTAAATACCAGTCAGCATAGTGAAAGGGTAGGGGAGTTTGGGGATTACGAGCATGTTCTCCATGCTCTGCTGTATTTTGATCAATATGCTTTATTTTTACAAAAATTAAAAGAAATTGGATTTTATTCTCTTATTGTGAGTAAAATAAATGCTTTTGTGTTAGAGCACATACCTAAAAATCAAGAGCGTTTTGTCTATGAGGCATATTATTATGCGGGAGGGCTTTTAAATGTCTTTATGAAGTGGGAGGAAGACGGAAAGCAGGTGCCGGCTAGTGATATTGCCGCAATGGTTACAAAATCCAAAAAGAATAAACTACAATGTAAAAAAGAAAAGGAAGAAAGGAAAAAGGAATAAGAATATGTTAGTAGAAAAGGCAAAAAATTATTATGCAAATCACAATTACAATTGCGGGGAGGCTATTCTTTTGGCGGCAAATGATGTGTATCAGCTAGGCTTGAGCCAGGAGGATACAAAGCTGGTAGCAGGCTTTGGGGGAGGCATGGGAGTAGGGGGGACATGTGGTGCGCTTGCAGGCTCTCTTGCTGTTATTGGTAAGAAATATATAGAAAAAAAATCAAAGGAGACAGCAGGGTTCCGTGAGAGATGCGGCGATTTAACCGTGAAATTTAAAAATGCCTTTGGCTCTACAGAGTGCAGTGTAATTAAAGGGGAGTATCACACAGAAGAGGCCCGCTGTCTGAATGCTATAGAGAAGGCGGCAAAAGTGCTGCAGGATTTTATTGAGGAGATAGACGGGGGATGGAACCAAGAGGAGGAGGTAAGGGTATCTTTAGAGGAGATTACTAGACTGAAGGCTTTTGGTTTTCTCCATAACAAGGGGACCAATAATTTTAATGCCCGTATTATCACAAAAAACGGAACTGTCACTAGTGAGGAGATGGATTGTATTCAGCAGGCGGCAAAGCTGTACGCAAGCGGAAGAGTGGCATTGACCACCCGTCTTACCATTGAAGTGATAGGGGTGCGCTATGAGGCGGCGGAGGATTTTAGAAATTATATTGCAAAAGCAGGATTGAAGACGGGGGGAACAGGCTCTAAAGTACGTCCTGTTGTTTCCTGCAAAGGTACAACTTGTCAGTATGGCTTGATTGATACTTATGATTTGGCATTAAAGCTCCATGAGCGGTTTTTTGAGGGATATCATGAGGTAAAGCTTCCCCACAAGTTTAAAATTGCAGTGGGGGGATGCCCCAACAACTGTGTAAAACCCAGTTTGAATGATTTAGGCATTGTAGGACAGAAGATACCTAATTTTGATTCAAATCTTTGTCATGGCTGCAAGAAATGCGGTATTGTAAACAATTGCCCCATTAAGACTGCTCAGGTGAAGGACGGCAAGCTGGACATGACACCGGACTGCAATCATTGCGGACGCTGTATCGGAAAATGTCCGTTCCACGCAGTAACAGAGGGAACATATGGATATAAAGTATTTATCGGCGGACGCTGGGGGAAAAAGGTTGCCCACGGCAAGCCGTTAGAAAAAATCTTTTCTTCCGAGGAGGAGGTAATGTCCATAGTGGAAAAAGCGATCCTTCTGTTTCGCGAACAGGGACAGACAGGGGAGCGTTTTGCGGATACCATTGAGAGAATTGGCTTTGAGAATGTGCAGAGTCAGCTTCTAGGAGATGAGCTATTAGAGAGAAAAGATGAAATTATCGGTGCACAGGTGCATATGGTTGGAGGCGCAACTTGTTGATTTATATAGTAGGTTTTCTGATTAGCTTTTTAGCATGTGTCATAGGACGAGTGTGTGGTTTAGGGGGAGGAGTGATTATTAAGCCGACCCTAGATGCGTTTCATATGATGGACGTGACCTCTATCAGTTTTTTGTCCAGCTGTACAGTGCTTGTCATGACTGCATACTCGGTGTACAATGCCATCCGCAAAAAAGAGGTGGAGATGGATATGAAAGTCAGCACTTTTCTTGCTATAGGCTCCTGTGTGGGCGGAATTTTAGGAAAGTCCCTGTTCGGCAAAGTAAAGATGGTTCTTTCTAACAGTGAGATGATAGGTATGATACAGGCAGTGTTGATGTTGGCTATGTTAATGCTCTCTCTTATTTATACGCTAAACAGGAGTAAAATCAAAAGCTTTCATTTGAGTAATCCTGCTGCATCAGCGGTGATTGGAGGCTTGTTAGGTCTGTTCTCCGCCTTTATCGGGGGCGGAAGCGGTCCTATGAATATGGCAGTTTTATTTTTCTTTTTTACCATGTCCACCAAGTTAGCGGCAGTCAATTCCCTATATATTATTTTAGTTTCCCAGGCAGCCAGCTTAGTCCAGACATTTTTTTCGGGTAGTATCCGCACTGTAGAATTTAATCCGATACTGTTTGTAGGAATGGTATGCTTTGCCCTCATAGGTACCCAGGTGGGAAGAAAAGTCAATCAAAAAATAAGTGAGGAGAGGGTAAATCAGCTATTTATTGTACTTTTGGCTGTATTGATTTGTGTGAATGTACGAAATGCCATTATGTATTTAAAATAATCATAATGTAAGCTATTTATAGGAAAGGCGAAAAATAAATAGAAATAGGTGTATAAAAAAGCATTGATGATGCATAATGAAATATATATGCAGATGAATGCTTTTTATATTGTAGGGAAATTCGTTCTATATAATAAAAATGCTTCACGGGACATGCACCAATGGGAATGGTAAATAGATAGGAAGAACCGTTCTATAAGGTGAAAAAATCCGTGAGGCTAGCATTTCCGCGGATTGAAATTTGGGAGGAGTATATGAAGGATAAGATTTTTGGTGTGTTACAGAGAGTAGGAAGGTCGTTTATGCTGCCTATAGCCATTCTTCCGGTGGCAGGACTGCTCCTTGGAATAGGAGGCTCTTTTACGAATGAGACAATGCTTCGCACCTACAAGCTGTTTAACATGATGGGACCAGGAACTGCCCTGAATGTGATTTTTGAGGTGATGAAAGAGGCGGGTGATATTGTATTTGCCAATCTTCCGATTATTTTTGCCATAGGCGTGGCAATTGGTATGGCAAAAAAGGAAAAAGAAGTTGCGGCTCTAGCGGCAACCATTGCATTTTTTATTATGCATGCGTCAATCAGCGCAATGATAACGGTAAACGGCGGGACAGACAATATGCTCAGCGGTGCAACTACGTCGGTATGCGGTATTTTATCTCTGCAGATGGGCGTGTTTGGCGGAATTATTGTAGGATTGGGAGTGGCAGCTCTTCACAATCGTTACTATAAAATTGAACTGCCACAAGTGCTCTCCTTTTTTGGAGGGACAAGGTTTGTGCCGATTATCTCGGCGGTGGTATATACTCTAGTAGGAATTGTGATGTTTTTTATCTGGCCAATGATTCAGAACGGAATTTATGCTGTTGGTGATATTGTGTTAAATTCCGGCTATGGGGGGACATGGGTATATGGATTTATGGAGCGCCTGCTCATTCCTTTTGGTCTTCATCATGTATTCTATCTTCCCTTTTGGCAGACAGGTGTTGGAGGAACCTATGAAGTGGCAGGAGAGTTGATTGAAGGAGCCCAAAATATTTTCTTTGCCCAGTTGGCGGACCCAGATACTACAAAATTTACTGTGTCGGCAACTAGGTTTATGTCAGGAAAATTCCCTCTGATGATATTTGGTCTGCCAGGTGCCGCTCTTGCCATGTACAAGTCGGCAAGGCCTGAGAAGAAAAAGGCAGCAGGAGGTCTGCTTTTATCTGCAGCTCTCACATCTATGCTGACTGGTATTACAGAGCCTATAGAATTTACATTTTTGTTTGTGGCTCCGATTTTATATGGAATTCACTGTATTTTTGCTGGTTTGGCATATATGTTTATGCATGTGTTTGATGTAGGTGTGGGTATGACATTTTCTGGAGGCTTTATTGATATGTTTCTGTTTGGAATTCTTCAGGGAAATGCAAAGACAAACTGGATTTGGATTGTAATCGTAGGTGTTTTTTATTTCGTTGTATACTATTTCCTGTTCAGCTTCCTCATTCGCAGATTTGATATGAAGACGCCAGGTCGTGATATTACAGAAGAAGTAAAATTGTATCACAGAAGTGATGTGGATGCAAGAAAAAATGCTGGACGAACGGAGAGTGGTCCTAGTGCAGAGAATGAGATTTCTGCTCTTATATGCAGGGGCTTAGGGGGAAAGAAAAATATATCGGATGTAGACTGCTGTGCCACCCGTCTTCGCTGTACTGTGTACCGTTCCGAATTTGTGAGGGATGATTTGCTGAAGGAATCAGGCGCCTCCGGCGTGGTGCACAAGGGAAATGGAGTTCAGGTTATTTATGGTCCTAGAGTGACAGTGATTAAGTCCAATTTAGAAGATTATTTGGAGACAGCGGGGGATGAAAGCTTATCAGCTGAAAATATGTCAAATCAAGAAATCAATTCCCATAGCAGAGAAAATGCAGGATATGCCCAGAAAGGTGAATCTAAAGAAAAACAGCCCCACAAGGCACACCCAATAGACGGCAATGTGAAAACAAGAAGTAAATCCATTGTGATTTCCAGTCCAATTACCGGAGTGGCAGGGGATATTTCCACCACTCCCGATGAAGCTTTTGCCAGCAGAATGATGGGGGACGGAGCAGTGGTTACACCGGAGGAGGGATTGGTAGTGGCGCCGGAGGACGGGGAGGTTAACCTTGTCTTTGACACAAAGCATGCTATTGGTATTACAACAGATAGGGGCGTTGTTCTTTTAATTCATGTGGGAATCGATACGGTAAAGTGTAACGGAAAAGGTTTTGAGGTCTTTGTGCAGGCAGGTCAAAAGGTGAAAAAAGGAGATTCCCTGCTTCGGATAGATTTGGATTATTTAAAGGCAAATGCACCGTCTATTGCAACGCCTGTCCTGTGTACAGAGTTAAAAAGCAATCAAAAGATTCGTTTATTAAAAGAAGGAAAAATCAATGCAGGTGAGCCGTTGTTTGCCATAGATGAGTATGAGTAAATAAGACAGATTAAATAAAATAATGACAAATATAAACGGGAAGCAGGGTGAAAACTGCTTCCTTTTTTAATGTTTACTAACATGAAATTAGGAATAATTCAAGACTTGTATCATTTTCTATATAGGTATATACTACATATTTAATTATACTATATATGAAAACTGTTATAGTCTGGAAGGGTTATATGGGTGAACAAAGTAAGATTTATTTCTGAAAGGAAATATATAAAATAGGTAAGGAGTAGAAATGAAAAAGATTTTCGTTATTCTATTTTTGGCAGTGGGCTTCTATTTTTTGTTGGATGGGATACAAAGTAATTATTATATAGAGCATTGTTTTTATTTTGATGACTTGGATGTGAATAAAGTGTGGGAAAAGCAATATGTGAGGGGAAATGTGGATTATTTTCTTGGCGTAAAGCCTCCTAAAAAGATGGTTGGGGGAATAATATGTGTAGAAGATGCGATTACAGGGGAGGCTTCCCATCTTGCGTGTTTTAATGAAGTGAAAAATCAATTTGGCTGTGTGATATTTTCTAGTCAATACGAAAAAGATTTTTTACAGTCTTTAAACAGTGATTTTGTGAGCAGCAATGATTTTTTTTGTAAGGTGGAGTTCAATAAGGGATGGAGCAATTATATGCTGGATAAATATTATGAATATTTTGATGAGGATATTATATATAATAAAAATTTTATATTTAAGGTGGTAGATGAAAACAGGGAGAGAGATAAGCTGTTTCAGGGAAGTGTTTTGTTTTTGTCCGGAGTGATTGTGTGGGTAATGTGGTTGTTTTCTTACAGGGAAGAATACTTTGTCAGCAGGCAGGATGTGGATTATGCAAAAAAGGATAAGGTGGTGCAGGAGAATGAAATTACAAAAATAATTAAAAATGAATGGATTGAACAGACAGAAAAGGAAGGTCTTTTTGGAATGTATTGTTTTGATGCTTGTTATTGTGATATACTGTGAGTGCCATAGGGCAGTGTTGTTATGTGTAATTGCAATAATACTTGCTATTTTTTTCGTCGATTTATCCATTTTTCTCTTATTATTTGATAATCATATTTTTTCTAATTATTTAAGTAGAAAAAAAGGCTATCTTAATTTGAAAAAACAGATAGATTTACAGGAGGAACTGCTCAATATTTATTATCAAAAACGAAACTTCATACAAAAAGAGGAAAACGAAGAAGCGGTAAGTACAAAAGTCAGAGGTGATATTCATGGATGAAAAAATATTTCAAAAAAAGGATATTATTTTTAGTGAGACACTTGGGGTTTGTAAGATTGAAGATATTGTCAAGTTGTCTGCAGATAAAATAAACAGCTATACATACTATGTGCTTAAGTCTATATTTACACCAAATAAAATAGCCTATATTCCGGTGGAGCATCATTCTGTGCTGCTGAGAGAGCTGATTTCCAAGGAGACAGCAGAGAAAAAGGCTGCCAATGCACAGAAAGATAACATTGCAAAAGAAAACAAGGGGACAGAACATACGGCTGTAGAGAAGGAGTCAGACATAGATGAGGAAAAAAATCGTCTTCTGTGGGAGGAGGTCAACTATGTACTTGGCAGGTCTTAACGATAATCCATGTCCATTATATGTTACTTCAACTATTCTTTTTCATTAAAAAATCTATCATGGCCTTTAATCCTCAAAGTGCTTCTTTGGCATCAATTGACGGTCTTTCATTTGGTATTATGGCTATTACTAATAGAACTGCGCCCTTTTTAGATTTTGTAATGGGTTCTCCTTCCTAAAAAATATGGCACAGAAATTAGAGGTCAATAGAGGTCAATTCAACTGATTTTAGTTCAAATTCTTCAATTTATTATTTTCAGTAAAAATAAGGTTTACAGCATGAATAGATAAATAAATTTAGTTGGTAAATTATTCCAGTTTTGTTATTTTTATTGTATAATTCTTCTTATAAAATATCTTTTGAATTTTGTTAGGCAAGTTTAAAATGCATCAAAATATTTCTGCGGTTGTTTTTTTGAATTAAGTCAGAAAGTAGTGTATTTAATATAAGTTATTTAACTTGAATATAAATGGGAAGGGGATGAGGGAATGTATATTATGAAAAATAACTCATCATAAAACAAGCGGGCAATATAAGAATAAAGCAGATGTGATAGAAAGAAGAAAGGACAAAAAGATGAGAAATGAGATAAGAAAAAAAATTATTGCAACAGTCCTAATTGTTTTTATGATCGTAAGTGCCATTCCGGCTCATACATATGCAGGAGGAAATCAGAAAGTATACAACATTGGTAATGGTTCAGAGGAAAGTCAAAATAATGAACAGGAAGAGGAGGTCACAGAGGAGAATAATTTTGTATATGATATATTGGATGAAATGTTAGAAGAAGTTGTAAAGGAAGAAACAGAGGGAATAGAGGAGAATGTGG
>CAJTQG010000020.1:48669-54070 GCA_910578605.1 uncultured Lachnospiraceae bacterium | reverse complement strand
CTATCACTATTAAGAGCGGTAAAGCTTCTAAGAAGATTAAGCTGACTGTAAAATAGTAGAAAAGTTAACAAAAAATGGCAATAACAATAAAAAGATGACAATGTAATATTAATAAAGTGCTGTTGTATTAGCGAAGAAAAGTCGTAAATATAACAGCACTTTTTGCATGATATATCATTGGTGAATAACTTGTGTGTTATTTGGTGAAAAACAAATGTTGTAAAGTAAGAGATAAAGATTTATAATTAAATTGGCAAATTCTTACTGGCTGAGAAATATTGTAGTAGACAAGAAAAAAGTAAAAATTAATGTATAACGGTTTGTATGCAAACCTTGCACATATTGCCACATTACTCAATATATAAAATATGTAAATGTAATATTTTTCAAAAAGGGTGCTGTTCGTTATGGATAGCGCCTATTCTATGAGCAGTATAAAAAGGCAAAAGGAGATAAAGTGAAGAATATATTTAACACAAACATTGGGTAATGCTCAAAGAGTAGGGAAGAGGTGAATTATGTTTGATAAAAAGAAATTAACTAGGTTGATAGTTCCACTGATTATTGAACAGACACTTGCTGTACTGGTAGGTATGGCTGATGTGTTTATGGTGTCAGAGGCTGGGGAATCAGCAGTTTCCGGAGTGTCACTGGTAAATACAATCAATCTTTTGCTTATAACAGCATTTGGAGCTCTGGCAACAGGAGGTTCCGTAGTAATTTCCACATATATTGGAAAAAAGGACTATAAAAGTGCTGGTAAGGCAGCGAATCAGCTTATTTTATTGGTGTCAGTAATCTCTATTGTTTTTATGGTAATTTCTTTAGCCGGAAATTCCTGGATTTTAAAGCTGGGCTTTGGAAAAGTGGAGAAGGAGGTTATGAAAAATGCCAGGATATATTTTTATATTACGGCGCTCTCTTTTCCTGCCTTGGGTATTTATAATGGCTGTGCAGCTATATTCCGCTCTATGGGCAATTCCAAAGTATCTATGTATACATCCTTAATTATGAATGTGATTAATATTACCGGAAATGCCATATTTATCTATGGAATGCATTTTGGAGCCGCCGGTATTGCAGCGTCTACCTTAATTGGCAGGATGGCTGCCGCACTGATAATGCTTTATTTAGCAGGAAAAGAAAAAAATCCGGTACATATAGACAGAAGATTTCGTTTTGGCTATCATCCCCAGATAATTAGGAGTATTCTTCACATAGGCGTTCCAAGCGGAATGGAAAGCGCTATGTTTCAATTTGGAAAGATTCTTGTGCAAAGCTTTGTGGCAGGCTTAACAACAGCGGAGATTGCAGCTAATGCAGTTGCCATGACATTGGTGGAGGTTGAGGTGATACCGGGGCATGCTATTGGATTGGCTATGATTACCGTAGTGGGGCAATGTATGGGTGCAGGTGATTTTGAGAGCATGAAAAATAATGTAAAAAAATTGATGAAGCTTGCATATATATGTATGGGAAGTATTTCATTATGCTTAGTTTTATTGTGCCATCCACTTATAGACTTATATCAGTTAAGTGATATGGCCTCTGTAGTTGCATTTCGCATTATTTTGTATCATACAGTGGCGGCTGTTCTTATATGGCCTTTGTCCTTTGTATTGCCTAATGTTTTTCGGGCAGCAGGGGATGTACGTTATCCCATGATAGTTTCCATTGTCTCTATGTGGATATTTCGGGTTATTATTAGTTACATATTAATTGAATATGTGAGAGCAGGGGCTCTTGGGGTTTGGATTGCTATGAGCATGGATTGGCTGGCAAGAGGAAGCTTGTATTTGTATCGGTATAAAACGAAATATAAAGGGAAAATGATATATCATTTGAGATGAGTGGAAATGGAAAAGTTTTAGACGGTAGTTGAGAGTATAAGTTACATTAGAAAAGGATTAAAAGCAGAAAAAAGGCAAAAAAAGTAAAAAAATAAGAAAAAAACAAAAAAAGTGCTTGATTATATAGTAAAAAAATGGTTTCATATATAATGTGTAAATAATGAATAATAAAGGATTTTGGAAAGGATGCTGAATAAAAATGATAAAAGTAGTAAAATTTGGCGGAAGCTCATTGGCAAGCGCAGAGCAATTTAAAAAGGTAAAAGAAATCATTACTAGTGATGAATCTAGAAAATTTGTTGTGCCAAGTGCTCCCGGCAAAAGGTTTATTGAAGATATAAAAGTGACGGATATGCTGTACGAGTGCTATGAGGCGGCTGAGGCAGGAAAGAAGTTTGATGATAAATTAGAGAATATAAAAAAGAGATATCAGGAAATTATTGACGGTTTACAGTTAGAACTTTCCTTAGATAACCAGTTTGCACAAATTAAAGAAGATTTTATCAACAAGAAGGGCAGAGAATATGCGGCTTCTAGAGGAGAATACTTAAATGGTATAGTGATGGCAGAATATTTGGGATATACTTTTTTTGATGCCGCTCTTGCCATTCGATTTGATGAGGAGGGTAATTTTTTGCCGGATGAGACCGATGCTCTGCTTACAGAACAATTAGAGGGCTTAGAGCGTGTTGTTGTGCCAGGTTTTTACGGCGCCCAGGAGGATGGTACAGTGAGAACCTTTTCTAGAGGCGGCTCCGATATTACAGGCTCTATTGTGGCAAAGAATATTCATGCAGATATTTATGAAAACTGGACGGATGTATCTGGATTTTTAGTGGCGGACCCTAGAATTATCAGGGATCCAAAGGTGATTACCTCTATTACATACAGAGAATTGAGGGAGTTGGCTTACATGGGAGCTACTGTGCTGCATGAAGATGCCATTTTTCCGGTTAGAAACTGTGGTATTCCTATCAATATACGCAATACTAACGCACCGGAGGATGAAGGTACATTAATTGTGGAGAGTACCTGTCGTACTCCCGAGTATACCATTACCGGTATTGCCGGCAAAAAGGGATTTGTGGCAGTGCATATTGAAAAATCTATGATGAATGCGGAGGTTGGATTTGGCCGCAAGGTACTGCAGGCATTTGAGGAAAATAATATTTCCTTTGAACATATGCCATCGGGAATTGATACAATGACTGTTATGGTACAGCAGGAGGATTTTCAGGGAAAAGAGCAGCAGGTGATGTCTGCCATTCACCGCTTAGCCCAGCCGGATTCCATTGAATTAGTGGGAGACTTGTCGTTGATTGCGGTGGTTGGCCGAGGTATGAAGGCGGCAAAGGGTACAGCAGGAAGAATCTTTTCAGCGCTGGCCCATGCCAGGGTGAATGTCCGCATGATTGACCAGGGCTCAAGTGAGTTAAATATTATTATTGGTGTAGAAAATGATGATTTTGAGAAGGCAATCAAAGCTGTCTATGACATTTTTGTTGAGACCCAGCTGTAAATGATAGGATAATAAATATAAATGCAGATATGATATATTCAAATGATTGATTTAGAGCAGATATCCCTAAAAAGATATCTGTTCTTTTTTTGTCATATTCTTAAGGGTTGTACAATATAGTGTAACAAGAAGGAAAGGGGAGGTTAATGTGCAGTCGATTTTATGGATATTTCCAAAAGCGTGGCGGGAGAGTATCCGCAGCGTGGGCCAGGAGGGCAGACAGCTTCAGGAAGTGAGAGTGAGGGTGGGATGTCCGGTGTTTTTGAGATATGAGAGAAGAGAATGCCCGCTGGAAATAGGCGGAAAGCTGGTAATAGCCACAGGTGATGTGCTGCGGGAAATTGTTTCTTACATCAGCAATTATTCTTTGTATGCCTATGAGGAGGAGATTAAGCAAGGGTATCTGACCATCCAGGGGGGACATCGCATTGGCTTTAGCGGACATGCAGTGGTGGAAAATGGAAGGATTAAAAATTTATCCTATATCACTTTTTTAAATATACGAATGGCCCACAGTATAGAAGGGGCGGCTGATACTGTTATAGAAAAGCTTTGGGACAAACATACTATGAAAAATACGTTGATTATCTCCCCTCCAAAGTGTGGTAAGACAACATTGCTTCGGGATATTGTCCGACAAGTGAGCAACAGAGGGTTAAATGTATCGGTGGTGGATGAGAGAAGTGAGATTGCTGCATGTTACCAGGGAATACCCCAAAATGATGTGGGAACCCATACAGATGTGTTAGATGGGGTGAGAAAATCGGATGGAATTTTAATGATGCTTCGGGCCTTCTCGCCGGAGGTAATAGCGGTAGATGAAATTGGTACTGCCGGGGATACTAACGCTATACATCAGGCAGTGTACAGCGGCTGCCGTCTCTTGGCCACAGTTCATGGGGAGAGTGTGGAGGATATTTATCAAAATCCAAATATTCGGGTGTTGATGGAGGAGGGTGTATTTGAGAGAAAGCTTTTGCTGGACAGAGAGAGATTAGGGGAGGTGGTATTTTGTTAAAACTGTTAGGCGCAATTGTGATTGTGGTGGGAAGCAGTGGATTGGGTTTTTCTTTAAGTCAGGAGCTAATCTATCGCCACAAGGAATTAAAAAGATTAAAAAGATGGCTGTTGTATCTGCACAGTCAAATACGTTATCAAAATACAAATCTTGCCGCAGCATTTTATGATGTGGCTTCTAAGGCAGACAATTTATTTGGGGAATTTTTTGAACAGGTTTCAAAGCAGATGCAGCAGTTTGACGGGGATGAGTTTTCTGTAATTTGGAAAAGACAGATAGAAAAAAGCTTTGCTAAGAGTCATATGAAGAAGGAGGATAAAGAAAAGCTGGGCAATCTTGGTGATACGTTGGGCTGTCTGGATAAACAGATGCAGTTAGATACATTAGACTATTACATAGAACAGCTGGATTTAGATATTGTACAGGCATCAGAAAATATAAAGAATAACACAAAGCTCTACCGCAGTCTTGGTGTGATGGGAGGTATTTTAATCACATTGATTATTGTATAAAAGCTATGCAAAAGAGAAATTTGGATGGAGTGATTGTTTGTTCCGGCATTGCCGGTATGTCTGGCGGAGTAAAAGGAGGAAGTAAAAAACGTGGATGTAAATTTAATATTTAGGATTGCAGCGGTAGGAATTTTAGTATCTGTCATTAGCCAGGTGTTAAAGCACAGTGGGCGGGAGGAGCATGCGTTTCTCACAAGTCTTGCAGGTTTGGTGCTGGTACTCTTTTGGATTGTGCCCTATATATATGAACTATTTGAGACAATTCAGAATTTATTTGGACTGTAGCAGTTGACAGGGAAAGGAGGATTGGCTGGCAATATGGATCATTATTTTATTGCAATTTTTGCCATAGTGACAGTGGTTTTGGGAATCGTGCTGCGGCAGACCAGACCAGAGTATACTAATTTTCTCAGTATGGCGGCGGGAGTGGGAATCGCCATTTTGGTTTTGGGAAAGCTGGAGCTTGTCATAGACGGGCTAAAACAAATTATGTCATCAATAC
>CAJTQG010000020.1:23529-48659 GCA_910578605.1 uncultured Lachnospiraceae bacterium | reverse complement strand
AATCAGGAGTATTTTCTTACTTTTTTAAAAATGGCAGGAATTGCCTATGTGACAGAATTTGCGGCGGATATATGCAGGGATAACGGAAGCAGCACCATGGCAAATCAGCTTCAAATTTTTGGAAAGCTGTCTATTTTAGTGTTAAGTCTTCCGGTATTTTTGACTTTGATTGGAACGATACAGGAATTACTATAAAAATTGAATATAATTTGCGGTGGAGTGGGGTGAGGAAAGAATTGAAAAAGCTTATAGGGAGCTTGGTTTTTATTTTCTGGCTGGGAGTTGGCACAGGGAATGGAGTACAAGTGTATGCTATTGATACAGCATATGAGGACCAGGAGATACAACAGGAGCTGCAGGAAATGTTGGACCAGTATGATTTTGAAAATGTTCAGAATGCCTTGGATGAGAGCAATGCAGATTGGGATTTTAGCCAGGTGGTCAGTGAACTGATGTCGGGAAATATAAACGGTGTGATGAGCAAATTGTTAGAGTATGGCAGAAGACAGCTGAAGAACCAGATTACATTGGATTGGGACAGTATGGGACAAGTTTTAGTGCTTGGTTGTATGTCTGCAATACTCACATGCTTTGCGGGGATTTTTGCGGACAATGGTATGAGCGACCATGCATTTTATTTTATTTATATGATTTTACTAACAGTGCTGCTTGGTGCTTTTTATCAAATGTCCAATTTAGTGAGCCAGCTCTTGTCCTATCTTGTGGAATTTATGCAGGCGGTTATTCCTGCCTATGCATTGGCCATAGGGGCAGCGGGAGGAAGCGCCAGCGCCCTTGGTTACTATGAAATCACATTGATTGTGATTCAAGGGATTCAGATATTATATTTGCGGGTGCTGATTCCGGCTATCAGAATTTTTGTAGTGCTCTGTGTTGTACAGCACTTAGCAAAGGAAAATTATATATCAAAAACCATAGCCTGTATAAAAAAGGGAATTACATGGACAATCAAAACGGTAATTGCTTTTGTGTTTGGAATACATATTATTCAGGGAATGCTGCTGCCCTCTGTAGATATTATGAAAAATACTACGATGTACAAGGCGGTTTCTATGATTCCGGGAATTGGGAATACGGTTGGATTTTCGGCGGACTTGTTTTTGGGCACGGCTAGGCTGATAAAAAACAGTCTGGGAACAGGAATATGTATTGTATTGTTGTTATTGTGCATTGCGCCGGTGTGTAAGCTGGCATTGACCTCCTTAGGTTATCAGCTGATGCAGGCAGTGATGCAGCCAATTTGTGATGGCAGGATGATTCAGGCAATACATGGTATGACTCAAGGGCTCCAGCTTCTTTTATATATGACTCTTTCGGTAGTTATGTTGTTCTTGCTGTCCATTGCAATTTTATGCATTGCTACCAATATTAGTTAATATTAGGGAATGCAGAGGAAAGGACAAGGCGATGGAGTGGATTAAAAAAATTTTGATTTTATATTTGGTTTTCTCATTGTTTTCTAGATTGCTGCCAAATGAAAAGTACACTAGATATTGCAGAGTATTTTTAGGAATGTTCTTCTGTCTAATTGCGCTGCAGGATTTGCCCAAGGTGTTTGGAATGGAGGAGAATATTGAACAGATCTATCACAAGTGGCAAAATTCTTTTCAGACGGCGCAGATGGAAAATATGATAGAGAAAATGGAGGGAGAGATGAAGGAAAAACAGGTACAAAAGTATGAGCAGGCGGCAACAAAAAGCTTTGCCAAACATATAGAGGCACAAGGGTATTATTTATATAAAATGGAGTATGTGTGGGAGGGAAATCAATTGAAGGGGATTAAAATGCATGCAGGTACAGTCAAAAGGGGAGACATTTATATTGAACCAATACAGATTATGGAGCAGGAGAGAAATACAAGAGAAAATAAAATAGAAAAAGACATAAAAAGTTTGGCAAAAAACTTCTACAATCTTTCGGAAGATAATATATTGATAAATATACAGGAAGATAATCAGGTACAAGGCAATCAGTCACCTTAATTACTTGATTACTTAGGCAATTCAATATTATAAGTATATCATAAGTATGATGCAGGGGATAAACACCTTATATATGTAATAGCCCAAGTAATATAAAAGAGTAATAAAAGAAAGAGAGGTGAAAAGATGCCAAAGCAGTGGAAAGAGCTATGGAGAGAAAAGAAGAAAAGCATTCTGCGAATCGGAATAGATAAATGGTTGTTAATTTTGTTGGCAGGAGTGCTCTTAGTGTTGAGTTCCATCCCTTTTGATAAGGAAAAGAACACAAAGGAGGAAAAGGGGGGAAAGGAGACGATAGAAAAAAGATATGAAACCCAAGAGACAGACAGTGAAGATTATGAGAAACAGTTAGAGGAGAGATTGGAGGGGATTTTAGCTTGTGTGGAGGGAGCCGGCAGAGTGAAGGTGATGATTACGTTGGAAGCCTCCTCTACTATGCAGGTGGCAAGTCAGGGCTCTGACAGCAAAAAGGAGATTGCGGAAAGTGATGCCCAGGGGGGAAGCCGTATCACGACAGAAAGTCAAAAGGAGGAGGAAAAAATTTATACAACCAACGAGGAGGGGGAAAGTGTACCATTTATTGAAAAGGAATGGATGCCTCAAGTGGAAGGGGTAGTGATTGTCGCCCAGGGCGGCGGTGATGCAGCTACAGCAGGGCATTTGACGAATGCAGCAAAAGCAGTGCTTGGAATTGAAGTGAATAAAATAACAGTTTGTAAAATGAAGGAGTAGAGTGTCATGAAGAGTATCATAAAACGAAATCAAATCATTATTACATCGCTGGCTGTATTGATTGCAGTGGCAGGTTACTTAAATTATGCAGACAAGACTAAGTTTGCCAATTCTGATATTAAGCTGTTTGGCGGTAATAAAGAAAGTGAGAAAGAGAATGGGGGAGACGAGTTGTCCACGGAGGAGGTATTAAGCCAAATATCCGAGGATTTAAGTCTTACGAAGGATATTGAGAGCCAGGACAAAGACAAGGAAGAGGTTTCCACAAAAGCGGAGGAGGCTGCGGCAAATCCGTCTGAAAAGGATAAAAAGGAAGGGAAAGATGGGGAGTCCACAAAAGAAACAAAGGAGGGAGAAAGTAAGGCTGAAGCCTCCTCCTCTCAGCCGGGAGAGGCTGTTCTTGTAAATGGAACTACCAGCGTGAATCTTGTTGCCCAGGCAAAACTCAACAGAGAGCAGGTTCGTTCCTCCAACAAAGAAGTATTGATGGAGATTATCAATTCAGACAGTGTGAGTCAGGAGCAAAAACAGTCTGCCCTAGATCAGATGATGAATATTACAAAGGTGGCAGAGAAGGAAGCGGCAACGGAAAATTTGTTGGCAGCGAAAGGCTTTGAGCAGTCTGTAGTAAGCATTCAGGACGGCAAGGCGGATGTCATTATCAATTTAGACAGCATTACGGATGAGCAGATGGCTCAGATAGAGGATATCGTCAAGAGAACGACAGAAATTACCATTGAAAATATCACTATATCTACATTAAAATCTTTAAAATAAAGAATTGTTATTTTATAATTTTATGCTATACTTATTCTTGACAATAGATTGTTTGTGGAATGTTACAATTCATAGACGTTTAAGTTTACTGGTTTTATGCAGGAAAGAGAAGTGTCGGTGAATCGTCATTTTGAGAGATACCTTCTATTGTTATGGGATTTTACAGAGAATGAAAAACATGAGATAAGGAGATATGTAAATTGAAAAAAATAACATATAAGACGGTATTATTAGGCTTGCTCTGTGCAGGTTTGACAAGTTATCCAGAAGTGCTGCACAGTGATTTTTCATCTATGGTCTACGGGGAACAGGTAGAGTCCTCCTCTCAGATAGAATCCTCCTCTATAGAAACCACGTCAAACCAGGAGGAAAGCAGTCAGGAAATTACAAAGCCAACAGAGGATGTCACTACCAAAAAGCCAGATATCAAGGATCCTATTAAGGACCCGGTGAAAGATCCGGTACAACAGCCGCAAGCACCTAATGTTCCGGTTTTGAAAGTAAAGCAGTATACATATAAGAGTGCAAAGCTTTACTGGAATAAATCACAGACTGCCACAGGTTATAAGCTCTATCGCAGTCAATATAAAAATAAGGGTTATAAATGTATAAAAACCTTTAAAAATAAAAATATTCTTTCCTATATTGACAAGGGAATTAAAAAACAGAAAAAATACTATTATAAAATTACTGCTTACAATAAAGAAAAAACTTCCAAGCCAAGTCGGCCTGTTAGCTTTATTTCTACTGTTAAGGTGCCTGAATTTCAATCTTCCAGACAGATGGTGAAAGGTCAGAGCTTTTATGTGAATTTCATGCAGATGACAAAGGATGCTAAGGTTAAAGTGAAAAGCAGCGATAAAAATGTGGTTAAGGTGACAAAAAAAGGAAAATTAACTGCAAAGCGCTGTGGCAGCAGTACAGTGACAATGCAGGTAAAGAAGGATACCTTTACCTATAAGATGAGTTTGAAAATAAATGTTGTCTACTCTAGTCTTTACAAGGAGCAGACAACTAGGATGTATACAACGGTATCTAAAACAAAGAAAAGACAGAAGGCCGCCGTTACACAGCAGCTTTTGGTGGGAGATACCTTTAAGATTAAGATCAATCAACTTGCAAAGACGGCAAAGGTAACTTATAGCAATTCTAATCCAGAGGTTGTGTCTTTATCACAAAATGGTACAGTGACCGGATTGAAAAAGGGAACAGCAAGAATTATTGCCAGGGTAAAGCAGGAGGGATATACCTACACCCAAATATGGGATGTGCAGGTGAAGAAGCAGCCCAGCACTAAGGTGAGGGAACAGGATATCAATGCCTTTTTGGGAAAAGGGGTATTTATCGGAGATTCTGTCACTGTTGGTTTCCGCAATTATGCTATAGCCAGCGGTAAGAATTTTATGGGCGGTGCAAAATTTTTCTGCGGAGTTAGTTTTTCTCTCTTTAATAATTTGCTGCCAGTGAGTGGTTCCTCAGTACATCCTGTGTATAAGGGAGGCAAGAGGACCATTGAGGATGCCGTGAGGCTTATGAATGCGGACAGAGCATATATTATTTTGGGGGTTAATGATATGTTCAGCGGCATAGATACGGCATGCGAAAATTATAGAAGGGTATTAGATAAAATACGAGCTAAAAATCCGGGGATAGAACTTTATGTAGTAAGCTGCACTTATGTGGCGAGAGGCGGCGAGAGAGAAAAGTTGAATAATGCTAATATACGAGAATTTAATCAACGCATGAGAGCATATTGTGACACAGTGAATAATACGGAGTATATAGAGCTTGGCAAATATCTGGTAGATTCTTACGGTTACATTAAGAAGGAGTACAGCAGTGATGGCTATGTGCATTTGGTTCACAAAACCTATCAAGTTTGGGAGAGAGTGTTCCGTGAGCATGCAAAGTCAGTGTTGAAGAAAACGAAGGCTCAGAATATGATTACAGCACAGGCATATGAGGCACTTGCCACGGCAAAGGAGAGCCGTCTCACAAGAGATTATAAAGCGGCAAAGAAAAAAATTAAAAAAATTGCAAACAAAAATATACGTAAAAGTTATCTAACACAGTGTAACGCAATTACATTGAAGGATAAGAAAAAGTAAAAAATGGCAATCAGAAAAATAGAATGTAAAACAAAATTAAGAAAGATGAGGATGGACAAATGAAAAGAAATATATTATATGCGGCAATGACAATTATGGCAGCAGGTTTACTTTTAACAGGGTGCAAAAAGGCGGAGGATAAAGAAGGAGTGACAGAGACTACAAAGGCAGTGGCTACTTCCGCAAAGGAAAAGGAATCATCTTCTGTAAAACAGGAGGAGAGCAGCGAGACAAAGGAGGATGAAAATGGGGGAACGGCATCTGCCACTGAGTCAAGCAGGGAGGAAAAGACAAGCGGGGAGGATGTGACAGAGGAGTCTACCAATAAAGATGATAGAAAGATTACATCCATGTTTGATATGTACGAGGAAATCTCCGCACAGGTGGGCTTGGATGATTTGATTAATTTAGATGGGGATACGCTAGAGAATTATTATATGATATCATCGGCTCATTACAGTGAATGTGCAGCTTTTCAGTCTGAAGATGCAGTAGTGCCGGAGATTATAATGCTGATTCGCGCAAAGGATAAAAAAAGTACGGATACACTAAAAAAGAATTTGAAAGAATTTAAGGAAATGAAGGAAAACGAACTGCAGTCCTATTCCCCTAAGGGCTATGAGCAAGTGAAAAATGGTGAGGTTATTGTAAATGGCAAAAATTTATTTTTAGTGATTTCTCCAGATAAGGACAAGATTATTAATATTATCAATCAGTACAATTAAGGGGAAAGTGACATGGTATTTAGCAGTATTCCATTTTTATTTTACTTCTTTCCGCTATTTTTATTGTGTTACTATATTCTTCCGTGGAAAGGGAAGAATTTCTGTCTGCTTTTGTTCAGCCTTGTATTTTATGCGTGGGGTGAACCAAAGTACATTGGTTTGCTGCTGCTCTCCTCCATAGTGGATTACACAGTGGGAAGGGGACTGCAGCATTTTCAACAAAAAAATGGAGTCCGCAGAGCGTTGTTGATTACTTCCCTTGTTGTAAACCTTGGTCTGTTGTCTATCTATAAATATTTGGATTTATTTATAGGAACATGGAATGAATTAAGCGGGGGACACATAAGTCAGGTGAATTTGGCTCTGCCTATCGGAATCAGCTTTTTTACCTTTCAGACAATGAGCTACAGTATAGACGTGTACAGGAGAAAGGTGGAAGCCCAGAAGAATTTTATTGACTATATGACATATGTATCTATGTTTCCTCAGCTTGTGGCGGGACCTATCGTGCGATATGAGACAATTGCAAGGGAACTGAAAAATAGAACTATTTCTTTTGATGAGGTGTGTTTTGGCTTTCAGCGTTTTTTGATGGGATTGTTTAAGAAGGTTTTGATTGCCAATGGGGTAGGTGCCTTGTGGGACGCCACCCTGGCAGGGGGAATGGAAGAATTATCCTTTGCCAGTGCATGGCTTGGGGCGATTGCTTTTACATTGCAGATTTATTTTGATTTTTCGGGATACAGTGATATGGCAATCGGAATGGGTGAGATGATGGGATTTCATTTTCTTGAAAACTTTCGCTACCCCTATATGGCGGTCAGCATAAAAGATTTTTGGAGCAGATGGCATATGTCTCTGTCCGGTTGGTTTAAAGACTATGTGTATATTCCTCTCGGTGGAAGCAGGCGGAGTGTTCCAAGAAATATATTGAATTTATTTATTGTCTGGTCACTGACAGGCTTTTGGCATGGGGCAAGCTGGAATTTTTTAGTGTGGGGCTTGTATTTTGGAGTTTTATTGACGCTGGAAAAATATATTCTTCCAAAGCTGCTAGAGAAAATGCCTGGATTTTTGCAGCATCTATATGCGCTTTTTTTTATTGTGTTAGGATGGGTCATATTCGCTGTGGAGGATTTTTCAGCAATGGGTTCTTACCTAAAAGCAATGTTTGGAATGGGAAATGGACTGTACAGTGATATCTTCTTATATCACTTAAAGAACTATGGACTGGTGCTGGCTCTGGGAATTCTTTTTTCTATGCCGGTTTATAGCTGGTGGGAAAACAAACAGACACAAAACAAAGCCTACAATGTGATAGGCAAGGTGACAGGCTTTGGGGGTACTATTGTGCTATTGCTTATGACTATCAGCTGCCTTGTGCAAAATACCTACAACCCATTTTTATATTTTCGATTTTAATGAAGGATTATGATGAACTATGCAAATGAAATTATCAATAGAAAAAATCACAGCCATCGTTTGTTTTATTATTATCTGTGCCCTCTCCATCAGCTCTGCATTAACACCTGCCATAGAGTTTTCGGAAAATGAAAACAGATATCTTGCTAAGTTTCCTAAAATTTCTGTCAAATCCATTTTGTCTAAGAAATATATGGAGGAGCTGGAGGATTACACCTGTGATCACTTCGCAATGCGGGACGGTTTTATGAGTATGTATGCTTTGTACAGCAGAGCTATTGGAAAAACGGAAATTAATCAAGTGTATTTAGCTAAGGACGGTTACCTGATTGAAAAATATAAAGAACCCACTCATACAGAGGAAATTATTGAGAGATGGAATCGTTTTTTTGAAAAATCAAAAGTAAAGGCGGATGTAATGCTGGTGCCAACAGCCATTGGTATTTATGAGGATAAGCTGCCGCCCTTTGCCAAGCCATCTATTCAGAGGGAGGTGTGGAACACCTACAATAACAGGCTGAATGCCAATATGATTAATGTGTGGGATGCACTGTCAGAGGAGAAGGACAAGAGACAGCTCTATTATAAGACAGACCATCACTGGACAACCTACGGCGCCTATGTGGCATATAGACAGTACTGCATGACAAAGGATATTACTCCCTTTGAGTGGGAGGCTTTAAATCCAAAGACAGTCACGAAACAGTTTAGGGGAACTTGTTTCTCTAAGGTGAATGATAGCGGGGCTCCTAAGGATTCCATTGAGAGAATACTGCCAAAGGATTGGGAGGATTGTCTTACAGTGAACTACAGCAGAGGTATTACCTCAAACAGCTTGTATGCGCCGGAGTATTTGGGGCAGAAGGATAAATATTCTTATTTTTTAAATAATTTGAATGACAAGATTGAAATTCATAATAATAATTGTAAAAATGGAAAAACTTTATTGGTAGTGAAGGACAGCTATGCCAATTGTTTTGTACCATTTTTGGTAAATCATTATGAAAATATTGTTGTTCTAGATACCAGATATTATATGACCGGTGTAAGCCAGTATATAAAAAATAATCCTGTAAGTGATGTGCTGATTTTATATAACTTAAATACATTGGATGAGGATACGGGAACAAGAGGAATTTATTAGCAGCCTTGCTATATTATGGTTGCATTTATGATGGATTTTGTTATAATGGAATACAGGTAGCTTGTGAAGATACTCGGTTATAAAAATAAGATATACTTATGGCAGAGAATATTTGAAAAGGTGATAAGGAGGAATTTGCGTGGAAAAAGGTTACACGGATAACATAAACAACAGCTCTATCGGAGAAGTGCAGATTGCAGATGACGTAGTGGCAATTATTGCAGGCTTGGCTGCTACAGAGGTAGAGGGCGTATATGCTATGGCCGGCAATATTACCAATGAGCTGGTATCTAAGCTTGGAATGAAAAATTTGTCTAAGGGTGTTAAAGTAGTAGTGGGAGAGAACGGTGTATCTGTTGACTTGACATTATGTTTGGATTATGGATATAGTATACCAAAGGTATGTACCAAGGTGCAGGATAAGGTGAAGAATGCAATTGAGACAATGACCGGACTGAATGTAACTGAGGTAAATGTGCGAATTGCTAGTGTGAACATTGAAAAAGGTAATGCATAAACGGATTTAAGAAGGAGGATGTCTGTTTTTGGCATCCTTTTTTCTTACTTTATTTAGGAAATGACTTTGAAAGGAATTACAAATATTATGCGAAGAAGTGAGCTGAGAGAACATGTATTTTGTGCCCTGTTTTGTCTTGGGTTTTATCCAGAGAATGAGAGGGAAGAACAGTTAGAGTTTTATTTTCAGGATATCAATAGACAAAAGCAGGAAGAAGAGGAAGAGCTTGTGCCTTCTGTTGAGGCAAAGCCAAAGGAAAGGGAATATATAAAGGAGCGGCTTTGTCATATCTTTGATAAGCTGACAGAGTTGGACAAGCAGATTGATTCGGTATCTGTTGGATGGAGCATTTCACGTATGGGAAAGGTGGATTTGACCATTATTCGTCTGGCATATTATGAAATGCTGTATGATGAGAGTGTGCCGGTAAAGGTGGCAATTAACGAGGCGGTGGAGCTGGCAAAGAAATTTGGAGGGGAAAGCTCTCAATCCTTTGTAAATGGTATACTAGCTAAGCTGACAACCGGTTTGGAGGTATAATGGCAAGTGTATATACAGTAGGCAAAATCAACGCTTACATAAAAAATATGTTTACTCAGGACTTTATGCTGCAGAATGTTTGGGTGAAGGGGGAGGTTTCAAACTGCAAATACCACACATCTGGTCATATTTATTTTACATTGAAGGATGCCTCCGGCGTGATAGCTTGTGTTATGTTTGCTGGAAACCGAAAAGGTTTGACCTTTACAATGAAGGAAGGGCAGAAAATTAAAGTGCATGGCAGTGTAAACGTATATGAGAGAGACGGAAAATATCAGCTTTATGCCAAGGAGATAGAGTTGGACGGCGCCGGTGAATTATATCAAAAATTTGAGGAGTTAAAGACAGCCTTGGAGGAAATGGGAATGTTTGATAAGCAATATAAACAGCCCATTCCTCAGTTTGCCATGAGAGTTGGCGTAGTGACTGCCAGCACAGGGGCGGCGATTCAAGATATTATCAATATTTCTCATAGGAGAAATCCTTATGTGCAGTTGATTTTATATCCGGCTCTTGTACAGGGAGAAGGAGCAGTGCCAAGTATTGTCAATGGGATTCACTGTCTTGCCCAGCAGAATGTGGATGTCATCATTGTAGGCAGGGGGGGAGGTTCTATTGAAGATTTGTGGGCGTTCAATGAGGAGCTGGTGGCGAGAGCGATTTTTGAGTGTCCGATACCTATTATTTCTGCTGTTGGGCACGAGACGGATGTCACTATCGCAGATTTTGTGGCGGACATGAGAGCACCCACGCCTTCGGCTGCCGCCGAGATGGCAGTGTTCGAATATAACCTGTTTGCCCAGCGCCTGTCGGAATATCAGTATAGTCTGCTGCTTCATATGAATAGAAGGCTCCATATGTCAAGAAGCAAATTGGAAAATATATCTCTGCGCTTGAAACATCAAAGTCCAAGGCATAAGCTTTTGCAGAAAAAACAATATGTGAGCAATATGCAGGAAAAATTACAGGAGCAGATTCACGGAAAGGTGCAGTCAACAAGGCATAAGCTTGCCTTATATGTGCAGAGACTAGAAGGGGTATCTCCTCTGAAAAGATTGTCAGGGGGATTTGCCTATGTGAATAATCAGGAGGGACAGTCAATACACTCTATTGCACAAATAGAGGCGGATGAGGAGTTGACATTGACCTTTCGGGACGGACAGGCTAAGACAAAAGTGACAGAGCGAAAGCCGACAAAAGCAAGATAAATCATAAGGATGGATGTAAGGTTAAAATATATAGAAAAGGCGGTGACAGGAGGATATGGCAAAGGCACAAATGACATTGGAGGAGGCAATGGAGCAGCTCAATCAATTGTTGGGAAAGATGGATGAGGAGAATGTGACATTAGAGGAATCTTTTAAAATGTACCAGGAGGGAATGAAGCTGGTACAGCTTTGTGATAAGAAAATAGAGCAAGTAGAAAAAAAATTGGTGGTGTTAGAGGGCAATGATGAGCTTTAAAGAACAATTAGAAAATAATAAAAAAGAGATAGAAAAGATATTGCTAGAGAAGCTTCCTAAGAATTGTGAAATGCAAAAGGAAATTCAGGAAGCTATGGAGTACAGCTTGATGGCGGGAGGAAAACGTCTGCGTCCTATGATGCTGCTGGAGACGTGGCGCATGTTTTCAGGCAGGCAGAAGGCGGATGAGACGGTAAAATGTTATATGGCTGCCATGGAGATGATTCATACTTACAGCTTGGTTCATGACGATCTTCCTGCTATGGATAACGATGATTACAGGAGAGGACGGCTTACTACCCACAAGCAGTATGGGGAGGCAATGGGGATTTTGGCGGGGGATGCCTTGCTCAATTATGCCTTTGAGGTGGCAGCCTTAGGAGCAATGAAAAGTGAGGATAAGGCTGCTGCCATAAAAGCGCTTTCTGTGTTGGCTGGAAAGTCCGGCGTGTATGGTATGCTTGGAGGACAGGTGGTGGATGTACAGATGGAGGGCAAGGAAGTGTCACCGGAACAGTTAGAATTTATCTATCGCCTGAAAACGGGGGCTCTTATAGAGGCATCCATGGAGATAGGCGCAATATTGGCGGGAGCTGGAGATGAGCAAATAGAATTGTTAAAGCAGATTGCTTTAAAAATCGGCATGGCATTTCAGATACAGGACGACATATTGGATATAACCAGCACTACCCAGGTATTGGGAAAACCGGTTCACAGCGACGAAAAAAATAAAAAAATGACTTATGTGACAATTTATGGACTAGAAAAAGCTTCAAGGGATGTGGAGCTGCTCACCGGGCAGGCTGTGGAGCAGATGGGTATGCTGCAGGCAGAGAATCCGTTTTTAAAAGAATTGTTGATAGGTTTGGTTCAAAGGAAGAAATAAGCAGGTGTGATATATGATTTTAGACAGGATAAATGCTACAAATGATATAAAAAAAATTAAAGAGGAGGATTATCAGGCACTGGCTCAGGAAATCAGAGAATTTCTAATCAGCAAAATTAGCCGAAGCGGAGGCCATCTTGCCTCCAATCTTGGAGTGGTGGAGCTGACAATGGCCCTTCACATTGCCTTAAATTTGCCTAAGGATAAAATAGTGTGGGATGTAGGTCACCAGGCGTACACGCACAAACTTCTCACCGGAAGAAAAGAGGAGTTTGGGGGACTGCGCACCTATGGGGGAATGAGCGGTTTTCCAAAGCGGCGGGAGAGCAACAGCGACTGTTTTGACACAGGACACAGCTCCACTTCTATCTCTGCGGCTTTGGGGATTGTCAACGGCAATATGTTAAACGGGGATGACAGTACGGTGGTGGCAGTGATCGGCGACGGTGCTTTCACAGGAGGAATGGCATTTGAGGCGCTGAATAATGCTTCTTCTCTAAAGAGAAATTTTATCATAATATTAAACGATAATCATATGTCCATCTCGGAAAACGTAGGTGGTTTTTCTAATTATCTTAGTAACCTTCGGGCGGGAGAATTTTACAACGGCATGAAGGTGGAGGTGGCAAAATCCTTAAATAAAATCCCAGTGCTTGGGGAGAAGATGGTAAGGCAGATTAAAAAGACAAAAAGCGGCATAAAGCAGTTGGTAGTCCAGAAGCAGGGAATGCTGTTTGAGGATATGGGTATTACTTATTTAGGGCCTGTGGATGGCCATGACATTAAAAAAATGGTGCGTATACTGCGGGATGCCAAGCGTTTAAATCATCCCGTAGTCATTCATGTATTGACAAAAAAAGGGAAGGGATATCTTCCGGCAGAGAAAAACCCTTCTAGATTTCACGGTGTGGAGCCATTTGACAGAAATACAGCAAGGCCTCTGACACCTAAAGTGAACCCCACTTACACAGACTGTTTCGGCAGGGCAATCTGCAAAGCGGCAAAGAAAAATGAAAAAATCGTGGCAATCACAGCCGCTATGCCTGATGGTACCGGCTTAAAAAGATTCTCCAGAGAATACCCCAATCGTTTTTTTGACGTGGGTATTGCGGAGGAGCATGGGGTTACCTTTGCGGCAGGTCTGGCGGCAAGCGGGCAGAAACCGGTGTTTGCGGTGTATTCTTCATTTTTGCAGAGAGCCTATGACCAGATTCTACATGATGTGTGCATTCAAAACCTGCCGGTAATTTTTGCGGTGGACAGGGCAGGTTTAGTGGGCGGTGACGGGGAAACTCACCAAGGTATTTTTGATATCTCCTATCTCTCTAGTATTCCCAATATGAATATATTTGCGCCGAAAAACGGACAGGAGTTAGAGGATGTAATAGAATTTGCCGCCCAGTTCAGCGGACCGCTGGCTATTCGGTATCCAAGGGGGGAGGCATATCAAGGTCTTGCAGAATTTCGGGCGCCTATTTGCTATGGAAAGGCGGAGATGATATACAAGGAGAAGGATATAGTCCTTCTGGCAGTGGGAAATATGGTAAAGCTGGCCCAGCAGGTGAGAGAATGCTTGAAGAAGGAGGGATATTATGTGACGCTGGTTAATGTTAGATTTATTCGTCCCTTTGATCAGAGCCTGCTGGATGAATTGACAGAAAGTCATGAATATTTTATTACAATGGAAGAAAATGTAATCAACGGCAGTTTTGGGGAGATGGTTCTTCGCTATATGAACAATATGGGTTATCATAAAAAAATCTATAATGTGGCAGTTCCCAATATCTATGTAGAACACGGCAGTGTGGATATACTGCAAAGGGAAGTGGGGCTGGATGTGGATAGTATATTAGACAAAATACATGGATTGATGGAGATGGATTAGTATATATGAAAGAGAGATTGGATGTACTGCTTGTGAAGAGAGGTCTGGCAGATTCCAGAGAGAAAGCAAAGGCAGTGATTATGAGCGGCAATGTATTTGTGGAAGGGCAGAGGGAGGACAAAGCAGGCACCTCCTTTGACGACAAAGCGGAGATTGTAGTGAAGGAAACTCTTGCCTATGTAAGCAGGGGAGGTTTGAAGCTGGAAAAGGCAATGAAGGAATTTGGAATGGATTTAAACCATAAGATTTGTATGGATGTGGGGGCCAGCACCGGAGGTTTTACAGATTGTATGTTAATGAATGGGGCAAGAAAGGTGTACGCTGTCGATGTGGGACATGGGCAGCTTGCCTGGAAGCTGCGCAATGACGAGCGTGTAGTATGTATGGAAAAAACCAATATCCGCTATGTGACACCAAAGGATATTGAGGAGAAGGTGGATTTTGTGTCCATTGACGTCTCGTTTATTTCCCTTCAGAAGGTTCTCCCTCCGGTAAAAGAACTGATGAGAGAACAGGGGGAAATGGTATGCCTCATAAAGCCTCAATTTGAAGCGGGAAGGGAAAAAGTAGGAAAAAAGGGAGTGGTTCGGGACAGCAAGGTACACTGTGAGGTGGTGGAGGAAACTGTAAAGTTTGCCATTGCCCTTGGTTTTCATGTGCTGCATTTGGATTTTTCCCCCATAAAGGGCCCAGAGGGCAATATAGAATATTTAATGCATTTACAAAAGGGAGACCAACAAGAACAGGCAGAGGATATAAAAGCGGAGGGGAATGAGTTGAAGGAAGATATGTTAAGACAAATAGAAGCTTTGATTGCAAGGTCACACCAGACTTTAGATAGATAGAGGGAGGCAGGTATGGAGCATTTTTATGTAATTTCAAATGACGATAAGGATATACAGCACAGGGAAGCATATCGAATTCAAAATTATTTAGAGAAAAAAGGAGCAAGCTGTCAGATTCGCTGTCATGATGTCAAAAAAAAAGTCCGGGGAGACATACAGGAACAAGCGTATCTATATACAAACCCAGCTATGGTGCCTCCTAAGACGCAATGTATTATATCGGTAGGGGGAGACGGCACCTTAATTCAGGCTGCCAGGGATTTGGTGCAGCTTCAAATCCCAATTATCGGCATCAATTTTGGAACCCTTGGATATTTGGCCCAGGAGAGAGAGCCCTTGGAGGATACTTTGGACAAGCTGATTGCGGAGGATTTTGAGATTCAGCAGAGGATGATGTTGGAGGGAGTGATTGTCCGGGACAAAAAGGAAATCAACAAAAGCTTTGCCCTCAATGATATTGTGTTGAACCGCACAAGGGATATGCATGTGCTGGATTTTCAAATATGTGTTAATGGAAGTGTGATGAACCAGTACAAGGCGGACGGTATGATTGTATCCACGCCAACCGGCTCCACTGCATATAATTTGTCAGCAGGTGGACCTATTGTGGAGCCTTGCGCCAAGCTTATTGTGCTGACTCCCATATGTGCACACACTTTAAATACAAGAAGTGTGGTGCTCTCTCCCGAGGATGTGATAGAGATTCGATTAGGAGAACACGGGGCAAGGGAGGCAGAAGGGTGCGCCGCCTTCGACGGTGTACAGTTAGAACAGGTAAAAAGAGGTGACTGTATCCGCATCTATCAATCAAAGCTGCACACAAAGATTATAAAGTTAGGAGACACTAGCTTTATGGAGGTATTGCGGCAGAAAATGAGAAATACATAAAATAAATATGGATAGATTTTGGGGAAATTCTTGTTATAACTTATAAATGATATATAATTATGAATTTTATGAATGATAAAAGAGGTGAGAAGTTGGCAAAAGGAGCAAGACATAAAGAAATCATACAAATTATTAAGGCTCAAGAGATTGGAACCCAGGAGGAGTTGGCTTGGGCATTAAATCAAAAGGGGTTTGAGGTAACCCAGGCAACCGTTTCAAGAGATATTCGGGAGTTAAAACTGACAAAGGTGCCAGATGAGAAGGGAAAATCACGGTATGCGGCTCCTCCAAGAAGACATGGGGGCGATGGAAAGTATTTGGGAATACTTAAGGAAGGGTTTGTAGCTATGGATGTTGGACAGAACATTTTGGTGATCAAAACCATATCTGGCATGGCAATGGCAGTGGCGGCTGCGCTGGAAAAAATGGATTACCCGGAGATGATAGGAAACATTGCTGGAGATGACACTATTATGTGTGTTATGAAAAACGGGGAGCAGGCAAGGCAGGTAATGGGTAAAATCCGCCATGCACTATCAAGTTAAAAAGAAACAATCATAGATGATGAGACAACAAAGAGAAGGAGTGGGTAGATGCTTTTTCATGTACATGTGAAAAATTTAGCATTGATTGAACAATGTGATTTATATTTTCATGAGGGGTTAAATATTTTAACAGGAGAAACAGGTGCGGGAAAATCTATTTTGATTGATTCCATTCAATTTGCTCTTGGAATGCGGGCAAACAAAGATATGATTCGCACAGGGGCAGAGTATGCTTTTGTGGAGCTGGTTTTTGTTGTGGAGGAGCCGGAATGCGTGGGGAGGCTGCAGGAGCTGGAGGTGCAGACGGAGGAAAGCCAGGTGATTATTTCCCGCAAAATAATGAATAACCGCAGTATCAGCAAGGTGAACGGTGAGACAGTAACTGCCGCAAGATTGAGGGAAATTTCGGCGTTGCTCTTGGACATACACGGTCAGCACCAGCATCAATCTTTATTTCGCACAGAGAAGCATTTGGAGATACTAGATGCCTTTGCGGGGGAGAAGGCCGCTGCATTGAAGGCAAGAATTGAGAAGGATTACAAGGAATACAGGGAAGTGAAAAAGCGTCTTTTGTCCATGGAGATTGATGAAAATGCCCGAATGAGGGAGATTGATTTTCATCAATTTGAAATAAAGGAGATTGAGGAGGCCTGTCTTTTGGAGGGGGAAGATGAGCGATTAGAAGAAATATATCACAAAATGTGCAACAGCAGAAATATATTAGAAGGCTTGGGGGAAGCATACAATGACATCAGCAGCGGTAGAATCAGTGCTTTAGAGCTGATTTCCAGCGCAGTGGGGGAAGTGGGTAAAATAAAGCATTTAGAGGAGGAGTTGGCGGATGTGTACAGCCAGCTGGCAGATTTGGAAGCTTTGTGCGAGGACGCTGCCAGAGAGGTGGAGAGTTATATGAGCAGACTGGAATTTCGGGAGGAGGAGGTAAGAGAGACCGAGGAGCGGCTCAATCAAATTAACCGCTTAAAGGAAAAGTACGGAAAGACAATAGGGGATATTTTGGAATATCAGGAGAAGGCAAGCAGGGAGCTAGAACGGTTCATTCACATGGAGGAGGAGAGAGAGGTTTGTAGGAAGCAGGAGGAGGACTTGCTTGGCAAGCTGGGGAGCAATGCAGACAAGCTTACACAGGTAAGAAAGAAGGAAGCAAAAAAATTGGAAAAAGCCATTGTGGAGGCTCTACAGGGATTAAATTTTCTGAATGTGGATTTTTCGGTGGTCTTTGTGAAGCAGAGGGAAGTGACAGGCAATGGACAGGATGCTGTTGAATTTATGATTTCCACCAATCCAGGGGAGGAGAAAAAGCCTTTGCACAAAATTGCATCCGGAGGTGAGCTCTCCCGTATTATGCTAGGAATTAAGACCATTTTGGCAGATAAGGACAAGATAGAGGCCATTATCTTTGATGAGATCGACACGGGAATCAGCGGCAGGACGGCTCAGCTGGCCGCAGTAAAAATGAAAGAAATCAGCCGCAGTCATCAAGTAATCTGCATCACCCACCTGCCCCAGATTGCCTCTATGTGTGACTATCACTATTATATTGAAAAGCATGTGGAGCAGGAGAAAACGGTAACCAAAGTTCGGCTTTTGGAGGAACAGGAATCGGTGGAGGAATTGGCTAGAATGCTTGGGGGCGAAAAAATCACCAAGGCTGCTTTGGAGAATGCAAAGGAAATGAAAAGAACAGCAAAGGAATGAGGTAGATGGCTATGAAGATTTTAGTGAATATGAAAAAAATGGGGAAAAGAAGAAATTCCATTCATCAGGTTCCCTATGAATTGGAGAATGTGCCTCACACAGTCAGGGAACTTATTGAACAGATGGTGAAGGTTTGTGTGAGGGATTACAATAAAAACATGGAAAACCAGGAATTGCTCCACAATTTATCTTTAAAAGAGATGGAGGATATGACAGAGGGGGGCAAAATCAGCTTTGGAGTTAATTATGGTGAAAAACAGGCGGATGAGAGGGAGGCTGTAGAAAATGCATGGCAGTGTTTTGAAGATGGCATTTATCGTATTTTTTATGGCACAAAGCAGCTTGAGACATTAGGTGAGACAATGGAATTGAGGGAGAACAGTGAGCTTACCTTTGTTAGGCTGACAATGTTGGCGGGTAGAATGTGGTAAATGTTAGGAAGGAGGAAGTATTTTGAGTGAAGATTTAAGAAAAAAGAAAATGGAGGAGCAGGTAAGAAAACACAATCAACAGTTATGGAAGCTTTTAAAACCTTTTTATAGTAAAAGGGAGGAGGAGTTAAAGGGAAAGGACACATATACACTAGAGCAGGGAAGAAAGAGCTGCATAGACCAAGTGTTTCGGGATATGGCAGAGGATCTGGCAGGGGCTGGCATATCAGATAAGCCCTCTGACAGGTTAAAAAAGAATTGGAAGCATGTTCTGGAAATTTACATTCCAAAAGCAAAGTGGGAGGAATTGCTGTATATACTAGATAAGCAATGTAAATTTTGTTACACAGTAGGATACTACCGCAGAACCGTTCGCAGTGCAAAGCATTGGTTTTTTGAGTATTATTCTCTGCGGAGGATTTTTGAGAGCTATTATCATTTATCGTTTTATGGGGATACGATGGAATATTACTACAGCAGCGAGTGTACTATGAGACGTATGGAGCTGGAGGAGACGATAGGAAGATACAATGCACCGGCTGTCAGCAATGAGGATGTTATGATTGCTGCAGAGCTAGATTTTGGCAGGACAAAGCTTGCCCAAAGTATAGAGGATATTTTGATGTCGGAAAACAATACCAATATTGTGACTACCAATATCATTCGAGGTATTGTCAAGAGCGACAATACTAATCTGCATAAAATACTGGGAGATTTTCTGTTGGCGGCAAGGCTTCAGGAAGGTGTGCGTCAAGCAGTATGTGAAAATATGGATGCAGGTACAACGGAGGCGTTTTTAACATGCTTTCAGGTGATAACCGACAATGATTTAAATCGTTTTTCAGCTGTAAAGCGGGCGGTTGCCACATGGACGGGGCTGTGTGATGAGCAGAATCTAGAGCGCATTTCCAACAAAATTTTGGTTATTATGAATCAAGCTTTAAGGGATAGTCAATATGTGCAGGAGCTGTTGAAGAGCAATGACAGTATTGAATTGTACATAGGACTTTGGGCTCAGGGCTTTTATGAGGTGGAAGTTGCAATGGCAAGCTGCAAAAAGCTGATTGAAGAAGGAACAAAAAATCAGAGATTAGTAGTATCCTACTATAACAGGGCTGTGCAGAATCGAAAATTTGCAATGGATACGGCAAAGAAAATGCTTGAGGCTTCCCAGGGAGACACAGAACTGTGTGCTGCTTTTCTGCCCACTTATATGGCAGAAAAGGGGAATTTACTGTATACGGCGCTGTATGGTAATACGGACAGATATGTTTATCATGTCAACAGACCATACGTTTATGAACCCATTCCATATACAACTTATTTTGAGAGCAGCCAGGAGGCAAGACATCATTTTGAATTGTTATATCAATTAAAGGAATCCGTTCCCCAAAAAGGTCATGTTTATTCTCCCTGTATTTTTCCTTGGTACAGTGTGGAAATTACACCTTCTGTTTTGGTGGAGAATATGGCAATCATTGCCTACATGCTGCAGGAAAATGACTTGATTGACCGGATTTGCCCGATGCTGCCTGAAATAAGTAATGTTTATGATAGAACCAAGTATGTGAGACTCTTTTTACATGAGCCTAAAACAGAGCTTCAGAGGCAGACGCTGCTGAAAGCTTTGGCAGACAAAGCAACAGATACAAGAAAAGAGGCATTTACCATTGTGTCGGAGATGGAGCTTACAGATGCAGATTATGAGCTGATTCGCCCATATTTAAAATATAAGGCGTCGGATATACGCAAAAATGTGTTAATGCTTTTGGAAAAGCAGAGGGATAATGCCCTAGCAGACAGTATCCATACTCTCCTTGAGGACAAGAAGGAGGAAATGCGGCTTGGAGGATTGGATTTGCTTATGCGCCTAAAAAAGGATGAGAGTAGGCAGCAGCTTTTTGCACAATGCAAAGTATATGCTCAGGAGATGAAAAAAACCTCCGACAAGGAAAACATTATTTTAGCAGAGCTTACAGGCAATTCTCAGGCGGACAGTGTGTTGGAATTAAAGGGATACGGTTTGTACAATCCAGACGCCCCATACAAGCTTCCTAAATATGAGGGAGATCCTAGTAGGATTGTCAAGTTCTTTAACAGGAAGAAAAAGGAAATGTATGCATTGTTAGATAAGCTGGAGGAACTGTACACTCAAAATGCAAATTTAGAATACAAGGACATAAATGGGGAGGAGGTGTTGCTTGGAAATAGATTTGCGGCAGTGGCGGGAGCTTATGATAATCAGGAGGAGAAGGACGAACTGGATAAGTATCCGTTTCCGAAGCTGTGGCGGGAATTTTACCAGGAGCATATAAAAGATTTTGCTACTCTTGTAAACTTAAAGGCATTTATCAGGGGAAGAGAAAAGGGATATTATATGAGAAACCAATTACAATGGTTTCGTCCAATGGTAGAAAAAATTTACGGCAAAGATTATTTAGACACAGATATGACAAAATATGCACATATAAACTTTCTTGCCATGCTGGTGAATGTTCTGTACCTTTCTTATAAATATAAAGAGGAAAATGAAAAGCTTCTTAAGGAGCTCTCAGCCTCCTTGTTTGCCTTTTGTATCAGTGAGCCTTTGGAGATGAGCCAGTATACTGCGGTGAACAATGAGAGGAAAACATGTTATTATGCAATGGATATATCATGGTTTAACGAGTTTGATACCATGGCAAAAGTGTGGAAGACAGATGAGGAATTTGACAAAATGTTTGTGATGTGTGCCAATGTCAATCAATTCTATGGCAAGAATGTATGTAAGCTGACGATATTACATTATGTCAAGGCGTATGTGAGAAACTTAATTTCCATTGACAACGTGTACCAGGGAGCTTTTGATTTTATCGGTCTGTCAGATGCATTAAGTCAAATGAGCGCTGTGGTGAAATATAACGGCGGGCAGAATCGACAGATACAGCACTATATTGATTCGGACGGTGAATTTGAGCAAAATAAAGTTTTGCAGACAGCGTTGGAAATTTACTGGAATATTGTGGAAATGATTTTAAAAGTGGAGCTGAACAGAAGCGAGATGCCCACGAAATTTTCTTATACTGTCAACCGAATCAGCAAGGTAAGAGGAATGCAATGTTTTATAGATATTCTTACTGCTCTTGGAAATGATACTTTAGAGAGGTCTGTATATTACAGCTATTACGGCAATCAAACAGACAAGAGAACTTGTCTGAGCCATCTGCTTTCCGTGAGCGAACCTATGGAGGGGGAGGACGGTAAGCTTTTAAAGAAAATGCTAAAGGGAAAAAATATCTCTGATAAACGTTTGGTGGAAGCTGCCATGTACAATTTTGCCTGGATTGACTGTATTGAGGAGTATTTGGGATGGACGGGCTTTAAGAGCGGCGTCTATTACTTTACAGCTCATATGAACGAGAGATTTTCCGATAAGACCCAGGCAATTATTGCTAAGTACACACCATTGACAGCGGAGGAGTTAAATGATGGAGCTTTTGATTTAAATTGGTTTTTGGAGTGCAGCAAAAAGCTGGGAGAAAAGAGATTTAAAGTGCTGTATGACAGTGCAAAATATATTTCTGACAGCAATAAGCATACACGGGCGCGCAAGTATGCGGATGCGGTTTTGGAGAAGATAAGTGCAAAGGAGTTAGAGGAGAAAATTTCTGATAAGAGAAATAAGGACTTACTCATGTCCTACCCTCTTGTGCCTTTGAAAAACAAAAAAGAGGTTCTCCACAGATATGATTTTTTACAGAAATTTTTAAAGGAGAGCAAGCAGTTTGGAGCACAGCGCAGGGCCAGTGAGGCAAAGGCGGTTTCTATGGGAATGCAGAATCTTGCCATGCGCTCCGGCTATGCGGATGTAACCAGGCTCACCTTGAATATGGAGACAGAGATGGCACAGGTGATGAAGCCCTACTTTGAATGGCAGCAGGTAGAGGATGTGAAGCTTAAGATTGTGATTGGCAAGGACAAGAAGCCTTGTGTGGTCTGTGAGAAAAATTCCAAAACATTAAAATCCATTCCAGCAAAACTAAAAAAGAATCCAAAGGTAGTCGAAATCAATGATGTATACAAGCAGCTTCGAGAGCAGCACAGAAGAGCGAAGGCTATGATGGAGCAGTTTATGGAGGATGGAGTGGAATTTACAGCACAGGAGATGGCAAACTTGCAGAAAAATCCTGTTATTCAGCCGATACTAAAGGATTTGGTTTATGTGTCTAAGGATTTGACCGGATTTTTGAATGGTATGATGTTGACTAATGAATTAGGAGAGGAACAGAAGCTTACCCCAAAGAAACTTCTTAGAATTGCCCATCCTTTTGATTTGTGGAGCTTGGGAGTATGGCATTCCTATCAAAAAATTTTGTTTGACAGGGAGGTAAAGCAGCCGTTTAAACAAGTGTTCAGAGAGTTATATGTAAAGACAGAGGAGGAGGCAGACAGAACCAATTCTCTCCGATATGCGGGAAATCAGATTCAACCTAGAAAAACGGTTGCTTGCTTGAAAAACAGGCGTTGGGTGGCCGACTATGAGGAAGGACTTCAGAAGATTTATTATGACGAAAATATTGTGGCGCGAATCTATGCGCTGGCAGACTGGTTTGCTCCTAGTGATATTGAAGCTCCTACTTTAGAGTGGGTAGAGTTTTCCAACCGCAAAACTTTTAAACCGATTTGTATCAAAGATGTGCCGGATAGAATTTTCAGCGAGGTAATGAGAGATGTGGATTTGGCAGTGAGCGTGGCACATGCGGGAGGGGTTGATCCCCAGACAAGCCATTCCACAATGGAAATGAGACGGGCGATTGTAGAATTTAACCTGCCTCTCTTTGGTCTGGATAATGTAACTTTTGCCGGCAATCATGCAGTGATAGAGGGAAAGAGAGGAACGTATACCGTTCATCTTGGAAGCGGTGTGATATTCCAAAAGGGAGGTACTCAGCTTGCTGTACTTCCGGTGCACTCTCAGCACAGAGGAAAGCTGTTTTTGCCGTTTCTTGACGAGGATCCAAAAACTGCGGAGATTATGTCAAAGATAGTCTTGTTTGCGGAGGATATGAAAATAAAAGATCCTTATATTTTACAACAAATAAAATAATGCTTGATTTTTGCATTCCAAAAAATAGAATCAAAAAATAGGTGTAAAAACTTCCATTTTACTTATACTATTATTCAGGCTGTTCATTAGCTGGAGTAATCGTTTATCCAACTGCTGAATTGTTGAAGTAATATTGACTGGGTTATTTGATAACTACAGTGGATAAAGTATAAGAAGGGTGGAAGTTTTTTGTGAATAAAAGAAGGTATCGCAAATTTTTAATAGGCGTTTTTGTATTAGGCTGCCTATTTACTTATATGTATGTAATGCAGTGGTTAGGAGGCCAGATTCCAGATGTAATACAGGCAGTGGAGGGGCAAAAAATTGGATTTCATATGAAATTTTCTACCCCTTTTACTGTGACAAGCAAAAGTGAGGAGGTTGCCTTTTTGGGGGAATCTAACATTCCTTCGGGAAGCGTAAATATTTCGGAAAATGCGGACGTTTCCATGCAGGCATCTGCTGCCGGCAATTATCAGGTTTCTTTTAAGGCATTTGGTTTATTTCAGGTAAAGACGGTGGATGTGAAGGTAGTAAAGCCTCAAAAGGTGAAGGTGAGCGGACAGCCAATCGGCATTTATTTAAAGACCAGAGGAGTTCTTGTAGTGGGAACCGGTAAGGTGACAGGAACCGACGGGATGACAAAGGAGCCTGCTCTTGGCAAAGTATATTCCGGTGATTATATTATTTCCCTGAATCAAATTCCTGTAAGCAATAAAGCACAGTTGATTTATCTGATTAAAAAACATGGAAACAAGGAGATTCGACTTGGCTTAGAGAGAAACGGAGAGGAGATTTTTGTGAGAATTTCTCCTTTATGTGTGGGGGAAAAGGAATATAAGCTAGGCATTTGGGTGAGAGATGACGCCCAGGGAATCGGTACCTTGACTTATATAAAACAGGACGGCACATACGGTGCCTTAGGTCATGGTATAAGGGACGTGGATACCGGTGCATTGCTGGACAGTATTAGCGGCAGCGTCTATGAGGCTCAGCTTTGGGGAATCAATAAAGGAAAAAACGGCGACCCAGGAGGCTTGTGCGGATATATCAATTATGATGATAAAAATTTGTTAGCAGATATTAGGGCGAACAATCCATACGGAATCTATGGAAGATGGGAGAGCACCAGGCTGGACCAGGTACAGGGCGAGTGGATGCAGACAGCATGCGCCCAGGAGGTAGAGAAAGGGAAGGCATACATTCGCTGCAGTTTGATGGGGGAGACAAGAGATTATGAGATTGAAATTCGACAGATTGATTACAATAATGAAAATGATAAACAAAATATGGTGCTGGAGGTTACAGATGAAAATCTGTTAGAGCAGACAAATGGAATTGTTCAGGGAATGAGCGGAAGTCCTATTTTGCAAAATGGGAAAATAATCGGGGCGGTTACCCATGTGTTTGTCAAA
>CAJTQG010000020.1:0-23519 GCA_910578605.1 uncultured Lachnospiraceae bacterium | reverse complement strand
ATTCATTTCATTCACGAAATTTTCTTTTCACTCACGGAAAAAAGGATGCAATTTTCCGCCAGAAAATGTATATTTATATCGTTAAATAAAATTAAAGGGAGAGTAGTGATAAAATGGAGGGAAGCATGGAAAAATTAAATGTGGCGATTGCTGACGACAATGAAAGAATCCTGCAGTTAATTGACAACTGTTTAGCAAAGGAAGAGGATATGCTGGTAGTGTGCAGAGCAAAAAACGGAGAGGAAATCTATGAGCAGATTAAACAAAAACAGCCAGATGTTGTTTTGCTTGATATTATAATGCCGAAAATGGACGGATTGACGGTGATTGATAAAGTCAATAAGGATGAGAGCATACAAAAAAGGCCAGCATTTATTATTATGTCGGCAATCGGACAGGAAACCATCACAGAAGATGCGTTTTCCTTAGGTGTAAATTATTACATTATGAAACCCTTTGACCAGGAAATGATTGTAAATCGAATCCGACATATTAAGAGCAGTATGGGAAAAAAATTACACGATACGAGAAAAGTGCATGCCTATGAAAATCAAAATGAATATTTAGAGAGAAATTTAGAGTCAGATGTGACAAATATGATTCATGAGATTGGGGTGCCTGCCCATATTAAAGGATATCAATATCTTAGAGATGCTATTATTATGGTGATTTCTGATATGGATATGCTCAATTCCGTTACAAAGGTGCTTTATCCAAGCATTGCAAAGAAAAATCACACCACGGCAAGCAGAGTGGAGCGGGCCATTCGCCATGCCATAGAGGTGGCGTGGAGCAGAGGAAAAATGGATACCATTGATTCACTGTTTGGATATACTGTCAGCACCGGAAAGGGCAAACCAACAAATTCCGAATTTATTGCATTGATTGCAGACAAAATACGGTTGGAATATAAAACACGATAATATTAGTGATAAATTGTAAAAATCCCTTTCCATTCTATCATAAATAAGGTATAATAATACTATATTTAGTGATACGAATGAAAGAGATGATGGAGGTATCTTATGAAGAAAATTTTATTTGTGGCATCAGAGTCTGTACCTTTTATTAAGACAGGAGGGTTAGCTGATGTAGTCGGCAGTTTGCCGAAGTGTTTTGATAAAGAGAAGTACGATGTAAGGGTTATTTTACCTAAATATATGTGTATGACGCAGGAAGTGAAGGACAAAATGGAGTATGTCACTCACTTCTATATGGATTTATGCTGGAGAAAGCAGTATGTAGGAATTTTAAAAACAGACTACGAGGGAGTTACCTACTATTTTATTGATAATGAATATTATTTTGGAGGCCCAAAGCCTTACGGAGATATCTGTTATGATATTGAGAAGTTTGCATTTTTTTCAAGAGCAGCCCTGTCTGCCCTTCCCCTGATTGGGTTCCAGCCGGATATTATTCACTGTCATGATTGGCAGACTGGTTTAGTTCCAGTTTATTTGAAAGATTCATTCCATGGGGGAGATTTCTATCAGAATATGAAATCTATTATGACAATACATAATTTAAAGTTTCAGGGCTTGTGGGATGTTAAGACGGTGATGGATATTGCCGGATTGTCTAGCTATTATTTCACATCGGACAAGTTGAAATATTACGATGATGCCAATCTGCTCAAGGGTGGTATTGTCTACGCAGATTATGTAACGACTGTCAGCGATACATACGCCCAGGAGATTAAGACTCCATTTTATGGTGAGGGACTGGATGGTCTTATGAGGGCGAGAAGCAACTGTCTGTGGGGTATAGTCAATGGTATTGATTATGATACTTATGATCCAAAGACAGATACTATGATTGCAAAAAATTATGATGCTATGAATTTCAGGCGTGAGAAGTCCAAAAATAAGAAAGCCCTTCAGGAGCAGTTAGGATTGGCAGTGGATGAGAAGAAAATGATGATAGGTATTGTGTCTCGTCTCACAGACCAAAAAGGCTTTGATTTGATTTCCTATGTGATGGATGAGTTGTGTCAGGACGAGATTCAGCTTGTAGTTCTTGGTACCGGTGATGAAAAATATGAAAATATGTTCCGTCATTTCGATTGGAAGTATGCAGATAAGGTGTCTGCCAATATTTATTATTCAGAGGAGCTTTCCCATAAAATCTATGCATCCTGTGACGCCTTTTTGATGCCGTCCCTGTTTGAGCCATGCGGCTTGAGCCAGCTTATGAGTCTGCGCTACGGAACAGTACCGATTGTCAGGGAGACAGGAGGCTTGAAGGATACAGTGGAGCCTTACAATGAATACGAAAATACAGGAACTGGTTTTTCTTTTGCCAACTACAATGCCCATGAGATGCTCCACACTATTCGATATGCAGAACAGGTTTATTATGATAGAAAGAGAGAGTGGAACAAGATTGTAGACAGAGGTATGGCAGCAGATTTCTCATGGTCGGTAAGCGCTAAGAAATATGAGGATTTGTATAATAGACTGTTAGGATATTAAATATCAAAAATGATTTTTTTCATAATGTAAGAAAAAGGTTGGAATGGATTTTCATTCTAACCTTTTTTAGTGTTATGATTCCCAGTCATTTCACCCACTTGGGTAAAAAACAAACCTTGACTACTTGCTAAAGTTGCACTATAATATTCATTTGTAAAACTTTGTAATTTTGCTTGTGATATGTATGTTTTAAGAAATGGAGATAGTATGATTAAAAGTATGACCGGTTTTGGGCGGGGAGAATATGCGGATGAGAGCTACAGAATTTGCATTGAGATGAAATCCGTGAATCACCGGTATCTGGATTTGGGAATCCGTATGCCAAAGAAATGTAGTTCCTTTGACGGACAAATTAGAAGTGAATTGAAAAAGTATGCACAGCGTGGAAAATTAGATGTATTTATTACATACGATAGTTTAACCCAGAATCAAGTGAGCATTCAGTACAATTCTTCTGTGGCAAAGGAATACTATGAGATTCTGACAAAAATGGCAGATGAATTTTCTATTGAAAATAATGTGAATACAATTAAGTTGGCTCGCTTTCCCGAGGTGATTACCTTAGAGGAGGGAGCAGAGGATGAGCAGCAGCTCTGGATGGCAATTAGAAAGGCACTTTCCATAGCTGGGGAGAAGTTTGTAGAATCCAGAAAAGAGGAGGGGGAAAATTTAAAAAAAGATTTACTGGTAAAATTAGAGGAAATGAAGGAAAAGGCAGATTTTATAGAACAACATTTTCCGGAAATTATAAAGGATTACAGAGAACGTTTAGAAGAAAAAGTAAAAGAACTTTTGGAGAATACACAGATAGATGAGAACAGAATTCTGACAGAAGTTGCCTTAATTGCGGATAAGCTGTGCGTGGACGAGGAGGTAGTGCGCTTAAAGAGTCATATGGATACTATGAAAAAAGCGCTGCTAGAAGGCGGCGAAATTGGAAGAAAGCTGGATTTTATTTCTCAGGAGATGAACAGGGAGACTAATACCATATTATCTAAAATCGGAGATATAAAAATAACCAATTGTGCCATTGAATTAAAGACAGATATAGAAAAAATTAGAGAACAGGTTCAAAATATTGAATAGGAGACCAATATGGGGAAATTACTTAATATTGGATATGGCAATATTGTCAACTCTGACAAGATTGTATCCATCATCAGTCCGGATTCCGCACCGATTAAACGGTTGGTGCAGGGGGCAAAGGATAATGGAACAGCTATTGATGCCACTCAGGGAAGAAAGACAAGAGCAGTGATTACAACGGACAGCGGTCATTTTATACTTAGCGCCCTGCTGCCGGAAACCATTGCTGCAAGATATTCAGAATACGAGCAGGAAAAGGAAGGCGGGGATCAGTAATGGAAGAACAAAAAGGAAATTTAATTGTGGTATCAGGATTTTCTGGAGCAGGAAAAGGTACATTGATGAAAGAACTGATTAGACAGTATGACTGTTATGCTCTGTCCATCTCAGCAACTACTAGAAATCCAAGGGAGGGGGAGCAGGACGGCAGAGAATATTTTTTTAAGACAGTGAAAGAATTTGAAAATATGATTGCTGGGAATCAGTTGATTGAATATGCCAGATATGTTGATAATTATTACGGTACGCCGAAGGAATACGTGGAGGGCCAGCGCCAGGCAGGAAAAGATGTTATATTGGAAATAGAGATTCAAGGGGCCTTAAAAATCAAAAAACAGTATCCTGAGGTTTTGCTGATTTTTGTTTTAGCACCAAGTGCTAAGGAATTAAAGAGCCGTCTTGTAGGAAGAGGGACGGAAAGTGAAGAGGTGATTGAGGCTAGGCTGAACAGGGCTGTTCAGGAGTCTGCCTATATTGAGGAATATGATTATATATTAATTAATGATAATTTGGAGGAAAGTGTAGAAAAGCTGCATCAGGTGATTCAGGCACAGCACAATCTCACACTTAACAATAAAAATCTAATAGAAAATATGAGACAAGAGCTGCAAGGCTTTGTGAAAGGAGAATAAAATATGTTGCATCCATCTTATACAGATTTAATGGAAATCGTAAATAGTGAGGTAGAAGTGGGGGAACAGCCGTTAGTGCAAAGCCGTTATTCCATCGTGATGGCAACTGCAAAAAGGGCAAGGCAGATTATTTCCAATGAGAAACGCACAACAGAAAAGGTTGGAAAAAAGCCTTTGTCCATGGCAGTGGAGGAGCTTTATGGCAGCAATGTAAAAATTATCAGTGAGGAGGAGGCAGAGGAGATTGTAAAGCTCAATGCAGAGAGAGAGGCGATTAATGCCGTTACTGCTGCTAGAATTGCAGAGAGAGAAGCGGCAAGAAGAGCAGAGGAGGAGGCAGAAAGGGCAGCCCAGGAAGCGGCAAGAGCAGCCCAGGCAGCCCAAATGGGATTTTCTCAGGAGGAAGAGATAGGGGAAGAAGAGTACGATGAGATGGAGGAGACAGAGGAGATAGAGCAAGAGGATTTAGAAGAAGATAACGGAGAAGAGGAATAAGAAACAATGTGGTATGAAGAAGCAGTATTTTATCAAATATATCCATTAGGCTTTTGTGGTGCGCCTATAGACCAGGATGAGGTTGTGAAAAACCGTATTGAGAAGGTGAAGGATTGGTCAGAGCATTTAGAAAAATTAGGAATATCGGCTGTATATTTTTCACCTATATTTGAGAGTGATCATCATGGATATGACACAAGAGATTTTTTGAAGATAGATTCACGTCTCGGAGACAACCAAGCATTTAAGGAGGTTGTGGAGGATTTGCACAGCCATCAAATTAAGGTAGTGCTGGACGGTGTGTTTAATCATGTGGGCAGAAATTTCTTTGCATTTTTGGATGTGAAGGAAAAGAAGTGGGATTCCCCATATAAAGATTGGTTTTACATTAATTTTGACGGGGACAGCTGTTATCAGGACGGATTTTGGTATGAAGGCTGGGAAGGCCATTTTGAGCTGGTAAAGCTGAATTTAAAAAATCCTCAGGTGGTAGAGTACCTTTTAGATTGCGTGAAGCAGTGGATTGTATTGTGGGACATTGATGGAATTCGTTTAGATGTGGCATACAGCTTAGACCATGATTTTATCCGCAGGCTTCGGGGACACTGTGATAATCTGAAGCAAGAGTTTTTTCTTGTGGGTGAGATGCTTCATGGGGACTACAATATTCTTACCCAGGAGGGAATGCTTCACAGTGTAACGAATTATGAGTGCTATAAAGGTTTATATTCAAGCTTTAACAGTATGAATATGTTTGAGATTGCCCACAGTATACACAGACAATTTGGAAAAGATAACTGGTGTTTGTATCGGGGAAAGCATCTTCTTTGTTTTGTAGATAATCATGATGTATCTCGTATTGCTTCGCAGTTGGAAAATGATAAGCATCTCGTTCCTATTTATGGACTGCTTATGTCTATGCCGGGAATCCCATGTATATACTATGGCAGTGAGTGGGGGGCATTAGGGAAAAAGGAACAGGGAAGTGATTGGAATTTAAGGCCTTCCTTTGCACAGCCAGAGTGGAACCAACTGACGGAAAAAATAGCATGCATGGCTGGGATTCATAAACAGCAGGAGGCCCTTGTGTATGGTGGATATGAGATGGTGCATTTGACAAATCACCAATATATGTTTGAGAGAAGAACCGAGACAGATACAATGTTAGTAGCCATCAATGCATCAGCAGATTCCTACACGGCTCATTTTTCTCAGCAGTATGGTCAGATGAAGGATCTGCTTGGAGAAGAAGAGTATACAGTAAACGGTGAGTTTACTATGGCACCATATAGTGTGTATTACTTAAAGAAAAATTAGGGTATTGTGGAAGACAAAGGAGCATAGATTGAAAATATTATTTGTATCTCTTGGTTGTGACAAAAATCTGGCAGACACAGAGGCAATGCTTGGTCTGTTATATAAAAAAGGCTTTACCTTTACAGATGAAGAGCAGGAGGCAGATGTAATCATTATTAACACCTGCTGTTTTATCCATGATGCAAAGGAGGAAAGTATCAACACTATTTTGCAGATGGCAGAGTACAGAACAAAGGGCATATGTAAAGCGTTGATTGTAACCGGATGTCTGGCACAGCGGTATCAACAGGAAATATTAAAAGAAATTCCTGAGGTGGACGCTTTGCTTGGTACGGCGGATTACGAAAAAATAACATGGGCTGTACAGTGTGTTCTGGAAGGAAAAAAGCCGGAGGAAACATTTTCCCTGGAGGGTAAATTAAGTGCAGTTAAAGAAAGAATTTTGACTACGGGAGGCTATTTTGCCTATTTAAAAATCGCAGAAGGATGTGATAAGTGCTGTACTTATTGTATTATTCCAAAAATACGGGGGAAATATCGCTCTGTAGAGATGGAGGAATTGGTAGAGCAGGCACAGGAGCTAGTAAAAAAGGGTGTAAGGGAATTGATTTTAGTAGCTCAGGAGACTACTCTCTACGGAGTGGATTTGTATGGGGAAAAATACCTTCCTCGCTTGTTAAGGCGTTTATGCCAGATTGAGGGAATTGTGTGGATTCGGATTTTGTACTGTTATCCGGAGGAGATTACACAGGAACTAGTACAGGTACTCAAGGAAGAAAAGAAAATCTGTCATTATCTTGATATTCCTATTCAGCATGCCAGTGATGCAGTGTTAAAGAGAATGGGAAGAAGAACGACAAAGCAAGAGTTAAAAGAAAAAATAAAAATGCTTCGGGAGGAAATACCAGATATTGTTTTGCGAACCACATTAATTAGTGGATTTCCAGGGGAAACCCAGCAGGATCACCAGGAATTGATGGAATTCATAGATGAGATAGAATTTGAGCGCCTTGGAGTTTTTACCTATTCCCAGGAGGAAGATACACCAGCGGCAGACATGCCCAATCAGATTGAGGAGAAAGTGAAGGAACGCAGACGCAGTGAGGCTATGGAGCTGCAGCAAGATATTGCCTTTGATTTTTCACAAGGATGTATTGGCAGAGAAATGCTTGTGCTGATTGAAGGTAAACTTGCAGATGAAAATGCATATATTGGCCGCACTTACATGGATGCTCCAGGAGTGGACGGCAATATTTTTATTACAACAGATGAAGAACTTTTGTCAGGTGATTTTGCGAGGGTGAGGGTTACAGGAGCATGTGAGTATGACCTGATTGGAGAATTGATGTAAGAGGGAGGTAGCATAGCTGATAGATGTCTTCGGTGTCTATGGATAACTGTAATTGTAGGAAAAGAAAGGTGGTATAAAATGAATTTACCAAATAAGCTTACTTTATTTCGAGTAATACTAATTCCTTTTTTTGTAGTGTGTTTATATTTAAGTGAAGCTACATGGAATGAAGGGTGGCTATACGGTTCTCTTATTATTTTTATTGTGGCAAGTCTTACGGATTTATTTGATGGAAAAATTGCAAGAAAATATAATCTTGTGACGAATTTCGGGAAATTTATGGATCCTCTGGCAGATAAGCTGCTAGTCAGCGCAGCACTCATTTGCTTTGTGGAGATGGAGTTGCTGCCAGCATGGTTTGTATTGATTATTATTAGCCGTGAATTTATTATTAGTGGTTTTCGGTTGGTTGCGTCTGACAGCGGTGTGGTGATTGCGGCAAGTATGTGGGGTAAAGTAAAGACCACTTTTCAAATGGTAATGATAGTGCTTCTGCTCTTGCCTTGGTGCTTTATGATTGGCAGTATAGATTTGTTTTTTGTTTTGCAGGAATTTTTTAAATGGGGTTCTCTGCTTTTGACAATTATTTCTTTAATTGATTATCTATATAAGAATAAAGGAGTTATGTTAGAGGGAGGAATGTAAACTTGAAAAAAGAAGTGTGCCTTTATTCTACAAGAAATACTGTATTTCGGGAGTTCTTTTTGGGTTCTTCTAAATAAAATATGTTTCCAGAATGGAGGATGAATATGCCAGAATTGACAATAGAAGAAAAATTGGTTGAGCTGTGTATCAAAAAGGGGATTTCTTTGTCAGCAGCGGAATCATGCACTGGTGGAATGATTGCAGCAAGGCTGGTTAACGTTTCTGGTGTGTCAGATGTTTTTCCAGGCAGTATAGTAACCTATTCCGATGCCTGCAAGCATAAGCTGCTTGGAGTGAAGAAAAGTACTTTGAAAAATCATGGGGCAGTGAGCAAAAAGACTGCAAAGGAGATGGCAAAGGGTATTTGCAGGAAAATGAAGACCGATGTGGGAATTGGGGTGACAGGAATTGCTGGTCCCGGAGGCGGCACGAAAAAAAAGCCAGTGGGGCTTGTTTACATTTCCTGCTGTTACAGAGATAAGGTAACAGTTGAAAAGTATTTGTTTCAAGGGGATCGCTCCCAAATTCGGGAGGATACTGTAAAGAATGCATTAAATTTAGCAAGGAGATGTATCAATGAGAGGCAAAAAAATTTTTAAGCCTCGTATCATTTAATTCATGTTGGGGTAAAGCTATTTTACTCTTAACTGATGCACACGTAGGTCATAAGGAATCCTGCCAGCTTGCCAGGCCCCTCCTTATGACAAATAAAATTTATAATTCAATAGGAGGAATGAAAATGACTGCTTACAAAGACATGACAAAGGAACAATTGATGCAGGAAAAAAGTGAACTGGTGAAGAAATATGAAGAGATTAAGGGTTATGGATTAAATTTGGATATGTCTAGAGGAAAGCCCGGAAAAGAGCAATTGGATATTACTTTACCTATGATGGATGTGCTTGCATCCTCTTCTGATTATAAGTGTGAAAATGGAATGGATGTGCGCAATTATGGTGTGATGGATGGAATACCAGAGATGAAGAGGCTGTTGGTGGAGTTGTTGGGTTACAAAGCAGAACAGATGATACTCTACGGAAATTCCAGCTTAAATGTGATGTATGATACAGTAGCTCGTTCTATGTTGTTTGGGGTTCAGGGCTGTACTCCGTGGTGCAAGCTGGATAAAGTAAAATTTTTGTGTCCTGTTCCGGGGTATGACAGACATTTTGCAATTACACAGCAATTTAATATAGAAATGATTAACATTCCTTTGAAAGAGGACGGACCGGATATGGATATGGTGGAGGAGTTAGTTTCTAAGGATGAAGCCATTAAGGGTATTTGGTGTGTGCCAAAGTATTCTAACCCTACAGGCGTTACTTACTCCGATGAGGTTGTGAAAAGATTTGCTGCTCTAAAGCCTGCCGCTAAAGATTTTCGTATTTTTTGGGATAACGCATATGCCATTCATCATCTGTATGCAGACAATCAGGATGAACTGTTAAATCTTGGAGCAGAATGTGAGAAGGCTGGAAATCCTAATATTTATTATGAGTTTTGCTCTACCTCAAAAGTAACGTTTCCTGGCTCCGGTGTTGCAGCTTTGATTTCTTCTGTTGAAAATATTCAAGAGATTAAGAAGGAGCTTACGATTCAAACAATTGGACATGATAAAGTAAATCAGCTTCGTCACGTAAGATTTTTTCAAAATGCAGATGGGGTAAAAGCACATATGATGAAGCATGCGGATATTATTCGTCCAAAGTTTGAGACAGTTTTAGACAGATTAGAACAGGAATTGGCGCCGCTTCAGATTGCAACATGGACGGTTCCAAAAGGAGGGTATTTTATCTCTCTGAATACGTTGGAGGGCTGTGCCAAAAAAGTAGTGGAAAAATGTAAAGAGGCTGGTGTAGTAATGACATCGGCAGGAGCTACTTATCCATATGGTAAAGATCCGATGGATTCCAATATCCGTATTGCCCCAACGTTTCCGTCTGCTGATGAGTTGGCTAAGGCGGCAGAAGTATTTATCCTTTGTGTGAAATTGGTTTCTGTGGAAAAATTGTTGGATGCATAGGCATTTTTTATAGATTCTGACCTTTTTCTTGAAGGAGCATAAAACATATAGTGATAGAGGGAAGAAATGTATTTTATATAGATGCATTTCTTCCTTTTTTCAGCTATATTGTACATATTCTTGCTTGCAAAATAAAACTAAAAATGATAAAATGAACAAGCTATCTGTTCAGATAGCAGTTTCTCATATATTTCCCCTAAAACCCAAAAATATGTTCGAAAAAAGGATTGACAAATAGAAGCTTTTTCGGTAAGATATACATAGTGAAACGAACAAATGTTCAAAAGTAAAAATTTATTATAATTATTAGGAAAGGAAAAGTGTCTTTTATCAGAAGACACAGGTATAAACATGGATCAGAATGAAAAATTAAAAGCTTTAGATGCCGCTCTCTCACAAATTGAAAAACAGCATGGAAAGGGTTCCGTTATGAAGTTAGGGGATTCCCATGCCAATATGAATATTGAAACAGTACCTACAGGTTCTCTCAGCCTAGATATTGCCTTAGGCTTAGGGGGAATTCCAAAGGGAAGAATTATTGAGGTGTATGGACCGGAATCCAGTGGTAAAACGACAGTGGCTCTTCATATGGTTGCAGAGGTGCAGAAGAGAGGCGGTATTGCTGGTTTTATCGATGCAGAACATGCTTTAGATCCAGTATATGCAAAGAATATTGGCGTAGATATTGATAATCTCTATATTTCTCAGCCGGATTACGGGGAACAGGCGTTGGAGATTACGGAGACTATGGTTCGCTCAGGTGCGGTGGATATTATTATTGTAGATTCTGTGGCGGCCTTAGTTCCTAAGGCGGAGATTGACGGGGAAATGGGAGATTCCCATGTAGGTCTTCAGGCTCGTTTAATGTCCCAGGCCCTCCGAAAGCTGACAGCAGTTATCAGCAAGTCTAACTGTACTGTGATATTTATCAATCAGCTTCGAGAAAAGGTTGGTGTGATGTTTGGAAATCCAGAAACTACTCCTGGTGGACGTGCTTTGAAGTTTTATTCCTCCATTCGTTTGGATGTGAGAAGAATTGAGACATTAAAACAGGGTGGTGAGATGATAGGAAATCATGTGCGCATTAAAGTGGTTAAAAATAAAATATCACCTCCATTTAAGGAAGCTGAATTTGATATTATGTTTGGGGAAGGTATTTCAAAGGAGGGAGATATATTAGATTTGGCTGTCAATGTAAATATAGTTGGCAAGAGCGGTGCCTGGTATGCTTACAAGGGAGATAAAATTGGCCAAGGAAGAGAAAATGCAAAGAACTTCCTGAAAAATAATCCTGAAATTATGGCAGAGATTGAAGCTTGTGTCCGCAGTGAATATGGAATTGGAGGCCCTTTGGAGGAAATGGCTGTCGGACAACAGGATGTAGTTGCTACAGCCGAAGAAAAGCCAAAAAGAAAAAAGAAAACAGCGGAAGTAGAAGAAAATGTGTAAACAGCAAATTACAGCAGTATCTGGTATAGATAAAAAAAAGATAAAGGTACAGCTAGAAGGGGGGGAAGTGTTTGCACTGTATAAGGGAGAGGCGAGAAAGATGGGGATTGAGGAGGGGGCATACATAACAGATACTTTATATGAGGAGATTCATACTCTTTTATATAAACGGGGAAAGGACAGAGCTCTCTATTTGCTAAAGGATTCTTCCAAGACGACTCAGGAAGTGAGAAGAAAACTACAGCAAGGCTTTTATCCTCCGATTCTCATAGAACAAATTATAGAATTTTTAAGCCGCTATCATTATTTGGATGATAGCGGCTATATTCAAAATTACTATGAGATGTGGAAAAGGAAAAAGAGTAAAAAAGAAATTCAATACACCCTTCTAAAAAAGGGACTCGAGAGGCAACTAATCAAAGAAGTGTTAGAGTGTATTCAGGAAGAAGAAGGCAGTGAGGGGGAGAATGATGCATTGCGGTGTCAGTTGTATAAAAAAGCGAAAGGAAAGGACTTAAAAAATCCAAAAGACAGGCAAAGGGTAATACAATATTTAATGAGAAAGGGATTTTCTTATTCAGATATTGCATTAGAATTGGAGAGAATAACACAGGAGCCATTAAGTTGATAGTATATCTTTGTTAATATAGGAAAGATGTAGCTGTTAGATTGACATACTAGGACAGAAGTAGTATAATTTTTTACAAATTAGAAATCTAATATGACTGGCTTGTGAAAGAACTTTCTTTTTTTGATTTAAAAATGATTAGAATGGAGATTGATATGAAAAAAGCATGGTTTTTATGTATGGCTGTTAGTGCTGCTGTTCTTTTGCTTTCAGGATGTAAAACAAATGATAAAAATAACACAGCGCCAAATAATAAGAAGGAGGAGACTATGGAGAAAGAGGAAACAAAAAAGCAGGGGATTAGTATTGAAGAGTTAAGTATTCCAAATGGTGAGAATAGTATATACGGAAGAATCTATATACCAGCAGGTGAGGGAAAGTATCCAGTTGTTATTCTAAGTCATGGATATAACGGAACAAACAATGACTTTACAAGTGAATGTAGATATTTTGCACAAAATGGGTATATTGCCTGTGCTTATGATTTTTGCGGTGGCTCAGTAAATTCAAAAAGCTCTGGTAAATCTACGGACATGACTATTTCTACGGAAAAGTCAGATTTAAAAGCAGTTTTTGAGTATTTGGAATCCATGGAAAATGTAGATACAAGCAATATGTTTTTGTTGGGTGGAAGCCAGGGAGGTTTTGTAACTAGTCTTGTGACAGAGGAAATAGGGGAAAAGGTGAAGGGCATGATCCTTTATTTTCCGGCATTGTGTATACCAGATAATTGGAGACATACTTATCCTAAGGTGGAGAATATTCCAGAAACTACGGAACTATGGGGACTTACACTTGGGAAAAAGTTCTTTGAGGAAATACATGATTTCTATACCTTTGACAATATAGGTACATATGAAAAAGATGTGTTGATTTTTCATGGAGATAGAGATGATATTGTTCCTCTATCTTATTCCCAACAGGCGCAAAAAAAGTATCCTCATGCTGAATTGATTACGATGAAGGGGGAGGGACACGGATTCTCGCCTGCTGGAGCCAAGACAGTAAAAGAAAAGGTTTTGGAATTTTTACAAAATCATACAAATTAGAAAGTTTAAAAGAGGTTTTAGTGGAGGAAAGCAAACAGTTATTAAAAATATATATCCAAATAACAAGTACAAATGAGATAATTATGGAACAATGCACCATTCGTCAGTTATTATTTAAGGGATATTGTGATTCTAATTGTTTTTGTGGAAAGATAATGCCTGGCGGAGTAGATACACAATTGATTATGAAGGATGGGACAGGCACTCTATCTGCTAGATATATGATGGAGGGAGTAGATATGAAAAATACTCCCTGCAGTATGTACATTGAAAATTTTGCAATTGTTGGAGAACAGTGGACAACTCCAAAAGTTTTAACAGACAGTGAAAATTTAAAATGGATGGAACAGGCAGCATTAAAGGGAAAAATTGCAAATGAGGAGGAAAAGCTTGTAATTTATATTTTTGAATGATAATTTTTTAAATTCTGGTTTATTTTTTTCATAGAGGAGAGAAAGCTTTCTTTTTCCTCCAAAGTAAAATTATGAAAGCATTGATCTTCTATGGATGTAACACATTGCAGCACCTTATCTGCCAGATTTTTTCCGTGCTCTGTTAAGAAAATTGTAGTGATATGGGTGCCATCCTTTCGGGTTTCAGGAATACGAGAAACAAGCTTATCCTTTTCCATTTTTTTTAATAGACTAGATATTGTTGCTGGTTCAAGCACACAGATATCTGCCAGTTCTTTCTGAGAACATCCATTGTGACATAAAAGGATTTCTAAAATTTTGGGCTGACCTTGTGATAAGCCTAGGGAATGAAAATATCCCCAGTTTGTTTTTTTGTGTAGATTATAAATGGTTAATAAATAATGGTGAAATCTGTTCATGGCAATCCTCATTTCTCTATGTCGTTTTTGTTTGTTTTTGAATTATTTTAGTATATAGCAGATTTATAAGATGGTCAATATACAGATTGACAGTAAAGGAGAAATTTTCCTATCAATGGATGTGTATGTTGTATTTCACTTGACATAATTACTAAAAAAGGATAAAATTGATATGTTGTATTTTGTACAATGAAAACTAAATAAGGAGGTGCTCCTGTGACTGGTTTAACAATTGCTATTATTGTTACATTTGTGATAACAGCTGTAATAATCTGGATTATTGCAGGTTTATACCATAAAAATGTTGTGGAAAAGCAGATAGGAAGTGCAGAACAACAAAAACGGGAAATCATAGATGAAGCATTAAGAGTTGCCGAAACAACAAAGAAAGAAGCACTTTTAGAGGCAAAAGAAGAATCTCTGAAAACTAAGAACGAATTAGAAAAAGAAACAAGAGAACGTCGTGCTGAGTTACAGCGCTACGAGAAAAGAGTTCTTGGAAAAGAAGAAACTTTGGAAAAGAAATTAACCGCTGTTGAGAGAAGAGAAGCAAATCTTACAAAAAGAGAAGAGGAGCTTCAGAAGGTAAAAGAAGAAGTTTCTAAATTAAACGAGCAAAGGGTACAGGAACTGGAACGAATCTCTGGATTAACCTCCGAACAGGCAAAAGAATATTTGTTGAAAACTGTTGAAGACGAAGTGAAAATTGACACTGCAAAAATGATCAAAGAATTGGAAAGCAGAGCAAAGGAAGAGGCAAATAAGAAGGCGAGGGAATGTGTTGTAACAGCTATTCAAAGATGTGCTGTTGACCATGTTTCTGAGACAACAATTTCTGTTGTACAGCTCCCTAATGATGAGATGAAGGGAAGAATTATTGGTCGTGAAGGTCGTAATATTCGTACATTAGAAACTATGACAGGTGTGGAATTGATTATTGATGATACACCTGAGGCTGTTATTTTATCTTCTTTTGACCCGATTCGCAGAGAAATTGCAAGAATTGCATTGGAAAAGCTTATTGTTGACGGAAGAATTCACCCGGCAAGAATTGAAGAAATGGTGGAGAAGGCAACGAAGGAAGTGGAAAATACAATGCGAGAGGAAGGAGAGTCTGCTACACTAGAAGTAGGAGTACATGGTATTCATCCAGAGCTTGTAAAATTACTTGGAAAAATGAAATTCCGTACAAGCTATGGACAGAATGCATTGAAGCATTCCATGGAAGTGGCCCATTTGTCAGGTATGTTAGCATCAGAGGTTGGTGTTGATGTGACAATGGCTAAACGGGCAGGTTTGCTGCATGATGTAGGTAAAGCAGTAGATCATGAGATGGAAGGCTCACATATACAGTTGGGTGTTGATCTTTGTAGAAAATATAAAGAATCGGCGGCTATTATCAATGCCGTAGAAGCCCATCACGGTGATGTAGAAGCTCAAACTCTTGTTGCATGTATTGTACAGGCTGCAGATGCCATTTCAGCGGCTAGACCTGGTGCAAGAAGAGAGACATTGGAAACATATACCAACAGATTAAAACAACTAGAAGATATTACAAACACATTTAAAGGTGTGGACAAGTCTTTTGCTATTCAAGCAGGTAGAGAGATTCGTGTAATGGTAGTGCCAGAGCAGATTACAGATGCAGATATGGTACTGCTTGCCAGAGATATCTCTAAGCAGATAGAAGCTGAATTAGAATATCCTGGACAGATTAAAGTCAGTGTAATACGAGAGTCAAGAGTTGTAGACTATGCAAAATAGTGACAATCCTGGGCATAATGTTACAAGATTTTAATAGTAAGATGGGTTGTTGCTGCTACAAATGTGTAGTGGGAGCAGCCCATTTTTGTTTCTGTGGGCAATGGGCCAAGAGAATATGTTTTTCTGTGGATTTTGTGAATGATGTATATATAATAATAATATAGATAATAAGTGAAAGGTTGTGAAAGGTATGGCTAAAATTGGTTTTATAGGAATGGGAAATATGGGGTATGCCATGATGTGTGGCGCTTTAAAGGTGTTTCCTAAAGAAGAAATTTTGTTTACAGATGTAAATGAGAGCAGAATCAAACAAGTACATCAATTGACGGGTGTGTCCTATGCTTTATCCAATGCAGAGTGTGCAAATAGTGTTAAATATTTGGTGCTTGCCGTTAAGCCTCAGTTTTATAATGAAGTAATGAAAAATATTCAGCATATTGTAAGACAAGACCATGTAATTATCAGCATTGCACCAGGTATCAGTGTTTCAAGGGTAAAGGAACATTTAGGAAGCCAGGTTAGGGTAGTACGTGCCATGCCTAATACACCGGCACTGTTAGGGGAAGGAATGACAGGAATTACTTTTGCAAAAGAGGATTTTTCCTATGAGGAAAAGGATACAATAGAAAAATTTTTCCGTTCATTTGGAAAAGTAAAGTTTGTGAAGGAGCATTTAATGAACGCAGTCACATGTATAAGCGGCAGTTCTCCGGCATATGTATATATGTTTATTGAAGCACTAGCAGACAGCGGTGTTAAATATGGATTGACAAGGGATGCCGCTTATGAGATGGCGGCTCAGACAGTAGTAGGTGCAGCAAAAATGGTATTAGAGACAGGAGAGCATCCAGGTAAGTTGAAGGACAATGTATGTTCACCAGGAGGAACTACTATTGCGGCTGTATCAGCATTGGAGGAGCATGGTTTTAGAAATGCAGTGATAAAGGCAACAGATGCCTGCTATGAAAAATCAATAGGCTTTCATTCATCGTAAAAAATAATATGTTAATTACAATATAGATTCAAAAGAGAATCAAAAAATAGATTCCAAATAAGAAAGAAGGATATTGATGAAACCGTTAAAAAGATTAGGAAGAAAAGTGGTTTATGAAGGAAAAATATTAAAGGTATGTCAAGATGATATCGAGACTCCAAGCGGTGCCCATGTACAATATGATTTTATTATGCATCAAGGTGCAGCAGCAGCAGTGCCTGTTATGGAGGACGGGAAAATTATAATGGTGCACCAATACAGAAATGCGTTAGACCGCTATACATTAGAAATACCTGCTGGTGGCTTAGAGTCAAAGGAAGAGCCTACCAAATTGTGTGCTATGCGTGAATGTGAGGAGGAGACAGGGTATCGTCCTCAAAATGCAGAGTTTTTGCTTTCTATTTACACTACAGTGGCATTCTGCAATGAAAAGATTGATATCTATGTAGTAGATGGGCTGGTGGAGACAAAGCAGAAGCTAGACGAGGAAGAGTATGTTGAGTGGAAGTCATATTCTGTACATGAGTTGTTAGAAAAAATAGAAAAGGGTGAAATACAAGATTCCAAAACTGTTGCGGCAATTTTGGCATATTACCGCAAATATTGTATTCAATAAAGGGGCATAAGAAAAAGAGTACAGGCATATAGTGAAAAAAAGGTCATTGGAGGGAATGATAGGGATGAAGTTTTATAAAAAGTGGTATCATCCATTGCTATATGCCATAGTGGTAGGAGGACTCTGCGGAATCTTGCTGTATCGACTGCTGAAGGTAAATCATTTTGAATTTCAGGAATATTTTAATTATGGTGTTTCATGGATAGAAAATAAGGAAAATATCAGCAAGGGGGATTACTTGTTTTTTATCTGGAGAAAAAGAATGAAAGAGGTTTTATGGATTGTATTGTTCTCCTTCACTGTATTTTCAAAAATATATAATTTTTTTTACTGTTTTATAACAGCAATGATGCACACTTTATTTTTGGAGGGTTTGGTGGAACAAAAGGGAGTAAAGGGGATTTTATATTTTATAGGAAATTGTTTTCCACATTATTTTATATATCTTCCATTAATAGCCTACGTTCTCTATTTCAGCATGCAGACTCGACAGTATATACTAAACAGCTCCTCTAATTCATGGAAAAGAATGTGTGTAAAGATGATTCCTAGTATACTGCTTGTATTTGGGCTTGTTTTTTTGGAATGTCTAGTAGAGACTTATGGAAATATAGAGATATTAAAAAGAATTTATTGAAACAATAGAAATAGGAAAAGGAGGCATGGGGGTGTGAAAAAGGAGATAGAAGAATTTATTCAATTTATGAGAGAACAGAAGAAACATTCAGAGAATACCTGTGTCTCTTATAATCGGGATTTGCAAAAGCTGCTTACATTTTGTCAAGAACAGCAGTTACAAAATGTAAGTAAAATTACTCCCTTATTTATACAAAGTTATTTGTTTGGGCTGGAAAAAAATAATTTAAGTACGGCAAGTGTGGCAAGACATATGAGTACATTGAAGGCTTTTTTTTCTTACCAGGTGACAAAGGGACATATAGAGAGCAATCCTATGAACCATTTAAAGAAACCTAAAGTGGAGAGAAAGCTGCCGATAGTGCTCAATGAGTTTCAAGTGGAAACTCTTTTAAAAATGCCGGATTTGAATACAGCAAAGGGCTGTAGGGATAAAGCAATGTTAGAACTGCTCTATGCTACGGGGTTGCGAGTAAATGAGCTGTTAGAATTAAAGTTAGAAGATTTAAATATGGAGCTATCTTATATTACATGTACAGCTCTTGGAAGGCAGAGAGTAATTCCTTTTGGAAAATATGCTAGACAAGCCCTGCATATATACATAGAACAAGTGAGAGGCCAGATGGCAAAGGAGAATGATAATACTCTTTTTGTCAGCTTGCAGGGAAAAAAAATGAGTCGCCAGGGATTTTGGAAAATATTAAAAAATTATGCCAAAATGTCTGGAATAGAGGAGGAAATAACACCTACAACTCTGCGTCACTCTTTTGCCCTTCATCTAGTGGAAAATGGGGCAGATTTGCATGCTGTGCAGGAGATGCTTGGTCATGTAGATATGAATTCCACCCAAGTGTATGCTGAATTGTCAAAAAGAAAAATCAGGGAGGTATACAATCAAACCCATCCAAGAGTTTGAGCTTTGCAAGTAATAACTTGCAGTTAGATGGCATCCTGCCCATGTTTTGTGTGTCATTAAGGTTTCAAATGTTGCTTTTATGTAAATAGGAGCAACATTTGACCTTTAGGCCTAATATAATACTATGTTTTATTAGGCCGGTGACACGTTTCTTTATTTTATCATATGGATTGATTATACCATATCGGCAATGGTGTAGATTAACTGCTCAGAATCTCTCCAGCCAAGGCATGGGTCAGTGATGGACTTGCCATAAATATGTTCTCCGATTTTCTGACAGCCCTCCTCAATATAGCTTTCGATCATAAGTCCTTTTACTAAGCTGCGCACATCGGCTGAATGCCTGCGGCTGTGCATAACCTCCTTGCAAATGCGAATCTGTTCTTTATATTGTTTGCCGGAGTTGGAGTGATTGGCATCTACAACTACAGCCGGATTTTTTAAATTTCTTTCTCTGTACATATTGGATAGGCGAATTAAATCTTCATAGTGATAGTTAGGCAATGTCTGTCCATGTTTATCCACTCCGCCTCTCAAAATAGTATGGGTGTATGGGTTGCCGTCTGTGTTTACCTCCCAGCCTCGGTAGAGGAAGGTGTGAGGTGACTGTGCAGCAGTAACAGAATTTAACATTACTCCAAAATTTCCGCTTGTAGGATTTTTCATTCCGGCAGGGATGTCCATACCACTTACAGTGAGACGATGCTGCTGATCTTCCACGGAGCGGGCGCCTATGGCAACATATGATAAAATATCAGAAAAATAGCGATAATTTTCTGGATACAGCATCTCGTCTGCCGCTGTCAGGTTTGTATTTTCCATACATTCAATGTGCATTTTGCGGATATGAATTAACCCCTCCAGCATATCCGGCTGTTTTTCAGGGTCTGGCTGGTGAAGCATTCCCTTGTAGCCCTCGCCGGTAGTGCGGGGTTTGTTTGTGTAAATTCTTGGAATCAAAATCAATTTATCAGCAACTTTTTCCTGTACTTTGGATAATCGCTCTACATAGTCACATACAGAATCTACATTATCGGCAGAACATGGACCGATAACGGCAATAAATTTATCAGATTCACCGGTGAAAACCTTCTTAATTTCAGTATCTCTTTTTGCTTTTAAAGCCACCAGTCTCTCAGGAAGCTTAAATTCTTCTTTAATTTCCTGGGGAGTTGGAAGCTTTCGGACGAATTCAAAACTCATAATTATGATTCCTTTCTTACTATAAAAATATATTTAGATGTTGGAGGCAATAGGTATTTTGCCCTCAACAGATGGGTTGGATTGCTGTGTTGTCACAACTCCTGCAATCTTTCAAACATTTGAAAGCTGCTGATTTACTGAGTAAATCGCTTCTTTCTCATGTTCAGCAGGTATTAAGTTCCAAAGCTATATTATACAGATAGGAACGGCATTTGGAACTTGAACCCTTAGCATACTATTTATGAAATGATAGGATAAAATGCAATAAAATTTGCAGCAGCAGCATTCTTTTTATACTCTATCATCAACAAAAGTGTTATAATAACAAATAAAATTGAAATAAACAAACAAATGCCATTATAATATATTGAAATATAATTCGCAAGAAAAAATAAATAAAGTAAAGAAAAAAATGCATTTTTTGTGAATTTATGGGAATATACAATCATAAGGAAAGGGTGATCCATGATGAGAAGAGTGATTTGGATTGTGCTAGATAGCGTAGGCATGGGAGCAATGCCAGATGCTAAGGAATTTGGGGATGAGGGAAGCAACACGCTGGGCAATATCGTAAAGGTCAGAGGAAAACTGCATATACCTAATATGATAAAGCTGGGGTTAGGAAATATAGAGGGAATGACAGGAATAGATAAAACCCAGAAGCCTTTGGCAAATTATGCAAGAATGGCAGAGCAATCAAATGGAAAAGATACTACAATTGGTCATTGGGAGATGACAGGGATTTACTCTTCCAAGAAATTTCCAGTTTATCCGAAAGGTTTTCCTACGGAGTTGGTGGAGGAGTGGATTCACAGGGCACAGTTGCCAGGAGTTTTATGGAATGCGCCGGCATCAGGCACAAAAATAATAGAGCAATTAGGTGAAGAGCATATTAAAACGAGAAAACCTATTCTTTACACATCAGCGGACAGTGTATTTCAGATTGCTTGTCACGAGGAGGTCTATGCCGTAGAACAGCTTTACCATATGTGCAAAATTGCCAGAGAATTGCTTCAAGGAGAATATAATGTAGGAAGGGTTATTGCAAGGCCTTTTGTAGGACAACAGGGAAACTTTGTGAGAACTTCCAATCGAAGAGATTTTTCTAGAAAGCCTCCAAAAGACAATTTGTTAGTATATATGGCCCAAAAAGGCTTGATGGTATATGCCATAGGGAAAATTGAAGATATTTTTGCTGGATGTGGTATTACAAAATCTGTACATACAAAGGATAATCAAGAAGGGATCAACTGCACCATTCAGGCCATGAAGGAAAGGCAGGAGGGATTGATTTTTACAAACTTAGTAGAATTTGATTCAAAGTGGGGGCATCGCAATGATGTGGAGGGTTATGCAAACGGCTTAGAGGAATTTGATGTAAGGCTACCAGAGGTGATGGAAGCAATGGAGAAAGAGGATATTCTTGTGATTACGGCAGACCATGGATGCGATCCCACAACACCAAGTACGGACCATTCAAGAGAATATGTACCTTTGCTTGTATATGGAAAATCTATTAAAGCTGGTGTGAACCTTGGCACAAGAGGAAGTTTTGCAGATACTGGGAGCACGGTGGCTGAGATTTTTCAGTTGTCCCATCTTCCAGCAGGAAAAAGCTTTTATTCACAAATAATAAGTCAATAAAAGATGAAAAATATATGATATTAAAACTTTAAAACATGAACAATTTAAAACGTGAACAACATGAATAACAAAGATATAATGAGGAATCGGTGGTGAGAGAGATGCATATGTACGACCTGATTATGAAGAAAAGGAACGGAGGACATTTGAGTGAAGAGGAAATCCGGTATATGGTGAAGGGCTTTACTCAGGGGGAGATACCAGATTATCAGATGGCGGCAATGTTAATGGCGATTTATTATAAGGGAATGAATCAGGAGGAAACTTTGGCCTTGACGATGGAGATGGCATATAGTGGTGAATTTATGGATTTGTCGGCGATTCATGGCGTCAAGGTGGATAAGCACAGTACAGGAGGGGTAGGAGATAAGGCTACGCTTGTTGTGGGGCCGATGGTTGCTGCCTGTGGTGTGCCTGTGGCAAAGATGTCTGGAAGAGGTCTAGGGCATACAGGGGGAACAATAGATAAGCTTGAAAGTTTAGAGGGTTTTCGCACTGCCTTGGGTGAGGAGGAATTTATACATCAGGTAAATAATATTCATATGGCACTTGCCAGTCAGACTGTAAATTTGGCTCCTGCGGACAAAAAAATATATGCCCTTCGAGATGTGACGGCGACGGTCGACAGTATTCCTTTAATAGCCAGCAGTATTATGAGTAAAAAGCTTGCCTCCGGTGCAGACGCCATTGTGTTGGATGTGAAAGTTGGGAGCGGCGCCTTTATGAAGGAAGAAAAGTCTGCTATCGCTTTAGCCCAGGAGATGATAAGAATTGGCATTGGGGCGGGAAGAGATATGGTAGCTGTCATCACCGATATGGATGAGCCGTTGGGTTATGCCGTGGGAAATGCCCTGGAGGTGAAGGAGGCAATCGAGACTTTAGATGGGGGCGGCTCCAAAGATTTATTGGAGTTATCTTATGTACTTGGCTCCTATATGCTGTTAAAGGCAAAAAGGACAGAAAGTCTGGAGGAGGCAAGAGCAATGCTGGAGGAGGCAGTGGAAAGTAAACGGGCATTGAAGAAGTTTAAAGAATTTGTGAAAAGTCAAGGGGGTTCATTAGAATGTGTTGAGAATACAAGCAAATTTCCTAAGCCGTCAATTGTGATGGATGTACTGGCGGATAGCAGCGGATTTGTGGAGAAAATTAATGCATCCCAAGTTGGACGGGTAGCTATGATTTTAGGAGGGGGCAGAGCAACAAAAGAGAGTCAGCTTGATTTAAAGGTGGGGGTGGTTTTGCACAAAAAAGTGGGGGATAAGGTGGAGAAGGAGGACTGCATTGCAACATTGTATGCCAATGATTTAGAACAGTTAAAGGAAGCAAAGGAATTATTGGAAAAATCCTATTCCTTCAGTATAAGGCCTACCTCAAAAAACATATTGATAAAGTGGATAGTAACAAAAAACGGAGCCAGAAAAGCATAAAAGTTTTATAAGTATAAACATATAAAAAATTCATTGAATTTTAACAAGAATATGTTAAACTA
>CAJTQG010000019.1 GCA_910578605.1 uncultured Lachnospiraceae bacterium | reverse complement strand
CTATTACTTCATTACAATTTTTTTAAAGTTTTTCTTTCCCCTTTTTAAAATATGCTCTTCACTCATCAGCTGCTCTTTTGTATAGACAACAGTAATATCTGTCACTTTCTCGTTATTCACAGACACTCCATTTTGAGTCACTGCTCGTCTTGCTTCAGATTTAGATGAAACCAAACCGGATTTTACTAACAATGTCAAAATATCTATCTCATCATTGGTAAGGTCCTCCTGATTCACTTGGTAAATCGGCATGTTTTCTGTATTGGCATTGCCGCCGAACAAAGCTCTAGCACCTTCCTGGGCTTTATTTGCCTCCTCTTCCCCATGGACTAATTTGGTCAGTTCAAAGGCTAATATTTCTTTTGCTTTATTTAACTGGCTGCCCTCCCAGTTATCCATCTCATCAATTTGTTCCAGCGGCAGGAACGTAAGCATTCGAATGCATTTTAATACGTCAGCATCCGCCACATTTCTCCAATATTGATAAAACTCAAAAGGCAATGTCTTATTAGGGTCAAGCCAAACTGCACCCTTTTGTGTTTTTCCCATTTTGTTTCCCTCAGAATTTAACAGAAGAGTAATTGTCATAGCACATGCATTTTTTCCTAATTTACGGCGAATCAATTCTGTTCCGCCCAGCATATTACTCCACTGGTCATCTCCTCCAAATTGTAGATTGCATCCATATTTTTGGAATAATGCGTAGAAATCATAACTTTGCATTATCATGTAGTTAAACTCCAAAAAGCTTAATCCTTTTTCCATCCTCTGCTTGTAACATTCCGCAGTAAGCATTCTGTTTACACTAAAATGTGCCCCCACCTCTCTGAGCACTTCAATATAATTCAAATCCAACAGCCAATCTGCATTGTTTACAAGCAGCGCCTTCCCCTCAGAGAAATCAATAAATTTGCTCATCTGTTCCTTAAAACAATCACTGTTGTGCTGAATCTGTTCTTTTGTCATCATTGTGCGCATATCTGTTCTTCCTGATGGGTCACCAACCATGGCAGTACCACCACCAATCAATGCAATTGGTCTATTCCCCGCCATCTGCAGTCTTTTCATCAAACAAAGAGCCATAAAATGGCCTACATGAAGGCTGTCAGCGGTTGGGTCAAAACCAATATAGAAAGTTGCCTTTCCATTATTAATCAATTCTCTGATTTCTTCCTCGTCTGTCACTTGGGCTATTAATCCTCTTGCCACTAATTCCTCATAAATTTTCACTGCTATCATCCTTTCTTTTTATTAAACTATAACATTAAAAAAGCCCTTATCCTTTACATTGAATTAACCAATCAAAAGGACAAGAGCATGCTCTCGTGTTACCACCTTTTTTCACAAATAGCTCACACTATCTGCCTCTGCAAGTACAATGAGCTAGCCACTCATGATACCCTGGCAGGATAACGACCGCCAAACCGTTGCAGCCTACTAAACACTAGCTTAATTCCTATTGTCATTCGGTGCAAAGCTCAAAGAGGTATTCACATCTCACTTCCCAAATGCCTTTCACCTGCCGACATCTCTCTGTATGTTTCATGAAATGTTACTTATTCTTATCATCGCCTTTTTGTCATTTATACAATATTTATTGATAATTGTCAAGTTAATTCTTCCCGTTCTTTAATATATATTCTTTCATGGTACTATTAACATCAGCAGTTTGACTCTGCCTATAGTTTGTTTCATATTCCTGTCTTTATACCTAGCTATTGCAGCAGCTCCTCAGCTAAAGCTTTCAACTGCTTTTTATTATCTTCCTTCAAAGCCGAGCGAATGGTCACTATATTTTCACAAATTGTTATATTTTTCATAGCTTCACATTGCTCCCTCATAACTTTACCTGCCATTGGCGCCCATGAACCGTTTTCTATAAATCCAATTTTTCGATTTTGGTATGCTTTCATCTTCAAATGATAAAGAAAATCCTCCACACACGGAAAAATGCCTGCATCATATGTGATAGATGCCAATACCAGCTTGTCAAAACGAAAAGCATAGGCAACCGCTTGCGCCATATCCTCCCTGGCTAAATCTATCACAACTGTTTTTTCTCCTCTATTCTCCAACTCACAGGCAAGCTCCTTTACTGCTTGTGCTGTATTGCCATATACAGAACCATACACAAGCAAAGTTCCCTTCTCCTCTGGTTCATAGCTGCTCCATTTTTGATAGAAAGATATGTAATAAGATAAATTTTCTTTTAAGGTTGGACCATGCAGGGGACAAATCTGATTTATCTCCAAGGCAGATGCCTTTTTCAGCAAGGTCTGCACCGGCACTCCGTATTTCCCTACAATATTGATATAGTATCGCCTAGCTTCCTCTAGCCATTCCTCCTTCGTTCCAATACAGCCAAATTTCCCAAATCCATCTGCACTAAACAAAATTCCCTCCGTCTGCTCATAAGTTACCATCACCTCCGGCCAATGAACCATAGGTGCCATAAAAAACTGCAGCGTATGCTTGCCTAATGACAAAGTTTCCCCTTCTGATACCATATGCACCCTTTCTGAAAAATCCTGTGTTGTAAATTGAGACAACATAGCTGCCGCTTTTGAACTGATGATTAACGTCATCTGCGGATATTTTGTCATAATTGCTTGTATATTTCCCCCATGGTCTGGTTCTAAATGAGATACCAGAAGATAATCGGGCAAACGTCCATCCAAAGCTTCTTCCACATTTTTCAGCCATGTAGCACTAAATCGCTTGTCTGTCGTATCCATAATCACTATTTTCTCATCTAGGATAATCCATGAATTGTAAGATACACCATTTTCTACTTTGTACTGCCCCTCAAATAAATCAATAGCCCTATCATTCACCCCTATGTATAAAATTTGTTCTGATATATTCATCTGTTCTTCTTCTCTCATGTATTTTCCTTTCTTTTTCTGTTTTATTTTCAGTGTGCTGATGCACACGCAGGTCATAAGGTATCCTCCCATCTATGATGGGCCCCTCCTTATGACATATTTTGGTAGTGTGCTGATGCACACGCAGGTCATAAGGTATCCTCCCATCTATGATGGGCCCCTCCTTATGACATATTATATCACATTTTTTGTATTTCACACAAGGCGTCTAACACCCTCCAATTTTGGGGAAATGGACGCATTATATTCCAATAACCCAATCCCCTCAGAGGATAGCTAAAACCTAATTGCACCTTAGCCTGAATGCTTCTGGCATCCTCAAACCAGACAACATGCTCTATTCCCTGCTCATCTGTGTAATAAAAATAAGGTGCCATCGCATTTTCATCAAACAAAATTTCTGTATTGTAGTTTGCTGCCAGCCTAATCGCTTCCTCATTCCCTATTGTTCTAGCTGCCGTAACTCCCCTCTCATAAGGCAGGGGCCAGTCATAGCCATAGTTAGGGATTCCCATAAATATTTTTTCTTTTTCAATTTCACTGACACCATAATCCAGCACCCTTTTCACTGAGGGCAACGGCGCAACTGCCATGGGGGGACCATAAGTGTAACCCCACTCATAGGTCATCAACAATACTCTGTCTGCAATTTGTCCGATTCTGGCATAATCATGGCTTTCATACAGTAGCCCTTGCTGCGTCGCAGACACCTTTGGCGCCAAATCCACATTAACAAAATAACCATATTGATTTAACTGTCTTGTTACATTCTCAATAAAATTGATATAGTCTTCCTTTAAATCTGCCGGAATAAACTCCATATCAATATCCAGCCCAACATATCCTTTTTGCTGCATTACCACTAAAATCCCAGCAATCAATTTTTCCTGAAGCAGAGTATTTCCAAAAACCACTCTGCCATTTTCCAAACTAAATTGTCCCTGCTCATCCATAGCCGCCAACAACATAATTGGCTTTACTCCATAGGACTGTGCTATTGCTATTACTTCCTCATCTGGTGTTTCTATTAAGTTCCCTTCCCCATCAAAACCATACCCAAATATAGTAACATTTGTCAAACTTGGCAACGCCTGACGATATACTTCCTCATCAATATGAGGATATAAATAACCATTCACTATCATTTCCCCCAAAGGAGCAGATGCACCAGGTATTAAGACACATTGTCCAACAACTAAATTATCCGGATTGGGAAGCTGATTATACTGAAGCAATTCTTCATAAGAACTATTATATGCTTCAGCAATTCCTTCCATTGTTTCACCTGATTGTACCACATGAATTTGCATAATAAACTCCATTCCGAGAACATTTTATGTTCGTGGAACCGCATGAGAAAGCTGCTTTTGCAGTTTCTCGTGTCGGATAGAAAGCTATTCATGATGTTCCCCGCACAAATAGCCGTGTAAAAAATAAACTGTCAAATTTATTTTTCACGATATAATCCCATATATTTTATATCAATTCTATAACTATGATATTTTATATGGATTTATAACAGCTATTTTATTACTGCAGAGTAAGTAACTTTCTACAAAGGAAGCAATTGGGATAATAGATACTTCGTATAAGGGTGCTTTGGATTGCGAAACAATTGTTGTTTTTCATTGATTTCTATGATTTGTCCATTGTTCATCACCGCAACTCTGTCACTGATATGATGAATGACATTCATTCCATGAGCAATAAAAAGACAGGAAAAATGATATTGATCTTTTAAATCAAGAAGCAGATTCAACACTTGTGCCTGAACAGAAACATCTAATGCAGAGACAGGTTCATCACAAATCATCAAAGAAGGTTGTAATGCCAAACACCTGGCTATTCCTACTCGTTGCCGTTGTCCACCGCTTAACTGATAGGGATAATCCGTTTTACATTTTGAGGAAAGTCCAACCTGTTCTAATAAACGGTCTATTTCTTTAGGTATTTGTTTTTTATCACATATATGATGAATCCATAAAGGTTCTTTTATTATATCTTCTATCGTTCGATGGGGGGTGAGACTAGAATAGGGATCTTGAAACACCATCTGTATCTTTGTAGATAACCTCCTCAAATCCTCCTTTTTTCTATGTGTGATATCCTCCCCACAAAATTTAATTTCCCCTGCATCCAAAGAATACAAACCTGCAATAACCTTCCCCAATGTTGTTTTTCCACATCCTGACTCTCCCACCAGACCAAGAATTTCTCCTCTCCTTATTTGCAAAGATATATCTTTCAGCACATGCTGCACTTGAATGATTTTTCCTAGCCAATTTTCTTTGACAGAAAAGGATTTTGATACATTTGCCATTTCCAATACATATTCATAATCCTGTCCAAAATCCTGATTATCTGAAACTTTCATTTCCATCATATAATCACCAGAATCCTTTAGTTATTTTTTACTCTATAATCTCCTGATTATCCAAGCCTTCTAACCGATTGGTCTATTCTAGGTATACAGGACAACAATTTTTTTGTATAATTTGACTGGGGGTTTTTTAATATTTCCTTTGTTTTCCCCAACTCTAAAATCTCTCCATCCAGCATAACTGCCATATTTTCTGCCATATCCTTTACCACAGCAAAATCATGGGTGATAAGCAATATACTCATATGATATTTTTGCTGCAATTTTTTCAACAGCTGCAAAATCTGATTCTGCACTGAAATATCCAATGCGGTAGTCGGTTCATCTGCTATTAACAATTCAGGATTTTTAGCTAATGCCATGGCAATCACCACTCTTTGGCGCTGCCCGCCGCTTATTTGATGGGGATAGTATTTTTGTTTCTCCTGGGCATTATGGATACCCACTTCCTCCAATAATTCTATGACTCTTCTTTTTCTCTCTTTTTTTTGAGGATATCTTTTTCTTCCTACTGCCTCCTCTATTTGTTTTCCAATAGAAATCACCGGATTTAAGGCCGTCATAGGCTCTTGGAATATAATTGAGATTTTTGATTCACGAATTTCAAGCCATTCTTTTTCGCTATATTTCAATATATTTTCTCCATTAAAATGTATTTCACCTGACAATATTTTTGCCTGTTTTGGCAACAAACCAATCATGGCTTTTCCTATGGTGCTTTTTCCACATCCCGTCTCACCCACAAGTGCCATTGTTGTTCCCGCCTGAATGGAAAATTCAGCATTCTTTACCACTTGCTGACAACATCTGGATTTTTCATAGCTGATATTTAATTGGTGAATCTGTATGCCTGCTGTCATATGCTGCTCTCCTAATATATTCAATTGCCATCTAAAGCAACCGCCTTCTCGTCTTCTTCACTCCACGGATGCGGTTTAGAAAAATAATATCCTTGAGAATGATGTACTCCTATATCTTCCATAATCTCTTGTATCTGCTCATTTTCTACATATTCACATATCAATTCCTGCCCAACCTTTTCACACCAGGCATTAATAAATTCAAGAAAATCCCGACATCTTGCATCTTCTGTCAGTTTACGGATGATTTCCCCATCAATCTTAATATAATCTGCTCGAATATTGAGAATATGTAAAAGGCTTGAAAAACCGCTGCCAAAATCATCAATTGCCACCTTACCCCCACACTCGTGAATGCGGTCCGAAAACTCTTGAATATATTCATAATCCCTGACTTCCTCACTCTCAATCAATTCAAAAACAAAGTTTTCCGGATATGGAGTTTTCTGCATTTTATCAAAAATCATCCTCAGCATTTTTCGGTTATAGATATCCTGCACATTTAAATTAATGGTTACCCGAATATCCTTTTTCTCAAACATATCCATAACTGTTTCCACCATCAATTCGGACAAGCTCTCATATAAGTCATATTCTTTTGCCACCGGCAAAAAACTATTGGGATAATATATTTTCCCCTCTTCATCATAAAGACGAAGCAATGATTCAAACATTCGTTTTGTTCCATTTTCATTATCATGAATTTCCTGGAAAAACGGAACTATCCGGCGATGGAGCAATGCTTCACGAATTACCCAGAGCATATGAATGTCCTCCTGCTCCTTTTGTAATTTGTCCTCCATCTCATCTAGACATACCTTCGTCAATTTATTACTTTTCGCATAGTGCAGTCCTGACTCCAAGCGCTGTAAAGATTCCTCTTCCTGCAATGATATCACAGCTGTATAAGATAACTGAATTCCTTCATAAGAAAACTTATCCAAAAACAACTGAATTTCATCTACTAACTGTACAAAGGTTTCCGCTGTAATCTGAGAATCAGCTGCCAATAACAGGGATGTTTCTTCATAGCTATAAATATATAAGCCAGGCATGCGAAACTTCTGTCCCAAGCTTGCATAACTGTCCCTAAGAAATTCATATGTTTTGGCAAGACCAGAAAACAACCGCAGCATCTTTTCGTTATTCAGCAACAGTATGGCTGTTTTGTCAAGACATATACTTTCTTTATCGTACTGATATTTTAACTGATTTTCCAGCACCATAGTAGAATTATAAAAAATAGCATCTTTCATTTTGGTTTGCTGGTCTGCCAACTCCTCATTGAGATGTTTGTTGGCATTCATCAAAAGGTAATTTACCATCTGCACATTATCTTCCTGCAAATCCTGCACACTACCCATTTTACGTTCGCTTAAAATAAAATGAGATTCCTTGTGTTCCGACAATGCTGCCAGCACAAAACTATAATTGGCATAAAGATTCTTGCCTCCGGTTGAGGAAATCTCTCCTGCCAATAATGCCCCGCTAATATTTGTGGTACTGAAATTAGCATTTTCCCAGGCAGCGCAGTTATGTAATAAACTCATTCGGGACTGGCAATCATAGGCAAAAATTGCTTCCGCCGGCTGTGATTCAATATTTTTCATAACTCCTTTCACCAAATCATAGATTTTCTCAGGATGAAAATATCCAACAGAAATTTGACTTTTGTCCTCTAATTCCCCAAAGGATTTTAATATAGAATCCTTTCCCTCCTGTATATACTCCACATAATAGGTAATTCCCTTGCCGTCCCGTTTAATCACTGGAAATACCTGCGCCAATGTAGGATCTTTTTGCAGATTTTCCTTCCCAAGCATAGCCTCATACCACTGTGCACCATTTATGCCATCTACTTGCTGAATAAGACAGCCGTCGCTGCTGATTACGCTTCTTCTGCCAATAGGCTCAGCACCGCAGACATAATCCCCATAAATATTTAATTCCTTCCCACTGATGTAAGCATACACCATATCCAAAACTGCTGGCTGCTCTCCTTCTATCACATAAGCAGGCGCACTATTAATTTTTCCGTCCTCGTCCTCCACGCAGGCAGCGCCCCCTAACATCCAAACAGGTAGCTCCGATGCATTAAAGGTGTTAATGAATTTTTCAATCTTGCTGTAAACCAATGGAAAAAACACAAACATAAAGCCACTGGCTTTCTCCGGCAGCTTTTGTACTAACTCTCCGGCAATCTGTTGGCCATCTTTCCAATTTCCATCTTCTTTCATACAATTTATTCGTCCTGTCACAATTTCTGCTGCTTCAAAAACAGAAACAGAAACAAGGCAGCTCTTTGGTATTACCTTTCCCTCACAGATAATCTGCGCTGCACTGCATCCTATAATATGTGCCTGCGGTATAATTTGTTTCACCACATCTATCACTTCTTTTATCTCTTCTGTTGTATGAATGGCACTGTGAATGCGAACTAAAACCTGATCTGTACTTTGAAGTATGATATTCTGTAAAAAATCAACAAGAAACTTCTTATTTTCAAATTGGTGATTTAATGTTTTCAATGAATTATATTACCCTTACCCTTTCTACAATCTGTTGGTATCCGTTTAAAGGCAAAATACCTTTTTATCCTAACATTATTTTAACAAAAAATCCGTTCAGTTACAAGAAACCAAACGGATTTTCCTATCATTCATCTATGTTTTTTTATTGTTTCATTCAACCCGTCCCCTAACATATTTACTGCCAATATTAAAATCGTCAGTGCCAATCCAGGAAATAGGAGAGTGTGGGGGGCCTGAAATATATAATCCTTTGATTTTCCCAGCATATCTCCCCACTCTGCCAAAGGAGGCTGTACCCCTAGACCTAAAAAGCCTAATGACGCCCCCTCCAAAATAGCAGTGGCTACTCCCAATGTACACCTCACCACTAATGTAGGCACCATCCCCGGAAATATATAAAAAAGCAGCAATCGCATATCACTGCATCCAATCATTCTCCCCGCCTGTACATAATCCTGTTCTTTAATGGAAAGCGCCATTCCTCTGACTAGTCTGGCATAATCAGGAATAGCCACTATTCCTACTGCTAATATGGTGTTTACCAGGCCTTTTCCAAAAGCAGCCACAAAGGTTATCGCCAGCAAAATGGATGGTATGGACAGCATGATATCCATCAATCTCATTAAAAAAGTACTGATTCTCCCACCATAGAAGCCAGATACCATACCTATTGTTGTGCCAATCAGAGCAGCAAAACCTACTCCGCCAAAACCAATCACCAAGGAATATTTTGCTCCTGAAACAATCCGGCTGAATAAATCTCTTCCCAATTGGTCTGTCCCAAACCAATGTTCCAAGGAGGGCCTCAAACATGTTTGACTCATATCCACACTCTCTGGTGAATAGGGCAGCCATATTTGTTCCAATATTGTAAGTCCAAACATAAGAATTAAAAAAATTATTCCTATCACCAGGGAAACATTACCATGAAAAATTTTTTTTTGAACACTCATCCTCTATCACCTTTTATGTTTTACACATTTTTCCAATTATTTATCTTGTATTTTTCAGTTGATTCCACAAAATCAGATTCATATACACAAGTAAAATCACAAAATAAATAAGTAATATTTTTATGTTTTTTTATTTTACAAAAGCCTCTTTAATTGGTCATCCTTATCCTAGGATCCAGATAAATATACAACAAATCCACAATAGTATTGGTCACAACAAAAGTAACTGCAAATAGCAATACTGTTGCCTGTATTGCCGGAAAATCCGACTTCAAGACAGCCTCCACCATATAGCTTCCAATCCCCGGCCAGGCAAACACCTCTTCCGTGAGAACTGCTCCTCCCAGCAGAACACCAAACTGCACTCCGATTACAGTTATCACCGGCAAAATACTATTTCTCACACCATGATTCCATATAACCCTCCACTCTGATATTCCTTTTGCTCTTGCAGTCAATATAAAATCCTTCTCCATCGTCTCTATCATATTGGTTCTCATCACTCTGGCTATTACTGCCATAGAGTACATAGCAAGAGTAATCACCGGCAAAATCATATGTTTTACAGCATCCACAAAACCATCCATATTTCCATCCAGCAAGCAATCAACCAACACAAAACCTGTAATGTTTTCTGGTTTTAGTAAGGGCTCTATTCTTCCTGATGACGGCAATATATGCAAAAAATTGCTAAAAAACAAGTTTAGCAGTATACCCATAAAAAAGATAGGCACACACACGCCGGAAACAGAAACGATTCGCCCTATATAATCCGGCAGCTGATTTTTCTTTACGGCACATAATGTCCCAATACCGATTCCCAGAAGACATGCCAGAATAGTTGCTCCAAAAGTCAACTCAAACGTTGCTTTAAATCTAGGTTTTATTTCCTCCTGCACAGATACTTTTGTGTAATAAGATTTCCCAAAATCCCCTCGGAGCGCATCTGCTGCAAAATCTACATATTGTTTTATGATTGGCTGATTTAGCCCATTGGCAGTCCGCCACTCTTCTTTCGACTGCTCTGTTGCCTGCTGACCTAAAACAATAGATGCCGGGTCAGGTGACAGTACCCGAAGCATAACAAACACAAGAAGAGAAACCCCAAAAAGCACCAATATTAATTGTACAATTCTTTTTCCTATTATACCAATCACGGCAAAATCATCCCACCTTATAAATCTTTTCTTATTTTTTATGTCTATTCTTCACATCCTGCTTATCCAATCACATATATCATAAAAATAATGATTCCCTAGATATACATCAATTCTCCTCTGCCATTTTCACATGACACTTTCGCCACAGCGCCGTTTATCATTGTAAATTGAGGCCCCATATGGCCAATATCCGCATCAAATATCATTGGCAATTCCAGCTCCTGCAGCATCATAGATGCAGCCTCCTCATAGCTCATATCACTAAAAGACTTGTAAAACAATGGTCTTCCAAACACAATACCAGCTGCATATTCAAACCAGCCCAGTTCTTTTAAATGCCACAGACCCATCATTAAATTCTCTGCGCTAGTATCAAAACTCTCTAAATACCAGAGAATACCATCCTCCTTGTATTTGTCTATAAATCCCAATGTGTTGTCATACTTTGTTCCACATAAATTTAACAGCACATCCAAGCATCCCCCTAACAATCTCCCCTGCAGTTGTTGTCTCTGCCTATTATTTTTATTTTTCCAATACACAGGCTTATCCTTCGAGAATCCTTCCAGTCCAGTGACTCTATCGTGAAAATCTGCCTCATACATATCAAAGCTTTTTTGTACAACTGATTTCCCTTCTAAAATCTCCAAATTGCGAAGCACACAAGACTCCCAAGGCTCCATCCCAAATTCTCCAAAATGTCCTCCATAGATTGCGGCAATATCATACTTTGTAGTAATGGTATGAATTAACCCTGTGTTATCCGAATATCCCTGAAACCACTTTGGATTTTCCTGAAACCTCTCCCAATCCACAAAGGGCAGCATCTCCACAAGGTAATCTCCCCCCTTTGCACTATTTATCACTTTTACTTGCTCCATGCCTACCAGTTCATTCCACTGTTCTCCCCTTGTTTTTCCCAAGGAGCTTCTTCCAAACCGATCCGATGTAAACGTATTGGAAGTAAAAAACACCTGGTACCCCAATTGCTGCAGCTTTTCCCGGGCATGATGAAATCTCTTAATATCCAACTCCTTCACACATCCCCCGGAAGGGGCAGTCACCCCAATTGTATCTCCCTTTTTTAACCATTTCGGATATCTCATAAGCTTGTGTTTTTCCTTTCTTTTTTGTATTCACACCAAAATTTCTTCGCCAAATTTCACAGAATATATAATTCTCTCTTTCACATGCTTTCCTGTAATTTGCTCTAACGCCTTTTGATAATAATCTAACTGAACCTTATATCTTTCTTCTAATTCACGGACTTGTCCCACATTATCAGTCTTATAGTCTGCCAATACAAGCTCCCCTTCCTCCTCAAAAAACACATCTATAATCCCCTGTACCAGCATAGTTTCCTCCTGTCCATACTTCTCATCCACCTGATTGGCATCTATCTCCAGCACAAAGGGCTGCTCCCGATACAACAAGCCTTGACGGAAGGCTCTTCTCATGCGGCTGTACAGGGAAGTTTTTGCAAAGACAAGTAAATCCTCCTCCTTCACAACCTGGGCATCCTTTTCACTAATCAGTTCTTTTTCCAGCAATTTCCTAAGCATTTCCCTGCAGCTTTCTATGGAATGTATCCCCTCAAAATCAAACAATTCGAATACACGATGATAAGCGGTTCCTCTTCTGGCGCCGCTGTATTCCTTTTTCTCCTGTAAAAAAGCAGGAATAATGGGTTCTTGTTCCTTCACAACAATTTCATCCTCCCATTCATCCTCATGACTTTTTTTCTTTAATTCCGAGACGCTGACTTTTGTAGGAATATGCTGCCTTGTCTCATACGGATAATGATACTCCAGCACTTCTTCAAGCTGCTTGTGAATTTGCTCATCAAAAATGTATTCCTCCGGCCAGTGAAGCAGTTCCTTTCTGATTTCTTCTTTTTTTACTTGACTTTTCACTTCCTCCATCACTATCTGTTCCATCGTAATATACTCCAAATGACAAAGGCATCTCTCCTCCCCCAAGGAGCTTACGGCGCTTCCTATCCAATCTAGAAAAGAAGAAGCGGAGGATAAAACATGAAAAGGAAGAGACTCCTGTTCTCTAGAATCCCCAATGTTCCACTTTTCCTCACATTTTTCTCTGTCAATATCGCTGGCTACCAGTATCAATTTTTCTTTTGCCCGTGTCAGTGCCACATACAGAACCCGCAGCTCCTCCCCTAAATTATCAAGTCTTATTTTCTCACATATTGCTCTCTTTAGCAAGGTTGGCTTTCTTTTTCGTCTTTTGATATCCATGCAATCCGTCCCAATGCCCATATCCATATCCGCCACAAGCTTACTTTTCGTATCCTGCTGATTAAATTGTTTTTCTAAACCTGCAATAAAAACAATGGGAAATTCCAACCCCTTACTTTTATGAATACTCATAATATGTACTGCATTTTCCCCCTCCAAGCTTCCCGACGCCTGACCGAAATCTATGTCAAATTTTTGAAGCTTTTCAATATACTGCACAAAATGAAATAGCCCCTGATATACTGTTTCCTCATATGCAATTGCTTTCTGCTTTAACATATCCAGATTCTCGCACTTTACATCTCCCCCTTGGCTGGCTGCTATCATAGAATAAATACCAGTTTCTTCATATAAAAAATGCAATAAGTCATAAATAGATAAATATACAGCTTTTCTTCTGTATTCTTCCAGCTTATTGAAAAATCTTTTTGTCTTTTCCCGCAATTTTGTATCTTTTGCACTCTTGGCGTATGCAACCATTGCCGAATAAAGATTTACTTTGGAGGCATGTATTTTCCATATCGCCAGTTCACCCTCATCAAAGCCTCCCAAAGGAGAGAGAAGAACTCCAGCCAAAGGAACATCCTGTCTGGGATTATCAATCACCCGAAGTAAATTTAAAATCAATTCTACTTCTATACTATCAAAATAGCCGCTCTGAGATTGACACACTGCCGGAATGCCCATTGCTGATAATATTGCTGCCATCTCATCCTGCCATTTGGACGGGGAACGAAGTAAAATCACAAAATCCCTATATTCTGCTGGGCGATAAGTACCAGCCTCCCTATCCCACACAACAAATGGATTAGCAGCATCCTGCATTTTACAAATTTTCTCCCCTATGATTCTTGTCTGCATTTCCACTTTTTCCAAACCATCTTCCTGTTTCTGTGCCAACAGAATTTCTGTTTGATAATCCTGTACATTTTCTTGAACGGGAAAGACTGCACCACAATACAGGGCATTTTCCTTATCATATAAAATCCCCCCCAACTCAGGACGCATAATTTGAGAAAACACAGCATTTGTAAATTCCAGCACCTCCTTCCTGCTCCTAAAATTCTTATCCAATATAACAGCCTGACTGTTCTTGCTCTCATTCATCTTGTACCAGGAAAGCTTTTCCATAAAAATCTCTGGTCGAGCCATACGAAATTTGTAAATACTTTGCTTCACATCCCCAACCATAAAACGATTATATTGATGTCCCTCTCCTCCGCTGACGCATGCCAAAATTGTCTCCTGCACCAGATTGCTGTCCTGATACTCATCAATCATCACCTCCTGATAAAGCTGAGACAACTCCAAGGCAGTCTGTGAAGGCTTAATCTTACCTTCCGTTTTTTCCACAAGAATTTTCAGAGCAAAATGTTCCAAATCGTGGAAATCCAAAATTCCGTTTTCCTTTTTTGCATTTTGGTAGTTTTGTTCAAATTCCTTGACGAGGCCAATAAAAACCTGTAATAGCATAAGGCAACTTTTACTGTCCTGCACAAGCATTTTTTGTGTCATAAAGTAAAAATTCTCCTTTACTTTATTTACTCCATCCTTTGCCCTATTCCGATACAGCTTAGCCCTCTCCCTAAGCTGGGCATCTACGGCACTATCCCTTTTTCTTGACAGAGAACCAAATTCTATCCTATGGAGAAAATCATATTGCTCTTCGTATGTTTCCTTTGTTTCCCACTGTTCCATGTGATGAAGCTCATCTACTATCAATTCTTTGTACATATAGGGGCCTCCGGGAAGCTCCGACAACCGAAATGCCTCCTGCAAATCTTCCTTTGCTGTTTCCATTTTTAAGGCAATGACACTTTTTAAGAATCTATACCATTCACATTTCTCTTCCCATTTTTCCTCTATATTATAGTTTTCTACACTTTTATCCAACCATTCATCCGGCCATGGATAACTTTGGGAAAGCTCATATATTTTTAATATCATATCCTCTATCTCTTCATCTCGCTTTCCCGGCGCATAGCTTTCAATAAAACGATAAAACTTCTCTTCTCCCTCCTGAAAGTTGCTCTCTAATACTTGTTTTACCACCTCTGTCTTCAAAAGCTTTGTCTCTCCCTCATCTGCCATGCGAAATGCTGGGTCTAAATCTATCTGATGAAAATAATTGCGTATTACATTCAGACAAAAGCTGTGGATGGTAGTTATCTGCGCATTGTGCACAAATGAAATCTGCCTCTTTAAATGTTCGTTTTCCGGAAATTCCCTTGCTTTTTCTTCCAAAGCCTTTCGGATTCTATCCTTCATCTCACCAGCTGCCGCATTGGTAAAGGTTACCACAAGAAGTCGGTCCACATCCACAGGATTCTCCTCGTCCAAAATTCTTTGTATAATTCGCTCTACCAGCACTGCTGTCTTTCCCGAACCTGCCGCCGCTGACACAAGCAAATTTTCATTGCGGCTTTGAATCACTTGATTTTGTGCCTTTGTCCACTGACTGCTCATGGATGTCTCCTCCTACCTTTTATATTTTTTCTTTCTTATCCTTTCCCTCTCTTTTTTGCTCAACAGCCTGCCCCATCTTTCCCCATACTTCCTCTGATGCCAGCTTTTCTAAATGGCGATACTCTCTTTGTGTATCATCAAATTTACACACACCATGATAAGAACAGTATGTACAGGAATGGTTATCCCCCTGCTGAAATGGATTTTTTTCAATCACCCCATTAACCATCTGTTTAGTATACTGATTACACTGCCCCCTCACATATTGAATCAGTGTATCTATTTGCTGCAGGGTGGCTTGGGAAGATTTTTTTGACAATGTTCCATTTTTGTTTAAGGAAATGGGCATGCCCCCATCATTCTCATTTAAGTCGTCGCTCATACAGGAAATCACATCCTGCTCTGCATTCACTAAGCCTGACATTTTAAATTCCTTCAGGTCACTTTCTCCTTCCCACTCCTGTCCATCCTTTAAATCAATAAAGGGATCTTTTACATTGTAATAAAAAATGCCAGCTGGTATCACATGATACCCTGGGTGATGTTCTTTTTCCACCTCCATCATAGCATCCAAATAAACAACTAACTGCATCTGTATTCCATAGTAGGCATCTAATATATCAAATTTTGTATTTCCTGTTTTATAATCAATGATTTTTACATAGAGATTAGAATCCTCCTCATATAAATCCACCCGATCTACCACTCCCCGCAAATCCATCACCGTATCATCCTCCAGTCGAATCCGAGCCCCTGGTGCATTCTCCCCTGTAGAAAAAGAAAATTCATAATGAGCAGGGACAAGCTTACTACGTCCCAGCTGATGGCACAATGCCCATATAGTACGGTTTGTAATTCTCTCCACCCTCTCCAACAGATAGGCATTCCTGGCATTATCCAAAAAAGCTGTATTCCCCATATCATGAACCAATTCTTCCACCACTTCTCTTACCAGTTTTTTTCGAATCGACTCTGTAATATCCCTCCATTGAAGTCCACTTTTCTTTACTTTTTCTGAAAATTTTTCAATACTTTTATGATACAGACTTCCCAGCTGGGCTGCCTCAATTTGGTATTCTCTTCTTGGCATCAACGCCAGACCATATGTCAAAAAGTGTGCATAGGCGCAGGAGGCAAATTTCTCCAGCCTGGTAACACTTGCCTGCATATAATTTCCATATAAAGCTTTTGCCACTGCCTCGTCTAAAGCAAAGCCCTCCTCCCGCTTGTATGCTTCCTCCACCATTTTAGTTATTTTATCTCTAGCTGTTTTAAAATAATAAGTATACAGCTCCCTCCAAAGCTTTGGAGCACTGTTTCCCCAATCTCCAAAGCTTCTGATTCCCCTTGCCAAATATTGCTGGGCTGCACATACGGATGCCATCTGATAAACATTGTCCTCCCTCTCTTTATCATCTCCCATTTCATTTGCAACCTGGAAAAACAATTGACAGATATTTTCTATTAGATAGGAGGGACGCAGCCCCATCCCCCCCTGGCTTGTCTGACTGTAGGATAAAATCAACTTGTCGCTTGCCTTTGTCAAATTAAGATAAAGATAAAATCTTTGGGTAAATGCATTTTCTCTTGCTGTAGGCGCCAGCTCAATCTGTGACTCCTTAAAGAACACTCTCTCCGTCTCCGACAGAATCCCCCCCTTGCCTCCTGCTTTTGGAATAATACCATCATTTACTCCTGCAACAAAAAGCACCTTTACATTGTTCAACCTGGTTCTCTCCATGTCTCCCACTAAAACGCAATCAACACTGGGGGGAATGATACCCACTTTAATCTCTCGAAAACCTGCAGATAAAATATCCCGAAATTCCCGAAATGGTATAATCTTATCTCCCATTAGATTTACGATTTCATCTAACAGACCTATCACCTTCTCATAAGTTTGAGAATATTCCTTTGCCATACTTTGTTCATCGCTATTTACAAATTGCTCCTCCATCTGCTTTAACTTCTGCTGCATTTTATTTTCCACAATAAAATGATAAATTGCTTCCACCCTGTCTTTTACTGTACTTTTTTTACTTTTACATACTTTGCGCAAGTCTTTAAAAAGTTCTACCACCTTTTCCCGAATAGCATTTAATTGTGTTAGTGGCTGTTCAAGATTTTCTCCCTCCAATTCTGGATATGTTTTGGTAAATTCTCGATTCCATCTGTTAAAACCTTTCATACCTGTTGCCAATACATAATTTTCCAGTAAATCAATCTCATCCTGAGGAATACAAAGCATACCGCACTTTAAAAAATGAAACACGCTCTCATAGGCAAAATCCTTATCTATTGTCTCTAAACTACTTTGAATAAATTGTACAAAAGGATTATGAATAATGTTTCTTTTATGGTCAATAAAACAAGGGATATGATTGGCGTAAAAGGCATCCCACAGCACTCTGTGATAACTTTCCATATCCCCTGTAATCACTGCAATATCTCGATATCGATAATGCTCAGTTCTCACTAAATTTTGAAGCATCTCTACAATTTTCCATGCCTCTCTTGCAGGATTTCCTTCGCAAATTATCTCAATATCATTTTTTCCTTCATTTTCCTTTTCTGCTGGGTTTTGAAATATATGACGTTCTAAGTGCAGTAAATCCATAGATTGAAATCTATTTTCATCCTTATTATATGTAATTTGTTCCTCCACAACACAAATCCCTGCTTGCTTCGCCGCCTCCTTTAATTTATAAGCCATTCTGTAACTCATATAAAACAAATCATGCTCTTTTCTGGCGCTGTGAATATCTTCATCCATAGTGATTGTCACCCAAATATCTTTCGCATACATCATCAGCAGCTCCAACAACTTATATTGTACCGGCGTAAAACCAGTAAAACCATCAAAAGAAATGATACTATCTTTCATTTTATTTGACTGTGACACAACACCGCACAACACCTCCAACAATTCCTCGGAGGCAATTGTGTTATCCTTTAAATATTCCCGAAACCCTTTGTATAATATTTGGATATCCTTCAGCTTTTCATATAGAAGAGGCTTGCTTTGGCCAGCCTTAAGCATGCTCTCCAACTTTTCCTCATATACCCCATATTGAAAAAACTCGGACAGTACGGATTTCATCTCCTCTATAAATCCAGGCATATGTATTTTGTTTTGAAAATAGCCTAAGCTTTCTTTCTTATCCTCCACTACCTTCCTCAAAATCAAGCTTTTCCCTGTATCATCCAATATATTCCACTCACTTTTTCCCAACTCCTCAAACACTCTATAGGCCAATCTTTCAAAGCTGACAATATCAATATTCATTACCCCACGGTTAGGGTGTGCCTGCACAATATTTTTTTGAGTCTGCATGGTAAATTGTTCTGGAACTACTGCTATATATTGATTTTGTATATTTTTACAAGCCTGCTCTATCATATCCTGATACAGCTTTGTTGATTTTCCGTATCCGCTTCTGCCATATAATATTCTCAATGCCATACTTGTATTTCTCCTGTTTTTCTCTTGTATGCCTTTTCTTCCATGTGAATATCTATTTTGTTTTTCCAAATGCTATTCCATTTCCAAGTCATATTTTGCTCATTATATCATATATTGGAATAAGAAGTGTAACACTGTGTAATCTGTTATTATTGTACCAGGTATTACATAGTAAAATACAAACATTCTGGAGGATAATTATGCAAAACAAACCTAAAATTTTTGTATTACAATTAAAAGAAGTCGTATATACGGCTATGTTTATACTCCTTGCCATCTTATTTATCCTGCTGGTTATCTGGATGTTCTCGTCTAAAGACTCACAGGAGACAAATACCACTCCTACTGACAGTACCAATGCCACAGACCAAAACACCAACACCGATAACATCAAAAATTATACCAGTGGAATCTATCATTCCTGCATCACCTTAAATGACACTCCTTTAGAGTTGGAAGTTGCAGTGGATTCCACAAATATCAAATCTATACATTTTGCCAATTTAAGTGATTCTGTGTCTACATTATATCCTTTTTTGGAGGAATGTGTAAAAAATCTGGAGGAACAAATCTGCCTTGCCTCCTCACTAGATGAAATTACATACCCAGAGGACCAGCAATATACCTCTCTCATTCTTATGGAAGGCATAAAGGGTGCTCTGCAGAAGGCCCAATAACAAAGAACATATTTATTTACAATCATCCAAAATATCTTCTTTTTTCACCTTTCTGTATTGTCCCACCTTCAATGTGTTATCTAAAACGAGTTTCCCAAAGGAAATTCGTTTTAGATAGATAACCTCTTTTCCAACAGCCTGAAACATTCTTTTAATCTGGTGAAAACGTCCCTCACACACAATCACTTCAACTTCTGACACTTGTCCAGACTTTCGTACCATTAACCTTGCCGGCAGCGTTCTCTTATCATCTCCAATGTCCAAGCCTTCCATAAATGCCTCTACATCTTCACTAGTCACCTTACCCTTCACCTTGGCAAAATAAGTTTTATCCACATGACTCTTAGGAGACAATAATTGATGAGCCAGCTTTCCGTCATTGGTAAACAAAAGTAAACCTTCTGTATCCTTATCCAGCCTTCCAACAGGTGTCAGATCCTTTCTGCACTCCTTCGGCATGTAATCCATCACCGTTTTGTTTTTCTTATCTTTTATGGCCGTCACACACCCCGCCGGTTTATGTAATATATAATAGACATATTCCTCATAGCACACAATCCGGCCATTCAGCTTAATTTCCTGAATACCTGCATCTACCTTTTGCTCTGTTTTTCTGCACACGCAGCCATCCACCTGCACCTGTCCTTTTTTTATCCATTCCTTTGCCTGACTGCGGCTGCCAAGTCCCATATCGCTTAGCAGCCTGTCTATGCGTATCAGAGACATCTTTCAAGCCTCTCTACTTCCTCAAGCCACTCTCTGGCACAGGCGTCGCTTGGCATTCTTAAATCTCCCCTAGGTGAAACTGCCACTGAACCAACCTTGGGTCCATCCGGCAAACAAGAACGTTTAAACTGTTGAGCAAAAAACCTGCGGTAAAATACTCGAAGCCATTTTAAAATCACCGGCTTCTCATACCGCTCTCCAAATGCCTGACAGCAAAGCTGATAAATTTTCTCCGGCTCATAACCCATACGGAGGACATAGTACAAGTAAAAATCATGCAGTTCATAAGGCCCTACCAAATCCTCTGTTTTCTGTGAAATTTTACCATCCTCTGGGGGAAGCAGTTCTGGACTTACCGGGGTATCTAGTACATCCAAAAGAACCTTCTCTAATTCACTTCCCCTGCAGGTCTGTGCAAAGTATGTCACCAAATGGCGGACTAAGGTTTTTGGTACAGATGCATTTACCCCATACATGGACATATGATCCCCATTATATGTGGCCCACCCTAAAGCCAATTCCGACATATCACCAGTTCCAATCACCAGACCATTATATTTATTTGCCAAATTCATCAACAACAGTGTTCTCTGTCTTGCCTGAGAATTTTCATAGGTAATATCATGTACTTGAGGGTTCTGGCCAATCTGCTGAAAATGAAGATTCACTGCCTGGGCAATGGAAATTTCTTTTAACGTAGCTCCTAATGTCTCAATCAGCTTCAAAGCATTCTGATAAGTTCTGTCAGTTGTTCCAAAACCAGGCATAGTTACTGCTATAATATTTTCTCTTGGGATATTCAGCATATCAAAAGCCCGTACTGTTACCAGCAAAGCCAACGTAGAATCCAATCCACCCGATATTCCAAGTACACTATGTGTACAGCCTGTATGTTCCAATCTTTTCTTCAGTCCCATAGACTGAATTGCCAATATCTCCTCACATCTCTTTTCCCTATCTTCCATTCTCCTTGGCACAAAGGGCGCCGAATCCACCCATCGATCTGTTTCCCCTTTCTCACTATAATCCAAATCACATGCAAATTCCACTTTATAGTAGGAAACTTCCTCCTTCTGCAGATAGGTTGTCATCTTTCTTCTCTCATTTTTCAATCTGTCCAAATCCAAATCTGCAAATATCATCTCGTTTTGAAAACGTTTTGCTTCTTTTAATATGGTTCCGTTCTCCGCAATAATATTATGAGCAGAATAGACAAAATCTGTGGAGGATTCACCCTCCCCTGCATCCGCATATATATATCCGCATACCAGCCTGGCTGACTGACCGGAAATCAAATCTTTTCTATATATATCCTTTCCTGTTGTCTCATCGCTGGCCGATAAATTGACAATCACAGTGGCACCTGCAAGAGCGTGGGAGATACTTGGAGGACAGGGAACCCACAAATCCTCGCATATCTCTGCTGCCACAACTAAGCCCTCTATATTAACGCAGGAAAAAAGCAAATTCATGCCAAAGGGCACTCTATGCTCTCCCACTTGAATCTCTTTTATTTCTTCCTGTCCTGGTGAAAAGTGTCTTGCCTCATAAAACTCGGAATAATTGGGCAGATTTTTTTTAGGTACTATTCCAAGAAGCTTGCCATTTTGAATAAATGCTGCTGTATTATATAGCTTCCCTTCCCACTCTAATGGCAGACCAACCCCAATTAAAATCTGTTTTCCCCTAGACTCCTCTACAATATGCAGCAATGTCTCCTTTGCCCTGCGAAGCATGGAGGACTGCCAAAATAAATCACCGCAAGTATAGCCTGTAATACAAAGCTCAGGAAACACTCCTATCACAGCATGTTTTTCTTCCATCTCTTCCATCTGTCTGCAGATTAAGTCTCCATTATAACTACAGTCTGCCACCCGAAGCTTAGGAGTAGCAGCAGCTACTTTTACCATTCCTAATATCATAGAGAACCTCCTTTTCCATACTTAAAGTCTATTGTTTCCTATTTTACCACAAAACCATAAATATATCACAACATTTTGATTCTTTTTCATATAATATAAAGAAATACAAAAAAGCCAGAGCACAACTAATTTTTATGCACGCCTATTTAATATTTATAATAACAATTCTGAGCTCCATGAGCAAATTCAATGCAAAGCAGCTTTCCTTTTGCTCATATATGTTTTTCACCGTGCAGATTGATAAAAACAGCCTTTATCAAGCAAACTTTAACCGTCTGTTTTGTATAAATCTACATTGCTCTGAATAGTTACATTATAAAAAAATTAGTACAGCTTTCTGGAATGGAGGATTCATGTACAATGTAATCATTGACGCTGGCCACGGAGGGGAAGATTTTGGCGCCACCTACAATGGCCGAATGGAGAAAACAGATAATCTTAATCTTGCTCTTGCCGTTGGACAAATTTTGCAGGAAAACGGGGTAAATGTTGAATATACAAGGACAACTGATGTGTATGATACACCTTATGAAAAAGCGGTAATGGCAAATAACTCCGGAGCCGACTTTTTTGTCTCCATTCACCGCAACGCTCTTCCAACCCCTAATACCGGAACCGGTGTCGAGACACTGGTGTATGACAATTCTGGCATTAAGGCGGAGATGGCTCAAAATATTAACAACAACTTATCAAAGCTGGGATTTATTAACCGAGGAGTGATTCCCCGTCCAAATCTAGTAGTATTAAAACGCACAAAAATGCCTGCCGTCTTAGTAGAAGCAGGCTTTATAGACAATGAGGCAGACAATGCCAAATTTGATGCCATGTTCTGGGATATTGCCCAGGCAATCGCCGACGGAATTTTGGAAACATTAGATATGCAGTCTGCAGCTCTAAATGATAATTCTTCGGACGCCTCCTCTCTCTATCGAATTCAAGTTGGTGCATACCGCAATCAAAACTTAGCCCAGACTCTTGCACAGGACTTGCAAAATCAAGGTTTTGACGCTTATGTTCAATATAACAATGGAATATATCGGGTACAGGCAGGAGCCTTTGATAATCTTGACGAAGCAGTTGCCTACGAGCGCAAGCTTATGCAATATGGCTATGACACTTTGCTCACAAAATAACAAAACATTAAAAAAGCATTATCTATCCCTAAGAATAGATAATGCTTTTTGCTTTATCAAAAGCTACATTCTATTTATTGTCCTCCGGTGTATGCCATACCCAGTCACGTACCTCCGGCAGGTCAAGACCTACTTCATGAATGTACTGTTTATGAGCCACCAACATATCATTCATCTTCTGAATCAAGAAGGAACCTTTGTTTCCTAACTGTGGAAGATTCTGGACTACAGATTTTGTCAAATTGAAACGGTCAATCTGATTCTGCACTCTCATATCAAATGGAGTGGTAATAGTACCTTCCTCCTGGTATCCAAACACATGAAGGTTACGGTTCTCTCTGTAGTATGTCAACTCATGGATCATAGTTGGGTATCCATGGAATGCAAAAATAATCGGTTTATCCTTTGTGAACAATGCATTGTATTCTGCATCAGTCAAACCATGAGGATGCTTAAAGCTGGACTCTAACTTCATCAAGTCAACAACATTGATGAAACGAATCTTCAAATCAGGAATATTGTCACGCAAAATTGTCACAGCAGCCAAAGCTTCTTTTGTAGGTGTATCACCACAGCATGCCAACACAACATCTGGCTCCTCACCTTGGTCATTGCTTGCCCAATCCCAAATACCAATACCCTGAGTACAATGCTTCACAGCCTGCTCCATTGTCAGCCACTGATGACTTGGATGCTTAGAAGCAACAATAACATTTACATAATTCTTACTTCTGATACAGTGATCAAAACAGGAAAGCAAGCAGTTTGCATCTGGTGGAAGATAAATTCTAACTACATCTGCCTTCTTGTTGGAGATATGGTCTAAGAAGCCTGGATCCTGGTGAGTAAATCCATTGTGATCCTGCTGCCATACATTGGAGGTAAGTAATAAGTTCAAGGAAGCAATCTGCTGTCTCCAAGGAAGCTCTGATGTAACCTTTAACCATTTTGCATGCTGAGCTGCCATAGAATCCACAACACGGATAAATGCTTCGTAGCTTGCGAAGAAGCCATGACGACCTGTCAGAAGATAACCCTCTAACCAGCCTTCACACATATGCTCACTCAACATGGAGTCCATAACACGTCCGTCGCTTGCCAAGAATTCATCAGTCTCATATCTGATACCATTCCAATCACGGTTCGTTGTCTCAAATACATGATATAATCTGTTGGACATAGTCTCGTCAGGTCCAAAGATACGGAAGTTTCTTGTCTCCTCGTTCAACTTAAAGATATCACGCACAAATGCTCCTAACTCAATCATATCCTGTTTCTCAACAGCACCTGGCTTAGGAACATCTACACCGTATTTGCGGAAATCCGGCAAACGCAAATCTCTTAATAGCAAACCGCCGTTTGCATGTGGATTTGCACTGATTCTCGCATCCCCGTCCGGTGTCAATGCTTTTAATTCCGGAACTAACTGAGCGTTCTCATCAAAAAGCTCTTCCGGCTTGTAGCTTAACAGCCATTCCTTCAGTAAATCTAAATGCTCTGGCTTCTCCATTGTAATAGGCACCTGATGCGCGCGGAAGGAATCTTCAATCTGCTGTCCATCCACCACCTTAGGACCTGTCCAACCCTTAGGAGTTTTCAATACAATCATTGGCCAGAATGGACGCTCTGTATTTCCGTTTTCACGGGCATCCTTCTGAATTGCTTTAATCTTCTCAATCGCTTTATCTAATGCTTCTGCCATCTTTCTATGCATATTCATAATATCATAGTTTTCATCTTCCACAAAGATTGGCTCCCATCCGCATCCCTTAAAGAAGTTTTCTACTTCATCATGTGAAATACGTGCAAAGATAGTAGGATTGCTGATTTTATATCCATTCAAATGTAAGATAGGCAGCACAGCACCATCTGTCACAGGATTTAAAAATTTATTACAATGCCAAGCTGTTGCCAGAGGGCCTGTCTCAGCCTCACCGTCACCTACAATAGTAGCAGTAATTAATTCTGGATTATCGAATACAGAACCAAATGCATGAGCGATAGAATATCCAAGCTCTCCACCCTCATTAATAGAACCAGGTGTCTCTGGCGCTACGTGGCTGGAAATACCGCCTGGGAATGAGAATTGCTTGCAAAGTCTCTTCATACCTTCAATATCCTGACTTACATTTGGATAAATCTCGCTGTAGTGTCCCTCTAAGTAAGAATTGGCTACGAAGAAGTTTCCGCCATGACCTGGACCTGAAATTAAAATCATATCCAAATCATATTTTTTAATTGCTCTGTTTAAATGGGTATAAACAAAATTCTGTCCTGGTACAGTTCCCCAGTGACCTACGATTTTTTTCTTAACCTGCTCTCTTGTAAGAGGCTCACGTAAAAGAGGGTTATCAAGCATATAGAGCTGTGCTGCCGCCAGGTAATTCGCTGCGCGCCAGTAAGCATTCATTTTCTCTAAATACTCATCTGTTAATGGTTGCTTTTCTGGACAATCATTAATATTTGCCATTTTCATTTACTCCTTCCATCATTCGGATTATTTATTCGATTTGTACCATACAATACGTTCCCTTATTATACCATATAATCCCCTTCGGGCAAGTGTTTTTTTTGTTTTTTTGCATTTCTCTACTTTATTGTAAATGTTTTTCTTGTTTTTTCATCAATTATATACAAAATCAACAAAAACTCCCTACAATAATTCCTTCAAAACCTCAATTACTCCGTTTTCCTGGTAGCTTTTTGCAACATGCTTTGCCGCCGCCTTCACTTCCTCCCTTGCATTTTCCACCGCATAGCTCTCCCCTGCACAGGCAAGCATTTCCAAGTCATTAATATTATCGCCAAACGTCATTGTTTCCGATTTATCAATTCCCATAATTTTCTGGAACATTTGCAGACTATTTCCTTTATTTGAAGTTTTGGGAATGCAGTCCATCCATTCCTTTCCCGCACAGGCAAGCTGCAGTTTTTCACTCCACTTCGGTGTAAACCAGGGCTGACAAATCTCCTCCGCTCTGCTTGGATGATACACCGACACCTTCACAATTTGGTCTGTCACAGGCTTAGTCAAATCCGGCTTCTCCTGCAAATCAAATTTATAAGAATCCTGAAGCCATTTATACATTGGAGAATTTTTATCTGTCCCGTAAGCACAGGCAGCACCGCACACTAAAACCTCACACTCTGGCAGCTTTTTCACATCCTCCACAATTCCTTTTACATCCTCCTTTTGCATTTCATCTGCAAATAAAATCTCCTGATAGCTTCTTAGTATCCCACCCCCGTCTGTAATGTAATAAATATCTTGGGCTACTGGTTCAAACAGCCTGCGAATACTGGCAAATTGCCTTCCGCTGGCTGCTACATAAATAATACCCTTTGCATGCAATTTTTTGATTACCTCAAATATTTCTGGGTTAATTTTATCTGTTCCATCAGGTACTAATGTTCCATCAATATCGCTGACAACCAGTCGAATCATGAAAACAGCTCCTTTCCACTAACTATTTTACTTTCCAATATTTCTAGTGCAACAAAAGAATCCTTAATTCCAGCAATTCCAAAATTGTTACTCTAGCTTTCTATATCACAAATACAAACTAATTCAAATTTTCACAAATGTCAAGATTACATTTTCTTTATTGCTGTGTATTATAAATATTGCTGTATATTATAAATCATTTTTCTTCATTATTTCTAATCATTTACAATTTATTATATAATTATATACAATGATTTACTTTAAAAAATAACATCTGAAATGAATTATTTCCATATTAACATATAAATAAAATAAACATTTAACATATAAAATATAATATTTCTTAGTAATATATTTAAATATTTTTTCAAAGTATTTTTCCCATTTTATATATTGCTTTCTATTGAAAATTATCCTATAATGATACTTTCAGGGGATAAGAAAACACAACAAACTACAAATAGATATACAAATAAATATAGACAATATTGAAAAATAAAAATATAAATCGGGAGGTAATTATGTACGAAGAAACAAATCAGACAGACAAACAGGATATGGCTTCAGAGCAAGCTTTGGCTCACAAAAATACCGAAAAGAAGAAACCTGAAAAAGGAAATTCTTTTGCACGAGAGATGTTTAGCTGGATTAAGGTTATTGTCATTGCAGCAGTGCTTGCACATATTATTACTAATTATGTGCTTATCAACGCCAATGTTCCTACTGGCTCCATGGAAAACACCATTCCTTCCCAAACTCGGATGTTTGGCTTTCGCTTAGCCTATCAGTTTAGCGAACCACAGCGGGGTGATATTGTAATCTTTAAATACCCTGATGATGAGAGAGAAAATTATGTCAAACGAGTAATTGGCCTGCCAAACGAAACTATAGATATTATAGACGGCAAAGTCTATATTAATAATTCAGACACCCCACTGGAGGAAGAATACTTAAAAGAAACATGGATTGTTATGAATGGTTCAGACACCCCACTGCATTTTGAAGTTCCTGAGAACAGTTACTTTATGTTAGGCGACAACAGAAATGATTCCAAGGATTCCCGCTATTGGGCCAATCCATTCGTCAAGGAAGATAAAATATTAGCAAAAGCTGTATTTTCTTACTGGCCGCTGTCACACGCCAGCATATTTGACACACCAAATTACCAATAATCCTCCAAGCTTATTATAGAGGCCAAGTGCAGTCGCCTCACGAATCTGAATGTATTCCGGCTTATGCAATAAAACCTTTTCATTATTACATTACTGCATAAGCCAATTTTCCCATTGGGATAAAGCTTCCTTTTCCTGCCCGCCAATGCGTATCTCATTGTGCACGCACTTCTCCAATCTCTTTATCATCTGAATAATGGACATGGTTCCCTGCCTGAGCATGCTTACCAACATACCATTTAGTGTAATGGTTTGACCTAAAAGCTTTGTTTCTATATCACATAGCCCCTGAGCCAGCTCCAAAAATCCCTCCTCAATCCGCATTGATTTTAAATGTTCATTCAACACATTGTTCTCACCCCCCATAGTGCCATGGGTATTATCCAATCTATTTAACTTTTCTTCTTGTTCCTCCCCCAGTACCACCTCCTGCACAAAAATTCCATACGAAGATAAAAATTTGACATCCCAGTACAGCAAAGCTTTTATATAGTAAACACACCATAAGCAGGACAATGGCCTCTTACATTTCATTTCAATATTTAGAACACCTTCCCTCACTTTTGCATTTTTCTGAAAAATAGACTGACCCATCTCCTTTGTTTGAATCATAGCCCCTATCTTACATTTCTCCAAAATCCAATTTAATTCTATTTTATTTCTTTTTTGCCAGCTTTTATCAAACTCCAGCTTTACTTTCATGTTAACTTTTAGTAAACACTTTTCCTTGTCCTCTCTCTGACCAAAATAAGTGTCAACAAAAAACTTCCCCAATTCTTCATCCAAACTAACCTGCATTGCCAATCCCCGAAGTTTTAACTCCTGCCATTTATCCCAATCTGCTCTACTGATAACCTGTCCATTTGCCTTATCCTGCAGCCTTTCTTCCACTTGGTTCCAGAAATCATCTATACCTGTGCGTAAAACCAGACTATATATTTTAGATGTGGTAATCCCTTCCCCCATCTGTTCATTACAAAACTGCCCCATATCCTCCAACAATTTTACCATACTCTCTGATAAACGAATAGATTTTACTACTTTTGCCATATTCATACCTCCTCTTTCGCACTAGTACTTCACAATTGTATGTTTCCTGTTTGTGTAATTCTTCAGAGCCATATAGATATATAGATAAAGACTGGTTATAAAACATCTGTAAGACCAGAAACTACTCATAAATGGGATTCTAATTCCTTATCTATATGTATTCATTTGTAATACCTTATAATATATTCCTCACTATAAATGTCTCACTATAAATGCCCCATTATACACTTACACCAGCCACTGCCCATTACCTACAGTATACACAAAATGCACCCAAAAATCCATAGTACAGCAAAAACAATGTTGACAATTCCTAAAAAATTCACTATAATAAACAAGTAATCTTACGGGGTTTAGCTAAGTTTGGTATAGCGCTACTTTCGGGAAGTAGAGGCCGTGGGTTCAAATCCCGCAACTCCGATTTTATTATCAAATATTTGTTTATATTTTCTTTTTCATTTTGTTTTACTTTTTTTCATTGTTTTTATCCTTTTATCAAAAAACCTCAATCTGTTTTATTACAGATTGAGGTTTTTAATTTTTATACAATTTACTCACAAAGCTTAGCTACTACCTGACTAATGACTTTTCCGTCTGCTTTTCCTTTTAACTCTGCCATAACCGCCTTCATAATCTGACCTTTGTTCTTTGTCTCTACCACTTGAGCAAACTGGGTGGTAATCAACTTCTCCACCTCATCTGCACTTAACATTTTGGGCGCATACTCTAAAATAATATCCAACCTTGCCTGGTACTCCGTTTTTAAATCAACACGGTCCGCCGGACATGTATCTACTTGTTCCCTTGCTGTTTTTGACTCCTTTAATATTGCTCTGTCCACCAATTCGTCAGGTATATTCTCTCTCTTCCCCTCATCAATAGCAAATTTCTTCACTGTAGCTATCATAGAGGACAATGTATCCTTTCTCACCTTGTCCCTTGCCTTCATAGCTGCTACCATATCTTTTTGCAAAGTTTCAAAATTCATAATTCACCTTTCTTGCTGTTATATTATGGATTACCAGCAGTGACCATTCCCTCTGTTGCCATGTCCTTTGCTGTGATGGCCAGAACCATGTCTATATCCGCCTGACTGATTACCTGCGCCATAAGTAGGACACTCCTGATTACCATATCCAGCTGAGCCATAATTATCACAGATTCCATCTCCGTCTGCATCTACATAGTTGTGACAAATTCCACCTCCAAGGGCATTTTCATGATGATGATCACAAATCCCATCTCCGTCTGCATCTACAAAATTGTCACAACCTCCCTTTCCACCTCTATTGGCATAATTGTCACAGATTCCGTCTCCATCTGCATCTACACATTGTTCACTGCACAAGCCAGTTCCATTATTGTTGCAACTAATGGTTCTGTTATCATAGAAATCATCATTCTGCTGCTTATTGTCACCCTTTGTTGTCTCCTCCTGCTGTACATCACTGTCATCCTTCACAGTACTTTCTTGCTGCCCATCACTGCCAATCTTTATTGTCTCTCTTTGCTGCACATCACTGGTCTGACCAGCTTGACTGTCATATTTTTGTGAAATAGCAGCACTTGTTTTCATAAAAGCTACACTGCTTAAATTAGTAGGATTGTTGGAAACTCCAGCGGAAAGCATCAGCGCTATTGTGATAATTCCTGTTAAAAAACTACTCATATCATTACCTCCTTAATCCATATTATTATTACACAAAACAGTAACCTAAATCAACATTGTGATACATCATCCTCATTATAACATATAGCCAATATATAGCAAGACATATATGTTAAATTTTAAATATATTTTTCGCAAAAAAAATAAGTCAAAATCTGCTAATGAACAAACCTTTTGACTTATCATTCTATTCAACAACATATACTCTCTTTTTCTGGATACATGCCCGGAAACAGCAAGCTTATTTTCCATTCTGTACACATCCCACAAAGCATTTTTACTGTGCAGACCAAACCCTCACGCAGCAAAAAAGCGCGAGACGGGACTCGAACCCGCGACCCCGACCTTGGCAAGGTCGTGCTCCACCAACTGAGCCACTCGCGCTTATTTACTGCTTACCTTAAGCACGCTAATTATAATATCAAAAACAAAATAATTTGTCAATCATTTTTTTCTTTTTCAATCAAATTTTTCCATTTTCTCAAAATCCATAACTATCCGTTGGTACCCAGAGAACTGAATACCAACGGATTAGCTCACTATTACATATTATTTTGTCATTTCACTTTCCCATTTTTGTACAATTTCCTCACAGAGGTCCACATCAAATTCATCTATGGAATCTTTTATCTGTCTGAAAAATTCATCCTGTTCTTTATCATACTGATATTCCTCCATCTCCCCAATTACTACCTCCATCCTGTCCATGTCCAGTTCCTCGATGGCAACACGCAGGTCGTTAAAAAAGCGGGAAAGTATTTCATTTGTCAGTTCTCTCTTTATCTTTTTTTCTTTCTTCTCCTCCGGGAAAAATGGTTTTAGAATTTCAATATAACTGCGGTACTGCTCTAACATCTCATCCGTACACTGGTGAATAAGAGCAGCATTATTGTCATTTCCAGCCTTCTCCATCTTAGCAGCCATCTCTGACAAACTCAAGGCGCCAATCTGTTTAGAGGCACTTTTTAACGCATGGACTTCTATTGTATATCTGTGCAGCTCCTCCTGCTCCTCCAATTCTTTAATCAAAGCCGCCTTCTTCTCTATTACATGATAATAGTCCTTTAAGACTGCCCAGAATAATTTCTCTCCCCCAAGAAGTCCAAGAGCTGTTTTTGTATCTAAGCCTTGAATTTCAATCTCTTCCTTCTTCTCCTCCTGCCCCTGTTCCTTCCCTTTCTCTTCCCCTTTATAGAGCTTTTGTATTTTTTCCTGGGGAAGCCAACGGTACAATTTCGATGTCATAGTACGCATCTCTATGGGCTTCGCCACAAAATCATTCATTCCCTCACTTAAAAACATTTCCTTCGTCCCATTTACAGCATTGGCTGTCAAGGCGATAATCGGCACATCATCATATTCTTTATAAAACCGCCTGATAATATGGGTAGTTTCCACTCCGTCCAAATCCGGCATCATATGGTCCATAAAAATAATGTCATATTTTTTGGCAGAAATCATATCCACCGCCTCCTTGCCGCTAGCTGCAGTGTCTATTTTCATTTCCAATGGCTTAAGAAGCCCTTCTGCCACTGTGAGATTGATAGCATTGTCATCCACAATCAAAATTTCTGCTTCCGGCGCCACAAACTCAAAGTCGTCATGGTAGAAATGATTATATCCCATATGAATATCTTCATGATTAAAAATTGCTGCAATATTTAATACATACACTGGTTTTTTTACAATCAAGAGATTATTGATTTTATATTTTACAGAATCTCTGAAATCAATCATCAAAATACCAGTAACTTCCGGATGACTTTCTACAAACTGCCCCACTGCATCCGAAAACATAATCTGACTGATAAAAAAGAATGTCACATTTTCCTTCAATGCAGATTCTAACTCATCCTCCGACTCCAATTCCAAATAGCGCACCCCTAATTTTTCCATATTCTTCTTCATATGATTTTTCAAAAAAACATTGGAAATTAGTCCGGCCGCCACTATATTTTCCTGTTCCTTTACCACCACACTAGGTTTGCTGTCAAATATTTTTTGGGGAAGAGTAAAAGAAAATACACTCCCCTTTCCGTACTCACTCTCCACCCATATCTTGCCTCCCATTAGCTCCAATAAATTTTTTGAGATAGCAAGGCCAAGTCCGGTACCCTCAATATTGCGATTTCTCTTGCTGTCTAGCTGCTGAAAAGATTGAAACAGCGTCTTTATATCTTGCTTTTTAATACCAATTCCCGTATCCCTCACGGAAACATGCAAAATCACTTCGTCATCTGACTGTTTTTCATAATCAATCTCCAAAACCACCTGACCTTTTTGAGTGAATTTCACCGCATTATTGGAAAGATTAATGATAATCTGCTTTAAGCGGTTAATATCCCCCATAAGTTTTCTTGGCATATCCGGCGCAATATCTAGAATCAGTTCCACATCCTTGTCGCCAATTCTAGTCATAATAATATTGGCCACATCATTTACAATGGACATAAGCTCATACTCGCTCACATCAATATCCATCTTCCCCGACTCTATCTTTGAAAAATCCAGAATATCATTGATTATTGCCAACAAGGTTTTTCCTGATGAGATAATCTGATTGATATATTCCCTGGCTGCCGCAGGCAGCTCCTCCCGCAAAGACATTTCCGCCATTCCAATTACAGCATTCATAGGAGTGCGTATCTCATGGCTCATATTGGCAAGAAAATCCGATTTCATCTGGGCTGCCTTTGCCACTTCCTTGTTTGCCTGTATCACCCTGTACTTATTGTACGCCATACTGGATAATACATCTGAAATTTTATGTAAAAAGATAGTGGCCCTGTCTAATTCATCCTTGTGTACCAGGCGGATTTTCCTTGCCGCCTCCACATATTTGTCCGGATCCACATCTATCTCCTCCGCAATACGGCGCAGCTTTGCCTCATCCAATTCCCCCACCCGCAGCTGTCCGCCGATAATACAGCCAATCATTTTTCCGTGTACGACAATAGGAGATGCAAAATCTACCAGACCTGTATGACAGTAATAAATCACTGTCTTTCCCATCTTCAGCGCCTTCTCACCGCCCCGCCTATCACACTGCTCACAGCGATAACGGCCTAATGTAGATTTCTTATTATAATTCATACAAAAATCCGAGGAGATGGAATCCTTCGTCACTGCAACCCCATTAGTGTCGGCAATGCCAGCTGCTATATTGCTCAGTTCACAAAAAGCCTCCTGCACCTGTTGCAGCGTCTCGGAATCTATCAAATCTGTAATATATAAATCCTCCTCCAAAAATTCTGTATCTATATATCTATCATCTATCAAATTCTCTATCATTCCTAACTCCATACAAACACCTCCCTGATATGAAACAGCTATCCGATTACCTTGCGAATAGTTTGAAACAGTTTGGTTGACTCAATAGGCTTCAATAAATAACCTTGAGGCTTCATAGCCAGAACCTTCTGAATTTTCTCACTTTCATTGATTCCTGTCAAAAATACTACTGGTATATTTTTCGTTTGGGGATTCTCCCTTAATTTTGCCAGAACCGTTGGTCCGTCCTCTTCCGGCATCTCATAATCCAACAATATCAAATTGGTGCGTTTTCTCTCCAAAAATTTCATGGCTACTTTACCGCTGACTGCTGTGGCCACATTATACTCCTCCCTCAATTCCTCTTTAATCAGACGGAGCATCCGAGGGTCATCATCAATCACTAATATATGTTTGCTGCCGTCTGAACTTGCAGGAATTGCTTTTTGATTCTGCTGCTGTTGTGCATGCTGCTCCTCCTGCTGCTTCTTCTCCTCATAGATTTGGCGTATTTTTTCCTCCATCTTCTTCTCTGCCTGTGCTTTTTGTTCTTCTGCCTCCTTCATCCGTTTCTCCTGCAGCAATTTCTCCTTCTTACTCTTTTCAGCCTGAATGATTCTCTGCTGCTCCGCAAGAAACTTTAACACTCGCTCTTGAATAGCTGTTGCAGTAACAGGCTTCACCAATGTAAGCTTCACCATACCTGCTGCCACACTTTCAAAAGTAGTACAACTCTCCCTGTCTCCGATTAAAATAAGTTTTACACTGTTTCTCTCTAGTTGACAGAGTGCTTCTGCAAATTTTTTAAAGTTTTCTTTTGACTCCTCCGTGATACAGTAGACTAATGCATCTGGCTCAAAGTATTTCACATGAGAAGCAACATCTGGAAAACGAATAGATGTAGATTGACACTCAAACTCTTTTCCCATCATATAAAAGAAATCTTCTATCAATGATTGATTGTTTCCCGCCAATAATAATTTGTATTTCATTTCTAGACCTCCTAATATATAATTCATAATTCGTACAAAAATATATAATATATTTTACTATGTTTGGGACGAATTGTGAACCGTTTTTATCAGTTTCTTTTGCTTTACTCACAAAACAGAACATACCCATCTGAAAAAAATTCAAATGGGTATGTTTTCCTGAAACATGCTCAATCATCCAACAGTTGTTCTAACTCCTCCACCAGTCGGTCAAATATGTGCAAAGCTGCCTCCACGGGCTCCTTCTTTGACATATCCACCCCTGCTGTTTGAAGAAGCTTTAACGGGTCCATAGAACTTCCCCCCTTTAAAAATTTCATATAATCCTCCACTGCACTTTTCCCCTCCTCCATAATTCTCTTAGAAAGTGCAATGGCTGCCGAAAATCCAGTGGCATACTGATACACATAAAATGCATTATAAAAATGGGGAATTCTAGCCCACTCCATGGCGATTTCCCTGTCAATCACCATATCTTGTCCAAAATACTGCTGGTTCAAGGAGTAGTAAATGTCACACATATTCTCACTGTTTAATGCCTCTCCCCTCTCTGTCATCTCATGGGTAAGCTTCTCAAATTCCCCAAACATCGTCTGGCGAAACAGAGTACCGCGAAACTGCTCCAAAAAATAATTGATTAAATATGCCTTTTCCTTTTTGTCCTTTGCCCTCTTCATCAGATGATGAATCAACAGCGACTCATTGCAGGTAGACGCCACCTCCGCCACAAAGATATGATAATCGGAGTACACAAAGGGCTGATTTTTTGACGAATAATAGCTATGGAGAGAGTGCCCCATCTCGTGGGCAAGAGTAAATACATTGTTTAAACTTCCATCATAGTTCAATAAAACATAAGGCATTGTTCCATATGCTCCCCAAGAGTATGCCCCACTTTTCTTTCCCTGATTTTCGTACACATCAATCCAGCGGTTATCAAAGCCCTCCTGCAAAATATCCAGGTACTCTTGTCCCATGAAAGCAAGTCCATCCTTTACCATTTCCTTTGCCGTCTGAAAGTCAACCTTGTAATCTATCCCTGACACAATGGGAACATACAGGTCATACATATGCAGCTCCTCCACCTTCAGCGCCCGCCGACGCAAAGCCACATAGCGATACATAGAACCTAAATGCTTGTGAACGCTGTCTATAAGATTATCATATACCTCCACCGGTATTCTGCTTTGAAATAATGCTCTGTGTCTTGCAGACTGATACTTTCTCACATTTGCCAGAAACACATCTTTCTTTACACTGGCGCTGTAGGTAGCCGCCAAGGTATTTTTATATTTCTCGTAAGTATGATATAAACCCATAAATGCGTCACGCCTCACTTGTCTGTCCCTGCTTTCCAAAAGGGATATATAACGACCGTGGGTAATTTGTATATCTTGTCCATCCTCCCCTTTTATTACTGGAAACTGTAAATCCACATTGTCAAAAAGGGTAAAAATATCCTCAGGGCCCTGGCACACGTCATTCATCTTTGCCAGCATTTCCTCCATCTGAGTATTGAGGGTATGCTCCTTCTCCAACAAGATTTGTTCTAATTTTCTTTTATATAACTGCAAGCCCTCCTGCTGTTTGAGAAATTGCTCTAATAGCTGTTCTGGAATCTCTAAAATCTCCGGCTCAAAATAGGATGCCGCTTCAAACAGGGTTGTAAGCATTGTCTGGGCTTTTGCTGCCATCCCTTGATAATGATTATTTCCCAAATCTTCATGGGATTTCATATTGGCATACACATAAAGTCTCTGGGCCCTGCTAAAAACCTCATCTTGCTTTTGCAGACAGGAAAGCAGAAGCTCTGAGCTCTCCCCCAGTTTTCCTTTAAATTCTGCCAACTTCGGTATTTCCTTCTCTATCAGGGCAAGCTCCCTCTCCCAAGCCTGGTCGTTCTCAAATATAGCCTCCAAATTCCATGTGTTCTCGATTCTCACCTCATGTCTTTTCTTTAACTGCTCTGCCATCTTTACCTCCTTCATTGGGTTTTCACTTTATTATTTTATTTTTTATAATTCTTTTTTGTTTATTTTTTACTGCTTTTATTTATTTTTACTAAATTTTTAATTTGCATCAGTATTGTTCTTTCATAATAATTTTTCATTATTATTCTATTTTTCTATATTCATTGATATATTATGTTATATTTTGAATTCATTTTATTTTATTTCAGTATATGTATTGTCCTATATATGATCTATCCCTTATACAAGAGCCAAACTTCTAAGAGCAAACAGTATAGCAGTAATGGAAAATGCGGAGAGCATAGTAGTCACCACCACCACTGAGGACGTGAGAATTTCATCTCCACCCATATTTTTTGCCATTACATAGCTGCTCACTGTAGTGGGAGAACCAAGCATAATCAATATGGCAATTAAACCATCCTCCCGAAATCCCAGCCACACAGCCACCGGCAAAAAGATTACCGGCAAAATTACCAGCTTGATCAAGCTGGCTGCTATGGTAGATCTGAGCTTAGCAATGGCCTCCCTGCCCCGAAAGCCAGCACCAAGAGCCAACAGCGCCAGAGGTGAAGCCAGCACCGCAAAAGAATTCACTGTACTCTTAAGCATCTTAGGAAAATTTATGTTTTGCAGGGAAAGTATAACACCGATTATAATACCAATAATAATAGGATTTCTTATAATTTCCCTGCAAGCATCTTTAATGGATTTATTTCCTGTACCATCTCCCTCAAAAGTAAGCACCAGCACTGCAAATATATTAAAGAGAGGAACACAGCCGATAATCATAAGCGGCGTCATCACCGATTCCCCATATATATTTTGTATCAGCGCAAAGCCTAAAATTGCGGCGCTGCTGCGGTAAGATGCCTGAACAAAAGCGCCCCTCATGCCCCTCTCCCTTATAAAAATCTTTGCCAAACCCCAAATAACAAAAAAGGATATGGTAGTGGTTAGTGCACAAAAAAATACAAATTTCATATCCCAAACTTCCCTAAAATCTGCTGATGACAAATCCCTTATGACGAGAGCCGGCAGCGCAATTTGAAAATTAAATTTATTGGCAACTGCCACAAACTCCTCCGTCAGCATTCCTCTCTGATATAACAAATATCCGCATATCACTACCAAAAACAAAGGCACTGTGGCGTTTAAGCTAAAAATCAGTTCCTCCATGCCATCCCTCCCTTCTCTTTTCTCTCCTCTCCTATATCTCCAAATTTCTATATACAATATATGCTGCCAATCGGGGACTTGTACTTTTCTTTTGTCATTGAAACATGTATCCTTTTATATACTCCTATGCTTTTGCGCAGATTTTCTCCTTTATATTTTTATCAAATTCACCTGTTCTAAGCATTTCTATTTCATATTTATAGGGAGGAAAGCTCTCTTTACTGTCCTCCAAAGCAACATAGGGCGTCTCAAGTATCTTCACTGTATCTTCAAAATCCTTATGATGCACAATTTTATACAGAGCGGGAAAACCAATATGTCCAAACCCGATATTTTCATGTCTGTCCTTTGCGGCGCCCCTCTCATTTTTACTATCATTAATATGAAATACAAGCACTTCCTTTTTCCCCACATAACGGTCTAATTCTTCAATCACCCCATCAAAATCATGGATAATATCGTATCCCGCATCATGCACATGACAAGTATCAAAACAAAGTCCCAGCTTGTCCTGATGCACTACGCCGTCATATATCTGAGCCATCTGCTCAAAGCTTTTTCCAAGCTCACTTCCCTTCCCCGCCATAGTTTCCAATGCTATGCGAATAGGGGTATCTTTCGTCAGCACTTCATTTAACCCTTTTATAATCTGGGCTATTCCTTCCGTTTCTCCTGCTCCCACATGGGAACCAGGGTGAAGCACAAGCATTTTAGCGCCCATAGCATGGGTGCGCTCTATTTCCACCTGCAAAAATTCCACCGCCAGCTTAAAAATCTCCGGTTTCACAGTATTCGCCAGGTTGATAATATAGGGCGCATGCACAACAATATCGCCAATATCATGCTCCTTCATATATTCCCATGCCTCCTCTATTCGAAGCTGGGATACTTCTTTTCTTCTTGTATTTTGAGGAGCGCCTGTATATGCCATAAAAGTATTGGCTCCGTACCCATACGCCTCTTTAGCAGAGCCAAGCATCATCTCCTTGCCATTCATTCCAACATGAGAACCTATTCGCAACATAAATTTCCTCCATTTCCAAGTTTCCAAAATCTTCTATGCATTTCTATATATTTTTCTATATATTCTACACCATTATACTCTTTTTAGAAAGGGATACAAGTTGATTTTCCCATTTGTCTGTCATAGATTTTCCCATTTGACATATATACTCCAAAATGTTAGAGTATATTTAAACAAATAACAAAACAATATGATTTTAATATATGACTTTCGTATTTTTTTATTATTGTGTTGTTTCATTATTTATATGATTATAATACATTATTATTTATTATAATCCTTTCTATACTATAACCAGAAAATAAAGAATTATGGATGATATACCAGGGCAAATTCAAATCAAAGAGGGAAACATATGAATCTGATTAACACGAATCAACTAAGTTCAAATCAATATCACGAGGCAAAGAGACTTATTGCATTATGTAAGGAATTCGACCGCACTGCGGGAATTTCTTTTTTGGATGCCAATATGAACGCGCTGCCAGAGTTTCCGTGTTTTTTTCTTTGCTATGATAAAAATATTCTTGTGGGGATTCTAACCACCTTTCTGCCAAGCAGTACAGAATGCGAGGTGTATGCCTACACTCATCCTGATTACCGCCGCAGAGGAATCTTCCAAAAAATTTGGAAGTTGGCAAAACAAAGACTGCACAATTATGGAATTCATGATATTTTTTTTGTTATGGACCCCAAATGCCAGAGCGGTATACGAATTTTAGTTACTATGGGTGCTCACCTGCACAATTCCGAATACATGCTGGAATATTCAGGAAGCCCAGCTCCTAGTCCAAGAAACGCCCTTACCCTCTCCCACTCTCGCAAAGGGAATACCCTTTATTATTCTGTTTTTTTACCAGATAGCCCTGATCAGGAGCTAGTGGGTACCTGCTGCGTGGATAACAGCTATGGTTCCTCCTCCATCTATAATTTTGAAATTCTTGAAAATTATAGAGGCAAAAAATGGGGAACTGAGTTTTTATTGCTGTTGCTGAAAGATTTACTTCAGGCAGGAAACTCTAAAATTTTGCTGCATGTGGGCAGTTCCAACAAAGCCGCCTATCACTTATATCTTCATCATGGTTTTACTATGCACACGCAGATTGATTACTGGAAATTATAAGAAATTATAATTCTTTACTATGTTGTAGATGGATTCCAATATGCCCAACTCCTAAGATTATCCCAGCAATGATAAGCCATATCACTTTACCATATATGCCAAGCAGAAAAAATGAAATTACTGGCAATGTGGCTCCTGCAAGCGGAATACCTAAGAAACTACTATAAAAATCTGAAAGTTTTTGCTCATTCAAAAAATAACGTATCCACCATAATTCATACATGGCCATTAACACAAAAGCTGCAATAAGCCACCAAGTCCAATTTGACCAATTATGTAAATTGAAATCATCAAAAATAAGAGTACATATTGTAGTTAAAATTTCACCTGTTCTTTCCAAAAACAGAAATACTTTGTTTTCGTTTTCAGAAGTATATCCCTTTGGCTTTTTTCTTGTCCAAATAATATTGGGAACAAATAGCAAAAGCAAAAATATCAACCCAATATATGAAAATCCAAAATGTCCAATCATTTGCCTATTCTCCATTATCCATCAAAATTTTTTTTGCTTCTTCACACCATTCTAAATAAGTGCGATATGTTTTAATTCCAAATTCTACTGTAAGCAAATAGTATTTATGAGCAGTGTCCTCATCCAGATAATCTTTCAAAACCTTTTCTGTACCCAAAAGATACGGCAGCTCTTTTTTAATTTTTTCCTCAAATGCTTCTATATGCAATATCGCCTGTTCTTTGTCCTGTTCATTTCCAAAAAACAATTTAAGCAACGTTTCATAACGGAGTTCATCTTTTTCAACAGGTAATGTCAGCCATTCCTTAAGGTAGTCCCGTCCATTATCCGTTATGGTATAAATCAGTTTGTTTCTTTTATTTTCTGTATCTTCTCTTTTTGTAGCCAATCCACGGTTCACTAAGTCAGTCAATGCAGGATATATGCTTCCATAACTTGCACTCCAAAAATATTTTAGAGTTGTGTCCATTCTTTTTTTTATTTCATATCCCGACAGCTCTTCATGACTTAACAATCCCAAAATCACACAATCAATCTTCTTCTCATTTGCCATTATTGTTTTCCTTTCTTTTACTTATTCCATAGGACAAAATATAATAAATGCTATAACTGTGGACAGAGAAAACAGAAGAAGAAAACCTATTAAAAGGTGCTTTCTTAATCTCTGTCTTTTCACCTGTAAATCTTCCAATCTATCAGATTGATATGTTTATTATATATCAGTCTGATAGATAAGTCAAGAAGTCCTATTTTTCCCCATAGCAGTCTCAACATCTGCTTCTGCCCCCCTTAGACCCATCTTGAATGACCATGCCTGCAAGCATGTAAGCTGCAAATAGATTGAAAACCATCATAACACTTGATATAATAAAAGCTAAGTTTTAGGAAGATTAAATCTTATTTTTTAGAATAATGAGGAGAAAAAATTGAAAGAAAAAACAATAGCAGAATTAATGACAACATGTGGTTTGGGAGCTGTTATTTTACCCATTACTTCAGTGTCCGGCGGTTATTTACATAGAATGTACCGTGTTACAACAGATAGCGGTATCTATGCAGTAAAACACTTAAATCCGCAAATCATGAGCAGAACCGACGCCCATAACAACTTTGAAAGAGCCGAACAAATCGAGAACCTTCTGGAAAAGGAAGGCATTCCCATAATTCCTTCCATAACAGTGAATGGTCAAAAAATGCAAAAAGTAGACGAACACTGGTTTTACATTTTTCACTGGCAGGAAGGACACCGAACGGACTGGAATCATATTTCAAATAACATGAGCAATATAGCCGGAAATATTCTTGGAAAAATTCATGCAATTCATCCAAAAAATGTCCCTCACCAGGAGCCGGAATTAAGTAAAATAAATTGGCAGGAGTATATTGCAAAAGCGAAGAAAGAGAACAGTGAGATCGCCTCACTTTTAGCTGACAATGAACAGCTTCTAAACTATGCCTTGAAGAAGCTGAACAAGGCAAGAACTTCTTTGCCCGATATATTGTGTGTTTCTGACGAAGATATGGACCCTAAGAATGTTATGTGGGATAAGGGTAACCCATGGATAATAGATTTAGAATGCCTTGATTATGGCAATCCAATATCCCACGCACTTCAGCTGGCACTGGAATGGTCAGGAATTGCCACATGTAATATGGATACGGAAAAGATGGTGGCTTTTTTTGACGGTTATCTAGAAGCATATGATAATTGCTTTCGAGCATACAGCAGTGTATTGGGGCTGGCATATTCTTGGGTGGATTGGTTAGAGTATAATCTTCAAAGAGCCCTTGGTGCATGTGTTGATGAAATAGAAAAAAATATGGGCATATCTGAAGTGAAAAACACTGTTGATAGGATAAAGTATATCCATAATATGGAAAAGGAAATTAAAGACGCCTTGGATTCCCGATTACCAAAGATTGCAGCAGATAGATATGAGAACCATGATGAACGAATATGTTATTATGAACTATTGTTGGAAAATGATATTACAAAAGTGCCCTGGTATGAGCTTCCTGATGGATACCGCATTGTGCCATATTCTCCCAACGACAGAGATGCATGGATTGATATTGAAATGTCCGCAAAAGAGTTTAGCAGTTATGAACAAGGCTTGAAGGCTTGGAATCATTATTACGCAACAAGGCTTGATGAACTTTCTGACAGAATGTTTTTTATTGAGACAGAGGAAGGAGAAAAAATAGCTACTGCTACTGCACTTTATCATATTTATGGACGTGATACCTCAAATGACGGATGGCTTCACTGGGTGGCAGTGAAACGGGAATACCAAGGAAGAGGACTATCAAAACCGTTGATAACATATGTACTTCGAATCATGAATCAATTAGGGCACACCCATGCCAAAATTCCAACACAGACGAATACTTGGCTGGCATGCAAAGTATACATGGATTTAGGATTTTTACCGATGGAAAAAAATAGGAAACGTAATTATGAAGGATGGCAGATTATAAAGGCTTTAACCAATCATAATGCACTTCGGACACTTTAAGCTATACCATATAGCCTTTTCCCAAAATTCTGAATTCTTTTCCATTATGCATTATATTAGATTATGGCGTATCTTATAAACGCCATTGCCCGAAACTCCCATTTATTGCACAAATAACTCTAAGCACAGGGGGCAGATGCCCCCCCAGGAACCTGAGGAACTTGACCTTTCGTCCTCTTATTATATATTTTTATTTTCTACTTTCTCTTCTTTTCCTAATGCCGGAATCAAGCAGCAGACAAGCGGCGCCAGACAATACCCCAACTGCCAGCCACAACGCCGTTTTACCAGAATCACCTGCATTTACTGCTTCGTTTTTCTGGGTATCCCCAGTTGTGTCCTTCACTCCTCCTGCATTTCCCCCATCTGTATCCGCTGTATTATCATCTGGTTTTTTGTTATCTTTTTTATTACCATCCGGTTTATTGTCGTCTTTGCTTCCATCATCTTTTTTATTGTCGTCCGGCTTATTGTCATTTGGTTTACTGTCGTCCGGCTTACTGTCATTTGGTTTACTGTCGTCCGGCTTACTGTCATCCGGCTTATTGTCATCCGGCTTATTGTTATCTGCTTTGTCTTCCTGATATACCAGAACATAAGTAGAAAAACAATCAATTTCCATTGTAATCGTATCTGCATCGCTGTCTAAATCTGTTAGCCATCCTGCCTTCCCATCATGTATCTGAATAACTGCAAATGTGCGCTTATTCTTGGCATTTCCCCTTAAATACTCTGGTATTTCAAGTACAATCCGAATTTTACCATTTGTCTTTACTATACTATGCTGTATGCCGTCTATCTGCTTAAACAGGCTGATATCCAGATATTGTCCCTTTTCAAAACCATTCAAGGCTGCCTGTAAAATATTTTTCTCTTCACTGCTGACTAGATGTTCTGCATCCATTACCGTCAAAATAATTTTAATATCCGCACCTTTCTCCACGGATTCCTGCTCTTCTTGTGTCAGCACAATATCCGCCAGTTTCTCTAAAGACACAGGCACACGGATATCCGGCACATTATCTCCTAGTTGTATTTCCTTTTCTAAATTTCCTGTATTTATAATCGGAATCTCTTCTGTCCGAAGAATACAACCGCATACATTACACCTAAAAGTTCTCTCGCCTGGCTCCTTCACTGAAGGCTCCTTTGTAACCGTTCCTTTATCCTCTTTGTGCGCTTCCTTATCTTTCCTTGCACCGCATATGCACTTATGCCAATGAGAATCTCCATCTTTCTCCCATTCCTCTCCATATTTATGACTAATGGTAAACTGGGCATTTGCCGTTACTTTTTTATAAGTATCCGTTTCCTCAAATACTGCCCGGACCATATATTCTCCTGCCTCCCCAGGCACTTCCTTTGTATATTCTGTGTCTGCCGCTTCCACCAATTTATAATAATATGTCACATGATCCGTTCCGTTTGTTGCCGATTCAGGCATTGGTGCCGGAATTTCCCCGCAATGGAGGTCTTTCTGGGTTACACTGCCTGTTCCTGAAAGCTTTGGAAGCTTTTCAATTTCCTCAGTCCGAAGAATGCGGCCACATACGCTGCACTTAAAAGTTCTTTCGCCTGGTTCCTTCATTGAAGGCTCCTTTGTAACCGTTCCTTTGTCCTCCTTGTGCGCTTCCTTATCTTTCCTTGCACCGCATGTGCACTTATGCCAATGAGAATCTCCATCTTGCTCCCATTCCTCCCCATATTTATGACTAATGGTAAACTGGGCATTTGCCGTTACTTTTTTATAAGTATCCGTTTCCTCAAATACTGCCCTGACAGTATATTCTCCTGCTTCCCCAGGCACTTCCTTTGTATATTCTGTATCTGCCGCTTCCGCCAATTTATAATAATATGTCACATGATCTGTTCCGTTTGTTGCCGATTCAGGCACTGGTGCCGGAATTTCCCCACAATACAAATCTTTCTGAGCCACACTGCCCGTTCCGGTCAATTTTCCGACTTTTACAACAATCGTAAGAGTAAAAGTTCTGCTCTGCCCGTTTTCTGCCAGCGCCAAATCCCGGGCTGTAATTGTCACCTCAGTTTGTCCAATCTCTTCTGGTATTCCTGAAATACTGCCACTTTCTAACTTAAGTCCCTTCGGCAATGAGTTGGTTCCCGAAATTTCAAATTGGAAATTCTTGTTGGTCTCTGTTACACCTTCATCAAAACTCACAAATTGGTTTAAATCTATGGGATTTAATGGCTCTCCCGTCTCTAATTCAATCCTTTCATTCTTTCCTGTAAAATTACGGGAAAATATAGGATACAAAGTTATACTCCTATTCATTGTAACTGGGGAGGATACCAAATCTGTTCCGTCTTTTGTCTCGCTCCAGCCTACGGCCTTATATCCTTTTTTCGTAAGAGTATTTTCCTCAATCTCAACTTTCGTTCCAAAGGAAATAGAATAAACCTCCTTCTCAGGAACCGTACCCAAAGCGCCCGCCGGTTTCACATAAACCAGACTATAGCCAAGCAAACCCTCTCCATAAGAATCCTCTCCATAAAATTGACCAACATCATATTGGGAATCGCCGGAAACAAAAAATTCTTCCACCTTCTGTCCGCTCATATTGTCTTCCCAGCCCTCTGTAAAAACACCAGGTCTCATCATCGTAACTCCTATAGGATCCGTTTCTAACTTTCCGCCTATCGTTATTTTCTTTCCCACATCCAAATAAATATTGTTATTAGGCGAATCCTTTCTCTCATTGTCTTTTATTACCGGTGAACCTGATAAAATACATACTCCCCCTTCTTTGTCCCCTACATCTTTATATTTTACATAAATGCCGCCTCCATTAAAGTAAGGATCATTTCTGTCTACTACCTTATTCCCTGAAATTTCCCCTCCCGTCATATTAAGCGTTCCCTCTTCAATACAAATACCGCCTCCATAACAACCCACTTCATTATTTTGAATCTTAGCTTTATGGGAAAGCTTTACCTGGGTCGAACTGTTGCTGATAAGCATTCCGCCTCCCCTGCTTTGTGCCTTGTTATTTGAAATACATCCATCCGTCATATCAAAGACGCTTCCACTGTTAATATGCACACCCCCTGCGGCTCCTTCCGAAGAATTTCCCTTTATTTCACCGCCTGACATAGTAAAATGACTCTCCCTGACTTCTATGCCTCCCCCCGTCATTCCGATGCTGTCGCAGCATTTGTTTTCTGCAATCAATCCCCCCGACATAGTAAGGTCATTCTTATATAGATACAAACCGCCTCCGGTAGTTGCCCTCTGGTTTCTCAAAATATTCCCGCCTTTGAGCAATAGAGTTTTTCCTTCTACTGCGTAAATACCGCTGCCGTGCTGAGCCGTATTGTCTGAAACAGTTCCTCCATTTATCTGAATTTCGCTATCCGCTTTTGCACAGACACCTCCTCCAAAGACGCCTGCAGAATTTCCGGAAATAGTACCCTCCTCTAAACACAAGAAACTCTCTTTCATATAAATTCCTCCCCCTTCCCCTGAAGAACTGCCGCTAAATTTATATTGTGACTGGTTATTTGAAATTACAGCTTTCTCTGTATGCATTACAATCTTACTAGAAACAGCATAAATACCACCGCCATAACGGGCTTTATTTTCCGTAATGGAACCACCGTAGAGATGTACTTCTCCCGATTCCACATGAATGCCTCCGCCATAATGAACAGAAGGATTGGGAAAACCCTCATTCCCCTTTATCTTACCGCCGTACATATTAAATATACTATTTGAATCCATATAGATACCAGCATGCGAACCGCCGTCTCCATTTATACTTCCGGTTCCTTCTGCTGAACAGTCACACAAATTTAGTACAGCTCCGCCTGACAGCTTCAATATACTTTCCTGAGCCCTAGCGCCCTCCGCCAGCTTTATTTGATGCCCGTTTAAACAGAGATTTATCGTTCCCGAAGACATGGTCCATGTCTCTGTCAGCGTAACGTCTGTACTTAGAAAGTAATTGCCCTCCCCATCCGGAAGCCTATCTGTATCCGTCCATTCCGTAAAAATAACTGCATTCTCCTGTCCGCATTCAGCGGACATATCATGCACATGCCCGCCAGCCGCTTTTGTCTCACTCCCATACTTATATATGCTACATCCTGCAACTGCCATAAATAAAACGAAAAGAATAAAAACTTTTGCGTTTAAAAATTGCCTTATCCTAAAATGCATGTCCAGACCTCCCAAAATAAAATTCTGAAAAAATAATATATTAACATGAAAAGAAAAACAACCTAAAAGGCATATTTTGTTTCTATTTAGGTACAGTTTGTTTCATAAAAAAACAGGACATCCTAATTTGAATGCCCTCAATGCGGTCTTATTGCCTCAAAAATATCCTTAAATATTTCCATGAGTACGTTTTTTTTGACAATCAGAATTTTTACATTTCAAATTCCGGCCCAGAGACAATCCAATGCACATATTGGCCTTTTCCACAATCCCAAATACCGCCAATATGCTTGGATTGGCACCATATAACCATGCCAACCTCCATCCATCCGAATCAAAGCTCTCAGAATAAATCAAAAAAATTCAGTGCATATCCCGTAACAAGGGAGGCTGTTTCACACAAAGTATGTAATACGATATTTTCTCATCCATATATTTTTTTGCAAGCTGCATGGCCAGAGTGAAAAACACATAGCACTATTATTGCAAAGACTGCGAACATATATCAAATGGATTGTTTCAAATCCTGTGCCAACTGATAAATGTTTTCCAAAATTTCTCTTGTCCTTGTCATATTTTCCACAGTTGTATCCGATGTTCTAAGACCTTCGTTAGAAGATGCCGCCACCTCCTGGCTTGTGGCAGAAAGATGTGTAATATTATCTGAAATGGTACTGGTAGCATTTAAAATTCCATGTATACTCTGCTCTGTATCCTTTATATATTGTAAGAGATTGGTTACTTCTTTATCTACTTTTTTAAATTTTTCCTGGGTGATTGCTATCAAGCTATTCTGTTTCTGAATGGAGGAAGCTGAATTTTCAATACTCTCATTGGCACGCTTTGTATCCTCATTCAATTCCATTATAATCTTTGTAATATTATTAGACGCCTCCTTTGTCTGCTCTGACAGCTGTCTGATTTCCTCGGCAACAACTGCAAAGCCTTTTCCCGCCTCTCCGGCTCGGGCCGCCTCAATGGAGGCATTTAATGCAAGGAGATTTGTCTGACTAGAAATGTCCAATATGGAACCTACAAAATTCTCTACCTCTGCTACCCTTGTAGTTAATCTCTCAATAACTTCCACCGTAATGCTGCTGGCATTCTCCACATTTTGTGCCTGTTCCTTCAGCTCGCTTACTACATTGGCTCCCTCTTCCACTGTCTCATTTGTATCTTTAGATGCCAGCAGCATTTTCTTAGTTCCCTCTTCCGCCTTGTCCATACTCCCCTGAATGTCGGAGCACATAGCCGCCTGAGTCTGAATAGCTTCTGCCGTACTCTCACTGCTTTCTGCAATATTTTTCATAGAAAAATTACTAGTATCAATGCTTATTTTCAAGTCATTCAACATTTCCATAGCGCTCTCAAAATATTGCATAATATTTTCTGCAACTAATACCATTTTTTTATTATTTTCTTCTTGCTGCTTGGCTGCCTCCATGATTCCGTCCATATTTTCTTTATGAAAACGAATCAAGAGAACCACAGCGCGGATAGAGGCAAAAGCCGCTAAAGATAGGGTAATCAATGCGAGAACTATATCGGATATCATAGAATTATCATTGAGAATTGCATTTACAAGACGAATCAGATTCACAAGAATGGCAACCATATTCCCCCCTATAATAAGTCTTATGTTTAAATATGCCATTGCGGCAAAGATAACAGGCATGGCATAAGTCCAAGTGCTGTTTGTCGTTCCAAATAAACAAACCACAGAATAGACTACCGCCGCACTGACCATCAAAATCACTCCGCACCTCTTTGTCGTTCTTCCTGTCATATAGGCAATGCAGGAAATAATTATTGCTGCCACTGCAAAACCAAACTGCAGCCACGTCCTCCATGTAGCGCTGTTAGTCAATGCCCACAAAAGCATGGATACGGCAATATAGCCTAATATAATAATTGCAATGGGAAATACGGCTCCGTTCGCCCTCTTATACTGTTCTTTTGTCATAACAATCCTCCTTTTTCTTTTCACTCATTACGATAAATTTTTTCCATGAAATCATTATACTCTTATCTTCTTCAACATTCAAACTATTTTAAAATGACTTTTTTCTATTTTTCTTTCCCCACAAAATCTGATATCCCAAATAACTTGTTCTAATCAGATGCCATGTACAGCAAAAGGTCTACGGACAACCTATTATGTTATCTGCAGACCTTTCTATTTACCCCACCGGTACATTAAAATTATATTTACAATCCTGTATATCCCATCAGACTTTCGTCTATCTCCCTTGCTGCGTCACGTCCTTCACGGATTGCCCACACAACAAGAGATTGCCCTCTGTGCATGTCCCCTGCTGTAAATACCTTCTCCACATTTGTCCTGTAGCTGCCCGCCTCCGTCTTTACGTTAGTGCGCTCATTTAATTCCACCCCGAATGCCTTTGCCACATAATTCTCACTTCCCAAAAATCCAGCCGCAATCAGCACAAGGTCTGCTGCCACCTCCTGCTCGCTGCCCTCAACGGGCACCATATTCATGCGTCCTGTTTTCTCGTCCCTCTGGCTCTCAAGCTTTACCAAAATTGCTTTTTTTACATTACCCTCTTTATCTTTCACAAATTCCTTCACAGTGGTAGTGTACACTCTTGGATCCTTTCCGAACACGGAAATCGCCTCCTCCTGACCATAATCGGTCTTGCACACCTTGGGCCACTCCGGCCACGGATTGTCCTGAGTTCTGTAATCCGGCTGCTTAGGCATCATCTCCAACTGCAGCACCGACTTTGCACCGTGGCGAACAGCCGTACCCACACAGTCATTTCCCGTATCTCCACCTCCAATAACAATCACATTTTTATCTTTAGCACTGATATAGGTTCCTTCCTTTAAGTCACTGTCCAGCAAGCTTTTTGTAGTAGACTTTAAAAAATCCACCGCAAAGTATATTCCCTTTGCATCTCTTCCCTGCACCTTAATATCCCTTGGATTAGAAGCGCCGCAGCACAGCACAATTCTGTCAAACTCCTCCAACAGCTTTGCCGCCTTTAAGCTTTTCCCTACATTGACTCCCCTTTGAAAGATAATGCCCTCCTCCTCCATAATTTTCACTTTTCTGTCAATAATATGCTTCTCCAATTTCATATTGGGAATACCGTACATAAGCAGTCCGCCTATTCTGTCAGAGCGCTCAAACACGGTAACACTGTGACCTCGCTGATTCAACAGGTCTGCCACCGCCAGTCCAGAAGGACCAGAGCCAATGACTGCCACCTTTTTGCCAGTGCGAACCTTAGGAGGTTTGCTTGCCGCATAGCCCTTGCTGTACGCATTTTCAATAATACTCAGCTCATTTTCCTTTACACTCACCGGCTCTGTATTCAGACCACAAGTACATGCCGCCTCACACAGAGCAGGACACACTCTTGCTGTGAACTCTGGAAAAGGACTGGTCTTGTGAAGCCGCTGGTATGCCTGTTCTAAATTACCTGTATAAATTAAATCATTCCACTCTGGTATGAGATTGTTCAGTGGACATCCCGAGCCCATACCATTAATCATCATTCCCGACTGGCAGAAGGGCACACCGCAGTCCATACATCTAGATGCCTGAACTTTTCTCTGCTTGGCATCTAAGGGAAGATGGAATTCATTATAATTTTTAATTCGCTCCTCTGGAGCAATAGCCTCGCTCACTCTTCTTTTATATTCTAAAAATCCTGTTGCTTTTCCCATTCCATTTTCCTCCTTATTTCACCTGCGCATAAAACGCTTCAATCTGTGCCTGCTCACTGGAGAGTCCCTTCTCCTCCATCTGAACGATAGACATTAACATTTTTTCATAATCATATGGTATTATCTTTTTAAATTTAGGCAGATATTCCTCAAAATTAGCTAATATCTTCTTGCCCTTCTCTGAGTTGGTATACTTCACGTGATCGGATATCATCTGTTTTAATTCCAGCACATCATACTTGTTGGTTATCTCCTTTGATGAGACAAGAGCCTTATTTACCTTTGTATACAATGTTCTGTCCTCATCCAGCACATATGCCACGCCACCGCTCATACCTGCGGCAAAATTTTTGCCGGTTTTTCCTAGCACAACTACACAGCCTCCCGTCATATATTCACAGCCGTGCTCACCTACACCCTCCACAACTGCTGTAGCGCCGGAATTGCGGACACAGAAACGCTCACCGGCAACGCCGTTAATATAAGTTTTGCCGCTTGTAGCGCCGTACAGCGCCACATTACCTACAATGATATTTTCATCCTGCTTAAAACTAGAACCCTGAGGCGGATAGACAATCAATTTTCCGCCGGAGAGACCTTTTCCAAAATAATCGTTGCTGTCACCTGTAAGCTCCAATGTCAAGCCCTTTGGAATAAAGGCACCGAAGCTTTGCCCCCCTGCTCCGTTACATTTCACCACATAGGTATCCTCCTCCAAATTATCCCCATATTTTTTCGTGATTTCGGAGCCAAAAATAGTACCTAGAGACCGGTCTGTGTTGGTCACATCAATCTCAATACTTTTCTTTTCCTTGTTATTTAAAGCACCAGCAAACTGTTTTAACAAAATCTTCTCGTCCACCGTTTTTTCCAATTCAAAATTGTAAATATTTTTCTTCTCATAGGTAATTTTCTCACCTGAAAATTCAGAGTCAATAATTCTTGAAATGTCCAATGTGTTTGCCAGCCCATCGTTTACCTCCTGCTTTGCCGCAAGCAAATCGCTTCTTCCCACCAGCTCATCTACGGTACGAACCCCAAGCCTTGCCATATATTCCCTTAATTCCTGGGCAATAAAGCGCATAAAGTTCACAACATACTCCGGTTTTCCCATAAATCTCTTGCGAAGCTCAGGATTCTGTGTTGCCACACCTACCGGACAGGTGTCTAAATTGCACACGCGCATCATCACACAGCCTAATGTCACAAGGGGTGCAGTGGCAAAACCAAACTCCTCCGCCCCAAGCATTGCCGCAATAGCCACATCCCGACCTGTCATCAGCTTACCGTCCGTCTCCACTACCACCTTACTTCTCAGTCCATTGGCAATCAAGGTCTGGTGTGCCTCCGCCAAGCCCATCTCCCACGGAAGTCCCGCATTGTAAATGGAATTTCTCGGCGCCGCACCAGTACCGCCGTCAAAGCCGGAAATCAAAATCACCTGTGCGCCTGCCTTGGCCACACCGGCCGCCACAGTTCCTACCCCCGCCTCCGATACTAGCTTTACAGATATTCTGGCATCTCTGTTGGCATTTTTCAAATCATATATTAACTGTGCCAAATCCTCAATTGAATAGATATCATGATGAGGCGGCGGGGAAATCAGGCTGACGCCTGGTGTTGACATTCTTGTCTTTGCAATCCATGGATACACCTTCTTGCCTGGCAAATGTCCCCCTTCTCCTGGTTTTGCCCCCTGAGCCATCTTAATTTGAATCTCCTTAGCACTCACCAAATAGCGGGAAGTCACTCCAAATCGTCCGCTGGCAACCTGCTTGATGGCGGAGCATTTATTTAATCCATCTGGTCCTACTGTCAATCTCTCTATTGCCTCGCCGCCCTCGCCGCTGTTGGATTTACCGTGAAGCTGATTCATAGCTACAGCTAAGGCCTCATGTGCCTCCTGGGAAATAGAGCCGTAGGACATTGCCCCCGTCTTAAATCTTCTTACAATAGAGTCCACGCTTTCCACCTGGTCTATGGATATACCTTTTTTCGGATATTGAAAATCCACTAAGCCTCTTAGATTCATAGTTCCCAGTTCCTCATCAATCATATGGGAATATTCCTTAAACAGACGGTAATCCCCATTCCTTGTTGCCATCTGCAGCGCATGAATGGTGCGGGGATTATACAGATGCTCCTCCTTTCCGCTTCTGGACTTATGATTTCCTGCACTGTCCAGGGTCAAATCCACACCTAGTCCAAGAGGGTCAAAGGCTTTCGAGTGTAATTTATCCACTTTATTCTCAATATCTTTTAAGGTAATTCCTCCAATACGGCTGACCGTGTTGGTAAAATATTTATCCACCACTTCCTTACAAAGTCCCAGCGCCTCAAAAATCTGGGAGCCTTGGTAAGACTGAATGGTAGAAATACCCATTTTGGACGCAATCTTTACAATACCGCTGATTATCGCCTCATTGTAGTCCTCCACAGCCGCATAGTAATCCTTATCCAGCAAATCCTCGTCTATCAGCTGGCGAATGGACTCCTGTGCCAGGTAAGGATTGATAGCGCAGGCGCCATAGCCCAGCAGTGTAGCAAAATGATGCACCTCTCTCGGTTCGCCGCTTTCCAAAATAATGGCAAGGCTGGTCCTCTTCTTTGTGACAACCAAATGCTGATGCAGGGCCGATACCGCCAACAGGGAAGGAATCGCCACATGATTTTCATCCACCCCTCTGTCTGACAGTATCAAAATATTAGCTCCGTCCTTGTGAGCTCTGTCGGCACTGACAAACAAATGCTCAATGGCCTTCTCAAGGGAAGTATTTTTATAGTAGGTAATGGGAAGTTCTGCCACCTTAAAGCCAGGCACATTCATCGCCTTTATTTTTAACATATCTGTGCTGGTAAGAATGGGATTTTTCACCTTTAATACCTGACAGTTCTCCGGCTTCTCCTCCAAAATATTTCCGTCCTCCCCAATATAAACCGTGGTGGAGGTCACTACCTTTTCCCTTATAGCATCAATAGGCGGATTGGTTACCTGAGCAAACAACTGCTTAAAATAGTTAAATAAAGGCTGGGGCGCATTGGACAAAACCGGCAGGGGAGTGTCCTTACCCATGGCTGCAATAGGCTCCGAACCGTTTTGCGCCATTGGCAGTATAGAGGTTTTCACATCCTCATACGTATAGCCAAATGCCTTCTGCATGCGGCATCTATCCTCATAAGAATATTCCTGCACTTTTTTGTTTGGTATTTTCAAATCCTTTAACCGAACTAAATTTCTGTCCAGCCATTCCCCATATGGCTGCTTTTGGGCGTATTGCTCCTTCAATTCATCGTCGTCAATCACACAACCCTTTACGGTATCTACCAACAGCATTTTTCCCGGATGCAGACGCTCCTTCACTACAATTTTATCAGCATCTATATCAAGCACTCCCACCTCGGAGGAGAGAATCAAATTATCATCGCTTGTAATATAATATCTAGAGGGCCTTAAACCGTTTCTGTCCAGCACAGCTCCCATAATATCTCCGTCAGAGAACAAGATAGATGCTGGCCCATCCCAAGGCTCCATCATAGTAGCATAATACTGATAGAAATCCTTCTTTGTCTGGCTGATGGTATGATTATGGTCCCAGGGCTCAGGAATGGTTATCATCACCGCAAGGGGAAGCTCCATCCCGCTCATCACCAAAAATTCCAATGTATTGTCAAGCATGGCGGAATCAGAACCCTCCGTGTTCACCACAGGCATTACTTTATGCATCTGCCCTTTCAAATACTCCGATTCCATCGTCTCCTCACGGGCAAGCATATTGTCTGCGTTTCCCCGTATAGTATTTATCTCACCATTGTGAACCATCATCCGGTTAGGATGGGCCCGCTGCCAGCTTGGATTGGTGTTTGTAGAAAAACGGGAATGAACCATGGCAATGGCAGATTCAAAATCCTGATCCTGCAAATCCGCAAAAAATAATCTCAGCTGACCTACTAAAAACATTCCTTTATACACGATAGTGCGGCTGGACAGGGACACGACATAAGTGTTGTCATTGCTCTGCTCATACACTCGCCTTGCCACATATAATTTTCTATCAAAATCAATTCCCTTGGCAACATTGGCTGGTCTTCTCACAAATCCCTGCATAATATAAGGCATGCACTCTAAGGCCTTGCTTCCCAAAACCTTAGGATGAGTGGGAACCTCTCTCCAGCCCAAAAACTCTAAGCCTTCCTTCTCCACAATCACCTCAAACATTTTTTTTGCCTGATTTCTCTTTAACTCATCCTGAGGAAAGAAAAACATACCAATACCGTAATCTCTCTCCCCTCCCAGCTGAATATCCGCTGCCTTGGCTGCCTTAACAAAAAATTTATGAGAAATCTGAAGGAGAATACCTACACCGTCGCCGGTCTTCCCCTCCCCGTCCTTGCCTGCCCTGTGCTCTAAATTTTCCACTATCTTTAATGCATTTTCCACTGTCTCATGAGTTTTGATTCCCTTAATATTGACAATCGCTCCAATACCGCAATTATCGTGCTCAAAGCTTGGGTGATACAAACCTTTTTCCTGTGCTGTCTGAAATAGTTGATTTTGATTCATAACGAATCCCCTTTCTTTATATGTTCAAATAATTTCATTTCGATTACTTTTTTGCTTCTTTATTTTCCTCGCTGATTAATATATTACAGCTATTATCATTTGTAAACTGTATTTTACTTCCAATTATCTGATAATTTGATAATTTATATTTTTTATCTAAATTATCTGACAATATTGTTTTTC
>CAJTQG010000018.1:53077-61957 GCA_910578605.1 uncultured Lachnospiraceae bacterium | reverse complement strand
ATTTTAGGAAAATGTCAATGAAAACTTACATATAAAAACCTCATATCTGAAATATAACTTTTACAATGGTTAAATCATATTGTAAACAGTTAAAGTTCAGATATGAGGTTAAAAAATAAAATTTAGATTATTTAAATTTCTCTTGTATATAGTCTATTATAACATCTACAGTTTTATCAATTCCTAATATATTGCTGTTAATGCACATATGATAACTGCGGGAATCTCCCCATTTTTTGTTTGTGTAATAATTATAGTAATTGGCACGTTTTTTATCTGTTTTGATTATTAAGTCCTTAGCGGCATTGTTTTTTAAATTGTAGCTTTCGCTGATGCGTTTGATGCGGGTATCCATATCACTGTGAATAAATATGCTAACCATGTCGTCTCTGTCTTCCAATGCGTAGTCTGCACAGCGGCCTACAATTACACAGGATTCTTTTTCAGCAAGCTTTTTGATGGAATCAAACTGTGCCAAAAATACTTTTTGGTTGATTGGCATATCTACATAATGTTGGGACGCATAGCTCATAGAGTATGTATCCATCACTAAAGAATATAGGAAACTGTTTGTAGGCTTCTCATCATGTAATTGAAAAATTTCTTCACACAGACCGCTTTCCTTAGAGGCCATGGCCAACAATTCTTTATCATAAAAGGAAATGCCCAATTTTTCAGATAATTTTTGCCCAATTTCTCGTCCACCACTGCCAAATTGACGTCCGATTGTTATTATCACTTTTTTGTCCATATTATCAAACCTCATTTCTCGTAGTATATTATCACTTTGATTATACTTATGAAATATCACAATCTAGCTTGCTTCACAATTTGCTTGCAATATGTTCATCTAATCTATTAAGTAATAAGTCAAAGTAATATATGAATGCTTTACATCATCATAAAAAAATATCATTTCTTTAATTATATCATAAGATTAAGATAAAAAGCACAAAAATTATGTTAAGTTGATAATTTTTTTAGTAGATTTGTAAAATATTCTGGTAATGGTGCTTCTACTTCCAAATATTGGTTGGTTCTAGGATGGATAATTCCAATAGTTTTAGCGTGAAGGCATTGTCCTTCCAAAGAAAATGGAGTTTTTGATGGACCATAGAGGCTATCTCCCAACAGAGGATGAGAGATACTTGCCATATGCACTCGTATTTGATGGGTTCGCCCAGTCTCTAATTGACATTGTATGTAAGTGTACTTATGGAAATGCTGCAATACATGATAGTGGGTGGTTGCTGGTTTTCCATTTTTTTCATTCACAGCCATTTTTTTTCGTTCCATTGGATGGCGTCCGATAGGTGCACTGACTGTGCCGTCCTCCTTTATCATACCATGGACGATTGCCTGATACTTGCGTGTAATGCTATGTTCTTTCAATTGATTGGCAATAGCTTGGTGTGCAAAATCGGTTTTGCAGGCAATTATAGAACCTGTAGTATCTTTGTCAATCCGGTGAACAATACCTGGTCTTAATACGCCGTTGATACCTGAGAGCTGATTTTGGCAATGATACAGTAAAGCATTTACCAATGTACCATCCATGTGTCCGCATGCAGGATGGACAACCATTCCTTTAGGTTTGTTGACTATAATAATATCCTCATCTTCATATAAGATGTCTAATGGAATATTCTCCGGTTGAATATTAAGGGGAACAGGTTGGGGAAAATGAACAGCAATGGTATCGCCTAAATTTGGTTTTGTACTGACCTTACATGCTTTATTATTTAAAGTTACCTGCTGAGCTTCAATGAGCTTTTGAAAATAACTTCTTGTTTTGTCTGGATAAATAGCTTGTAATATTTTATCTATACGGATACCGGCATACTGTTCTTCCACACAATATAAAGCTGGGGTTTGAACATTTATATCTTGGTTCATGCTTAATATCAATCCTATCTTCACAATATATATAATTGGGTTATAGTTATTTATAGTTTAGAGATTATTCATGTATTTGATTTTTTGGTATTAACCATTAACAATGTTAATTCCTCGTCCTTCATAGAGAGTAAGAGGAAGCCAAGCAAAATAACGCTGATAGATACATAACAGTCGGCCACATTGAAAATGGGAAAATGAATCAGTTGAAAATCCAGAAAATCAATAACATAGCCAAGGCGTATTCGGTCAATCAAGTTGCCGCATGCGCCTGACAATAAAAATATAAAAAGGCATTGTGTCCAAATAAATTTCTTTTTTAATGTTGGTTCTATGTCAGCATGTTGGATTACATAGATGCATTGATACAAAAAAAAGCCAATAACAGGTAGTAGGATACAGCAGACTACAATAAAAAAGTGTACTTTGCCTGATAAAATACCCCAGGCAGCCCCTGTGTTTGTGGAATAGGTGAAAGCAAAAACGTCTTTTATAATATCTATGCTTTTATTGTAAAGATGAGTTTGTATCAAATATTTTGTGAATTGATCTAGACTAATCAGTAAAGTCATCAAAATCAAATCCCAAAACAAAATAGATAGTTTTTTTTGTTTCATAGTAATCCTCATTTCTCCAATACTTTATATAGAAAACAGTGTCTTATGTCAATTTTTGATTATTTTTAATCTTCCTGGTCTTCTTTGTTGTTGTCTTTGTCACCATAAATTTCAGAAAGCATATCATAATAGCCTTTTTGAGAGTCTGTTGAATGAGATTTAGTGTTGTTTTTTGTTTTTGTAGTATGGCGTGTGATAGGTGCCAACAATCCATCTTCCCCTGTTGCTGCCATATATTCTTTAGAGGAGTCCGTGTTTTCCTTTGGCGTATCATCATAATGAGGATTTAGGGAATCCCCAGTATCTATATTTTCAGGATTCATTTTTATCTGTATTGTAGTGTCAGATGAGATATGCTCTGTTGGCTCTGACTGATTTAACTGTTTATCCAAATCCTGTATCTGAATGTCTTCATCTGCATGGGAGGAAGCGTCCATATTCTCAAATGCCCCTTCCCCATGAGAAGCTTTATGCTCTACTTCATTTTTGTTGATGCTTTCCTTCGATTCATGTGGCTCTGTATAGGTTTCTTGGAGGTCCTCGTTTTGTACGTCTGTCTCATCATTTTGTGAAGAAGCTTGTGCTGCTTTTTCAAAATCTTGAGAAGGGGGCAGAGAAAGATTGGAAAATCTCGCCATATCAATATTAAAAGAATCGCCGGACAATATATCAAGCTGTGTACTAACAAGCTGTTTGTATTGTGCCTTGTACAGTTCAAATTGACGAAGCAGAGTGAGAGTCTGTGACTGCATCTGGTCAAGCTGAGTGTTTGCATCCGCAATAATCATTTTGGCCTTGTAGCGGGCTTCCTCCTCTATTAATTTAGCCTGTTGGTTTGCCTGTTCCTTGACGTCATCAGAAGCCTTCTGTGCCAACACAAGTGCTCGCTGCAATGATTTTTCAATCCCTTTATATTGATTAAGAGCCTCTGTCAAATGCTCGACCTTTGACATAAGCTCATTATTATCTTTATAAAGTGTATCATAATCTGCATGAACCTCAAGCATAAATGTATCTACATCTTTTTTGTCGTAGCCATTTATACCGCTTTTAAAAACTTTTGACTCTAAGTCTACTGGTAGTAACATAATTATTTCTCCTTATTTCTTATAAATTCTTGTAGTATTTTAGTTATTGAAATTCTAAAATTCAAATATATTTAGGATTGGTATCGTTTGAGACAAATCCATAAGTTTCCCTTTTTTGTAGTTGATACAATATGAGAAAAGATACATTTTCCTTTTCCTCTTACAGAAATAGTCTGCCCTTCTTTCAGTAAAATACTAGTATGTTTTATTAAACGACTGTCAATAAATACAAGCTCTCTGTTTATTAGCTCCTGCGCTTGTTTTCTAGAAAGGTGAAATGCCAAGGCAATCACACAATCAATTCGCAGACTGGAAACGGAGCCCGTCTCTTCGGTGAGCTTTGGTTCTATGTTTTTTGTTAAGTTTGCAAGCAAACTAAGGGTTACGGCATTATTCTTTACAAAGCTTAAATTTTCACATATAAATGTTGCCATATCCATTTGACAGAAAACATAGGCAGACTGTCCTTCTATTAAAATATCACCAATGGTTTCTCTTTTTAACCCCAAATTTAAAATGGAGCCTAAAAAATCTCTGTGATTCATGGAAACCGCATATTTGGGATGCTGAGGCTGAATTTGCAGAATTGCAATCTGAAAGTCTTTTTTGGCAATGGAGTGAGCAAAAAGCAAACGCTTTCGCTCTGCCATCTCATAACCACCCCACCATGAAAACGGAAGGGGAAAATTACAATAAAAATCAGGTTTTTGCTGCATAGAAAGAAACAAGGATTGTTCATAAAGATTTAAAAAAGAAGAGACAACAGGACGATTTGTCATGTATGCCTGGTTGGCTAAATCCATCATATGTTTCAAAAAATATTGTTCTTCTTTTTCCATCGTCTGTCACTCTTCTTCTTTTTGAGTTTGAATTGACAAAATTGTCAAAACTCGTTTTTAATTTTCAATCATAATTTCATAATGTTAAAAACCGGATGTTTTGCCGGTCACATCCATTCCAGAACCTAACATCTCCTGGAAATCTCCGGAAATCTCCACACTTTCCGGTGTGATAATAAAAATATAACTTGTGATTTTTTGTAAATTACCATTGATTGCATAGCAGGAACCAGATGTAAAATCAATAATCCGCTGTGCTGTATCTGTTGGAAGACCTTCTAGGTTTAAAATGACAGCACGTCCGCTGAGCAATGTATCTGTTACATCAGGACAATCATTCATAGTAGTAGGCCGGATAATACAGACCTCCATATTATTGCCTGCATTGCGGCCTTTTCGCATAGGAACTACCTTGCCTCTGGTGTTATTTAACATACTTCTGGATGAGGAGGATACAGTACGTACATTTTCTCTGGCTGGTTCTCTTGTTGGAGCAATGTCATCTTCGTCGTCATCTATGAATTTTCTGCTTCTGGAAGTGGAACGTTTTGTGTATAGTTGTTCTTCTTCATCAGGTTCATCAAAATAATCTTCATCATCATAATCATCATCCGGATCCAAACGTAACATGCTTAAAAACTTATCGGATATTTTACCCATTATCGTTTTCTCTCCTATCTATTATAATTTCGTTGACCGAATATGCCTGTGCCTACGCGCACCATAGTTGCACCTTCCTCTACTGCAGCAGTATAGTCTCCGGTCATTCCCATGGACAACACACGCATATTAACATTATCAATGTTTTTTTGTTTGATGTCAATATACAATTGAGATAATTTTTGAAAAATCTCACGATTTTCATCAGAATTTTCAACAAAAGGTGCAATTGTCATAAATCCTTGGATATGAACACGATTAAATTGTGCAATTTCCCGAATAAGGGCTTCCGCTTCATCCCAGGCAACACCAAACTTTGATTCTTCACCGGCTACATTTACTTCAACCAATATATCGACATGAACGTTTGCCTTCTCTGCCTCTGTCTGGATTTGCTGTGCTAGACGCAGGGAATCCACCGAATGGATCAGAGCTACTTTATCTATAATATATTTCACCTTGTTGCGCTGAAGATGTCCAATCATATGCCATCGGATATCTTTGGGAAGAACCTCATATTTTTGGCAGAGCTCCTGTACTTTGTTCTCACCAAAATCCCGTACTCCCTCTCTATAAATTTCCTCTAAATCACCTACTGGCTTTGTTTTGCTCACCGCAATTAAGGTTACTTCCTCCCTAGAGCGCCCTGAAGCCTTGCAGGCATCTAGTATATTTCCTTCCACTTGCTTTAAATTTTCTTTTAACATATTGCCTCCATATTATGATTGTTGTGTTCAAAAGGTATATTATTGAAATATAATTTGTTTTTCTGCAACAGAGTCCCCTTTTAAAACGATATGGTCGTAAATAGTAACACCAAAATCAGTGTTGTCAGCTATAATGGCGTAATCATTGCTCTCAGATAATATTTCAATTTGCTTGAAGACGGCATATCCGTTATTGATATTGTAAACACCTTGCAGTTTTTCCGTTTTGCTCAAAGTGAATTTTTCATTGGAATCCGGCATAATAATCTGGGCACCGCTGTTGTAAACTTTGGCGTCTATGTAAAAGGAATCCTCAGTCACACGATATACAGCATGAGATTGAAATTCTACATGGATATTGCCGTTCTCATCTGTTTTTTCTATATTAAAGCCCTGGTTTAAGCTGTCACCGCCTCCTGTAAGGTATTCAATGGGAACTACATAAAAATCTTTTTCAACGATAGCTGATTTTGGTATTTTTAATCCGCTGATTTCCTCCTCCACAATGGTGAAATCTAAAAAACGTTCTGTGGCATAGTGAAGCATATATCTTGACAGGGTTAATTTTCCGTAATCCTCACCTTCTATCTCAATCAGCTCAAAATTGGCAGATAATGTAATATCATCCTTTAAAAACCGAATGGTTAAAGTATCCGTGTCCTGATATTTGTTTTTATCATTTTCAGATATTTTAAAATAGAGGTTCCACATTTCACTGTTGATTGTTTTGTAGATAGGTGTTTTTGACTCTACTAATTCATTAGAGCGGTGTGAGGTAAGCTCTCTAGTAGTAGAATTAAAATCTGATGGAGTGAGCTTGTTTTCCTTTAAATCCTCATAGCCATCTGTGGAGCACACAATAATCCCTGATTGCTTAGCCTTGTATATTTGATATGATTTTTTGTCCTCCTCGTCAGCCAATGTATTTAAATTTTCCAACGCGCTTAAATTGATGCACTCAGAAATGGTATTTTCCAATTCATTTTTAAAATCATATACATTTGCGAAATTAACATTGTCATAGCCTGCTTCATAGCCCGCTATTTTTGCTTTGATATCTTTTAAATTATTTGAAGTTAACACAGTACCGTCCGCTTTGGCACGTTCTAACAGGTCAGATACGATTCCTTTCTCATCAAGTGTATAAATGGTTGTGCCAATAGCAGCCTTTGAACAGTCCCGAATATAAAAATGCAGATAGCCAGTAGCCGGAGCACGAGTTACCGTTTCCTTGCGAAGGATAAGACCAGTGTAGGAAGAAGAATTGACAACTGCGCTTTTTCCCTGTACTACTTCATAGTAGGAGATTTTATCTCTTGTAAAATAGATAAAACAATAAATGCATATGTATAAAAAGGTTATGCCAAAAATTACTGTTCCAATATTAATATTTAAAGGTCGTTTATATTGTACAATCTTTCTTCTCTTTTTTGCCATATTTTGTCCCAAATTTACATTTTTTTCCTTTCTAAATATTTCCATTCATAACTAACAATCAATTTACACATAATAGTAACAATCTAAGAAATTCTATTTAGAACTGAACTAGATTGTATTAAACACCTAAGGAGGTAGTCAATATGAATACTAAATGCTTAGATTATACACTGTTGACAATTGCTATTATAGGAGCAATCAACTGGGGATTAGTAGGATTTTTCAGAATTGACCTAGTTGCATTTTTGTTCGGCAATATGTCAATCCTTTCAAGAATTGTGTATGGTATTGTAGGAATCAGCGGTTTGTATCTGTTAAGTATGTTTGGTCGAGTAGGTGCCATGCAGGAATCTTAACGTGCAGTATAGAGGAAGCATTGCTGCTGCTGAATATCACACAGACATGGGGCTTTTCCTACAGGGACCAATAATTTATTATATTGAATCCCAACAGGAAAAACCCCGATTCAGTCTGTTCCTTATAGCTATAAACAATTGTATGAACATGCTACTGTTTGTAAATTTCACGCCACTCTAGGTCGCCCCGGTCTAATGATTTGACAAGCAGCTCTGCGGTTGCCACGTTAGAAGCCAATGGAATGTTGTGCATATCACATTGACGTATAATATTGTTGACATCCGGCTCGTGAACCTTAGGCGTCAATGGGTCACGAAGAAATATCAATAAATCAATGCCATCATTTTCTATCATCGCTCCTAGCTGCTGCTCACCTCCCAAGTGTCCAGCCAGATATTTGTGCACAGAAAGATTGGTCACCTCCTCAATTAAGCGGCCTGTTGTTCCAGTTGCATACAACTCATGCTTACATAAAATGCCTCTGTAGGCAATACAAAAGTTTTGTATTAGCTTTTTTTTGGAATCGTGTGCTACTAACCCTATATTCATGAAAAACCTCCTATAATAATTTTACTTTCTGCAAACTTACATTCATGACAAAGCCAATTCCGATATACATACTAATAAGAGAACTCAGCCCATAGCTGACAAACGGCAGTGTCAGACCGGTATTGGGAATCAGCATGGTAACTACGGCAATGTTGACAAAGGACTGGAGTGCAATCAGCGAGCCAAATCCGCAACATATAATTTTGCCTCCTATATCTGGCGCGTGAGCACCAGTCCAAAAACATTCAAAGGTAATCAGCGCAAGTAAGATAATGACAATCACGCCGCCTACAAAGCCAAGCTCCTCTCCCACTATAGTAAAAATAAAATCTGTTTGAGGCTCTGCTAGATAATCACCGTTTTTTACACTCTCTACATTTTCAGTATTTAGCCCTTTTCCCATTAAACCGCCGGAACCGATTGCCATAATAGAATTTTGCTGCTGATAGTTAATTCTAGCCGCCTCTTCGTTGTCCTTATCATAAAAACCAATAATTCGATTGTACTGGTATGGCTCTAAAATCTTTTGGTTTGGCTGTAATACTAAGTAAAGAAGTACAGCGGACGCCGGTATAGCCATAGCTAAAATAACGCCGATAATTTTGTATTGCAGTCCTCCGATAAACATAATAGAACAAAATAAAAGCATAATGACAATACTGGTTGATAAATCCGGCTGTTCTAAAATAAATGCTACAGGAAAACAGTAAAGAAGGATAATCATCAGCAA
>CAJTQG010000018.1:45251-53067 GCA_910578605.1 uncultured Lachnospiraceae bacterium | reverse complement strand
GAATTTTATTGATTTTGTCCTTAAATTTCATAAGCAGCTTCGCCATAAATAAAATTAAAAATATTTTTGTAAGTTCGGACGGCTGAATCTGTATTCCCACATTAATCCAGCGTTTTGCACCCATGTGTACCTCGCCAAACAATGGAACTGCTAACAAAAATAGTAAGTTTACAGCATAAATTACCCAATAAAATTTTAACACAAATTTGTAATCAATTAAAGTACAAATAATTAGTACTATAGTACCGAGAACAAGTCCGCTAATCTGTTTTCCGCTGTAGTCAACCTCTGAACTAGCACTATGTATGACATTGATGCCCAAAATGGTAAGACCGTATACCCACAGTAGGAGACGGAAATTCAAATTTCTATACCGATAGTTTTTTAATAGATAAAGCAGGTTTTTCATAAGCGTCCTTTCCTAAACAATAAAAAGCAGAAATTTACCTTTCACTGTTATGTGTAACTGGAAATACTTATCCCTCTGCCTCCATATGCTTTATTTGCAGAATAGGAATGTTGGCTACCAATGCCGGTATCTCCATGCCGTTTTCTTTCGTCTGAGTAATTTGAATGTCCAAACCGCTACCGTCAATTTCCATATATTTTGCTATCACAGCAATCATATCATTTTTAATCATTTCCATAATTTCCGGTGAGCAGCTTGCTCTATCGGAGACTAACAAAAGCTTTAAGCGGTCCTTTGCTACATTTCCTGAAGAATTATTTTTCTTAAAAATATCTAAAACATTCATATTGAGTTTACCCCTCTTTCCCTTATTTATACATTTCATATTATTTTTCATATTTTTTAGCGGCCATATTTGTCAGAGGCTCCCTACACTCTGCTTCGAGGTCGAAAAATGGCGCCAAACCGGGCAAAAAAACCGGAATTGTTTAAATCTAAAAATTCCACCTGCTCCCCAATGATTCGTCTGGATATGTTCATGTAAGCTTGTCCAGCCAGGTTATTCGCTCCCACTAATGGTTCTCCCTGATTGGTGGCAATAATAATATTTTCATCATCCGGCACTGTGCCAATTAAATCTACCGCTAAAATATCCGTCACATCATCCACAGACATCATATCACCCTTTCGTATTAAATCCATTCGAAGCCGGTTGATAATCAAATCCATCTTCTGACAGCCGCTGGCATCTAACAGACCAATAATCCGGTCTGCATCCCGAATGGCGGACACTTCTGGTGTGGTTACAATCAGAGCTCTGTCTGCGCCGGCAATAGCATTTTTAAAGCCCTGCTCTATGCCTGCGGGACAGTCTAGTATAATATAGTCAAACTCCTCCCGAAGCTGTGAGATTAAATTTTTCATCTGCTGAGGAGTTACACTAGTCTTATCTCTTGTCTGTGCAGAAGGAAGGAGATACAGATTAGAAAGACGTTTGTCTTTTATCATTGCCTGTTTTGGGCGGCAATTTCCCTCCACCACATCTACCAAGTTGTACACAATACGGTTTTCTAGCCCCATCACCACATCTAAATTGCGGAGACCGATATCTGTGTCAATCAATGCCACCTTTTTGCCAAGTTTGGCAATGCCGGTACCTACATTGGCAGAGGTGGTAGTTTTGCCAACTCCTCCTTTGCCGCTTGTCACTACAATTACTTCACTCATATGGTTCACCTTATCTGCCCTTTGTCTCTAGCAGGATGGGGGCAGTATTTATACTTCCCTTTCCACAGTTTTTTCCTGCCGTTTTTTCAAAATGTATATTATAACCATCCCATTTAATCACTAGTTATTCCTGAAGTAGGCACTGAAGCAGTTCCCTTTAAAATATCCTTCAGTTTTGTTTTTTTGTAAAAATATTTGCAAACATCCCGGATTACTTCTCCCGTGTAGCCGGAAGACTCACCATAAGGAATCAGCACGCTTAAGCTGATTTCCGGGTTGTCATATGGTGCGTAAGCAACAAATACAGAGTGGGAGGAACGGGTTTTGTCCTCCTGGGCAGTACCGGATTTTCCTGCAAGTGCGATATCACAATCCTTAAAAATCTTTTCTCCGGTACCTTCTGTCACTACCATGCGCATTCCCTTGTGAACCGCATCCCATGTAGATTGTGCCGCATCCACTGTGTTGGTGAGAACAGGGGCATAATCTACTACTAAATTTCCATCATAATCTACTACCTTGTCCAACAAAGTTAATTGATAGTTATTGCCGCTGTTTGCCACAGTGTTGACATAGCGTACAAGCTGTACGTTGGCAAAGCTGTTGCTTCCCTGTCCGATGGCAGTGTGAACCGGACTGATGGTAGAGAACATAGGATCATATTCTCCTAATTGTACTCCTGAGGTCTGGGTAAGTCCAAACAAATCCGCATATTTTTCTAGGCGCTGCAGACCGTACTCTGTGTTGAATTTCCCGTTTGACTGGGTTCCAAGACGGTATCCTAACTCGTAGAAGAAATAGTTGCAGGATACGCTCAGGGCATCAGAAACATTTACATATCCATGACTTCCAGGAAATTTCCAGCATTTTGGTTTTTCTGTGATTTGTTCAAATTGTCCCTCATCCTTCACAGCGTCTCCTACGTTTATTACACCCTCCTCGATACCTGCGATGGCAGTCAGCATCTTAAAGGTGGAGCCAGGCGCTGTACGAGTCATTGTGGCGCGGTTTAACAGAGGAGTGGACAAATCTGCATTTAAGGTTTCCCAATACTGGGCGTCAACAGTGCCGGATAATTTATTGTTATCGTAGCTAGGATAAGTGACCATAGCTAGGACAGCACCAGTATCTGTGTCTGTGATAATGCAGGAGCCGGAGCACGGGTCAAGGGCAAGCTGGGCCGGTGTGATTTTTAACTGGCGTATCTGCTCCATTATGAAATCATAGGCGTAGGAGGTAGAACCGGAGGACAATTTATTGTAGGTCCTCTCGTTCATTTTTAATATGTTTTGGTCATACAATGCCATACAGATCTCATTTCCTGTTATAGTCTGTTTTTGTATTAAATAATAATAAATTTTTTTGCTGAAGGATGTATCGTGCTTCAATGCATTTTTCAAATAGTCAATCAGTGCCTGGTACAACGTTTCCGTCTCTGCATACTTCTCGTCAATGCCAAGTTTAGAAGTATCTATCCAGTTTTTTGAGATGGCATACAATAAAAAGTCCCTGAGACTAATATTTTCTTTTACCCATTTCTGATAGATCTCATCCTCAGTGTCAACTGCGGAGACAAGCACAATCCCTGCACTGTTTGATTTTAGTTTGTCATAGGCATAGGAAAGGTAGGTATTATTCTCTTCCGGGAGAGATTTTAACTTCTTGGCATTTTCATCTAAAAGCTCCTGCTCCATCCATTCTAGTACTTGATTTTCCTTGGACTGAAATTTGCGGTAAATATTTTTTTCATTTTCAGAGGCTTTTTTCTTGCTGAAGTGGCTTAAATCAATGACATTGTTGTTAATTAACTGAAAATATACTCTTTTCACGGCAATAGGAATAATGGATTTTGTGTCAATCTCCTCCTCCTCGCTTACATCTCGGTCTACAATTTTGGTGAGAAGAATTCCTGCTAGCTTTTGTTCTAGTATATTGTAGGTTGCAATCTGCAGATTGGAATCAATCGTCAGATATACATCATTTCCCGCAGCAGAATCTGTCTGCTCTAGCACCTCCAAAATTTTACCGGTACTGTTGGCAAACACAGTTTTCTTTCCCTTTGTTCCCTGGAGATGTTCCTCCATCTGCTCCTCAATACCAGATTTACCTACAATGTCAGTAGATTGATATTTTCTGATATCATCCTCCTCATCTACATTGGCATTATAACTTTCTAGCTGTTCGTCGGAGATAGTTCCCGTATATCCTATAATATGGGAAAAGTAGGTGCTGTCGTTGTAGACTCGAATCGTCTCCTCCTCTATGGCAACACCGGTAAGCTCTGCCTGGTTTTCATAAATTGCAGCCACAGTGTTCTTGCTCACGTTGGAGGCAACCTTGATGGTAATATATTTTTGGTAGGAGTTTAATCCCATTTTATAGCGCACTAATATAATTTTTAATGCTTCCTCTTTAGAGTAATCCTCTGAGAGCAGGTAGTATTCCCTTAGATAAGTCATCACTTCATTGGGGGTAGAATGGCTGAGTCCATCCTTCTCTAGCTCCTCTAAATCCTTTTTTCCGTATAAGTCCCGCAGTGCCCCTAGTATTCCACGCTCCGTCAATTCGGAGGAAAAAACAAATTCTTCATCCTTATTGAGGTGGATTGGAAAATCATTGATAAGAGAATCACCGTTTTTTTCTAATATTTTAATTGTTTCATGTATAATAGAATTTAATTTTTCATTCTTTTTTTTCTTGTTGGAAATATCTAAGCTGTCCTGAATGGTAACGGCGTAAGCCAGTTTGTTGTAGGCTAGGAGTTTGCCTTTTCTGTCATATATATTTCCTCTAGTGCCGCTGTTGTAAATGGTTTTTTCTGCTTTTTGCTCATAATATTCCTGATAGTATTCTCCCTGTACAATTTGAAGCTGAAAAATCCGCACAACCAGGATGGAAAACATTCCAAAAAACACAACACAGAGTATAAATAGACGAGAGCGTATAAAGCTTAATATAATCTCTAATAATTCTTTTATCATTTTGTTCCTCCCTCCTCCATGGAATCAAATTTGCGGTTAATCCAAAGTAAAGGACGATATAAAAATACGGTAATCAGCACTGTAAAAAATAATTCCGGCATCATAATATGGATAAAATAATATTGAATATCCAAGCGATTGTGCAGTAAAAATGCAAACACATAATAGTACATACTGTATAAAAAGTCGCTGAGTATCAGTAAAACTAAAGGCAGGGTAATATCCTCATCAAAAAATAACTTGTTAAAATAGCCATTCATATACCCTATATACATATATATCAACGTCTGAAAGCCTATCACATCTCCATGCATCAAATCAATAAGCATACCGCACAGAAAACCAACATATACACCATAGTGTTTTCCCTTTATAAAGCCAAAGCAGAATGTAACAATTAAAAGCAAATTTGGCGCTACAGATAAAAAGGTAAATTTTTGAAACAAGGTAGATTGCAACAAATAGGCAACCAAAATAATCAAAACAGCCAAAATAAGGCGTATTATTTTTTTCATAGCCTTCCTTTCTTAAGTGTAAGCTTACTTCTCCTCTTCTTCATTTCCGGTATATTTTAATTGGGTAATCACCAACACTTCATTTAAGTGCTTAAAGTCCACAACTGGGCGAATATGACCAGACTGGGTAAGCTGGTTGGCATCTGTCTCAATATCCGTCACATAGCCAATTAAAAGATTGGGGAGAAATTTATTGCTGATATTGGAGGTGACAATCATATCTCCCTCCTTTACCTCGGCGGCTTGGTCTAACTGAATTAAATTTAATTGATTGTCATTGATGAGTTTCAAATCCCCATCCACAATACATTTTTCGGAGTTTCCCGCTATCATGGCACTTACATTGCTGTCGTCATTTACGATAGAGCGAACCTTTGCGTAGTTCTTTCCAACATAGTAGACAATTCCTACCAATCCGCCGCCGTTCTCTCCGGCTCCGATTACATTCATATCTACAGCAATGCCGTCATCTGAGCCTTTGTCAATCACAAAGACATCATTCCAGTTTGATGGGTCTCCGCTGATGACACAGGCGGCAATTTTTGTGTAGTCCGCATAGGAGCCGTCTAAATCCAACAGTTGACGATAACGGGTTAGTTCATCTCTCTCCTGAATTAAACTGCTGATTTCTTCATTCAAAGAATTGAGCTGTTCTGTCAATTCCTTATTCTCTTTTTGAAGCTCTCTTAATTTCTGTCTGTCCTTTGCCTTTGTGGTGAAAAAGGAACCAACTGTGTTTAAGCCCCGCTGCATTGGTACAATAACAGATGCGGCAGTGTTTCTTGCGCCGCTGCCAAAACTAGGGTTGGCGATGGACATAACAACACATACAAGACATACTACTGTGAGCAATATTAATATAATTTTAGCAGGAATGCGAACATGAGATCGATTTTTCATACTAATTCCTTTCTATCACACAGACACACCATATCTAATTATGATGGTTAATCCTTTGTCTGGGGCACATACATTAGCTTGTGCATTGTTTTATTTTTCACAATGCGGGAGATTCCAATAATGGCAGATTCACTTGGACGCTTTATCATATTTACCTTTAAACCACATTCTTCCGCCAGCAGTTTGTCAAAGCCTGGAATTTGACTGGAACCACCTACCAGGTACAGGCCGGTCTGGCGAATATCTGCCGCAATTTCCGGCGGGATACGCTCGCTCATTACTTTTGTGCAGTCACAGATGGAATGAAGGGCCTCCTGGATGGCAATATATACCAAGGTGGAGGATATTTCTACTGACTTAGGAAGACCGTTTACCATATTAATGCCATAAAAACGCTCTGTTGTCTCTGAGGCTGCTTTTGCATGAGATAACTTTATTTTTAACTGTTCTGCGGTTTTTAATCCAATGACAACATGATAGTGTTTTTTTACAATTTGGCAAATGGCCTCATCTAAATAGCGTCCACCCACTTGTATAAGCTTGCTGACAACAATACCACCCTGGGATACAACCGTAATTTCTGTAGTATCCCCCCCCACATTAACAACCATTGCACCCTTTCTAGTCAGTACATCTACACCGCATCCAACGGCATCTGCAATGGGCTTTTCCACTACATACACATGCCTGGATTTCAGGCGGGATTCGTAAATTAAATCATAGAATGCTCTTTTTTCCACATCTGTAATATCTGTTGGAACACAAATACAATAATCTCCGTTGTAGATGAGCTTCCCGTGATTTATCTTTTCTTGAAAACACATTAACAGCATTTCCACATCATCTATATCGGTAATCACACCGTTTTTAATGGGAAAGGTAATGTCTATATAATCAGGGGCCTTTTCATACATTTCATAGGCCTCATTGCCAAAAGCATAGACATCCTCCTTGTTAACAATAGCTACAACATTTCTTTCGTTTATTATATGATTTGAGGAGGCACTGAACATTTTGAAATGACTGGTGCCTAAATCTATTCCGTAGATATGTGCCATCTTTTGTTCCTCCCTTAAGTGCACATGAAAGTTTTTTATTTAATTAATCAAAATATCCATGACTTCGCAGACTGTAATATTGCTTGTTTCCAATAATAATATGGTCAAGCAGGGGCATGTCCAAAAGTATTCCGGCTTGACAAAATTGTCTGGTAGTCTGAATATCCTCCCTGCTGGGAGTAGGATCACCGCTTGGGTGATTATGTAAAAGAATCAGATACACCGCCTGACATTTTAAGGCTTCGATAAAAACCTCCCTAGGAGAGGCTAATGAGGCGTTGACGGTACCTTTAGAAATAAAACAATCTTTTATAAAATGATTGCTGCCATTGAGCATAATGGCATAAAACATTTCCTGATGCTCATGGCGCAAAAGCTCCATATAATAATCTGCAATTGACTGAGGATTATTCATGGCCAGCTTTTTTTTGGCACTAGCACCGGCGATGCGTTTGGATAATTCTAAAATGCACTGCAGTTGTACAGCCTTTACCTTGCCGATTCCACGAATGGATAACAAATCAGCAAATGAAAGCTCCCAAAGGCCCAGCAATCCTCCCTCCTCACTGTATTGAAGCAGCTTAGAGGCAAGCTCTAAGGATGTTTCCTCTTTGCTTCCCGACCGCAAAATGGCGGCAAGCAGTTCATTATCACTTAGAGCGCAGGCACCTAAAGTCATGCATTTTTCGTAAGGACGCTGCTCAGGGGGCAAGTCCTTCATAATCC
>CAJTQG010000018.1:33532-45241 GCA_910578605.1 uncultured Lachnospiraceae bacterium | reverse complement strand
GAACAAATTTGATTTTTTCGACAAATCCCTTTTAAAATTCACAAAAAAATCTAGAAAATTTTAGCAAAAACTGTAGTATTTCAAGACAAAGGATTGTCAAAAGAAATAAATTTTTCCCTCCATAATTCTTCTAGGGTCATTAAAATGCCGAATTTTGCGTGGTACCATGTCAAACCTCCCTGAAAGTAAGCGGCGTATGGAGGCTTTAGGGGACCGTCAGCGCTAAGTTCAATGGAAGAACCCTGCACAAAAGCGCCTGCGGCCATGATAACATCAGAATCATAGCCGGGCATTGCCCAAGGCTCTGGTTCCACATAGCTGTCTACCGGTGCCGCCTTTTGGATGCCTCGGCAAAAGCCAATCAGCCCTTGGGGTTTGCCGAAGGAGATTGCCTGAATAATATCATATCTAGGCTCTGTTCCATTTGGAATCACATCAAAGCCAAGGGATTCATATATATTAGCGGCATAGATAGCTCCCTTCAGCGCACCGGCGGTTACTACCGGTGCCATAAACAGCCCTTGAAAGAAAGATTGATTTAAGCCCAATGTAGCCCCCACTTCTTTTCCCAGTCCCGGAGCACTGAGACGATAGGAAATATTTTCGATACATTGGCGGGTGCCTGCAATATATCCCCCAATGGGAGCCAGCCCGCCGCCGGGATTTTTTATGAGGGAGCCAACTACCATATCAGCTCCAAAATTGGATGGCTCTTTTTTCTGAACGAATTCCCCGTAGCAGTTATCTACCATCACAATAATGTCCTTCCTTATCTTTTTTACAAATGCGATGGCGTCCCCAATTTGTTCTGTGGATAAGGTTGGGCGGGTCTGGTAGCCTTTAGAGCGCTGAATTGCCACTAATTTAGTCTCAGGGGAGATAGTTTCTTTGATTTTACTCCAGTCAAAGCAGCCTTCCCTAGTTAAATCTACCTGCCTGTAGGTGACGCCATACTCGGCCAGGGAGCCTTTTGAGGGGCGAATGCCAATGACTTCCTCCAAGGTATCATATGGTTTGCCGGAAATACTTATCATCTCATCACCCGGGCGCAGGTTTGCCGAGAGGGCAAGGTGAAGAGCATGGGTGCCGCAGGTGATTTGAGGACGGACAATGGCGTCCTCTGTTCCAAACACATCCGCGTAGACTTGCTCTAGCACCTCCCTTCCTAAATCATTGTATCCATATCCGGTGGTGGCAGCAAAATGGATGTCACTCACTTTATTTTTCTGCATGGCATATAATACCTTGCCTTGATTATATTCAGCAATTTTGTCTATTTCTGCGAAGCGCTCCTGTAAACTAGCTTCTATTTTGTCTGCATAATGTAATACTTCCTTTGAAATTCCCAGTTTCTGGTACATAGTTTACCTTATTTCTGCACTGCTGTTTGTGCATACTTCCTCCTTTTTATATTTCAAACTTTTAGGTAATGGCCAGCTTTTCTTTTGTCAGGCGAACCATCTCCTCCAACATTGCGTCAGGGGAAGGATAATCATAATGGTTCATCCAAATGACATCCCGCTCTCTGCGAAACCAGGTGAGCTGACGCTTTGCAAAGTGTCTTGTATCCCGTTTTAGTATGGCAACGGCTTGTTCTAAAGGGCATTCTCCTTCCAAGTAGGCATAAATTTCTTTGTAACCAAGTCCCTGCATGGATACAAGGCTGCGGTCATAACCCATTTGGCGTAAACGGGCCACTTCCTCCACAAGTCCATCTTGTATCATTTGGTCAACTCTTTGTTCGATGCGCTTATAGAGCACATCCCTGTGGTGATTTAAGACAAAGTATGCAAAATGGTAAGGAGATGATTTTTGACGCTGCATTTTATTGTGCTCTGATATTTTTTCTCCTGTCTGTCGGTAATATTCTAAAGCTCGAATCACCCGTTTAATATTGTTGGCGTGGATGGTTTCGGCTGCTTCCTTATCTACCTGCGCCAAAAGTCCATGGAGATATTCTGCTCCATGAAGAGCCGCCAGTTCTTCCAGCTGGCGCCTATATTCATTGTGAGCGCCTTCGGGCATATTTGCCTCATTGGAGGGCGCAAATTCAATATCATACAGCAAGGATTGAATATAAAAGCCGGTGCCTCCTACTATAAGAGGAATTTTTCCCTTTTGATATATTTGCTCTACATAGTTCTTTGCCAATTTTTGAAATTGATATATATTAAATTCAAAATTCGGAGGAAATTCATCTACTAAATAATGAGGAATACCCTGCATTTCTTGTTTTGTAATTTTAGCAGAACCTATATCCATATATTGGTACACTTGAATAGAATCTGCACTGATAATTTCACAGCCCATCTTTTTTGCCAGAGCAATGGAAAGCGCAGTTTTTCCAACTGCTGTTGGGCCTGTAAGTATAATCAATGGTTTATTGTCATTCAATAAGCTTTACCATGCCTTTCCTTTATTTTTTATGTGTTATTGCAAATTCTTTTAAACAATTCGCTTAAATTTTTTTTCTAGTTCATATTTGCTCATGGAGATGATAGTTGGCCTGCCATGAGGACAATTATATGGATTGTCGCATTGCATAAGCTGTTCCACCAAGGCATCCATCTCCTGAACACTCAAATGCATATTGCCTTTTACTGCAGCCTTGCAGGACATAGAAGCAATTTTTTCCGTAATCAAATGTTCTTTTATTTTGTCGGATTCTTGACAGAGATTGTCCAACAAATCCATAAGCAGCTCCTTTTCACTTATGGCATATAAATTACCTGGTACTCCCCGCACTGCATAAGCTCTGTCCCCAAAAGGCTCGATTTCAAATCCTAGCTCCTGAAATTGTGGCAGGAATTTTAACAGCAGTTCCTCCTCCGCCATGGAAAGATTTAATATAATAGGAGGACTGATTAGTTGGGAAGTATGTTCTTTCTTTGCAAAAGCAGCCATTGTTTTTTCAAAAAGCACTTTTTCGTGTGCGGCATGTTGATCAATGATAAAAAGCTTATTTTCATATTCCATTAACCAGTAAGTTTCAAAAAGCTGTCCGATGATTCGGTGATGAGAACGAGCTTCCTTAGAAAAAACAGGTGTGTCAAACAGTTCCATTTGCTGAGTCTGTGTGACTGTATGATTGTTCACAGGGTTGTCCACAAAGGTAGAGTTAGGAAAAACAGCAGGTACTAATTCACAGGAATTATCCACAATGGCTTCTGAGAGAATGCGAGACCTTTTTGGTACCTGCGGTGAGGGTGTGGAATTCTTTCCTGGTACCTTTGGCGCAAAAGAAAAGTTATCCACAATATCTGTTGAAGAATGGGCTTCGAGGGTACCAGAAGCCTTACTCTCCTCCATTCTCCTTTGTTCAAAAGGTTCCGGTGGTTTTGAACCGGCATAGGTGCTTTGTTCTTTGATTTTGCCATGCTTTACCTGTTTATCCTCATAGGAAGAAAAATCCACATCGGGTACTAGTTCTTTGTGGGTTAAAGCTTTTTGAATTGTTTTAACAACAAATTCATAAATCATCTGCTCTTCACTAAATTTCAATTCCATCTTCGTAGGATGCACATTCACATCTAAAAGTTGGGGAGAGATTTCAAAATGCAAGTTTGTAAAAGGATATTTGTGCTGCATTAAAAAATTCTTATATCCCTCCTCAATGGCATGAGAAAGTATTTTGCTTTTGATATATCTTCCGTTTATGTAATAATTTTCAAAATTCCGATTTCCTCTGGATACAATGGGCTTGCCAATATAGCCGGATATTTTTATGTGTTCCTGTTCAGCCTGAACTTCTATAAGATTGCGGGTAATATCCTTTCCAAATATAGGATATATACAATCCTTCAGCAGTCCGTTGCCGGGGGTATGAATTTTGTTTTGGCGATTTACAATTAGACGAATGGATATCTCAGGGTGAGATAGTGCAATTCTTTCCACGATATTACAAATATAGGAGCTCTCGGTAGTTCCTGACTTTAAAAATTTTTTTCGAGCAGGGGTGTTGTAGAAAAGGTTGCGGATAATAAATGTGGTACCGCTTGGGGCACCGATTTCTTCCGCATTTTTTTCCACACCACCCTCTATTATATATCTAGTACCAGTGAGAGCGCCGGAAGTTTTTGTGATTAGTTCCACCTGTGCTACTGCGGCAATACTAGAAAGAGCCTCTCCCCGAAATCCCAAGGAGGAGACATGGAGCAAATCTTCCACATTGCGAATTTTGCTTGTAGCATGAGGCAAAAAGGCAAGAGGAACATCCTCCCTTTCCATTCCTTTTCCGTTGTCGGTAATGCGGATAAAGGAGATGCCCCCTTCCTTGATTTCCACTGTTACAGCATTAGCATTGGCATCAATGGCATTTTCCAAAAGCTCCTTCACTACAGAGCTGGGACGCTCTATTACCTCACCGGCAGCTATTTTGTTGATCGTACCTTGATCTAGTACTTGTATGGTTGGCATATCTAATTCTCCTTTTGCCTGTTTTTATCACATTGCCCTGTCTGCACTGCTCTATTTTTACCCAATTGATTGTATCATTTGAGAAAAACTATCTATATAAACAGCAGAAAAATGCATTTACCAACGGTTTTTCACCTTGCTCTGAAGCTGATACAATAGATTTAAAGCCTGCAGCGGGGAAAGATTTCCAATGTCAATCTCTTTTATTTCCTGTATAATATCATCATTGTTCTGGGCATCAAACAATGTCATCTGCGTGGATTCTAAGCTGGCAATATCAATCATATCCCCTCTTTTGCTGCTTCTCGTATTGTTTTTTGCAAGCTCCTTTGCCTTTAAGGTGATATCTGCGCTGGTGAGCTCTGCCGCTATCTCCTTTGCCCGCTCCACTACCACATCAGGGACGCCTGCTAGCTTGGCAACTTGAATACCATAGCTGTTGTCTGCCCCTCCCTTAACAATTTTGCGGAGAAAGATAATATCATCTCCCTGTTCCTTGACAGCAATGCAGTAGTTATTTACACTCTCTAAGGTTCCTTCTAATTCTGTCAGTTCATGATAGTGGGTGGCAAACAGCGCCTTGGAACCTAAAAGTTTGGGATTGCTTATATATTCCACGACAGCCCATGCAATGCTCAAGCCGTCAAAGGTACTAGTACCCCTTCCAATTTCGTCTAATATCAGCAGGCTGTTTTTTGTGGCGTTTCGCAATATATTTGCCACTTCGGACATTTCCACCATAAATGTACTTTGACCGCTGGCTAGATCGTCGGAAGCGCCTACTCTCGTAAATATTCTGTCACTGATACATATATTGGCGGTGTCGGCGGGAACAAATGAGCCAATCTGGGCCATCAAGGCAATGAGAGCAGTCTGCCGCATATATGTGGATTTTCCTGCCATGTTGGGACCTGTAATAATGGAAATACGATTTTTACTGTTGTCTAGGTAGGTATCATTGGCAATAAACAGATTGGAGGAAAGCATTTTTTCCACAACCGGATGGCGGCCTCCTTTTATATTTAGTACCCCCTTTTCGTTAATTTGGGGCTTTACATATTGATTCTGTCCTGCTACAAAGGCTAGAGAGGTAAATACGTCTATACCGGCAACCGCCTTGGCAGTTTTCTGAATTCGTTTTACCTGCATGGCAATGGAATCCCTCAGCTCGCAGAACACTTGATATTCTAAAGCTACTAACTTATCCTGGGCGCCGAGAATCATATCCTCTAATTCTTTTAACTCAGGGGTAATATAGCGCTCTGCGTTGGTTAATGTTTGTTTTCTTGTATAATTTTGGGGTACTAAGTCCTTGTAGGTATTAGTAACTTCAATACAGTAGCCGAACACTTTGTTGTATTTTACCTTCAGGCTTTTAATGCCAGTATTTTCCCGTTCCTTTGCCTCCAGCTCCGAGAGCCAGCTGGTTCCTTTTGTCTTTGCGGCTCTAAGCTTATCAATTTCCTCATGGTACCCCTCCTTAATCATACCTCCCTCTCGTATAGTGATGGGAGGCTCTTCCTGAATACAACACTGTATTTTGTTGCTGATATCCTCTAAGGTATCTAAATCCTTCCGTATATCTTGAATGAGGGAACAATGGTATTCTCCTAAAAGCAGGTGAATATGGGGAAGCATCTGCAGGGAATTAGAAAAAGCAATTAAATCTCTTGGATTGGCGGATTTGTAGGCAATTTTTCCAATTAAGCGCTCTAAATCATAGATAGGATTCAAATATTCCCGCAGCTCGTCTCTGTTGATTAAGTTTTTGTTTAATTCCTCCACGGCCTCTTGGCGTCTTACAATCTCCTCCCTCTGAATAAGGGGCTGTTCAATAAAATTGCGGAGCATTCTGGCTCCCATTGCAGTTTTTGTCTTATCGAGCACCCACAGAAGAGAACCTCGTTTTGTTTTTTCCCGCAGTGTTTCTGTCAATTCTAAGTTTCGTCTTGTGGAGGTGTCTAACACCATAAATTTGCCGGTGGAATATGGGGAAATATGGGTTAAATGGGAGAGGGAGGTTTTTTGTGTCTCGTACAAATATTGAAGAAGTGCACCGGCAGCTACAGACAGGTAATCATATTCCTGGAGCCCTAAACCGGACAAATCCATTACATGAAAATGTTCTTTGAGACAGGCAGTGCATTTTTCATCATCAAAGTACCAGGAATCTAATGTGAACACAGAGATATTTAATCGTCCCCTCAGGTCCTCCAAATCTACACCGCTCACTTGAAATGCCTCGTTGCATATAATCTCTGAAGGTACAAAGCGATGGATTTCATCCAACAGCAGGCGCAAAGATGCTACCTGAGTCACATAATAGTCTCCGGTAGTTATGTCCACTGTGGAAATGCCAAATTGTTCGTCTATGTACACCACACACATTAAATAATTATTTTTTGTCTCATCTAATGCGGAAGTATTAAAGTTAGTGCCAGGCGTTACTACATGGGTTACCTCCCGTTTTACAAGTCCCTTCGCCTGCTTTGGATCTTCGATTTGCTCTCCGATTGCCACCTTATAGCCTTTTTGTACAAGTCTGTTTAAGTAGGTGTCAAGAGCATGATAGGGAACACCGCACATTGGTGCCCTCTCCTCTAAGCCGCAGTCTTTTCCTGTTAATGTCAGCTCTAGTTCTTTTGATGCCGTCTCGGCATCCTCAAAAAACATTTCGTAGAAATCTCCTAGCCGGTACATTAAAATACAATCCTTGTACTGCTGTTTTGTATCTAAATATTGCTGCATCATTGGTGATAATGCCATGAATTGTCCCTCTCTTTTCTTTTCTTCTATGGTGTATGCTGCTGTGTTCTTAGGCAGTATAAATTTCTCCCATATAATAAAATCCTTTTGCCTCAGTTAGACGAACTTTTATCTCCTTGCCGATACAGCTCTCATCTCCTTTAAAGTGTACCACTATATTGTTGCTTAATCTTCCGCTGATGAGGGAACTGTTCTGTTGATTTCGCTCCTCCGCTAACACTGTTTGGACTGTTCCAACTTTTTGGGCAATTTTTTTATTGCTTATTTGCTGTATTTCTTTTAACAAAATTTCAAATCGTATTCTAACTGTGTCTTTATCTAATGTATTTTCTATCTGTGCGGCAGGAGTGCCGCTGCGCTTTGAATAAATAAAGGTGTAGGCGCTGTCATAACCTACTTTGCGCACTACATCCATAGTATCCAAGAAATCCTCCTCAGTCTCCCCGGGAAAGCCTACTATAATATCTGTACTTAAACCAATGTCCGGCATAGCCGTTTTGATTTTATCTACTAGAGCAAGATAACTTTCCTTTGTATAGCGGCGATTCATCTCCTTTAGCAGTCGGGTGCTCCCTGACTGCAAGGGCAGATGAAGTTGTCGGCATATTTTTTTTGACTGCTGCATCACCTGAATTAGTTCATCTGACAAATCTTTAGGGTGGGAGGTCATAAAGCGTATTCTCTGAATACCTTGGATTTTTTCTATCTCCCTTAACAGCTGGGCAAAGCTTACAGGGTTGTCCAAAGTTTTTCCGTAAGAATTAACATTTTGACCGAGAAGCATAATCTCCACTACCCCGTCATCTGCCAGCTTTTGAATCTCTGCTAGTATATCTTCCGGCTGACGGCTTCTCTCCCGTCCTCTCACATATGGAACAATACAGTAGCTGCAGAAATTATTACAGCCAAACATAATATTGACACCGGATTTAAAAGAGAATTTTCGCTGTGTTGGCAATTCCTCCACAATGTCTGTGGTGTCCTCCCAAATGTCTATCAGCATTTTATTTCCCTGAAGACGCTCATAGATTAACTGGGCAAGCTTATAGATATTATGAGTGCCGAATACCAAATCAACAAAAGGATAGCTTTGTTTTATTTTCTCTACAACATGCTCCTCCTGCATCATACAGCCACACAGAGCAATGAACATATGGGGATTTTTTCGCTTTAGTCCATGAAGGTAGCCAAGCCTTCCATATACTTTTAAATTGGCATTCTCTCTGACAGTACATGTGTTAAACATTACAAAGTCAGAATGGGGGTCCTCACTTTGCTCAAATCCAATAGTCTTTAATATGCCCAAAAGCTTTTCAGAATCTCTAGCGTTCATCTGACAGCCAAAGGTTTGGATGCAGGCAGTAAGCTTTCTGCCAAGCTGCTGCTCCATTGTCTCCACCCAGTTTCTGCACAGTGCCATATAATAATATTGTTTTTTGGGCTCTGTATCAGGAGGGTTTTTGTCAATATCTATTTTAGATAGGTCAACTTCATTGTACATGATTTTCCTCGTTTCTGTATCATAACAAATTTTTTTGTCATTTCAAATAATAGTTTCGTCTTGTAATAGTTCTAGTTTATTGTTTCATAAATTCCTGGGCTTCCTCTAAAGATTTATATCCATACAGCCAAACAGTATTTTGAATTATAAGCTTTGCCAAATTTTTATTTTCCTGTGAGAGGGAGGCAATAAACCGACCATATAGCTGAATGGTATCTTCAGAGTAGGTGGAAATCTCCCCCCGCAAGTATGTCTCATAGGAGGTATCCCACTCTTCATCCTCCTGTGTGTGGATGAGCCGCGCCATATGGGAAAGATGGGGATACAAAGCAGCAAATTCTTCCATCCACTCAACTTGAATGCGGATAATAGCTTCCTGAATCTGTATCCGCTCTTCACTGAGCACAGGAAAATATTGTTTCAACTCCTGATACTTTTCCGGCGCTGTGCTTTCCATCATTCTGCCGTATTTTTCTGTAATCAAATTTCTTCCCTGCTCCTTTGCTGCAAGCAAATCCCCCTCAAAGCTTTCTAACAGAGGGAGAGGCCATGTGAGATATTGGCTTTTTCTCATAATTTCAAAAGTTGGCCAGTTGTTCTGACAGCTTGCCCTTCCCCCTTCATTTTCTACCTGATCAAAGGCCTCCCACTCTAAGGCGATAATATTTTTGATTTTTTCCTCTTTTATTGGCTGTGTCTCACTCAAATCTGTCAGCTCCTTTCTGTAATGCTCTAAATAAGTATCTTTTGTGTGGGAATAGCTTACAATGAAGCCCTGTGTCTGGGCATATTCCAGAAATTTTTTTGCAACATCCTCAATTATGTTTTCTGTAACAGCCTTTAACTTTGCTTTTGGCACATTGTGGGCCTGTTCCCAAAAAGAAAAGGTCATCTGTGAAAGCTGTATTAACTGATTTTGCACTTCCCCAAGAATGGGAAGCTTTTGTGCGCCTTTCCATTTCCACTTATAGTAGGGACTGTAGACTCTGTTGTATAAGTATAAAAAAGAAACCGCTTCCTCCATCCATTTTCCAAGGATAAGCTGGGCACTGAAATAATCCTCTCGCTCTAGCATTCTCCCTAAATTGTATTGTCCATATTGAGAAAAAGAACAGTAGGACATGGCTATTTTCTTGTACCAGACAGAGCGAGGATAGTAGGAGAGAAATTTTCTAATTGTAATAAAATCATTGCTGCCCTCCTGCCAGATCTCTCCGTTTGTCACACATGCTAAGCTCCACTCCTCCGTCTGCAGGAAAAAATTATCATCAAGCTGGCCCTGTGTGAATTTCTTGTAAAAGCCCTTTCCCAAAAAGGAATCATAAAATCCGGCAATAGAAAACACCCCTACTCTAGGGGCGCCCACTAGAGGCTTAGACAGAACTCGTCTTCCCTTAAATACCGGAGGAAGCTTTTCATAGGCTTTTTGTAAATCTTCTCCGATTTTCTTATATAGCTCCTCTGGAAGGAAAATACAGAATCCAGCACCAAAATCATGGTCTGTGGACAAGGAATCATCAAATCCAAAGCGCTCCGAGCCCTCCCCCACAAGTCCGATTGTCATTTGGTTCTCATATTCTTCAAATTGCTTTAGCATAGGTTTTCCGTATGTTAAAAAATAATCCTTTCCCAGTCTCATTCCTTTTAAATTTTCAGCAGGCTCCGTTGCAGCATAAATTTTTTGCAGCTTTTGCAGACAAATTTCGTACGCCTCATTTTCTCCAATATTGCTTTTAATCTCCACTAAGGCTTCTTCATAGCACAATGCTGCCTCCTTTAATCTTCCAGTTTGGTAGTGGGCGTCTCCCATAGCGCTCAAGCAAGCGCTGTAATGAAAATCCCTTGGCTCCTCCTGCTCAAAAATATTTCTTGCCAATTTTAAATGTTCTAGTGCTTCCTCCTGTGCTCCCTGTCTTTCTAGCTGAAGAAGGGAGGCCGCCAAATTCGTGTGGGTTGTGGCAAGCTCAATCTGGGCATCGGGATAGGTTTTTACAATTGCTAAGGCCTTATAAAGGCATTGACAGGCATTTTCAAAATCTCCCACTTCCTGGTACAAAAGACTTAGATTGTTGTTCAGGCTGGCGTATCGAAAATCATTGCTGTCTAAATTGCCTTGATAGAGACTTTCCACCTGTTTATAATATTCAAAAGACTCACGGTGAAGCCCTGCTGCCCTGTAAGCATTGGCAATATTCAGCATTGTGGTGGCAAAGGGAATGGTATTACTCATTCCCTTATTTCTCATAAATTCTTCTACCTTTTGACAGGTATTCACTGATTTTTCATACATACCTGCATCCCGGTAATAACCGATACATTCGTTGAGCAAGGTAATATAGCTGCTGTCATCCCCCTCCTCCATTGCCTGGCGAATGTGGGAAAGCAAAAATTCTTCCACCTCAAGGTGGCGTTTACTTACAAATAAAAAATCTAATTCCTCCAATGTTTTTTGTATATCCATACTGTTCTCCGTTTCTGTTTCTATGTCACAAGCTTTTATGATTGGATTATCATTTATGTTAAAGCTTTATTTCCTGCAAATTGCCCCTGGTATCATGTATATTATAGACAGTTTTTTTCATTTTTTCAACTTACCCTATTTTGTTTGACATAAAAATTTCTCCATACAGCAAAAGGGCACCATCTGAATAGCGGAATATACGGTTCTTTGATAGTAGGCATCCATTGGAAATTCTGCCTGGTCAGGAGCCGTTTCTATTGTAAGTGCAGGTTTGTCAAAATATTCGCTGAAATAGTGTACAGTGTTGCCGCCGCCGCTGTTGGGGTCTAATTCAAGCTCCGGCTCCTGGAGGCTGTAACCGGTCAAATGAGAAATATACAAGGCGATTTCCTTCTGACGTAGGTTATAAGCTTCGTTTTTCTGATTGCGGTAGTAGTAAATTGTGTTGCCTCTAGAGTGAAAATCTAAGTAGCATAAAAGCTGTGGGATGGACAAGACCTCTTTTAATGCCCTGCTCTCAGGCTCGCTGAAGGGAGATGGCATAGAGGAGGAGGGGCAAAAGGTA
>CAJTQG010000018.1:0-33522 GCA_910578605.1 uncultured Lachnospiraceae bacterium | reverse complement strand
AAAATTTCGGTTTAAATCAATTCCATTGGCATTTTCCTTATATTGAGGATTTTGGCTGGCAGCGATTGTGTAGCCGTCTGGATTGACCAGGGGAAGAATCAGGCAGGAATGCTGTTGAAACATTGGGTGATGAAAATAGTATTTGGCATAATGTTCTGCGATTCGCACAAGCACAACAGGATTGATGCTTTCTCTTCCATGAACGCCTCCGGTACAAAGCAGTCTTGTAGGACCAAAGCCAATTTTAAGTCCCATAATTTCCCTTCCCTGTACGGACTGTCCAAAGGTGGTTAGTGTCAAAAAAGGTCTGTAGGCATTTGCAAGACAAATTGTCTGCCGAAGCAGCTCCTCATAGGAGTAGGTTCTCTCTAAAGCAATAAAATGCATATAATCCTCCATTCCGAAGCAATATTAAAAGCTTCATGGGTCATTATATGCATTTTTATTCAGGAATTGCTGTGAATATGAATGATACCCTACCCTTTTCCCATTCTATGGACGAATTTGACCGTTTCCGTAAATAATATATTTTGTAGTAGTCAGCTCCTTTAAGCCCATGGGACCTCTTGCGTGAAGCTTTTGGGTGCTGATGCCTATTTCTGCCCCAAATCCAAATTCAAAACCGTCTGTGTAGCGGGTGGAGGCATTGACATAGACTGCCGCCGCATCCACCTCATTTAAAAATTTTTGGGCGTTGTTGTAGTCTTTTGTTATAATAGCCTCGCTGTGCTTTGTGTTGTATCGGTTAATATGTGCGATGGCCTCATCTATATTTTCCACTACCTTTGCGGAGATAATGTAATCTAAATATTCCCTTCCCCAATCCTGGTCTACAGCCTGTACAGCCTGGGAGTCAAAGGTTGTGACAGCCTTATCGCCTCTGATTTCTACTTTCTTTTCACCCAGTCTCTCTTTCACAAGAGGATAAACACGCTCAAGAGCGTTTTTGTGGAAAACAAGAGACTCACAGGCATTACAAACGCCAATCCTCTGGGTTTTGGCATTAAAAATAATATCGGCAGCCATTTGGGCATCGGCGGTCTCATCTACATAGATATGACAGTTTCCTGTGCCTGTCTCGATAACAGGAATAGTACTGTTTTCCACTGTTGCCTGAATTAAGCCTGCGCTTCCTCTTGGTATGAGCACATCCACATACTGCTTCATTTTCATAAAGCGTGTCGTAGTTTCTCTGTTGGTATCTTGGATAAGCTGTACGCTTTCTTTTGGAATTTGGGCAAGGGATAAGGCATCTTGAATAACTTCCACAATTTTTTTGTTGGAGTGAATCGCATCACTTCCTCCTTTTAAAATCACGGCATTTCCTGTTTTAAAACAAAGGGAAAAGGCGTCTGCGGTTACGTTGGGACGGGCTTCATAGATGATGCCAATCACTCCGAGGGGTACTCGTTTTTGACCAATGAGAAGACCGTTTGGTCTAGGCTTCATGGAAAGCACTTCGCTGATTGGGTCATCTAAGGCTATAACCTGGCAAATACCTTCTGCCATTCCCTCAATTCGCTCCTTGTTCAGCATTAGACGATCTAACAAGCCTTGATGCATTCCTACCTGTCTGCCGTTTTCCATGTCGATTTCATTGGCTTTTATAATCTCATCTGCTCTTTGAACAAGACAATCTGCTACCTTCTGCAGACCGGCATTTTTATGGAAGGTGTCCATTTTCCCCAAAATATGAGATACCTCCACTCCTTTTTTTCCTAAAGCTTCTAAATCATACATAAATTCTATCCTCCGTTACAATACAATCCATTTGCCTATCTGTTGGTTCTGTAGGTATCCTTTCAAACAGCTGAAAGGAAAAAGCTGCCCCCGCCTTGTAGGCATTGGGGTAGCCGGCTAAATATCGGTCATAAAACCCTTTTCCATAGCCCATACGATTTTTTTGCAGATCAAAGGCTACGCCGGGAACTAATATAAAAGGTGTTTTTTCCACAGCCCGCCTGTTAGTTTTTGGCTCTAAAATTCCCATATAGCCTGGTTCGACATCCTCTGTAATAGAACGGATGTAAAAAAAGTCCATAGTATTGCCTGTTACCCTTGGCAGTGCTACCTTTTTGCCCAGCTTAATACATTCAATAATAAACTCTCTTGTCTGTACCTCTCCTCCATAGTCCATATATGCATAGATAACCGGATGAACGTTAAAAGCAGGAAGGGCAAACACATTGTGCATAATTTGAGTGCTGTTTACTAAAAGAACTTCTCTAGACAACTCCTTGCGCCGCTGTATTATTTGCCTGCGCAGATGGGCTTTGTCCGTATAATCTTTACACATACAAACACCCCTTTCTTTTAAAATACATAACTTCTTGTTTTGCTGCTTCCCCTTATGTTTACTATTGTTTTTCTTTGTCTTTCTCCTTTAAATTCACAATGCTTCCGTCAGGATTTTGAATGCTGATTTGATTTAATGTGCTGCGAAGGTTGTTGTGAAATGCTTGAACATACTCTTTTCTAAGACGTTCCTGTTCCTCCTTCTCCTCTGGGCTTAAGCCCTCCTTCTGTGACTTGTGATATAATTCGTTGATTCTGGCAATTTTCTCCTCTAACATACTTGTATCCTTTCTTAATCGAATATAACTTCCAGGTTTTTGACATATGGCCCGGGATTTTGATTTCTGCAGTGCAAATATATTACTTTGTGATAAATAAATACAATTCTTCCTCCTCAGGACTGATGGCGCACTGAAATTGACCTTTTTCTTCGTGGAGCAGCGCCATGGCAGGATATTTATATACTTTTACCTTGCTGCGGGAATTCCTAGAAAACAGCTTATGTTTTCGTTTCTCCACCAGTATAAAATCATGGAGCACAGCTTCTAAATGTTCTTGTTTTTCCAGCTTTAACAGCGGCTGGTTTGTTGCCACATCCAAAAGCTCACAATATTTTTCCTTTTCCAGCCGGACACAAGGCTGCCCTCCTAATATATAAGTTTTGGCGGATGGATAAGTATTATCAATACCAGGATAGATACAGCTGTATTGGATATTGTTCTTATAATCGTAAAATATAATCTCCTCCTCCCGATTTTCTTTTTTTACTTTGGAATACACCACGAAGTTCTCGGCTTGGGCAGCATAGGGAATAGTGGCGTCATAGTAGGTTTGGTCGATACTTTGTCCTAGTACATTTTCTTTTTGCAAAACTAAGTCGGAGACAAGCTGTTCACGGTTTATCACATAGATATTCTCCACACTGACCTCCTTCTCATTTAAGCGGGAAAATCTGTCATGGGGAGTGAGGGGAAAACCGGTTTTAATCAAACACAGATTATCCTGGAGCTGAATCATACAATCAATACCATTCATTGTTAGGTTTTCGTCCTTCACTTCGTATTCTTTTTTTTCCTTGACAGAATAGAAGACCACATCATAAGAAAACATACATACATCTTTTCTGTTAGAATCCTCCTCCTTCTGAATGAGAAAATAGCTGTCATTTAAAATGAAAAAGGAGAGACGAAGCCGAGAGAGAAAATCTATTCCTTGGCAGTCTAGGGAATAGACTTCCTCAAGCAAATCCTGCTCTTCGAGAAAACGCATTAAATAAATGCGGTGAAATCCGTTTTGCAGTACACTGTATGTTGTAAAATAAACATAATCACAGGAGGAGGGTAAAAAATATATTTTCCCTAAATCATATTTTTTCATTCCCGAAGCCACCTCAATTTGAATGTTTTCATCTAAGTGGTATAGATAATAGTCTACAGGCAGAAGAGAAGGCTGTTCTTTGTTGTATGCCAGTTTTTTATCTGTCTTTATTTTTTCCAATACAATATGATCTTTTAAATATACGCCAGAAAAATCGGCTTTATTTTTATAGATTTTTAAATTCATAAGTCAGTCTCCATTTTAACAAAAATAACTTTAAAACAGTTTTGTTATGTCTATTAGTCTACTCCTCAGACAAATAATCAATCAAATAGAAATCATCATTTTTATGTGCCAAAAACAAGGTTCCTTCTTTTTCTCCTGCCATAATTTTCGGCAGAATATGCAAGTCTTCTCCATTGGCAATAATCATGTCTGCACCGGATTCTGTGGCAATTTTTGCGGCATCCAGCTTCGTTGCCATACCTCCTGTTCCCATAGTGCTAGAGGAGCTCTTCTTACCCATCTCAAAAAAATCCTTTGTCATTTTTGGTACTATGTCAATAAATCCAGCCTGAGGATTTTGGTTGGGATCATCTGTATATAGTCCGTCAATATCGGAGAGCAATATTAATAAATCTGCTTGAATTAATGCAGTTACTACAGCGGAAAGCCTGTCATTATCCCCAAATTTAATTTCATAGGTGGAAATCGTATCATTTTCGTTTACGATGGGAATAACACCTAGCTGCAGCAATTCATGAAAGGTATTTTGGGCGTTGATTCTGCTTTCTGGGCGAACAATAGTATGTTTTGTCATCAGCACCTGGGCTGTGACATGATTGTATTCGGAAAATAATTTCTGGTAAATCATCATAAGCTGTGCCTGTCCAATAGCGGCACATGCCTGCTTTTGAGGAATATTTTTTGGGGCTTCCCTCAAGCCGATTTTATTGCGCCCTACAGCAATGGCGCCGGAGGATACTAGGACAACCTCCTTTCCCTGGTTGTGTAAATCACACAGTATGCGAACTAAAAGCTCTAATTTCCCTAAATTTAATTTTTCTGTATTTGGGTGAGTCAGAGAGGAGGAGCCAATTTTTATTACAATTCTTTTTTTGTCTTTCATTCTATCTCTCATATTCTCCTGCCATGCTTCCATAATCTATTAAGTCCTTTCTTATGTTCCATTTTTGTTTTTTACTGCTGCGAAGCTTTGTATTTTTTTGCAATTGCCTCAAATACTTTTATTCCGTCCATGGCTGCGGAGGTAATTCCTCCTGCGTAGCCTGCCCCCTCCCCGCATGGGTAAATTCCTTCTATTCTGCTAGTATAGTTGTCGTCCCGCACAATTCTCACAGGGGAGGAGGTTCTGCTTTCCACACCGCAAAGAAGAGTGTCTGGATGGGAAAATCCTGGTATTTTTTTGTTAAACTGCTCCATCCCGTCTATAAAAGCTTGATTGATTTCCTCCTGAAAAATCGGGCGCAGATTTGACAATTGCACATTCCCCTTACTGTTTGGCTGAACCTTTCCTGTACAAACACTTGCTTTGTCTTGACAAAAATCTTCATATCTTTGTATGGGAATGTTCCCTTGGCCCTGCTGATAGGCAATCTCCTCTAGTTTTTCTTGGAATGCCACGCCCCCTAACACTCCTTTGTCCTCAAAATCATCGGGAGTCACATTGACAATAATAGCGCTGTTTGCATTTTCCCCATCTCTTCCAGAGTAACTCATACCATTTACTGCCGTTCGTCCACTCTGGGAGGAAGCGTTTACAACATAGCCGCCGGGGCACATACAAAAGGAATATACGTTTCGATTATTTTTTGTTTTGGCAGTTAATTTGTAAGGGGCCGCCGGAAGCTCTTTGGGATAAGTGTTTCCGTACATACATTTGTTAATCATCTCCTGAGAATGCTCCACCCGCATTCCAACGGCAAATGATTTTGGCTCCATAGGCAGCTTTTTTTCGTAAAGCATATGGAAAGTATCCCTGGCGCTGTGGCCAATAGCCAGCACTACAACTTGGGCACATATTTTGCGGCGAGCATGGTCCCTTTTTGTGGATTCCACTGTGATAGAGCAAAGTTGGTTATTCTCATATTCACAGTCTATCAATTTTGTAGAAAAGGAAATAGTCCCCCCTAATTCCTTTATTTTTTCCCGCATCCTTACAATAATTTTACTTAATAAATCCGTACCGATGTGGGGATGATAATCATAGGCAATAGAAGCTGGGGCTCCAAAAGATAAAAAGGTGTCAATAACAAAGCGGTTTCGATTACATTTGTCTCTTACGTTGGTGTTTAATTTTCCGTCAGAAAAAGTCCCTGCTCCCCCCTCCCCAAATTGGACGTTAGATTCCTCATTTAATAATCCGTCTCTCCAAAAGCTCTCTACCGTTTTTATCCGCTGTTCCAAAGGTTCTCCCCGCTCAATTAATAGGGGACGGTAACCATGTAAAGCAAGCATATAGGCGCAGAACAAGCCTGCGGGGCCGCTGCCAACAACCACAGGAGGAACACATAGTTTTTCTGTTCCGGAGGGAGAAAAACTATATTTTTTTATATTAGTTAACATAATATTATTATGGTGAACTTTTTTTATAATAGCTTCTTCCTGCTTATGTTCTAAACCAATCGTATAGACCCATTTTAAATCTGTTTTATTTCTTGCATCCAGAGATTTCCTTAATATGGAAAACGCTGCCGTCTCTTTAGCAGGAATATGCAGCATACGGCTAAGTTTTTTGCTGATATCCTCCTTTGTGTGTTTTATCGGCATTTTAAGCTGGCTAATTTGTATCATAGGATGTTTTGTCCTTTCTGTTGTAGGAGGATGAAGTGGCGGCATGGGTGCCGGCTATGTATCCGCTGCTCCACGCCCACTGGAGGTTGTAGCCTCCGCATTTGCCGTCTACATCCAGCACCTCCCCTGCAAAATATATGCCCTCTGTCAGCTTAGATTGAAGATGTTCGTCCACCTCCTCTAAATCAATTCCTCCTGCTGTTACCTGTGCTTGGTCGTATGTGTTGGTGTTTTCTATTTCCATAGGAAGTTTTTTGCATATATTGATAAATTCTGCAAATTTACTGTCCTCCACAAGAGCTGCCTTCTGTTCCCTGTGAAACTTCAACCGTTCTAGTAGATAGCTAGTCAGTTTTTTGGGGAAGATGCCATGGCACAATTCTTCCATTGTAATCTGTAAGGTCCGGTATTTGCAGGCAATCTCCCTCCACTCTCTATCGTTATAATCGGGAAGTAAATCTATGGATAAAGTTACTGTCTGCTTGTTCTGCAGCCCATATGCTGCATAGCGGCTAAGCTGAAAGATTACAATGCCGGAAACACCATAGTCCGTAAATTGAAGCTGTCCTTTTTCGGTTGCGATGTTTGTATTGTCTATCTGTAAAGTAACAGCCACGTCAAATCGGACACCAGAGGGAAAGCTTTTGTGTTTTCCTTTTACATGAAGTCCGCAGAGCGCTGGAACGGTAGGTACGATATGGTGCCCCTGCCTGCCAGCCAGATAGTAACCATCCCCTGTGCTGCCGGTTTTGGGGGCGGCATAGCCCCCTGTTGCCACGATTAATCTATCACAGGAAAGAATTTGTTTATGTTGATTTTTTAATATGGTAACATGAAAGGGAGAACCAACAGCAATATTCTTTACTTGAGCCTTTGTGATAAATTGAACATGTTCTTTTTCTGCCAGGCGAATTAACAGCTCCTGCACACTGGCAGCCTGGGTGCTGTATGGATAACAGTAATCATTGTGTTTTGCTATTATCATCCCCTCCTCCTGAAAAAATTTTATTGTATCCTCATAAGAGAAGGCTTGCAGAATCTTCCATGCTTTTTCTATATTTTGACTGTGGTAGGCCTCCTTGTTCTGACAGGAGTTAGTAAGATTACATTTTCCGTTGCCGGTCATTAATAGTTTTCTTCCCAGGTTTTCATTTTTTTCAATTACCGTTACTTTAGCCCCTGCCCTTGCACAATGTATGGCAGCAAAAAGTCCGCAGGCCCCCGCCCCTGCTATTATTACATGTCTCAATGCACTGTCTCTCCTTTTTCAATATGAATACCTAGACACTATTATAACAGTGCCAAAACATTTCAAATCCAACTGTTTGTCTCAATAAAGTGCTTGGCTTTCGCTTCCGCTTTGGAGATGATTTTTTCATCATAGCCCATAATGCCAAGCAGCCGAATGGCATTTCTCGTCATAGCTTTTCCCTTCTGTAATTGGTAGGAAAATTTTACATCATCTGCTAACACTTCCTCGCTAAAGTGATAATTGGCATACTGCTCCTTTAAAATCTCAGTCAGCTCTATATCGTGGGTTGCGGCAAAAACCAATGCATTTTTGCCGGATAAGTCTTTTAAAATCTGGGAGGAGGCGGCGATTCTCTCCACAGTGTTAGTTCCCCTTAATACCTCGTCAATAAAACAAAGTACAGGCACTCTTCCATTTGCTGCGTCAATTACTCTCTTTAACATGCGAATTTCCACCATATAATAGCTTTCCTGTCCCTGCAGATTGTCCTGCAGTGCCATGGAGGAATAGAGGTGTACAAAGTTTCCTTTATATTCCTGGGCAAAAGCAATACAGAATGTCTGGGCAAACAGGGCATTGAGTGCAATTGTCTTTAAAAAAGTAGATTTACCTGAGGCATTAGAGCCAGTAATCAGCACACATTTGTTTTCCGACAAAGAATTAGCAACAGGATGTTCAATAAGAGGATGATACATTTCACGAAAAGCTAATCTCATGGGCAAAGAGCCGTCTTTTTCTTTTAGGTCAGGTTTGCATGTATAAGGCATCAATGTCATAAGAGAACCAATGCATAGATTTCCCTCAATTTCACCAAGCAGTTCAAATAGAAGCTCTAATTCCTCCTTTTTGTCTACTACAATTGTCAGCATTTGATTGAATTTAATAATATCAATGTGCAATAGCATACGAGTGTATTCCATCACAATTTCAGTCGGACCACCGGACATACCATTCCCTGACATGAGAAGGGAATGATTTTTTTCCATTGCTTCAAAGCTTTTTTGAATTTTTTTAAAATCAGGGCCGTAATCCTTTAGCACCTCAAAATGTTCTTTGTCTAGTGCTCTTGTAGTCTCTATCATACCTAGAATGTAGGAGAGGCATACATAGTAACTTTCTATTTTTGCTTTTTCCTTGTAGTAGCTAGAGACATTGTATCCAAGACATGCAATTAATGACAGCACTCCCACAGGAGGAATGCAAAACAGACAGACAAGGGAAACTATAAAAAAACAGATGGAAAAGTAATGTTTTCCATTTCTGCAGTTTCTCATCTCTGACAATTCTTCTAAATGATGTATGTAATCGTAAAGTGCAATTTTTTTGCTGTAGCCGAGACGGGCAAAGATTTTCCGGCATTTCATTGCCTCTTTTGGATGCTCTAGCCAATATTTTCCTGTCTCATAGCGTTTATTTAGCTCTGACTGTTTCATGCTGGGAACACGAAGCATTCGATATACATACTCCTGCCCAACCGAAGAAAGACAGGAGTTGCACAGCATAAACAGACTGTCCCCATCTATGTCATTCCATGTAGTTTCATCAATGGTAAAATCAAATCTGCTCTTTGTCTTATCATAGTAGTGGGAAATCTGGGCAAATTCCTCCAATTCGTACTCTTTGCAAGGCACCTTTCCCCAGTTTTCCCTTACAAGCTGTTCTAATTTTTTGGCTCTTTCTTTTTTGCCGGCATACGCCTGATAAACAAAAAAGAGAAATACTGCTGCACAAATGATAAAATAATATTCCATAATATTCCTTTCTGCTTCATAGATGGATTGTGCTGTTTTAACTAGTACAAGATTCTAAATAGCGGTATAAATCGTGAATATTTTCAAAGGGAATTCCCTCGCCTCTACATAGGCTTTGCTCCACAGCTGACAGTTTGGAAATAGAGATTCCTGTGCGAATATAAATCGTCTCCTTATCCTGCTTGTACACAATAAGCAATCCATCTTCCTCCAAAATCCAATATTTGTTTTCCACTGTGCGGGTCTGTGTTTTTTTTGTGTAGGATTTGCGAATGACCACTTCCTTGGAGGAAAAAGAAACCAGCTGAACATTGGAGAGGTTTTCTTCCTCAGGCTCATAGCTGCTTAAATAATCAATCATCTCCTGTCTGTTCATACCGATGTATTCCACTGGAAGCTCCTGGGTAACTGTCTCGCATTTTTTCGTGTCAATATGGTAATTCTCCACCTGAAAGTTAGTGTCCTTTTTCACCACTTCCTCCTCATAAGCAGCTACATCCTGAGTTTGCTGCAGTGCAGGATTTTCCATACTCTCGACTTGACTTTTTAATTCTGCTTCACTTTTAAAGTGTTTTTTTGCGTAATAATATGTTCCATAATACAGCATAACAAACAAAAAGGAAATAGCAAAAAAACCTAATATATAAGTAATTTTCTTCATAAAAACCTCCGTTATCCAACAAATCTCATAGAAATGTTTTGCTGTCAAACAAGAGTGTTTCCAAAAAAAGAAAATTTATTCATCTTTTACATAAAATGAAATTTTCTGGCAATTCTAATGATGAAATCCCCCTTAGGCATTGCCGCTAAATCATTCTCATCCACCACTTGAAGATATAGAAGAAGTCCCCCATACACAACAATTGCAACGCAGATGGATAGGAGCAAGCTTGAGAGCACACAAAGCTTTAGGGCGCTTCCATGGTAAATCAGGGCAAAAACAATATGGTAGATAAAGTAAGTTACTACACCCATAACTCCGGCTGCAAGCAGGGGCAATATCCAAGTGTTCCATATATTTGTATAGTACCGCAGATGTCTGCGTATAGCATTGAGATTTAAAATACATACTACCAGACAAAACAGTACGTCTGCAATCACTAAGGCATATGCTTTTAAATTGGTAGTAAACAGCAGTACAATCATGACTATAAGCTGGATTACTACGGAAATGGCAGAGTGAATTACCGGAAGCCGCATGTAGTTGGTTCCCTGCAGGATTCCGTTTGTGATGGTGGCCAGGGAGTACACGACAACAGAGACACAGCCTATATACATCATATTGCAGGCAATATCCAAGCTTTCCCACCCAAAGAGCAAGTAAAAGATAGGGCGGGCCAGCACGGCAAGGCCAATTGCACAGGGGATGGAGATAATCAAAATAAAACGCATAGATAAGTCTACCTTGTGCAGTGCTGTCTTTTTGTTGTTGACGGCAACTGCCGCGGAAATGCTGGGAATCATGGAGGAGGACAGTGCGGAGGCTATCGCTGTTGGGAGCTGAATTAAGGTAGTATATTTACTTGTAAATACCCCTCCTAACGCCTCATATTCGGCAACATTTTTATGTACCATAATATTGTTGTAAACCGAAGTGTCAATAAATCCGCTGATATTGTACACAGCAGTGCTTAGAATTACCGGAACTACTGTTAACACAAGAATCCGCAGAATGTAAGAATATTCCTCCACCCTAGCGCGCTTATGCCTCCGCTCCAACCGCATCAGTTTTTTAAGAGGTTTTTTGTACAGAGAAAAGACAAAGCCTAACAATATAAGTGCACTTGCCGCTCCGAGCAGGGAACCAAGGACACCTCCCGCAGCGCCGTAAGCGGTATCGGAAAGATTGGCATGAAAAGTCTTGTTGAGAAGCCCTGCACCTCTCAGACCAAACAGCACAGCCAGAAGGCTGATTACTGCATTGATAATCTGTTCCACAATCTGGGAGAGGGCTGTGGGCATCATGGTATTCATACCTTGAAAATATCCCCGAAGAGAGCCGAGAACTGGCATTACCAGCAGGGCAGGCGCAAGCACCCGAAGAGCAAGAATACAGCCCTGTACCTTTATAATGCCGGCAATCAAATTAGCACCGAACATTAAAATGCAGAAGGAGAAACCGCCTGTGGCAAGGCCAAAAAATATAGCGGTTTTTAAAATTCGGTAGGAGTTAATATATTCCTTTTGTGAAATCTTAGCAGATACCATTTTGGATACAGCAAGAGGCATGCTGTAGGATGTTAAAATTAAAAATAACATATATACCTGGTATGCTTGATTGTAATAATATATTCCGGTATCGCCAAGCCAATTGGTCATAGGAATACGATATAAAATACCGATAATACGGGTAATGACTCCTGCCGCCATCAATATCATTGCCTGTATAAAAAAATTATTTTTCTTAGCCATGGTTCCTCTCCTTCTAAAGGAAAATCATGATAAAAGAGAAAAGCCATTAGGCAGCAATGCCTTTACTTGCTCTACTATGATTCCTTGTTTGCTATCTTCTACTATTACAATGCCATCTGGCATAAATTCCCACAACACCTGTCTGCAAATTCCACATGGGTAGGTAAACCCACCTTCACTAGAGACAACGGCAATTTTTGAAAATTCTGTTTCCCCCTGAGATACTCCTTTGGCAATAGCAGTCCGCTCTGCACACAGACAGGCACCATAGGAGGAATTTTCAATATTGCACCCCGTGTATATTTTTCCTGATTTTCCTAAAAGGGCGGCGCCTACACGAAATTTAGAATAAGGAGCATAGGCAAAGGTAAGCATTTCCTTCGCCCTGTCCACCAAAGCTTTATTGCTTTCCATCTCTCTCGTTATCTCTGTGTTTTCTTCTTGTCTTTGTACCATAATAATCCTTTCTCTATAAGCACTTTACATTATTCTATTTATAAAGATACAGTAATGATAAGCTAAAGCGGTGGTCTGTATGAAGGAAAGAACACAAATGTACTGTATTATTCAGGCAATGCATTTGGCGAAATGTGAATGACACAATACATTAGGATATATCAACATGGGAGGTTAAATCTGAGGGAATAATGCAAATCCAGGTTTTTCCTTGATTTAAAGTAATTTCTTTTCCGTTTGATTTGTAGTAGCGAGTGATACTGCTCTCGCTGTCCTTCTGCCAAGTAATATCAATGGCTTTTCCCCCTGTAATAAATTTTCCGCTTCCGCTGCCTACCATATAATAATTTTGACTGTAGCCATTGCCGAAATAACTGTAATTTACATTCTGCAAAATAATATTGCGGCATGTCAATACATGCCCGTTGTTTTCGTCTATCTGCTTTGAGCCGTACTGGTAACGGGTATAATTGTCCTTTTTCTTGTTGTATTCAAAATAAGGAGAGTTCACGGAAAAACCCGGTGCTACATAGGAAGCATTGTCCCCCTTTTTTAACACAATTTCAGCTTCATCGGAGGCAAATTTAAAATGCTTTGTATAGTCCTTTGCTATTTTAGTGCTGTAGCCTTTTATCTTAGCGCCCTGTGCAATGCCGTCGGCAGAAGCGTAGGCATTGTGAGGGGCATATCTGTCATTGCGGCGGTAATATACACTGTTTCCTACGCTCTCTAAACCACTGAGATTATCAATGGCGCTGGAGTTTAAAGTAGAAAGGGCGTATTCCGACTGTCCATAATGCAAATATATAGCATCGTATTCCATGGCAAGCTGAGCAAAACATAGACGGCAGCTTCTCACAGAGCCTATCTGGGAAAGTTCTTTGTAGTCCTGCATAATCCCCATCAATCTTGGAACAAAACCTTCTATAGGTACTTCATAGATAATATCTGCTTTAGATATACCTGCCTGAGGGCAGGCCTCCGGTACATTGTTAAACATAACAGCCACAAGACGATTTTTGGCAATATCCTTTGAAATCCATTTTCCTGTAAGAATACTGTGGGTATCGTTGTCATGATTAACTTCCTTTTTCGTTGTTGTCTCCGGTTCTGTCTGTTTTGTTTCGGCTACAGTGGTAGCGCGGGATGTAGATAATGGTTGCTCCTGCTTAGCTTCCTTGCTGGAAGAAAAAATAACGACGCTTAATATCAATAAAGCCAAACAGGAAATGGTTGCTATAATACCTCTTCGTTTCATTTTATTCTCATTCATTTCCTTTCATTTCAAGTGTCTTCCGATTTCTATTAAGTAATTCTATTTATCTAGTAATTCCAAGATATTGAAGGATTTCCTCCTGCTTAGAAAACATCTCCTTTTCCTCCTTTGGAGTTACATGGTCATATCCAAATAAATGAAGCATACTGTGGGCTGTAAGAAAAGCCAGCTCTCTCTCTACAGAATGACCATAGGCATCAGCCTGTTCTAATACTTTTTCTGAGCAGAGAATAATATCTCCTAATAGCAGCTCTTTAGTCTCAAAATCAAAGTAGCTCTCCTCATGCTCCTCCACATGGGAAAAGTCTCCTGGCTGCCAATAATCTATCATTGGAAAAGAGAGAACATCTGTTGGTTTGTCTATCTGTCGATATTCCTTGTTAATTTGACAGATAGATTCCATGTCAGTGATTAGGACATTTACTTGGGCTTCATAAGGGCATTTTATATATTCTAATGCGTAATCTGTAACTCTCTTTATAATAGCTTCATAGTCGCATGGAAGCTCAAGCTGTGATTCATTTTCTAATACAATATGCATACGGAAACCTTTCTTACTCTTATGGGTATAGATTGCTATCCCTGTTGTTTTGTATTTTTTCTTTGGCTGTTGGCATTTTGGATTCTTTTGTTAATTTCCTCTTGAATGCTGGAACTTACGGCAGGTTTTCTAGCTGTTTTATTGTTGGGAGATACAGAAACTCCCTTCTTCTCCTGCTTACCTGCAGCTCCTTGAGCAGTTTTTTGTTGTGCCTTTATCTCTTTTGCAATTTTGGAAGCAACACTTCCCTTCTCAAACTGTACATCCTGTTTTGTAAGAGGAAATAATTGTGAAAATATGACACACAGCTTGTGGTACTGTTCAACACTCATTCCCGACTCATCTAGACAGCCCTCCTCTAACCGCAGCTTTAACACTTTTTCAACTGTATTTTTTCTGTCTATATTGTGTTTTCCCTTTGTCTTTTCGTAATACTCAATTGTGGAGAGAGCAGAATCTACAAGCATAACAACGGCGCTCTCCACAGATTGGGGAAGCTGGTGCTTGCAGTTGTGTTCCACAATAATGTTTCCTACCTCCACAGGCAAATGATAGCGCTTTGCAATGGTGATGCCTCCCTGGACATAATCCCCGGGCTCTAGCTTGCCGATTTCATGGTACAGGGCGCCGGCACAAATTAAAGGTACATTCAAGCCCAAAACCTCCCCTGCCTTTTTGCTTATTCTCTCCACATCTCTTGCGTGATAGTAAGAAGCCAGCTCCCGTTTTTTGTATAGCTGAATGGCATAAAAATCGTCTCTGCATATTGCCTCAAGACGCTGGTGTTTCTTTGTCTTACCTGAGCGGTACAGCATAATGTAAAGCAAAAGTCCAACAAGAATCAACTCTGCCAAAAGTGACAGACAGCTTAAACCGATTTTACCGTACTTTATACTTCCGTAAAATTTGCTCTCAAATGTGACAAGCAAGCCTACATGGAGGCAAATAGCTATCACACAAAAGTATAAATAGTTCTGCAAATCTTTAAAATGGGGAATCAATATTGCCATAAAGCATCCGTACAGTAAGTACAATAACAATAGCTTCACATTGGACGAAAAATTTCCCTGCTCACAGATAAAAATAATGTTTAAACAGGAAAACAGCAAATTGGCAGCCAAACCCATAGTGCTTCCGAAAAAAAGAGCAAACAAAATACCCGTTGCTCCAAGCGGAATATATTCCGCTGGAAAGGATGGTGCAATCAGTACAAAAAGCAGACATCCCCCATAGAGAATACCAAATTGCAGCCATCTAGTATTGATTTGAAAATTTAACAAATTCTTATCTGTTTGTGTATATAACAGCATACATAGACCTGCTAACAGCAATGTGCCTATCACAACGGTGGCCTTTATATCCATAGGGGATATTTGAAGCATATAGCCTCGGCCGATAATGACACTTACTGTGAATAGCTCTAAAATTCCTATTAGTAGGAATTTACTGTGTTTCATAATCCAATCTTTTCCTGACATAGTGTATCCATATCCTTATCTTTTATTCCTGCTACTTGTCTAGCTGCGGTTTTTATGATTCTGACTGCGCTGCGTCTCATACGCCTCGTAGGCTTGTACAATTTTCTGTACAAGAGGATGTCTCACAACATCCTTGTTTGTCAAGGTGATAAACGCAATTTCCTCCACCCTGCGAAGCACTCTCTGGGCAATGGCCAGTCCGCTGGAAACGCCCTTTGGCAAATCTATTTGTGTTAAATCTCCGGTTATCACCACTTTGGAGCCAAAGCCCACACGGGTTAAGAACATCTTCATCTGGGCAGGGGTAGTGTTCTGCGCTTCATCCAAAATAATAAACGCATTGTCTAAGGTGCGGCCTCTCATATAAGCTAGGGGCGCCACCTCAATCAGCCCCTTCTCTGAGTAATTCATAAAGCTCTCAGCACCCATAATTTCGTGTAATGCATCATACAGAGGGCGCAGATAAGGATCTACCTTGCTCTGCAAATCGCCGGGGAGAAATCCCAGGTTTTCTCCTGCCTCAATGGCAGGCCTTGTGAGAATAATACGGTTTACCTCGTTGTTTTTAAAGGCGGTAATCCCCATAGCCATGGCAAGATAGGTCTTTCCGGTTCCCGCCGGTCCTATGCCGAAGGTAATCATTTTGTCTCGAATCTGGTCCACATAGTCCTTCTGCCCCAATGTTTTTGGTTTTATGGGCTTGCCCTGAATTGTTCGGCATATAATATCTTCATCTATCTCTAGGACTTTGTCTTCCTTTCCCTCCATGGACAGCGCAAGAGCATAATCTACATTTTGCTGGGTAATGGTGTTATCCCGTTTAGAGAGAGATAATAAATTTTCAATTACCTTTCTGGCACGTCCGGCAGCAATATCCGAGCCTATAATTCTTAATTCGCCCTCCCGCATAATAATCGTTACATGAAGAGTTTTTTCTATTTTCTTTAAATAACTGTCAAACTGTCCAAACACATTGGAGCTATGTTCAACAGGAAAATCCATAATCGTTTCTATCATACTCATGGTTCGTCTGTGTTTTCCTCCTTGTTGTCTTGTTTTATAGTATGTTCCTCTTTTTCCTGGGAAGTAATGGTTTGAATGGCGCCTAACTGTTCCACAACATGAATTTTGCCGTCACTGATACATTTTTTTCCCGCAACTTTTATTTTAACATCTTTGTGTATAATTTGAATACCCTTTTCTTGCAATTTTTTTAAAAATTTTTCTAAATGGTTTTGAGCAATGTTGTATACCTCATCCTGTGAGTATGTTTTTTTCTCATTAGAGTACTGTTTTGTCTCGTATGTGCCATAGTAGACAGGCAAAAAAAAGTTATGATAAATTTCAAGCTGTTTCGTCTGACTGATACGGTCTGTCTTGTAGTTCCCCTCCTCTTTTAAGCTGCCTCCAAACAAAAATAAGCGGGAAAATACTTTGAGTTCTAATCCTTTTTTTGACTTATCTGTATAATGCTTCTTTAAATACTCTAGCGGTATTTCATCGTGGTAAGAATATTCCGTTTCACCATAGATATCTGCATCAGCATTGACAAAATTGGTGAGCATTACCTCCTTGTTGTCATCTAGCACCTCCACAATGCCGGATACTAATATATCCTTTTTCTTGATTGTATCTCCAACCTGAACCTTTGGTGTTCCTGCTCTTGTAATAATGGAGGTGATAACGCCGTCTTTATCCGCAATGATGTGATAGGGCTCTTTCTCCTCCTGCACTACAAAGGTGTCAATTTTTTCTTTGATGTGGAGGGAAAGCCTTGTTCCTGTCAGCTCCGCAGACACCCATGTGATATCAAAATATTGGTTTCGTATCATTTTTTCTATTTCTTCACAGGCGATATCTTTTTTGTACATGCCGGCATAAATATGCTTTTCCTTCAAAAATTCAAGAATTGTCTCTGAGGTGTTGGTAAAGTTTCCGTCAATTTCAATGGTCCATAAAAATCTGGAAAAAATATATAGAATTAAAACAAACAACAAAATCCCGCCAAAAAACAGTTTTCTCTTTCGATACCGGAAGAAAAAGGAATACAAGCCATATCTTTTTCCAATATGACATTGACATCCGGTTTTCTTTAACAGATCCTTTACTTGTACCACTTGATTTCTCTTCATGGAAAAGGTTATGGCATCCTTTTGGTATTGTAAGTTCCAAAGGGAAATATTATGATGACGACATAAATTTAAAAAACGCTCCATATCCATTCCGCATATTTTTAAATTTACATAGCCCTGTATCCAACGCATGAAAGACAGCATACAGTCCACTCCTAGTAATATTTAATTTCTTCAATTTTTCCGATGATATGCATTTCTTCACCGCAAAAGCTCTCAATTTCTAGTTTTTTTCCCAGAATCATAATGCGGCACTGCTTCGTCTGTACTTTTATGAGTTTGTCTGTAAATTCAATCATATTTTTAAAATTTTCAATATACGCCTCATTTTGTCCATAGATGTGAAGCAATGGAGCGCCAAGGATTAAATCCTTTGGAAGCTCAAATTGTTCTACCATCTGGGCTTTTAACGATGGTTTATCATGAATTTCCGAGGAGCGAGTTCTTTGATGCCTCACAGAATCAGTCCTCCAATGTAAGCTTTCTTAAGTATATTCCAACATAACGAAAAAAAGACGTCTAATCTTCATTAAACGTCTTTCTTATGGTTATAATTAGTTAAATTTGCGTTTTCTCGCAGCTTCAGATTTTTTCTTGCGTTTTACGCTTGGCTTTTCGTAATGCTCTCTCTTACGAATTTCCTGCTGAATACCAGCTTTTGCACAGTTTCTTTTAAATCTGCGTAAAGCGCTATCTAAAGATTCATTTTCTTTTACAATTACGTTTGACATAACACCTAACCTCCCTCCAGTTGCGTATTGTGCATAATACAACTGTTTGGGTATTTTTTTGCACTAATTCTATTATAGCATGATTTTTCCATTCGTCAACTACTTTTCCAGTATTGAGGAAAATAAAATGTATTTTATTTTTGATATTATCCTTCCAGTTGTGCCTGCATTACTTCTTTTGCCTTTGCTAAGGCATGGTCTATGCCTGCCGGATTCTTGCCCCCTGCCTGTGCCATATTAGGACGGCCGCCGCCGCCGCCCCCAACAAGAGATGCCACTTCTTTAATCAGGTTGCCTGCATGTCCGCCTTTGTCCATAGCGCCCTTGGTTGCCATGGCCACAAGACTAACCTTGCCCTCCTGTGAGGATGCCAATAGGAGAATTGCTTCCTGCAGCTTATTTTTCAATTGGTCTCCTAAGTCGCGAAGGCCGTTCATGTCGGTGTCCTCCACCTTTACAGCCAATACCTTGATTCCGTTGATTTCCTCTACTTGGCTCATAACATCTCCTAAGGAGCTGCTTGCCGCCTTGCTCTTTAAGGAGGCATTCTCACCCTGCAGCGCTTTGATTTCCTCCTGCAAAGCCTCAATTTTCTTTGTTAATTGCTCTGGCTCTGCCTTTGCCGCCTTGCATGCATTTTGCAGGCAGTTATTCAGTGTCTCATAATAGGAAAGCACACCGGTGCCTGTGAGGGCCTCGATTCTTCTCACACCTGCCGCCACACCGGATTCCGACACAATCTTAAACATACTGATTTGGGATGTGTTGGAAACATGAGTACCGCCGCACAGCTCTACGGAGAAGTCTCCCATAGACACCACCCGCACCAAGTCGTCATATTTTTCACTAAACAGCGCCATAGCCCCAGTTTTCTTGGCATCCTCTAAGGACATTTCCTTTGTGATAATATCCATTGCCTGTCCAATCTGCTCATTGACGATTGCCTCTACTTTTTGGATTTCCTCCTTTGTCATGGCAGAGAAATGGGTAAAGTCAAATCGAAGCCTGTCCTTTGTCACAAGGGAGCCTGCCTGCTCTACATGTTCTCCCAATACAAGGCGCAGAGCCTTTTGCAGAAGATGGGTAGCGCTGTGATTTTTGCATGTGGATGCTCTTTGGGCAGAATTTACCTCCAGAGTAACCCTTTGTCCTACTTCAAAAATCCCCTTTTCCACATAGCCTATATGGGCAATTTTGCCGCCTAACAGCTTTGCTGTATCTTTCACCACAAACACATTGCCGTCTGCGGTAATCACACCGTTATCCCCCTCCTGTCCGCCCATAGTGGCATAAAAGGGTGTTTCCTCTGTAATAATGGTTCCCGTATCACCCTGAGACAGTGCCTGCATCACCTCTGTCTCCGTAGTGATTGCCGTAATGTTAGAAGCTGTCTTTAATGTATGGTAGCCTACAAAAGTAGATGTGAGAGCCGGATCTAAGGACTCATATACCGTTACGTCCGCTCCCATATAATTTGTCACCTTTCGGGCTTTTCTTGCCATTTCCCGCTGTCTGTTCATACATTCCTCAAAGCCTGCCTCATCTAAGCGGTAACCCTTTTCCTCCAAAATTTCCTGTGTCAAATCCAGAGGAAATCCGTATGTGTCATACAGCTTAAAGGCTTCCTCCCCGCTTAGCATCTGCTGGTTGGCAGATTTCATCGCTTCCATCTGCTGGTTTAAAATGCTTAAGCCCTGGTCAATTGTTTTGTTAAATTTATTTTCTTCCTCCGATAAAACTTTAAAAATAAAGCTTTTCTTCTCCTCTAATTCCGGATAACCATCTTTGGATTCCTCAATTACAGTATTGCTTAAATCATGAAGGAAAGTTCCCTGAATGCCAAGCAGTCTTCCGTGACGAGCAGCCCGGCGGATTAAGCGCCGCAGTACATAGCCTCTGCCCTCATTGGACGGCATAATTCCGTCGGAAATCATGAAAGTAACAGAGCGAATATGGTCGGTAATGAGACGTATAGAAATGTCTTTCTTTTTGTCGCTATTGTACTCTGCATGTGCCATCTGACAAATCTTGTCTCGAATGGCTTTCATAGTATCAATATCAAATACGGAATCCACATTCTGAACAATCACGGCCAGTCTTTCCAGCCCCATACCAGTATCAATATTTTTTTGGCTCAGCTCCGTGTAATTGCCCTTGCCGTCCCCATCAAACTGGGTAAACACATTATTCCACACTTCCATATAGCGGTCGCAGTCACAGCCCACTTTGCAGTCCGGCTTACCGCAGCCATACTCTATACCTCTGTCATAATAAATTTCAGAGGATGGACCGCATGGACCTGCGCCGTGTTCCCAGAAGTTATCACAATTGCCGTCCTCATCCCTGTAAAAACGAGTGATTTTATCTGCTGGAATGCCAATCTCCTCATTCCAGATTTGAAATGCCTCATCATCTTCATAATAAATAGAAGGGTACAATCTATCTGGCTCCAAGCCGATTACTTCTGTCAAAAACTCCCAGCTCCAGTGAATGGCTTCCTTCTTAAAATAATCTCCAAAGGAAAAATTGCCCAGCATTTCAAAAAAGGTTAAATGCCTGGCTGTTTTTCCCACATTCTCAATGTCTACAGTGCGGATACATTTTTGGCAGGTAGTCATTCTTCTCTTAGGGGGAATCTCCTGCCCTGTGAAATATGGTTTTAATGGCGCCATGCCTGCCATGATTAACAGGGAGCTGTTATCGTTTTGGGGAATTAATGAATAGCTTCCTTTTTTCAGATGGTCTTTGGATTCAAAAAAGTCAAGATACATTTTTCTCAACTCATTTACACCGTATTTTTTCAATGATTTTCATTCCTTTCTGTTTATGCATAACTTTAAGAGCTGTTACTTGAACTTGAATAACAGCTCCTTTCGGTTTTTAATCTTGTCAATGAAATTATTCCTGATGCTCTTCCTGTGCCAGAGAGGCGTTCTTACGTTTGCGCAATGCTATACCTGCGTATATACCTAAAACTGCAAATCCTCCTGTAACGAGCAGCTTTGCTGCATACCATAGTAACTGCTGCCAAAAAGACATGTTATCCAAATTCATGTGTACACCACCTTTTTTCATAATTAATAATAAATATAAGTAAGTTTAGCATAAGTACACTGATTTTTCAAGAACAATGTGGACTTGCACAAAACCGACGAATAAACCTTTAAAGCCGGATATTTACTTTATCTTTAAGAGCCTGCGGATTGATAATGTCTCATTCCAAAGCGCCAGACGCCATAACAGATAAAGAGAAAAACAATAGCGCCCAATGGAAACAGTCCGTATTCCCACCTGCTGGTGCGGTTTAACAAATACTGCAGGGGATAATATTGTACAAGTGCAAAAGGTATCACATAGGTGCAGAATTTCAGCATAGATTTTCCGTAAATATCTATTGGATATTTGCCATGTTCATTTCCTCCGTGAATCAATATATTGAGTATCCCTGAATCTTCAATGGTAAAAAAGCACAGGGAGGCGCCAAGCAAAATAAGCCCCATAAACAATATAGTAATTCCCACAATCATAAAAAGAGCTGTGGCAATTTTATCTGCCGTCCAATAAATCTGACAGTGTGCGGCTCCATAAAAAAACATTCCCAGTGCAAGAAGGATTCTAAGAATTCGATTCGTCTCAAATTTACTGCCCAAAACTTGCAATATAGGACTTCTTGGTCTTACCATAATCCGGTCATAGCCTCCGCTTTTTATGAGCTGAGAAAAGGACTCAAATCCTCTTGCAACACATTGTGCAATAGAAAATCCCAACAGCATCATTCCATAACATAATAATGCCTCATTCAATGTATAACCTTGTATGATATGGAAGCGTGCAAATATAAAATAAATTCCAAGCAATCCATTCAATGAAACGAGAACCTGACCAATGGCACCTAATAAAAATGAGGCTTTATACTCCATAGCACTTTGAATAATCACTTTTATATAATGAAAATACAACATAACACTGTTCCTAGCTTTTTTACTCTTTTTTCTCCTCATATTCAACCTCCCTGTATTGTCATTCTGCGCTCTGCTTTATTACATAAAACCATTCCTGCTGCTGCCATCACAAAAAGCCAGAATATTTGAAGTCCCATTGCTTTATACATTTCCATACCAATCAAATCGCCACTGTAAACCCGAAAAGGCACATTCATCATTCCTGCAAAGGGCAGCCATTCCACTATGTTTTTGACAGTGTCCGGCATAAAGGGAATGGGGACAATAGAGCCTGATAAAAATTCTACAACAGACATAAGGAACAATCGAATTCCTTGAGGAGATATAGTATAAAAAGCAGTTATATAGACAAGCATACAAAATGCAACGGTCACTCCCACTCCTAATAGCATCGTCACTACAAAAATAAAAAAAACAAATATGTTTTGTGGCGGCAAAAATCGAAGGGGCTTAGGAAGCAGGGATGCCGCCGCTAAAACAGGCAGAAATCTTAATGCTGCACCTGCCAGGCGGATTGCGCTTATCCTGGCAAACCACATTTTGTAAATAGAAACAGGACGACACAGCTCATAGGCAACATCACCTTTTAAAATCATGTCAAAAACATCCTGGTCTACATTTCCCCAAACAGAAAATAAAACAAAAAAAGCTTGTTTTAACCAAATATAAGCCGCAACGGCAGAAAACTCCATAGGAAATGCCTGTGGATTGACTTTTTGGAAAGTATGAAATGCCAGACATTCCAACAATCCCCACGGAAGCTGTACTATAATAGCCCCCAGTGTAGCTTGACGATACTGTAATCCGGCATAAAAACGCATCTTAAAAAAAGAAATATATTTTTTCACCCTTTGTCCCCCCTATACAATATCCAGCTTTTCATACAACCTGGCAGTTACTTGCTCTAATGAGAGAGGATTGTCCTGCTGGTTATGAAGTGGATTGTCTTTTTCAATTTCCAATCGCATATCGGCAATTGTCCCGTCCAAAAGAATCCGTCCCTTTCCAATTAGAATAATGCGGCTTGCCAGCGCCTCAATATCCTGCATATCATGGGTGGTCAAAATGACGGTTGTATTTCGTTTTCTGTTAATATCTTTGACAAACTCCCGAACAGCAAGCTTTGACACGGCGTCCAATCCAATTGTAGGCTCGTCCAAAAACAATATTTTGGGTTGATGCAGCAGGGATGCAGCTATTTCACAGCGCATCCGCTGTCCAAGTGACAATTGTCTTGTTGGTGTTTTTAACAACTCCTGCAAATTCAGCAGCTGCGTCAATTCATCTAAACTTTCCTGATAAGTAGAGGTTGGAATGGAATAGATATCTTTGAGCAATTCAAAAGAATCAATGACCGGAACATCCCACCACAATTGAGAGCGCTGTCCAAATACGACGCCGATATTTTTCACATGTTCCATTCGATTTTTCCATGGAATGCGTCCGTCAACTTTGCAGACTCCACTTTCTGGTGTCAATATTCCGCTTAGAATTTTAATTGTGGAACTTTTACCGGCTCCGTTTGGGCCGATATAGCCTACAATCTCACCATCCAATATGGTAAAATTAATATCATCCAACGCCTGAATGATTTCGGTCTTGCGCCGAAAAAATGCTTTGCAGGCTTCTCTTAGGCCTGCATTCCTTTTTGCAACCTTGTACGATTTACATACATGCTCCATCGTAATCATTGTACTTCCTCCTGGTAGTTATATTTCTGCTAAGTGTGTTCCACTACACTGCCGCAGATAAAAATATCTTGCCAAGTAGGGTCTGACTCCCTGGTGACAGCCAGGAATACCTTATTTATGCAATTTTTTCCCATGGCATCACATAGGAAATTTTATTATAAACATACAGAATAGATGCTGTCAAGAAAAAATGATATAACAAAACAAAAGATATAATAAAACGTAACCTGTATACATACTATGATACCAGTATGTGTACAGGTTACTCATTTTTGCAGATAATTGTGTGTTACCTATTTGCTTTATTAAATAATAATACAGATTACGCCTCTGTTGCTGTCATTTGTAATTTTCTGTATAGTCTCCTGCATTTTGCTCTGCGTCTCATCCGACAGTTTATCCAGCTTGTTCCGGATACCATCCTCCACAATTTGTTCAATTGATTTTCCGAATATGTTTGTATCCCAAATACCGTTCTCGTTATTTTCCCCATTCTCCTGGATAAAGGCAATCAAATCCTCCGCCTGCTGCTGACTGCCTACAATAGGAGCAATCTCCACCATAATATCAGCCTGAATCATATGTACGGAAGGAGCCTTCGCCTTAATTTTTACGCCGTATTTATTACCTGTATGTATAACTTGAGGTTCCTCTAAGGTGATATCCTCCTTCATAGGCAGGACAACCCCATATCCCTTCCTAGTTACTTGACCGATAGCATCGGACACCTTGGAAAACTCCTCCTGCTTTGCCGCTAAATTGCGGATTGTTTGTATCATCTGGTATTCGCTTCTAATTTCGATTCCTGTGAGCTCGCTTAAAATATTGTAGTAATGTTCTTCGTTGACTAAAACCTTTAATTGTATATTTCCGTTGGATAAATCCTTTTTCTCACAGGCAATTTTGCTGATATAGGTTCCTGTATCCTCCAAAATTTCTTCTGTAAAGTCTTTCATGTAGCGAACCTTATCTAATAACTTTCCTAATGTAGTGATAATATCTGTTTTGAGGGGATGGGTGCTGTCTAACATCTCCACCCATTTGGGCAGGTAAAAATTCAGGCTGGTAATTGGGAATTCATATAAAGCCAGCTCTAAAATCTTCTGTATGTCCTCTTTTTTTAACTGGTCACAGTTGATAGGCACTACGGTGGACTGATATTTTTCCTCCAAAGTTTTTGCCAGCAGATTTGTCTCGGAGGACAGCGGTTTAGAGGAATTGAGTAAAATCAAAAAAGGCTTTCCGATTCTTTTTAGCTCTCCCACTGTTTTTTCCTCAGCAGGAATATACTGGTCTCTTGACAGCTCCCCGAAGGAACCGTCTGATGTAATGACAAGACCGATATTAGAGTGGTCTCTAATTACTTTGTTTGTACCAATTTCGGCGGCTTTCGAAAATGGGATTTCCTGCTCGTTCCATGGAGTCTTCACAAATCTCTCTTTTTCGTTCTCCATATGCCCCACGGCTCCATCCACCATAAAACCTACACAGTCAATGAGACGAAGCTTGACCGACGTATCTTCTCCAAGCTTCACCTCCACCGCTTCCTTTGGAATAAATTTTGGCTCTGTTGTCATAATGGTCTTTCCGGCGGCAGACTGCGGCATTTCATCATTAGTGCGCTCCCTGGCATATTCATCCTCCATAAACGGAAGCATCATCTGGGTGATAAATCGTTTGATAAAGGTAGATTTTCCTGTTCTTACCGGTCCAACCACCCCTAGATAAATTTCACCCTTTGTTCGCTCGCTGATATCTTTATAAACTTGATATCCTTCCATAAAATAACCCCTTTCCATCTATTGTGTTTACCTTTGCTTGGAACAATATATGAAACAAGGGGTATAAATATGACAATTTTTGTTTGTGTATGTATTTCCCCAGGGCTTACAGCACACCGTCCTCGTATGCTTTTACCAGTTTTTTTAAGTCTTTTATTTTCTCTGTAATCACTTCTCCCATATCGGTATCCCCCACTAACACACGTCTTGCCATTGTCTCTGTCACTTTCATCACAGGTGAAATCTTTACCTGTTTATTTCCCACTCCCTTTGTATCCTCCAAGGAAATGGTATGTTCTGCCAACGCCAGATGATGTGAATTATAAATCAACGTATATCCTGCAATTCCTGTTTGGGTGCGGTATGCCTTAGAAATCCCTCCGTCAATGACGTACAGTTTTCCGTTTGCCTTTACAGGGCTCTCGCCGTTTTTTAATTTGACTGGTACATGTCCGTTGATAATATGGGAATGTTCTGGGGACAAGCCAAATTCCTGCAATATTTTCTCGCAATATTCCTCCTGCTGGCTCAATGTATAGTAAGGGTTATAAATTTCCTTTCGGGATTCATTGTTTCCGATAAAATATCCCTCAAAAGCTGACATTTTACTTTTTCCGTAAATAGGTGAATTTTTTCCGCACCACAAATACCACATAAAGTCTACATCCTTTTGATTATTCCTTCCACTGGAATAATAAGCATTTTTTACTACCTGCTGGATAGCATCAAGCAGTTCCCTGCCGCTTAATTCCTTTTTGTGTATTTTCACTTTTGTAAAGCTGCCATCCTCATTCATAGGAATGCACCCATGATACAGAAGATTGGAATTGCAACAAAGATACATGGAGCCTTTGTTGTACAAAAACTCTACATGCCGATGGAGCATTTCGCTGTGGCGAAAGGATGCAACCAATGTAATTAACAGCTCCTTCTCCCCCTCCTGCAGTTCCAGGGGATTTTTCGGGTCAATGGTGGGAAACAGATTGTCCCTCAGCTTGTAGGTTTTGCCCTCCAGTTCCACAGTTCCCTCTTCGTAATGAATATGTTCTAATATATTCCTGTCATCCATATGATACTCGGGATGGCGTTTTAAAATCTGTCCCTCCAGCTTAAACTGGATAATGGCTATTGCCTTGTGCATTTTTGCCGCCAGCTGGGTATCTACATTGTCAAACATATTGGCGTCTAGCTCTTTTGGATAAAAATATTCACAGGGATCGTCCTTGTACGCTTTGGAGGCAAACATAGAAAGAGGTCTTAAATTGATGCCGTAGCCGTCCTCTAATATATCAAAATTATTGTAGCTCACCGCAATTCGCACTACATTAGCAATTAAAGCTACATTGCCGCAGGCGGCTCCCATCCAGGAAATATCGTGATTCCCCCACTGGATATCCACCTCAGGGAAATCTAGCAGCTCATTCATAATAATATCTGCTCTTGGGCCTCTGTCAAAGATATCTCCTATAATATGAAGCCTGTCCACCGCTAAACGCTGGGAGAGAATACAAAGCTCATGTATAAAATTTTTTCCCGCATCCGCCTCGATAATGGAACGGATAATCTGGGTGTAATAGCTTTTTTTATCTCTGTCGGAGGTATCCACATTTAACAGCTCGTCAATGGCATAGGAATACTCCGGCGGCAGTTTTTTTCGAACCTTGGAGCGGGTATATTTGGAGGATAATTCTTTACATAATTTGACAATGCGGTAAATTGTCAGCCGCTGCCATTCTTCATTGTACTGGTTCTCTAAAAGACTAACCTTTAAAATCTCCTCGGGAAAGTAGATTAGATGGGCTAACTCCTCCTGCTCCCCTTCTGTCATTGTCTCGCTAAACAGCATATATATTTTTGCCCGTATTGTGCCGGAGGCGCTTCTAAGCAAATTTAAAAAGGCTTCATATTCCCCGTGAATATCACTGAAAAAATATTCCGTTCCTTTTGGAAGATTTCTAATGGCGCTTAAATTCACAATCTCACTTTTTGCCGAGGCAATATTGGGATATTGCTGTGCCAGCAGGCTTAAATATTTTTCCGTGTCCGAACTTTTCTTTGTCATGATATAGTCCTCCCTGTACGAAATACTAACTGCAAAAAACATTCACAATGACCTTTTATGTCATGCCATGTAACCATCCGTTAGGATGATTACAAGTGATACGTTTCTTTAACATACCATGTCATTCATCTTTAGATGAATGATAAGTGATACGTTTCTTTATCATATCTTATTTTTCTTATTTTAATATGCAATCTTTTCAAAGCACAATGAACGTTCCGTCTGTTGTAATGAGTATAACATATCCAAAAAAAGTTTCAATATCTCGTTTTTGACAAACGATATAATTCTATATATAATAAATATACATTGTTAGATATCTATAAATACCAAAAAAATAATATACAGCATTTTTGTACAACGAATCATAAATAACTTATACTCTCATATGATTCAATCATTCTACATTCCTCTATCAGAAATTTATGATTCACTGTTTTGTATAGTTTAAACGATATTGGATAAAACGCAGAAAGGACAGATTATGATAACAATAAGTATTTGTATGATTGTAAAAGATGAGGAGACTGTGCTAAAGCGATGTCTTGATAATTTCAGCAAGGCGGCTGATGAGATAATTATTGTGGACACCGGTTCTACAGATGGTACTTGGAGCATTGCCTCTCAATATACAGATAAAATTTACCCCTATATCTGGAAGGGAGATTTTGCAGATGCCCGCAATTTTTCATTTTCCAAGGCGACGATGGACTATATTTTATGTATTGACGCAGACGAAGTGCTCGACAATGAAAATTTGGAAAAACTGCTGTGTTTAAAGAAAGTGCTGCTGCCGGAAATTGATATTGTACAAATGTACTATACCAATCAGTTAGAATACAATACCGTCTATAATTATGACAAGGAATACCGCCCAAAGCTTTACAAAAGAGTGCGGCATTTCATCTTTGAAGACCCGATTCATGAGGTGGTCCGCATGGAGCCGGTAGTTTACGACAGTGAGATTGAGATTCTTCACAAGCCCCAAGGGTTACATGCGCAAAGGGATTTTGGCGGATTTCTTCGGTTATTTGATAAGGAAGGAAAGCTTCCGAAACGACTGCATAATATGTATGCAAAAGAATTATTTATTGCGGGAACAGAGGATGATTTTTTGAATGCCATTCCTGTATTTGAGCACACTCTTATAGATTGTCATGCAGGACTAGATACCCTTCAGGAAGCATTTCTTGTGCTTGCTCACGCTTACCGCATGCAAAAAGATGTGGTTTTATTTTTCAAATATGCAATGAAATTAGTATGCATGGAGGGATGCAGTGAGATTTGCTGTGAGCTTGGGGATTTTTATGCACAGCAGGACGACTTAGAGGAAGCTCAGCTTTGGTACTATAACGCCATTCATGAGACATCCTGTATGTTAAGTATAGAATATCAAAATAATTATCCCCAGTCCCAATTAGATAAAATAAATTCCCCTGTCACCAATTCTTAAATTGATGGCAGGGATTTATCTAACGCTTCTTCTCTATTTGGATACATCTGATATTTTTCTCCTTTACAAACTTCAACTTTATAGTGTCTTAGTAAAACAGATAATTCTATTTGCTTCTATAAAATCCATAGCTTTATGAAAACGAAAACTATTTATATTATCTGTTTCACAATCACTGGCAAACTCTTGGCATCCATTACATTTTGCCCATGCCTCACACTCTGTTAAAAGTTCTTTTGCATATCCTTTACGGCGATAGCCATCTTTTATAAAAATTCCTTCTAAGTAACCAACAGGAGTTGTTTTGGTTCCCTCGACATAATCATAGCGTAACTGGCATTGTGCAAAGCCAATAGGAATATCTTCCATATATTTCAAAAAGAATTGAGATTTTCCTTTAGAAATGATTTCCGAAAATTCGGCAATCAAATCATTGATAGAATTATCGTTCCACATTTGTACCGCTAAACTTGCCAGTATTTTTAAATCTTTTTCACCTGCTTTTCGTACCATATCCATTCCTCCAAATCTTTGGTTTATTGTCTAAGCTGTTCTTAGAGCCTGTTTAATATCTCATTCCTGTAATTTATATCTCCCAATTTGTATTTAATAATTACCATTCCACTTCAATCACGCACTTGTCTGCCCCTGTTTTTATACTTTCAAGTAATGTAACTTTTACATTTGTCTTAAATACGTTACTAAAAATTCCTTCTGCATTTCCTAATGTACAATAGCACCATGTTTTTGATAATTCTTGGGGTACTCTTTTTACACAGGCACAATAGCATTCAGGGTAACAAAATCGAATTTTGTTGTCAGATATGTATTCAAGACAAGCAAAGGTTTCTTTTTTATTAAATAAACACACAAATTCCTTTATACTATCTGCCTTATTCAAATATTTCAGAAGTTTGTTTGCAATTGATTTGCCATCATTACATCTGCACTCTTTTCTAATACATATGATTGTATCTGTATCAAAATGTTCTTCAAGATAGCTGCAAATTGTATTCGCCCATTGATATTTTTTCTTAATATCTGCACTCTTTGACAATGGATAATTGACTTCAAATTCTCTTGCTGTATCATATCCAATATGTCTTTCTAAGCTATCTACTAATCTAACAGAATGTGCATTATCATTTTTTGCCATAATGTACTCCTTACAAATACCAATTTATTTTCGGATTCATTATACATCTATTCACCACTATTTGGAATACCTGATTATATTTTGGGTATGAGAATGTATATGCGATTTGGCTCCGCAAATCCCCGCTGCCTTACCCTCATAATTAGCACCGCATTTTTCAGTTCATTCAGGGAACGCTTCACTGTCATCTCACACCGGGAGAGTTCAGCGGCAAGCTGCCTGTCATGTGTTCACAGCTTCAAATCAGCTATGAAAAGCTGACCGAAAAAGAACGCACGGACTTGAAAAACATTATGAAAAAATCCGGCATCTATAAGGATTCGCCTTTAGGAAGCCAGAAACACTGACAGGAAAATGCCGATGTCTGTTTTCCAGATCCACAAACAGGAATTTGAAAACTACGATTTTATAAGTGATTATCGCTCCTCGTAGGTTATCAATAAAATCCTCCGAAAGTCTTGAAAACAAAGGATTTATCGCAATGTGTCCGCCTTATCCCTTTATACGGTTTCACACATTTTACCCTTGCCCCGATTGCTCATAAGGGCAAATTCAAGGACAAGAAAATCTCATAACAAGATATAACAAGGTGTGACAATCGGGAAACTGTGACATATGTGCGAATATATTATACTGGAGGATTTCAAGTTAAACAAGTACATTTATGATGAAAATAACGGGCTTTGGCACGAATTGCAAGGAGATTACTATATTCCGTGCCTTACCTTACCAGCCGAAGAAGAAAAGCCTATCGGGATATGGGGGCAAAGGCACAGACGCTATCTGAAAGAGCATAAAAAGATTATTTACACTACTTTGCTTACAAGCGGTAAATTGAACAGCCACCTTGCCGATATTGACGGGCAGGCAGAGGAAATGCTTTTTCGGTTAATTAAGCAAATGACAGAGAGTGAGGATATTACTGAAAAGTTAAAGGTAGAAAACCAAATACTGTGAGTAGATAAAATGAACGCAATCCGAGATGCGGCAAGGGAAATTGTCAATAATGATTTGATTTATGCATAAAGTAAGCGGCGGCAGGGAGAAATCCTTGCCGCTTGATGCCTTTTTAACGAAAGTGGTAGAAAAAACACAAGTCTATGGTATAATCTATTTGGAATAGTGCGAATAAACTGTTAGGCAATAGTACTTCAACCATCTAAAACAGTTAATTGATTTTTCGGAGGGCAAAAATGAGAGCGCCATTTCAAATACTTGCAATTCCATATAAGATAATTGACGGTCTTCCTCTTTACTGTGTATTTCATCGTGCGTTGGCTAAGGCACAATGTTTGCCTGTCAATGCCGTTATGATTGGAGACAGATTGGACAACGACATCGTACCCGCCAAAAAAGTTGGTATGAAAACGGTATGGATAAAACAAGGTCTTGGGGGATTGGCTAGTGCTATTCATAAAAATGAGCAGGCAGATTACGAAATAGAGAATCTATCAGAGCTACTGGCTATATTTTAAGAAACAAAAAATGAGGATACTATTATGGATAAATGGAAATATCCTAAAATGATCATATTTGATTACGGGCATACGCTTCTGTATGAACCTGGTTGGGATTCCGTTAGAGGAAATGCAGAAATGCTAAAATATGTCACGAAAAATCCAAATAACTACACGCTTGAGGATGTCAGAAAAGCGGCAGAGTTGATCTTCGGGAAACATATCGAAAACATTCGTAAAATCGGCTATGATATTGGCGGTCAGGTGTGCGATAAAGTATTATATGCGTATTTGGGAATTGAATTTTCGCTTACACCGCTTGAGATGGAAACAGTTTTTTGGAACGGTGCTTCTATGGGTGCCATTATGCCGGAAGCGGATAAAATGCTCGATTACATCAATAAAAAAGGTATAAGAAGTGCCGTAATCAGCAACCTTCTGTGGTCTGGAGCCGCTTTATCTGAGCGACTTAACAGACTTTTGCCAATGAATCAATTTGAGTTTGTTATGACTTCTAGTGACTATATTATGCGAAAACCCAATCGTATTTTATTTGATATTGCTTTGCAAAAATCCGGTCTCGGTGCCGATGAAATATGGTACTGTGGTGATAATCCACAAGCAGATATTCAGGGAGCGTCGCAAGTCGGTATGCACCCTGTATGGTATGATAACGATACCGAAAGAGAATATAAAGACCACTCTGTGGAATATGCGCCAAAATGTGAACATTTGCATATCCGTGAATGGAATGAAATGATTGATCTATTAGAAAAAATAAAATGATGAAATTCTAAAAAGTATGTAGGTACCGCCAGCTTGACCGCTCGGCGGTGTTGTTTTCTGTTCGGAAGTTACCTTTCTCTATCTTGTGGTACTCCCCATTTGTAATAAAACCATTCTGCTGCCCGATTCTTTAATTCTGGTCGTTGCCTTAAAGTGATATATTCATACTCTTGCATATTCTCCTCCATAAATTTCGATTGGGTTTTTACAAAATCCAAGGAGTTTAATAACTGTTATATTTTGTTATCATAAATCGCTCTAACCGTTGAAAATACTAAATTTGTACGAGGTGAGCTTTCCCTTATGTTATTTCCGTTCCCCTGCTGTTATGAACCCTAATAAGGGAAAATTTAAGGGAAAGGAAAACCTACAACACATTATAACACAAAACGATTATGGCATGGGAACTGATTTGATATGCTTGTAAAAATCACAAAAGGACAGATAAAAATGAACTTAATATATGACAGACCATGTGTTAAATGCTATGGCAATAGGCAATCCGCTTGATATATGCAACCCATTGGTATCCGATGGGTTTGCCTAGCACTTGATGACAACTTAAAAATATTGGTTGATGCAGAAGACAGCCTTGAATTGTGGAGATACCCAGCTTGCAAACTCAAATGCAATATCTTTATATGCGTATGTCCCTCCATACCGTCCTGCCTTTGCCACAATACCCTTTGAATTTGTGCGGGAAACCCACTGATTAACCG
>CAJTQG010000017.1:30101-63999 GCA_910578605.1 uncultured Lachnospiraceae bacterium | reverse complement strand
AAATCCACAATAATTCCATGAAAATAACTGCATACAAATAATTGCATGTTCACTACCAAATAACTCAATTTATTACTTTGCCATCACCTATTCCATTTTATTAATAAGAGCTGTAATAGAAACGCAAAAAAAGGTTGCAAAAATATTTACTATCTTTGCAACCGGACTATCATTGAATATTCAGAATATAATACATTACTTTTACATAAATATAATATATAATATATTTATATATTATATATTAAATATATTAATGTTATATTTTAAATGTTATATATTATATATATGTTCCCTGATTCCAATTATTCTTTAGACTCCTAGCTTTGCGCCCGCACGTTTCCATGGGTTTGCTCTTTTTATTTTCCAGAATGAGTATAACACACAAATATTGGTATTACAAGAAAAACCTTCCATAAACTCAACCTAAACCGTTAATTTGCTCCATCTGTTTCATCTGCTTTTGTCCAAACTTCAAAATCCAATATGTTTTTGAATCGTAACAAGCATCTCAAAAATAGGTTTAAAATAAGGATTAAAACAAACCGGTTATCACTCCATCATCTGTCACATCAATACCAAAGGCTGCCGGCTGTTTCGGCAATCCAGGCATTGTCATAATAGCACCTGTAATTACCACCACAAAGCCTGCACCTGCGCTGATATACACTTCCCTCACATTGATGTCAAAGTCACTTGGACGTCCCAATTTATTAGGATCATCTGACAAAGAATACTGTGTCTTTGCCATACACACGGGAAGATTCCCAAAGCCCATCTGCGTGATGTTTGCCAATGCCTTCTTTGCTGCCGGCGTATAAGTCACACCACTTGCCCCATATATTTTGGTGGCAACCTCATGGATTTTCTCCTCCAAAGATAATTCATCTGCATACAGGGGATGATAGTGGCTCTCTTTATTTTCCAAAGTTTCCACAACCTTCTGTGCCAGCTCCAATCCACCCTCACCGCCTTTTTCCCAAACCTTGGCAAGTGCAAATTCACATCCTCTCTCCTCACAGAAGTTCTTTACAAAATCATTTTCTGCCTCTGTATCCGTAATAAAGGAATTTAATGTCACTACTACTGGTACTCCATACTGCTGCAGATTTTCTATATGCTTTTGAAGATTCACAATACCTTTTTCTAATGCTTGAAGATTTTCCTGATTTAACTCTGCTTTTGGCACCCCGCCGTTATATTTCAGAGCGCGAATGGTTGCCACCAGCACAACCGCATCCGGCTTTAAGCCTGCCATACGGCACTTAATATCCAAGAATTTCTCTGCTCCAAGATCAGCACCGAAGCCTGCCTCTGTCACTACAATATCTCCCATTTTCAATGCCGTTTTTGTGGCGCGGACAGAATTACATCCATGGGCAATATTAGCAAAGGGACCTCCGTGAACCAATGCAGGAGTATGCTCTAATGTCTGTATAACATTAGGCTTAATAGCATCCTTCAACAGTGCAGCCATAGCCCCCACTGCCTGTAAATCCCCAGCTGTCACAGGCTTTCCCTCATAATTGTATGCCACAATAATTCTGCCAAGACGGGCCTTTAAATCATTCATATCATTTGCCAGACAGAGAATTGCCATTATCTCAGAAGCAACTGTAATGACAAAATGATCCTCCCTGACTACTCCATCCATTTTTGAGCCAAGACCAACTACTACATTGCGCAGCACTCTGTCGTTCATATCCAGACAGCGCTTCCACACAATCTGTCTTGTATCAATATTTAATTCATTTCCCTGCTGAATATGATTGTCCAGCATAGCTGCCAATAGATTATTGGCAGAGGTAATTGCGTGAAAATCCCCAGTAAAATGAAGATTTAAGTCCTCCATAGGTACAACTTGAGAGTAGCCTCCTCCTGCTGCACCTCCCTTAATTCCAAAGCAGGGACCTAAAGAAGGCTCCCTAAGAGCAATCACGGTATTCTTTCCTAATTGATTCAACGCCTGACCTAAACCAACACTGACTGTAGTTTTCCCTTCTCCTGCTGGTGTTGGATTGACTGCTGTAACAAGTACCAGCTTACCATCAGGATTTTCCTTCACCTTATCCCAGTATTCGTCAGATAATTTTGCTTTATACTTTCCGTAAAGCTCTAAGTCCTCCTCTGTCATATGAAATTTCTCTACCACTTCTTTAATCGGAAGCATTTTAGCTTCCTGTGCAATCTGGATATCTGTTTTCATTTTTTCCTCCATTTCCAAATGTTTCAGTGCTGTTATTACAGACAATATAAAACCTTCTGTTCCTCAAATAAAGATTTAACAATAACATACTTTTTATTTCTTAATTTTTAGATATTATATTTGTGTTTTATAATCGTGTTCTATATTTGTGTTTTATGTTTTATTTATGTTTTCTGTCCAAGCAAGGACTCTACTTCCTCCATGCTCATCAATACCTTTCTTGGCTTTGTGCCTTCCTCTGCTCCTACAATACCAGCTTCCTCCAACTGATCCATCATTCTTCCGGCACGGTTAAAGCCAATCTTGAACATTCTCTGCATCATACTGGTAGAAGCTTTTCCTTTCTCCACTACAAACCTAGCGGCATCGGCAAAATATTCGTCCCTTCCGTCCTCCCCCATACCTGCAGGTTGACTTACATTCATAGCCTCATTACCTACAGAGGCGCTGTTTTCCTCCACCTGCTGGGTAATATCACTATTATATTCAATATCTCCGCATTGGTCCACTAAAAAGGACACTACTTTCTGCACCTCACCGTCAGACACAAATGCGCCCTGAAGTCGAACAGGCTTTACATAGCCAGAAGGATAAAAGAGCATATCACCATTACCAAGCAGCTTCTCTGCACCGTTCATATCAATAATTGTTCTGGAATCTGTACCTGAAGATACCAGTAAGGCAACTCTAGAAGGAATATTTGCCTTAATCAAACCAGTTACCACATCAACAGAAGGTCTCTGTGTGGCAATCACCAAATGAATACCTGCCGCCCTTGCCAACTGTGCCAATCGACAGATAGAGCTTTCCACTTCCTTGGCAGCTACCATCATCAAATCTGCCAGCTCGTCGATAATAATAACAATCTGAGGCATCTTTTCAGGCTTCTCCTCCTCCCCCTGAGGCAGATGTTCTTCAATTGCCTGATTATATCCCTTTAAATCTCTTACATTATACGCAGCAAACTTTTTATATCGCTCCGACATTTCCGCTACTGCCCAGTTCAAGGCGCCTGCTGCTTTTTTCGGATCCGTGACAACCGGTATAAGCAAATGGGGGATTCCATTGTACACACCAAACTCTACTACCTTAGGGTCTACAATAATCAACTTCACCTCATCCGGCTTTGCCCGAAATAAGATACTCATTATAATAGAATTGGTAAAGACAGATTTTCCGGAGCCTGTCGTACCTGCCACCAGCATATGAGGCATTTTTGCAATATCTGCCACCACTACATTGCCCGCAATATCCTTTCCCGCCGCAAATGCCAGCTTAGAAGGATGGGAGGATAATTCCTTCGACTCAATCAGCTCCCGCAGAAGCACTGACTCTCTAGACTTGTTGGGCACCTCAATTCCCACTGCCGCCTTTCCTGGTATGGGCGCCTCAATACGAATATCTGAAGCTGCCAAATTCAGCTTAATATCATCCGCTAGGGAAGTAATCTTGCTTACCTTTGTGCCCATCTCCGGCTGCAGCTCATAACGTGTAACAGAGGGACCTTTGCTGTAATTTGTTATCTTCACCTTTACACCAAAGGTTTCTAATGTCTTCTGCAACAGAGCTGCCGTAGCATTTAATTCACTTTTCATATTGCCCCTCGCTTTCCCTTGAGGCTTAGTCAGCAGGCTAAGCGGGGGCAGCTTAAATTCTTTCTTCACTTTTGCTTTTGCTCTGTCAGCGCTTCCTTGTTTATCCACTGAACGATTGGATACCATTCTTTCCTTCTGTTCTTTCTCATCACCAGGAATATTGCCCTTCTGCGTCCCTTGGACATCGCTTAAAGGGGTGCTGGCAAAAGGTTTCCTCTTCATCTCATTAACCGCCCTGCGACTTACAATTATTTTTTCCTTTGGGGTAAACTCACCCTCCTCCCCTTCCTCAGAAGCGCTGGACAACTCCACTACCATATTAGGTGAACTTTCTTTTACCTGCTGCTTGGCAGTCACAAAACTATCACGTTCCCTGTCAAGAAACTCATTTGCTCTGTCATGGCTTTGTTCTATACCCTCCTGAGTGGAATAAAAGCTTTCCTGCTCCTCCCATGGAAATCTCACAGTATCCTCTTCCTCCTCCAGCTCCACATGACCTCGGAACACCTGATCCGCCGGATACTGCCCTGTAATTTCATGTATTTCCTCTCTAGCTGCCTTTTCCTCCATAATTCGGGTATCCTTCATCGCCACACCCCGAACTTTTTTTCCTGCTCTTCTCTCAATCTTTTCCTGTTGAAGCTTTCTTGCTAATTTCTTTTGCTTTTCTCTATTTTTTCTCTCTACATTTTCTCTGCTCTTCTCATACATATCATCATAGCTTCTTCTCGCCTGATGATATTGGCTTTTAATACTTCCTGTCACAGAAGTTCCCGTTAGAAGCATAAAGCAAATGACGCCTGCACATATGGCGACTATATAGGTTCCCACTATGCCAATACAATAGCTGATTCCTTTTACAAGCAAGCCGCCGATTATACCTCCGCCGCTGTGATGGTCCATAGCATATTGATAGTAGTCTGCCATAGTAAGGTATGCTTGATTTTCTCCAAAGAAAAGCTGAGCAAATATCAATAAAACGAAAAACATTCCTATTCCTGCAAAGAATTTTGTGCGAAATCTGCCACTGCTCATATTGGCTATAAAAATACCAATAGCCAACAGCAGCCCTATTGGTACAATATATGCAGTCAGGCCAAATATGCCAAACAATATATATTCTGCAAACTTCATTCCAACACTGCCCAAAACCCCAAACATACTCAAGGTTGCCAACAGCACTGCAAACAATGACACAAAAAATCGTATTTCTCCTCGAAGAGCCAATTCCTCCGGAGTAAGAATCTCCTCCTCCCACGTCTCCTTGTCTCCCTGTTTTCTTTGGACTGTTTTCTCATTTTTAGACTTACTGGCACTCCTGCTGCCGCTAGAAGCAGTTCTTTTGCCTGTATTTTTTTTCTGTGTACCTTTGCTGCTTCTGCTTTTATTGGCAGTTGCTGCCGCTGATTTTTTTGTAGTTGTCGTCTTCTTTTTCGCTGTACTGCTCCTGTTCGCAGTAGAATTCTTTGTTGCTTGTGTGGAAGCCATTTCAATTCCTCCTAAATCCAAACCCCTTCTTCAAAATCCCTAAATCAATAATCCTTGCATTACCACATTTTAGCACTATTTCCTTGGCTTAATATTGTTCTGATATAAACAATATTATTTATATTATGTTTGTTTTTATAGCCGCACAAAAAAAGCTACAATAGAAAATACGCCTACAGCAATACAATAATATGCAAAATATTTAAACTTTCTCTCCTTTACCAGCTTTAACATAATGCGTATACAGAAATATCCGACCACAGCCGAAACTATTGTACCTACCCCATAACAGGCTATCTCTCCTTTGCTTAAGGCATCTTGGGACAAATCTCCCAGCTTTAGAACAACAGCCCCCAGCACAGCCGGTATAGACATAATAAAAGAATATTTTACCGCAAACTTTTTATCAAAACCACTTATCAGACAAGCTGCAATAGTGGAGCCTGACCTTGATATTCCAGGCAGGGTTGCCAGTCCCTGGACAATACCAATAGAAAAAGCATTTGTGTAAGTCACATCATTAGGAAGCTTAGAGCCTCCAGGACATTTATCTGCGACCATAAGCAAGACAGCAGTTATAAACAAACAGATTCCGGGAACCAATAATCCCATATTATCCATAGGAAAGGATTTTTCAAAGGTATACCCAATAATTCCTGTCGGTATGGTAGAAACTATCACCATCCACGTAAATTTTCGATACTGATTGGATATTACCTTACGGTAAGGCAGCTTTCGTCCGCCCTTTTTGACACTTTTAAAATAGGTTATTACATTTAACACACTATCCCTGATAATTCCCAATCCGCTTCCAATCAGCCAGAGAATGTCCTTCCAAAACACAATAAAAATTGCCACCAATGTTCCAAAATGCAGCATCAAATCAAATGTAATTTTAACGTCCTTCATGCCAAACATATTTTTTAATATTGTTAAATGACCGGAACTGCTCACCGGCAAAAATTCTGTGATTCCCTGCACAATTCCCATGATTATAGCTTGTAGTAAATTCATGCTCTTCCTCCTCCATTGTATATTTCATTTACATGTTTTGTACTGCGGCTATCTTTTATCCCTATCTACCTGTCAGACTATTTTTCTATAAAAAAATCCATATTGTTTCATTTTACAATGAATCCAACATTTAGGCAACCCACAATTTTCATATTCCTCCAAAATCTGTTTTCTTACTTTGAAAAATGCAAGAAAACTGATATATAAAATAGTATCAACACAAAAATGGCAATTTTTCAAAATCAAAATAAAAGCAGACCTTCACTATTGTGAAAAAATCTGCTTTTTGTACCTATTCAATTCTGTTATTAGCAATCTCCCCTTCCATTTTGTCAAATCTCTCTTTATCTATGTCCCACAGTTCTATTTCCTCACACAGTAATATGTCATACTCCTCCCCCTTTTTTGTTCCCTCCTTGGCATATTGGGTTTTTATAATATCTCCCTTTTGCGGCTGTCCTCCCGCTTTAATGTAATCCTTTTTCACCTCATTGCAGCTTGCACGTAAATATTCATAATTGAGAATTACTTTTTCTCCAGAATCATATATTCTCTTTTCCCCAGGAGGAATGTCCCTCTCTTCCATCTCACAATCAATCACTTTTACCAGCACATGTTCTTTATCTATCACTTCCTCCACCACGCCGAGCATACCTCTAAAAGGAACATGTCCCCCTATTATCACTTTTTCTTTATCTGACTTTTTTTTCAAGCAGTATCCTGATATCCCCAAACCTACAATAACAATAATTATTATTCCTATTATAATTTGTCTTTTTTTATTTTTCATAACTTCAGCCTCCCATTTTATCAAAGCGTTCTTGTTTTATTTCCCATAACTCTATATTGTCACACAACAAACTATTATATTGCTGTTCCTTTTTTTCCTCTTTTGTATAGATTGTTTTTATAATATCTCCCTTTTGCGGCTGTTCTCCTAATTGATTGATATCCTTCTTTTCAATCATGTTACAGCTTGCGGACAAAGACTCATAATGAAGAATCACTTTTTCTCCGGAATCATATACCAGCTTCTCCTCCGTCTCCCCTGAAAAAGAATCCATTACTTTAATTAACACATGTTCCTTGTCTATCACTTCTTCCACCACACCTATCACCTTATGAAAATATTCAGGATTTTTTATTGGCTCATTTTCTTTCTCCGATTTTTTTTTCAAGCAGTACCCTGATATGCCTAACCCTACAATAACCAATACTATAATCCCTGCAATCATCATCTTTTTTCTACTTTTTATTTTCATATTTCATGCTCCTTCCCACTATTTTTTTACCCAGAAATAACTTGCACTGCAATATTTTGAAAAATCAACTGTTGTATAATTTAAATAATAAGGTTTCTCTCTCCAAGCATCATACACTTTTAGATAATTATATGTATTCCCTGATGATACTTTCTTTGCCTTATACCACCCTAATATGGAGATGGCATGACTACTATCATAACCATTTGCATTGATAGTATATCCCATAATAATCGGGCGATTAAACTCCAACTTATCCTTGAGCCACGCAACAGATGGATTTCTTTTTTCTCCTTTATATGCAGTTCCTTTATATCCTTTAGACTTTGCAAAGGATACAAAGCCCTTTGCAGCATCTTCAATTGTATTCCCATACTGCCCATCGCTGCTGTCATATGAAGTCTTGCACTTTTTCCACAATTCATTATATGTTTTCTTAATAGAACTATTTGAAGTACTACATAAATTTTCCATATAGGAAATCTGTAATAAACTTTGAATAGCACAGGCATATTTCCCTGTAATTTCTTTCGTAGCATTTTTATCAAATAATTGAGAACGATTCTTATATTTTTTCAATTCAATACTATCCAAAATTTTATATTTGACTCCAGCTTCAAACTTACCTTTTTCTATAAAAATAGATTGAGGCAATGCATATTGTTCACTTTTCACAACTGGCTGTTGGTTTCCAAAATTATCATAAGTTATATCTTTTCCTGCCCTATTTTCTGTGACAACACCATACTGTGTACCTGATATTTTTACCAGTTCTTCTCCTATCTCCTCCCCATTTAAGTTTTCTTCATTTTCAATATTTTCTGTAATCTCTTCATAAACACCCTGCTGATTTTTTTCTAGAACTCCCTCTAACACTACAAAATCTCCATCTATCCATTGCAGTATAGCATATCCATATGGCTCCTTACCACAATAATAAGATACACTATACTCGATTTCATTCCTATCATCTGTCACAATACGCTGTATATTTTTTACCTTTAAATTCAAATCTGGTTCTATCATTCCCGCCCATTCCAAGGCAGAAACTTTTATATAATCTTTCATTTCCTTTGAATTTAATTTAACCTCTTGCTTTTGTGATGTTTGTATTTCATATGCTTCTGTGTTATTCAATGGGATAAAACCTGTTCCAATCATCATGATTGCTAATGTACCTGCTATGTACTTTTTTAGCTTTTTCTCTCTTTTTTTCTTTATATAAAATATCATATTCTCTCCTTTACATTTCATATATTCACAAGCAGCAAATTGTTTACTTCCCTTCTAAATCCTCTTTTAAATTTTGTTTTTTATTTATTTCTATCTTCCTTCTTACCATAATATTTTCACTAACTATTCTTTCATAATCCCTCCTATAAATTTTCTTTTCAGAAAGATACAAACAAAAAAGCTGCAAGACCTTTAACAATCCTGCAGCCGAACTATCATAATAACATTCTTTGTTATCTTAGACTTCTAACTTTGCGTCCTTACATTTCTATAAGTTTGCCCCTTATTTCTTTACTTAACTTATGCTCATAAAAAACTTTATTAATAATGCATTTGCTCTTACATACTACACCTATGTAAAAACAATGTCAACCATATTTAGTTACTTTATCATCCCCTCAATTTGATTCCCATTTCTTTTAAATCTTTCAGAATCTTTTCCATAATCGGTGTAATATCCTTCTCCTCCAAGGTTCTATCCTTTGCGCGGAACACAATGGAGTAGGCAACAGATTTGAAACCGCTTTCAATCTGTGCTCCCTCATACACATCAAACAAATGGAAGCTCTCTAGCAGCTTTCCGCCCCGTTTTTCAAAGATTTCCTCTATTTGACCAACCATAATGGATTTCTCCATTACCATGCTCAAATCTCTCGTAACAGCCGGATAATTGGCAATGCCCTCATACTTTCTCTCAAAGGTTGACTTTTCCACAATATAAGGCATATCCAAAACTGCTATATACACTCTGTCTCCTATATCATAATTATCTGCCACCTCTGGATGCACTTCACCCAAGTATCCGATTACCTCACTGTCATAGATGATATTTGCCTGTCTGCCTGGATGAAGATAATTTTTTCCAGCATTTGGGTCATAAATTATTTTTCCATTCATTCCTACCTTATCTAAAAATTCTTCTACTACACCTTTCATGTGGAAGAAATCTCCTTCGCCGTACATACCAAGAGTAAACTGCATTCTCTCCTCCGGCAACTGGGTCACAGGCACATCCTTCGGCAAATATATGTTGCCTAACTCATACAATCTCACATCTTTATTTCTTCTATTATAATTGGTTGCCAAGGAGGTGAGCATTCCGTTTAAGGAAGTAGTTCTCATTATACTGAAATCTTCTCCTAAAGGATTGGTAATTACCACTGTCTGCCTCATCTTGTCATCTTCAGCCAACAATAATTTGTCAAAGACCTTTGGACTTTCAAAAGAATATGTCATTGCCTGAGAAAAACCACAGAATTCTGCAATATCACTTGCAATTCTTTCTATTCTAAGCTTGTGGGATAATTTTCCCGTTGTGGCCTCCCCCTTCGGCAGTGTAGTTGGAATATTATCATAGCCGTAAAATCTGGCAACCTCCTCCGCCAAATCAGCCATACATTCTAAATCCTGGCGGAAGGTTGGAATAATCACCTCATTTGTGTCTGCATCATATTTTAAATCCAGCATTTTGAAATAGCCGAGCATTTCCTCATTGGAAATATTCGTTCCAAGTAATTGATTCATCTTTTCAGGCTCAAACAAGATTTTTCTTTCCTGTCTCACATTTGGATACACATCCACTACTCCGCCTACCACTTCTCCAGCTCCCAACTCTTCTATTAACTGACAAGCACGGTTAATGGCATCCATAGCATTATTAGGGTCCAATCCTTTCTCAAACTTGCCAGATGCATCTGTTCTAAGTCCTAAACGTTTTGCCGATAAGCGGATATTGGTTCCGTCAAAACAGGCTGCCTCAAATAATATATCCTTAACATCATCTGTAATCTTAGAATTTTCTCCTCCCATAATTCCGGCAACTCCAACCGCCTTATCAGCATCGCATATCATCAGCATATTATCATCCAATGTGCGAAGCTGACCGTCCAATGTCTGAAATTGTTCTCCGCTTTCAGCTCGGCGCACAATAATCTGCTTGCCTGCCAATGTACTTAAATCATAGGCATGCATTGGCTGACCATATTCCTCCATCACATAGTTGGTAATATCTACTAAATTGTTTATTGGGCGAATGCCGCAAGCCGCCAAACGTCTCTGCATCCACTCTGGTGACGGAGCAATCTTTACATTTTTAACAACTCTAGCACAGTAGCGGGGACAAAGTTCATTGTCCTTTACATCCACTTGGATATAATCATGCACATCCTCATTATTTCCGGTATGTGTTATCACCGGAGGATAAAATGGTTTTCTGAAGGTTGCCGCTGCTTCCCTGGCAATACCGATTATTCCAAAACAATCCACACGATTGGATGTCACCTCATACTCGAAGTTGGCATCCCGAAATCCCAGATAAGCAATGGCATCCTCTCCTACAGGCGCATCCTCCTTTAAAATATAGATTCCATCCTCCGCAGCATCAGGATACATATCTGTAGTGGAACCAAGCTCCTCAATGGAGCACATCATACCAAAAGATTCCACTCCTCTTAATTTGCCCTTTTTAATTTTAATGCCGCCCTCTATTATCTTGCCGTCATGACTTCCCGCAACCCGTCCGCCGTCCAATACAACCGGAATTTTTGCTCCCTCAAACACATTTGTGGCACCAGTCACAATTTGAACAGTTTCATTTCCTACATTTACTTGGCATACAACTAATTTATCTGCATCAGGATGTTTTTCAATTTTATCAATCTGACCAATTACAATTTTATCTAAATCCGCATCAAAGGCATGAAAACCCTCTACTTTTGTGCCTGACAAAGTCATAGCATCCATATACTGCTGATTGGTTACATCTAAATCCGGCACATAGGCTTTAATCCATGATAATGGTGTATTCATAATTTGCTCCTCCTTCCATTAAAACTGACTTAAGAAACGGCTGTCATTTTCATACAATAACCGCATGTCATCGATTTCATATTTTAACAGTGCAATTCTCTCTAAACCAACACCAAATGCGAAACCAGAGTATTCCTCAGGGTTAATCCCACTCATACGCAGCACTCTAGGATGTACCATACCACAGCCTAATATTTCAATCCAGCCTTCTCCTTTGCACATGCGACATCCTTTTCCGCCGCATTTAAAACAAGTGACATCCACCTCCGCACTTGGCTCTGTGAACGGAAAATGGTGGGGACGAAATTTTACTTTCGTATGTTCACCAAACAATTCCTTGGCAAACTGCTCCAAAGTTCCCTTTAAATCTGCAAAAGTTATATTCTTATCTATCACCAAGCCTTCTATTTGGTGGAAGGAAGGAGAATGAGTGGCATCCACCTCGTCAGAGCGGAACACTCTTCCCGGCGCAATCATTCGAATGGGCAGCTTTCCTTTTTCCATCTCTCTTACCTGAACCGGTGATGTCTGCGTGCGAAGTACAATCTGATCATTAATATAAAATGTATCCTGCTCATCCTTTGCCGGATGATTAGCCGGAATATTCAGCGCTTCAAAATTGTAATAGTCGTACTCCACCTCTGGACCTTCCACCACTTCATAGCCCATACCGATGAAGATCCTCTCCACCTCCTCAAGTGCAATGGTATTAGGATGGCGATGGCCCACATTATTTTTCTTGGCGGGAAGTGTGACATCAATCACCTCTGATTTTAGCTGAGCTTCTCTGGCTGCCTTTGCCAACTGTGTTTTCAGCTCCTCCAATTTTTCTTCAATGGCAGTTCTTGTCTCATTTACCAATTGACCTACCTTTGGTCTATCCTCCGGCGCTACACTTTTCATTCCCTTCAGCACTTCTGTCAATTCACCTTTTTTACCTAAATATGCCACTCGGATTTCATTTAACTTATCCAAGCTTCCTGACTGCTGAATTTTTGTAATCGCTTCATCACGAATTGCCTTCAGTTTCTCTTTCATTTGCTTTCCATTCCTTTCCTTTAAAATAAAAAAACCATTATTTTCACACATGAAAATAATGGGACGAAATCATCTTCCGCGGTACCACCCGGGTTCCTGTAATAACAGACTCTTTATTTACGTAACGTGTAACAACGATGCTTCCTACTATCATTTGTATACATTCGCATACATTTTACATTTGACAAAATATTGTATCCATTATTTGTCATCATTCAAAAGCACAGCTCCTGTGTGAAATTCAATCCTTGTCTGAACTTAAAAAGGCTTTCAGCCGATGACCTTTTCTCTCTGAAAGAAAACAAGCATCTGTGTGCACAATCTTCGCTTTTAATTTTATTATCTTATTTTTTATATTTCTAACTTTTAGCATTGTAGCACATACTTTCTTCCTCTGTCAACCCTATTCTTCTCAACGCCTGGTATATCTGCCTGTCAATATAATTTCTTATAATACCATATCTGTTCCTGCAATTGTATAGCTACCACCAATATTGTTCCATTTCCTCTTCCTTTAATTTCTTCATCTGTTCCGCCTTTTCATCACTTTACCCCTCTCTAATCTGTGTAAATTTCCAGCTATTTTTCAGTACGTTTACAAGACGGCTGTCACAGTAGGGACAAACCTCCCAGGACAGGCTTTCAATAGCTCCGCCGCAGTTTGGACAATTTGCCGCCACAACCTCCTCCCCAGAGCTGGCTTTTATCAGATAAGAATAATGAAGAATAAAGCGCTTCTGAACCTTCTTTCCCTGCTCCTTCCACTCTGCCGCCGCCTGCATAATAATATTATATTCTACACTGGTCTTCTCATAGCCAGCAATTACAACATTATGTACATGAAATCCCTCCTTTTTTCCCACATGCTTCTTTAATGCTTCCTTTGCATAATTATCTGCCATAGTCGGATTAAAATCTGGAAAATCCTTTTGAATTTGGGGCAGATACAGCATATCCATTCCATTTAAGGATTTTGGCTTTTCCTGCTCTGTTGTCTCAATATTTTCAAATACCTGCCGCACATCCTCTGTTCCGAAGACTTCATTGGAAAAGCGCCGTATTCTATATCGAATATACAAAAACAAACAAAACAAAAATAATAAAACTGCTAAAAATATTGCTAAAAACACACTGATACCTGTCATTATTCCTTCCTTTCCAAAGCTTTACCACTGAAAACCAGAAAATATCTAATTTTTACTTTATATCCAATTTAAAGCTATTCTACATAAAATGTCTGATTTTTACTTTATATCCAATTTAAAGCTATTCTACATAAAATGTCTGATTTTTATGCCGAATATGATATACCCTTCCATTCTTGTTTGCTCCATATTCCTTCTCATATTGTAATATAATTCCATAATTTTCCCACATATGCATAGGAAAAATATGACGAATTTTCATCACTTTCCTGTACTGCTCTATTCCCTTAGCATAATAAATTTCCTGTCTGGGATCTAAGGGAAGAAAAGCAGCATCTATCTTTCTATCTTGCAGCTGTTCTAGCTCTTTTATAAAACGAGCCGTCATATTGTTATTATAGCTCTTATCCTCCTCCTGCCAAATCCACCAATTTAAATCTCCTGCATGAAAAAACGTTTTTCCCTCTGCCTGTACGATAAAGGCAACTCCCCTATCTGTAGATTTCAATGTCTCCATCCAAAGCTCTGTTCCTTCCGCAATAAACTCTTTCTTTTCCCCTGCTTTCAGCCAAACAATCTTCTCTAAATCTTGAGAAGTAAGTTTTTCCCTCTCACATTTTCTAGGAGTAAGTTTTATGTCCTTTGACAATATATATTGTACCCTACTATGATTTCGAGTAAGTGCAAATATAGAAGGATTAAAATGGTCTTGGTGAGCATGACTGGCAAACACATACAGTGTTTTGAAGTTATCTAGTTCCGGCAATTCCCCCTTGTAGTAATCAAACAAAAGATACATGGTGTTAAGCTCCACCAAAAAACCACTGTGATACAGATAAGTTATCTTCATGAAATAATAACACCCCCTCCTAGTACATAATCATTTTCATAGAACACTACTGCTTGTCCTGGAGCCACCGCTCTCTGGGGTTCATCAAACACACATTCCACTGTATCCTCACCTGCCATTCGAATTGTGCACATGGCTCCTTGATGATTATACCGTATTTTAGCCAGCACTCGTTTTTCCCCCTGAAGACTTTCTATAGACATAAAATTCAACTGATTGGCATACAGTCTAGTCCGAAAAACATCTTCATATTTTCCGAGCACTACCTGATTTTCCTTTGGTTTGATTTCCACCACATAAACCGGATATCCCATACTAATATTTAAGCCCTTGCGCTGTCCCACTGTATAATGAATAATACCTTTATGTCTGCCCAGCACATTCCCCTGCAAATCCACAAAATCGCCCTCCTCTATCTTTTCCTTTGTATTTTCCCTAATAAATCTGCCATAATCCTGATCCGGAACAAAACAAATCTCCATGCTGTCCGGCTTACTGGCTACCGGAATTTCCATATCCAACGCTATCTGACGTATTTCTTCCTTCGTAAAATCTCCTACAGGCATCAGTGTATGAGCAAGCTGATATTGGGTTAAATTGTACAGGGCATAGGTTTGATCCTTTTTGCTAGTTACGGAATTGGCTATCACATATCTGCCGTTCTCCTTCAGCCTTGCAATTCTTGCATAGTGTCCTGTAGCAATATAATCTGCCCCTATCTCTATACTTCTCTGCAGCAATGCCTCCCATTTTACATATCGATTACAGGCAATACATGGATTGGGAGTCCGCCCCTGCAGATATTCCTTCAGGAAATAAGAAATTACGTTATCCGAAAATTCTCTCCGAAAATTCATAACATAGTAAGGTATGTCCAACTTCCAAGCCACTCTTCTAGCATCCTCCACCGCAGATAAACCACAGCAGCCTCCATTTTCACTGCTTTGAAAATGGCTTTCCTCCTGCCAAATCTCCATTGTCACCCCAATCACCTCATACCCCTGCTTCTTTAACAAATAAGCAGCCACGGAGGAATCCACTCCCCCTGACATTCCCACTACTACTTTTTTCTTATTGCTCATTTTTCCTCCATTCAGGAAATCCATTCCATTTTTCAGATATATACTAAATGCCTGGCGCACTCCACCATTTGGAACTTTCACACTACTTACAGCACTGCTTTGTTCCTCATGATGGACGCTGGCACAAGCCATTTTATTTCTTTTACTATTCTACTTTCTTCCAAGCATTTTTGCAATGTTGTATTTCTGCAAACTTAAAATATTGTATATTGATTATTTTACTGCTTGATTGTATTAATTCATTTATGGATTTATTTATAGATTGATTTATTTTCATTGTTGCATTTTTAATTTTATCGTCCTAAATACATCTCATAAGCGCTAGATTTTTTTCTTAATTGACTGACAATTTGTTTTAATTTTATCATCAGTATATCTACCTCCTCCTTTGTGCTCTCCCCCGACAAAGTTACCCTTAGAGAACCATAGGCGATTTCCTCCGGCATCCCAAGAGCCATAAGAACATGGGAGGGAGAATGAAGCCCTGCAGTGCAGGCTGAACCACTAGAAACACAAATCCCTTCCATATCCAGCATTAGCACAATTGCCTCCCCCTCAATAAATTGAAAGGAAAAATTAGCATTCCCCGGCAATCTGAATCTAGGATGACCGTTTAATCTCACATAAGGTATTTCTTTATATACTCTGCCAATTAAGTAATCTCTCAGTTCCCTTTCCTTCTTCACTCTCCCCTTCATTGTATCCATTGCAATCTGCGCCGCTTTCCCCATGCCTACAATTCCTGCCACATTTTGTGTTCCCGCACGCAAGCCCCTTTCCTGATGTCCCCCATGAATAAAGGCTTGCATTTTCACTTTAGAGCGGACATACAAAAAACCAACTCCTTTTGGCCCGTGAAATTTATGAGCGCTGACAGAAAGCAAATCAAAGCCCTGCTTTTTCACAGAAATTGGAATCTGTCCAAATGCCTGTACACCATCTGTATGAAAATAAATTCCATGCTCCCTTGCCACTTGACTAATCTGTTCTATTGGCTGTATCGTACCAATCTCATTGTTTGCAAACATAATGGAAATCAAAACAGTAGTGGGACGAATTGCTTTTTTTAAAGCTTTGATATCTACAATTCCCTGCTCTCCCACATCTAAATAAGTCACCTCATACCCATGCTTTTCCATATATTCACAAGTGTGCAGTACCGCATGATGTTCTATTTTTGTTGTAATAATATGATTTCCCTTATGTTTATTGGCATCACATACTGCTTTAATTGCCCAGTTGTCTGCCTCACTTCCTCCACCTGTAAAATAAATTTCCTCCGGTTTTGCCTCAATGGCATTCGCAATAATCTGTCTTGCATGTTCTATCGCATTTTTACTAATAGTAGCTAATTCATATAAGCTGGATGGATTGCCATAATTGCCGTTCATAAAAGGCAGCATTTCCTCCAACACAAAAGGATGCAACTTAGTAGTCGCCGCATTATCCAAATATATCATTTTTACACCTATGCATATCACAAAATTTCTTGTGATTCTGCCCAACAAATCATCTTAAAAATCAAGTAAATAAAGGGCAGTATGCATCCTATCCTTTCTTTCATTTCTTTTCTTTCATTTCTTTTTATTTCATTCATTTTTTGCTGGAGCTTTTCAAACATGCCCGTTTTGGCAAAAACAATCTATATCCAAAGCATCCAAACACTAACACAAAGTAATAAATTTCTTTTTTCACTCATATAGTAAGACAAAAGATACCCTCACTGGAAATCACTATGTCCATCAAAAATCCTTTAATTCGCGGAACAATTATATTAACCATCGCTGGCTTTGCCAGCAGATTTATTGGCTTTTTTTATAGAATATTCTTATCCCAGGCTATTGGTGCTAAAGGTATGGGAATTTATCAACTGATTTTTCCTATTCATGGCTTTTGTTTTTCCCTTTGTACTGCAAGTATTCAAACAGCCATCTCTCGCTATGTGGCAGTGGAAGCAGAAAAAAATCCCCGCTCAGGACGAAGAGTCCTGGCTGTAGGACTTACTGTATCCCTTGTGTTGTCATGCCTTTGTACATTTGTCATCTATTCTTTTTCTGACTTTATTGCAGTTCATTTGCTATTTGAACCAAGGTGCAGCTATCTTCTCCAGATTATGGCTCTCACCATTCCTGTTGGCTCTGTTCACTCCTGCATCTGCGGATACTACTTAGGTCTGCAGAATGCCTCCGTCAGCGGATGGTCTCAGCTTTTTGAACAAATCATAAGAGTCTGCAGTGTTATATTGATAGCTACTGTTCTCTCAGAAAATGGAAGAGGCATTACACCCTCCCTTGCTGTTTTTGGAATGTTATTTGGTGAAATTGCCTCCATGATTTATTGTATGTTGTACTACTATGGTTCTAAGACAGCAAAAAAGAAAGCGGTTTCTTACATTACGAAACCGCTTTCTTACCATAAAATATTTATATTGCTTATGTCCATGTCTATCCCACTCACCTTAAACCGAGTGATGATAAGCCTCCTTCAAAGTGTAGAAGCTTCTTTTATACCATTAAAGCTGCGGGAATTTGGGCTGAGCACAGATGCCGCCATCAGCATATATGGGGTATTGACAGGTATGTCTCTCACATTTATCCTGTTCCCCTCCGCCGTCACCAACTCTATCGCCGTGATGCTGCTTCCCTCAGTTTCTAAAGCACAGGCACAGGGAAGCACACTCACGCTGAAAAACTCCATCACTCTCTGCACCCGCTTCTGCCTATGGATTGGACTGTTATGCACTGGTGTGTTTTTAGTGTACGGAAAAAATCTTGGAACTATTTTATTTCACAATCAGGAGGCAGGAATATACATACAGATACTTTCCTGGCTCTGCCCGTTTCTCTATTTAAGCACTACCTTTGGAAGTATATTAAACGGATGCGGCAAAACAAGCATCACATTTTTGCAAAACGCAGCTGCTCTTGTAGTCCGCATCCTTTTTATCTGGTTTGCAATTCCTCGGTACGGCATAATCGGCTATTTATGGGGATTGTTAGTGAGTCAATTATTTTTAACCTTACTCTATTATGTGTATATCCAAAAACTCCTTGGATTTCTCATCCCAGTTTGGCAGATGATAACCCGTCCATTATTTCTATTGTTTTTTGCTGTAGGAATCGGATTCTCTGTACAATGGCTTGTGCTCTATCTGCCTGTGCCGAAAATCTGCAGTTTATTTTCCGCCATCACATGTACATGCGGATTGTTTGGCGGTGTAATGTGGAGAGAATTTCGCCATTCACTGTTCCAGTCAAAGTCCAATACACCATAAAAGAACTGTCGTCTACCCTGCTTAACAATATACAAAGTGTTACTTACCACTCAAAAGGAGTAGCCTGATATACATAGTAATTGAGCCAATTGGTATAGAGCCCGTTGGCGTGACCTCTCCATGTAAGCAAAGGGGGATTATCCGGGTTCTCATCCTTATAATAATTTTTTGGAAGTATATGCAGTCCCTTTTCTAAATCCCTTCGATACTCTTTGTCCAAAGTATCTCTGTCATATTCAGGGTGACCAAACACAAATATTTGCCTGCCCTCCTGAGCCATCACAATATAGATACCTGCCTCTTTTGACTGGGCCAATATTGTAAATCTCTCGTCTTTACGTATCATTTCATTGTCAGATTCCGAATTTCTAGAGTGAGGTGCTAAAAATACATCATCAAAGCCACGCATCAAAGGCACCTTTCGATGCAGTACCTCATGATTGAAAATACCTGACAGCTTGCTTTCCAAAATTTTTTTTCGCACTCCATAGTGATAATACATACCCGCCTGAGCTCCCCAGCAAATATGCAGCGTGGAAGTCACATTTGTTTTAGACCATTCCATAATCTGTGCCAGCTCACTCCAGTAACCTACCTCCTCAAAATCCATAAATTCTACCGGCGCTCCTGTAATAATCAACCCATCAAATCTCATATCTTTAATATTGGAAAACACACTGTAAAATTGGTTCAAATGGCTTAATGGAGTGTTTTTTGCCACATGGGATTCCACAAACAAAAATGTTACGTCCACTTGTATGGGCGTATTTGACAGTGCCCTGAGCAGCTGAATCTCCGTCTCATGCTTTAAGGGCATTAAATTTAATATTGCTATCTTTAGAGGACGAATATCCTGTGCTACAGCACAGTTTTCATCCATAATAAATATATTTTCCTGTTCAATGACCGCCTTTGCAGGCAAATCACCTTTCACCTTTACTGGCATTTCATCCGCCTCTTTTCTTAAATTTACCTTTTGACCTATTGGATTTTTTGTATTCAGCTTTCGTATCAAAAAACTTTGTATCCTAAATATGTGTAAAATTGCCATAGTTCCAACAGCAAAACAGCTATTCTTCCCTCCAGCCTGTCATTTGGATAAATTCCTCTTCTGTAATAATAGGAATCCCTAATTCCTTTGCTTTCTTATTTTTAGAGGAATTGGACTGATTGTCGTTATTGATCAGATAATTGGTTTTTCCTGTCACACTGCCTGTCACCTTGCCTCCTAGTGATTCTACCCACTCCTTGACAGCATTTCGATTGGTAAAGTGCTCCACAGAGCCAGTCACTACAAAATTCTTTCCCTCCAATATTTGGGCATCTCCCTTTTTCTCCTCCTGAATATGAAGCTCTGCCAACAAACGCTTAAACCGTTCCCTATTTTCTTCCTTTGCAAAGTACTTGGCAAAGGAGTTGGCAATCACCTCCCCAATCCCATCTATTTCTGTCATTTCCTCCACTGTAGCTGACAGCAGTTTATCTAAATCATAATCAAATTGTCTCACAAGCATTTTTGCATTGGACAATCCAATATTAGCAATTCCTAAGCTATAAATCAACCTGACAAGCGTAGTGTTTCTGGCTTTTTCCACCGATTCCCTGACTTTATCAAAAGACCTCTGCCCAAAACCTTTCATCCCAACAATCTCATCCTCATATTGGTCTAAATGAAATAAATCCCCATATTCATGGATATAACCCTGCTGAATAAATTTTTCAAGGGTCTCCTCTGACAATCCATCTACATTCATGGCATCCCTACCTACAAAGTGGGTAAAGCTTTTAATAATTTTTGCCGGACACTGCTCATTGGGACAATACAAATATTTCACATCATTCTCATTTCGTATCTCTGTCTTCTCCCCGCAGGCAGGACAGCTGTGGGCAATAGGAAGTTGATTGCTCCTAGTTAAATTTTCATGAATCTGAGGGATAATCATATTGGCTTTATATACAGTGATTTTATCTCCAATGCCTAGCTTTAACTCCTCCATAATGCTGATATTATGCACACTTGCCCTGCTTACTGTTGTTCCCTCCAGCTCCACCGGCTCAAAAATAGCTACCGGATTGATTAAGCCCGTCCTTGATGGACTCCACTCAATTTCCCGAAGTGTAGTTTGGGCCAATTCATCCGCCCATTTAAAAGCAATTCCATTTCTTGGAAACTTAGCGGTTCTTCCTAAAGAAAGGCCATAAGCAATATCCTCAAAAATAAGAACCAATCCATCCGACGGCAAATCATATGTTTTAATCTTTTCTTCAAAAAAAGAAACTCTCTCCTCCACCTGGTCTGCATTTACCATATAGTGCTCCACCACCTGAAAGCCCTGCTCCTCTAGCCAGGAAAACTGCCTTGATAGTGAATTTTCAAAATCTACTCCCTGGGCCTTAATTAGAGAAAACGCATAAAAATTCACACTTCTCTTCGCGGTTATTTCGTTGTTTAACTGCCTCACAGAGCCGCTGCACAGGTTTCTTGGATTTTTATAGGTCATTTGAGACTCAGGCATCCCTGCATTTAATTTTTCAAAATCAGAGTATTTTATAATTGCTTCTCCGCGAATTACCAATTCTCCCTGATAAGGGATAATATGAGGCAGATTCACAAAAGTTTTAGCATTATTGGTAATAATCTCTCCAATCTCTCCGTTTCCCCTTGTGACAGCCTTCTCCAATTTCCCCTGCCGGTAGGTAAGCACTACTGTCAACCCATCTAATTTCCAGGAAAGCACTCCCTCCTTCTCCCCTAAAAATTCTTTGAGTCCCTCCACCTCTTTTGTTTTATCCAAAGACAGCATTGGACTTTCATGAGTTTCTTTAGGCAACTCACTGAGCACCTCATACCCTACCTTAACCGTTGGACTACCTGCAAGTATCACTCCGCTCTCCTTTTCCAGGGCAGCCAGCTCGTCATACAATTGGTCATATTCCCGGTTGCTCATTATCTCTCTTGCTTCCTGATAATAAGCTCGCCCTGCCTCATCTAAAATACCACAAAGCTCCTGCATACGTTCTCTCTGTTTCTGTGAAAGCGGTTTCATTTTGACACTGCTATTGATTTCCTTTTTCTTTTCACTATTTTCCATTGTAAGCCTCCATAATAAATCTAACCTTTCCCCTTATTTTTTGCCTTCTATTTTTGTTTTAAACCTTTTCCCTTATTGCTATTCTTCCTTTTGACCCTCTTATGTTTTTTTGTATTTATGTTGTTTATCTTTAAACACTACTTTAAGAGTTCATACAACCTTCTAAGCTCCTGTTCATTTGCCATGCGATACTCTCCAACCTTTAATCTGCCCAATTGAAAGTTCATGACCCGCACTCTCTTTAAGCTGCTTACAGAATATCCACACTCTTTACACATTCTTCGTATCTGTCGGTTTAAGCCTTGGGTTAAAATAATCTGAAAGGTACAGTTCCCTGTCTGAAAAATCTTACATGGTCTAGTTGTCTTCTCCAACTCTCTTAAATAAATACCCCCAGCCATTTTCTCTAAAAAATGTGTAGTGATAGGCTTGTTTACTGCTACATGGTATTCCTTCTCGTGACAAGAACAGCCCTTCATCATAGGATTCACCAACTCACCGTCATTGGTAAGCAAAATCAACCCTTCTGAATTTTTATCTAAACGACCAATAGGATATATTCTTTTGGAATAGCCTACTGCATCTATAATATTATCCTTCACGGCTCTGTTGGCAGTACATTCCACACCTACCGGCTTATTATACAGCAGGACAATCCTCTCCTCCTCTCGTTTCAAACGTACACCATCTACCAATATATCTTGACTTGGCATAACCTGCATTCCCATAACAGCCTGTTCCCCATCAACAGAAACTCTTCCCTCCTCAATTAGTTTATCCGCCTGTCTTCTAGAGCACACCCCGCAATCACTGATATATTTATTAAGCCGAATGCCGTTCTCCCCTTTCAGTTGTTCTTTTTGATACAATGTCTTCATCCTTATTATATTCCCCGTCGAATTTCCTTTTTTGCAATAGGCAACAAATATTTTCTGATATAGCGAAATGCGGCATCCTCCCCCTTATTTTTCAACAAAATAAGCAGCCGTTCCAACAATGCTCTCGTTTTAGGATGAAGTAAATAATGATCCTTTGAGTGCATATAATAATCGTAAGCTACACCGTCGTGATATTTATCTTTATAATAATTTTTGCTGGCGGCAACCCTATCACAAAACATTTCAATTACATAGCGCACCGGCATTTCCATTCCCTGGAGATTTTGTCCATTTTGAACAGAATAATCAATCCAGTATTCTAAATGATGTTTATTTCTTCCCTTATGATGCAGCCAGGCCAAGCTCTTACCCGTCGCCTCTCTCTCAGCGTGATGAGGACTTCTGTCACCCTGATAGTACCTAACTCCCAGCAAAAATTCTACCGGATGATATTTTGATAAATCATGCATTATTCCCTGTCTATATATTCCCGCTTTACAGCAGTGTACAAAAACCAACCACTTATGATGATTGATAGTTTTTAAATGCCCACTCCACTTGTGTTGTCCCTTCATTCTCCTTCTCACATCCTTCCTCCTAGTATTAAAAGTTTCCTGTCATTTAGAAAAAATGAACCTGTTGATGCTGTTTATCACTCAGGCCCATCTTACGTTAATCTCTATGGCGTGAAACCATTCACGAGCAAAAGGAACGCTGTTCTCCAGCGATTTTGCAAATGCAGCTCCGAATAGTTACAATCATTTTTTATCCAACTCTGAACAAAATTCCACTTTTTCTCCCGCCAAAATCATATTTGTAGTTCTCATTGCACACATTTTTCCACACATAGAACATGTATGTCTGTCCTGAGGCGGCAAACTGTCAAAATATTCTCTTGGCTTAACCGAGTCAATGGCACAAGCAAACATTTCCTCCCAATCAATTCTTCTTCTGGCATCACTCATCTTATTGTCAATATCCCTGGCATGAGGAATTTTCTTGGCAATATCCGCTGCATGTGCTGCAATTTTAGATGCCACTATTCCTTCCTTTACGTCTTTTACATCCGGCAGCCTTAAATGCTCTGCAGGTGTTACATAACAAAGGAAATCCGCACCGCTTGCCGCTGCAATGGCTCCCCCAATAGCTGAGGTAATATGGTCATATCCCGGCGCAATATCTGTCACCAATGGCCCTAACACATAGAAAGGAGCATTGTGACAAATTCTTTTCTGCAGCTTCATATTTGCTGCAATCTCATCCATTGCCATATGTCCCGGACCTTCTACCATAACTTGAACATCTCTCTCCCAGGCACGCTTTGTCAAATTGCCAAGCTCAATCAGCTCGCTGATTTGACCTGCATCTGTGGCATCATGGATAGAGCCGGGACGAAGGGCGTCTCCCAGACTGATTGTCACATCATACTCTCTTAAAATTTCTAACACTTCATCATAATATTCATAAAAAGGATTCTCGTTTCCTGTCATCTCCATCCAAGCAAACAGAAGGGAACCACCCCTTGATACAATGTTGGTCAATCTACCCTGTCTCTTAAAAGCCTCAACAGCACGCTTATTAATGCCTGCATGAATCGTCTGAAAATCCACACCTTCCTTGGCATGAGCCTCCACTACCTTCAAAAAATCTTTTGCTGTAATCTCAAGCAAATCCTTCTCTAAATAACCAATTGCATCATACATCGGCACAGTTCCAATCATTGCCGGAGATTTCTCTACCAATTCTGTGCGAAAGTGATTTGTCTTGCCATAATTGCTTAAATCCATAATGGCTTCACAGCCAAAATCCAAAGCCATCTGAACCTTTTCCATCTCGATTTCATAATTTTTTGCATCCCCTGAAATTCCTAAATTTACATTGATTTTTGTGCGAAGTCCGTTTCCGATTCCCTCAGCGCTCAATGATTTGTGATTGATGTTTGCAGGTATACATATCTCACCGGATGCCACTCTCTCGCACAACAGCTTAATATCCATGTACTCCTTCTTTGCCACCACTTCCATCTGTGGTGTGATAATTCCTTTTTTTGCCGCTTCCATTTGGGTTTTATATTCTCTCATTGCTTACCTCCGCATTTATGTAGCCCTTTGGCTTAAATGATTATTTAAATGATTATAATGATGATCAAATTTTGATTGTTTTTTTATAATTTCTTCATATATAGCTGGCAGCTGAGACCAATCCATCATATAATAGTCTGCCTCTCTGCGCAGATTTACCTCGTCATGCTGAGAATAGGAATCGTGAACACCTACTGTGCAAAAACCTCCCATTCTGGCTCCCTGCACTCCCTGTACTATATCCTCAAACACAATGACCTGGTGAGGTTCACATTGAATTTTCTTTGCCGCAAGCTCATAGATATCGGGAAAACCTTTCCCTCTTTTCACCTCACTCATAGTGGAATAACTGTCAAAATATTCCCAAATCCCATTATTTTTAAGACAAGGTATAAACAATTCTTCATGGGATGCTGTGGCAATGGTCATATGAATACCGTTTTTTTGAAAAAACTCCAGGGCCTCCCTCACATATTTTTTGCATAACACTTCAGAGGCATAAACCTCCCTGGACATTTCCTTCCACTCCTCTATAATCTCCTCTGGCGTCTGAGAAAATCCAAATCTGTGGATTGTATACTCCGCCGCTGCATAAAATCCCATAGGAGTTATGGCATCCACATAATCCTCTGGCACCTGCAAACCCCTTCTCGCCAGAAAATCTATATCTATCTGCTCCCACACCCACATAGAATCCAGCAGCGTTCCATCTAAATCCAAAATAACTCCTTTTATCTTCTCCATAAATTAACCAATTCCTTTGCTGCACCTTGTATATCCCGTGCACTGATAACCGCTGAGACAACTGCCATACCATCCGCCCCCAAGCCTTTTACATAGTCCACTCTGTCTCGATTAACTCCACCGATTGCTACAATGGGAAGACCAACAGCTGCCCTCAGACTGGCAAAGGTTTGTGGAGTAATCACTCCTGCATCTTCCTTTGTATTGGTAGAATAGATTGCCCCCACTCCCAGATAATCAGCCCCGTCTGCCGCCGCCGCCATAGCTTCCTCCCTATTATGAGCAGATACACCTATTATTTTATCTTGCCCCAAAAGCTGTCTGACCATTGCACAGGGCATATCGCTCTGTCCCACATGTACTCCGTCGGCGTCTACTGCAAGAGCAATATCTACTCTGTCATTGATAATAAGCGGTATCCCATATTTCTGTGTAACCGCTTTCACTCCCTCTGCAATACGAATAAATTCTCTGGCTTTACATTTTTTCTCCCGCAGCTGCACAATCCCGCATCCTCCCAGTATGGCCTGCTCCACCGCCTGTTCCACTGTCATTGTACTCATCAGCTCTCTGTCTGTACATAGATACAATGTGTAGTCTATATTTTTCTTATCAATCATATTTTGCACCAACTCTCAAAGGAAAATGTGTAAGTGCCGGCAAAGCCGGCATAAACCTGAACAGATTACCTATAAGATAAAACAAGCCTGCCGCCGGGCAAGCTTCTCCTAATCTGATTGGCTCCCTACGACAGTGTTAGCTGACAGGTTCAAAGGGTCAGGCCTTGGCCTTCTCAACTGCTCTGTGCAGTCCCCCTGCAATTACTTGTATTTTATAGTTCATATTGTATTTTCATTTAGTATTCTCAGTTCTTTACGTTGTTGCAAAGACCTGTTTCAAACGCTACATAACATCATACCAATATCACCCTATCCTTGTCAAGTAATTGACAAAATTTATTACAAACATTACAATGAATGGAACTATTAATGAAAGAAGGAACCTTGCAATGAAGAGAATCACGAAAAGTTATCGCTTATTTTTTCAAAATATTCGTACTATTTTGTTGTTTGAACTGATCTACAAAATCATTACCTTTGCTATCCTTTCTCCCGCCCTCAGCAGGTTATATTATAGTTCTCTTCGCTATGCTAATATCTCCTATCTGACAAATTCAACATTTTTTGATTTTATCACAAAGCCAACTACGCTTGGATGCTTATGTCTTATGTTTATTTTATCCTCCTTTTTCAGCTCCATAGAAATCAGCTCCATTATTTATTGCTTTGATTTGACAAAACATAAGCAGCCGGTTTCACTGTTTACCATGCTGCGCTATGGCCTGACTGCATCCCTGCGTATTTTATATCCTAAAAATATAGGTTTCTTTTTGCTGAATTTATTTATGATACCATTAAGCAGCATTTCCCTGCTGTCTAGCTACATTTTCACCTTGAAAGTACCGGATTTTGTGTGGAATTTTGCAACAGAAAAACCAATCTACACATTCTTATTTCTTTTTGCTTTTTTGATGATTTGTCTAGCTGCCTATTGCTGCTGTTTTTGTATGCACTATTTTATTTTAGAGCATACATCCTTTAAAAAAGCCATTGAAAAAAGCTGGAATTTGCTAAAAACACATAAATTTTCTACCTTTGCATGTTTTCTTTTATTTAACATGGCTGCTCTTTTTATACTAGCTGTCTTTATTGTCATATGTGTAGGAATTGCCATATTAGGAGTGCATCTGCTTGCCTCTAACCACTTAGCGTTGGCTATTGTATTAGGAATTGCCAGAGGTATTGTCAGCCTTGCCGCCTTCTTTTTATCCTGTTTTCTTGTGCCCCTTACTTTCTCCTTCTTCTCCCAATGCTTTTATCTCTACAAAAAACAGAGAAGAGAACACATTTACCAGCTTTTAGTACCTTCCTACAGCCTGAGGGAGAAAAAAATCCATTCCCGCTATTTGTTGATGATCACCATATTCGCCCTTGTCAGCATAAGCGTGTATGCCTCCAACGGCGCCTATCAAAACCTGTCAAACAGCACCCAATTTTGGAACACTCCCACTATCTCTGCCCACCGAGGGGATTCTATCCATGCGCCGGAAAATACACTTCCCGCTTTTGAGGCAGCAGTGGAAAATATGGCAGACTGTATTGAACTAGATATCCAGCAAACTAAAGATGGACATTTAATTGTACTGCATGACACGAACTTAAAACGAACTACTGGTTTTAATGCCAACGTATGGGATGTAAACTATTCCACTGTCAAACAATTAGATGCCGGCAGTTGGTTTGCACCTGAGTTCAAGGGAACCACAATTCCAACCTTCACTCAAGTTCTTGCCTTTGCCAAGGAGCATCATGTTATGTTAAATATTGACGTGAAATCTACAGGACACGAAAAAAATTTAATTTCCACTCTTGTAAAACAAATTGAATCTTTTGAATACGAGAATTACTGTATTGTCACTTCATTTGAATATCCGCTTTTACAGGAAGTAAAATCCCTCAATCCTAATATCCGCACCGGCTACCTTCTCAAGGCAGCCTTTCAGGGAATTGCCTCTATGGAGGATGTAGATGCCTTCAGCATTAACTACTGCTTTATTACAAGACAGTTGGTGGATTCTATTCACAAAAAGGGAAAGGAGGTCTATGCGTGGACCGTAAATGACGATTATAGAATCAATGCCATGATATACGCGGATGTAGACAATATTATTACTGATAAACCAGTGTCCGTCAAAGAGCAAATCCACGCAAAAGGACGGAAGGATTATCTGATTCAGCTAATTACTTTCCTTATGTCATAAAAAACCACTGTCCGCAGCAATAAAACTTTCTTTCCTATCACATAAAAAATCCTGTTATCTTAAATATTGTACCAATATAAAGATAACAGGATTTTTCTATTCGCTTACATAAATAGGTATTCTGTTTAGCACACGCCCTGAGCAAGCATAGCATCTACAACCTTCTCAAAACCAGCGATATTGGCTCCGACAACATAGTCGCCCTCCACGCCATATCTCTTAGCTGCGTCATCTAAGTTGTGGAAAATATTTACCATAATATCATGTAACTTTCCGTCAACCTCCTCAAATGTCCAGCTTAATCTCTCGCTGTTCTGGGACATCTCTAATGCTGAGGTTGCCACACCACCGGCATTGGCAGCCTTGCCAGGAGCAAATAATACTTTGTTTTCCTGCAGATACTGGGTTGCCTCCAACGTAGTAGGCATGTTGGCACCTTCTGCTACCGCAAAACATCCGTTGGCTACTAACTGCTTTGCATCCTCTAAATCTAACTCATTCTGTGTTGCACATGGAAGAGCAATGTCACATTTCACAGTCCATACACCACGTCCCTCATGGTACTGTGCACTTGGTCTCTTTGCAGCATACTCTGTCAATCTAGCGCGATTCACTTCCTTTACTTCCTTCAGTAAATCAACGTCTATTCCTTCTGGATCATATACCCATCCTGTGGAATCAGACACCGTAACTACCTTTGCGCCCAGCTGATGGGCTTTCTGTGTAGCATAAATAGCAACATTTCCAGAACCAGATACTGCCACAATCTTATCCTTCATATCATGACCGTTGCACTTTAACATTTCTTCTGTCAAATATAATAAACCGTAACCTGTTGCCTCTGTCCTTGCCAATGAACCGCCGTAGGATAATCCCTTTCCGGTAAGCACACCTTCATAAACACCACGGATTCGTTTATATTGACCAAACATATATCCAATTTCTCTTGCGCCTGTACCGATATCACCAGCAGGAACATCTGTATCTGCTCCTATGTATTTGCACAATTCTGTCATAAAGCTCTGGCAAAATGCCATTACCTCTCTGTCAGATTTGCCCTTAGGATCAAAATCAGAACCGCCTTTACCTCCGCCAATAGGGAGACCAGTCAATGAATTTTTGAAAATCTGCTCAAAACCTAAAAACTTGATAATACCTAAGTTTACGGAAGGGTGGAGACGCAATCCCCCCTTATATGGTCCTATAGCGCTGTTAAACTGCACACGGTAGCCTGTATTTACCTGAACTTGTCCCTTGTCATCTACCCAAGGTACACGGAATTTAAACTGTCTTTCTGGATTTGTAAGTCTCTCCAACAAAGCTTCTTTTCTAAATTTCTCCTCGTTTGCTTCCACAACAGGACGTAAAGATTCCAATACTTCCTTTACAGCCTGATGAAATTCAGGCTCAGCAGGATTTTTAGATACTACTAAGTCAATTACCTCATCAACATATGACATGTTTCTTCCTCCTTTAAAATTTAGATAAAATAATTCTTCCATATTATATTACTATTTTTGTGCATTAGCAAGATTTTTTTTCATCCTATTACTGCTTACAGCATTCCCAGTGGTACATGATATGACTAAAATCTCGATTCAGCAAGTCCTCATTTCGAATAAAAAAGTTGGCAACACCACAGCCTCCATGCTTAAAATAATATTCATTCTGTTCTCTGTTAAGATAGTGAACATCAAGCTGAAACAACAGCCTGTCGTACTGGCGAAATTGCTTTTCTTTTTCCCTTGGATCTTTCCTGGCAAACTGAGAATAACCTAACAGCCAACTCCCTGCATTGCTCATCTTATGCTCCAAGTCATACCGTTCATCACTCTCTAACACCTTGTAGTAATTATTCTCCGGCAGATTCATATCAAAACGCTCCTTAATGGCATCGGAAAATTCTTGATAATATCTGTAATCCTCGTTTCCTAAATATGCTGTCTTTACTGTTAACTCAACTTGTGTCTCATTAGATATAGGCACATGCTTGGGGTAATTCATCCGTGTACTGTCAGGCAGTTCCATACTGCTTAGTTCCTTTTCACAAACATTGTAATCTATTCTCTCATGATACACTACTCTGTATTTATCCTGATCATCCCATGTGCCAAAGCCCTGGGAAAAAATTTCTTCTGGCTTTCCAAAAAACTGAAGCATCCCTCCATCCGGCAGAGCTTCTATTTTGTTATTATCCAAATTAAACTGTGCAATTAACACAAGCTTTTCTCCCTGGCTGTCCTTAGGGTATTCTTTGCTGCCATCCCAGTAAGGCATACCGCCAAATTTGCTGTGGAATATACTTGGCTTTTCATCCTCTTTTATTGTAACAGAGTAGGCCTGCATAGCATTTCTCTGCATTACCGCGTCCATAATTCCTTTCACGTTTTTATATAATGTTGTTCCTGTATAGGTACCATGCTTCTTATGAGAAAAGCCAATATCAATCATAAGACTGTTTATCATTTTGTCTCTATATTTGCCAACTGACAAATACCATTGTACCAAATTGCCAACCTCCCCCAATACTGTATCTCTATCTGTATTTTTCCACATAAACTGTTTTCCCCCACAATCCAGTTCTCTGTGGTGCTTTTTGCTGCTATCCTCAAAGGAGCAAGGGCAGGTTTGGTCATATACACATAGGGAATACCGCCCGCTCTTTTCCCACATCAGCTCAAAGTATAGTACATGAAATCTATCCTCCCGTTCTAACAGCTTATCCATCCAAAGTCCAAATTCCCATAGGATTTCTGCTTTTGTAAACTTAGTAAACAAATCCGCCCATAGGATTTCCTTATTGTACACGGACTTATAAAAATCCTCCTTGCTATAACAATATTCCAGACTGTGATTGAGACGTGATATACTTAAAACACCCTCATAGCTCTCCACCTCCATCACATTGGAAAAATCAAATAATTGGGAGAGCAGCTCAGATAGGTTTTGTGCCCTGCGCAGGCGAATAAAACCGTCTGCGTAATAAGTTCCGCTCTTACCGATAGCTATAGGCTTAGGCTCAAATCCATACTTTGGATTATATATTTCACCCCAGCCAAAACGTCCCACAATCCAATACTTTTCCTTAATTTTTTTATCCAAATTATTTAAATTGTACTGATAGGTGCTTTCAAATTCCATATTGTGATCCGCCACAGGGAATCCGTAAGGTTCCATGGAACAATAAAATACTCTCTCATTTCTTTTATCCTCCCCATATCGAAGCACACAATAGCTCTCTGTTAAATATCTGCCTTCTTTTTTGAAAAAATCAGAAAGCTCTTTGCTGTCCTCCATGCTCCACTGTTCACCTGGCACAATGGCACAAAGTTCTTCCTTCTTCTCCTTATAGCGCATATGCATCTTTAATGCCTCTAAAATCTCCTCCGCCTTTTTTTCATTGTCCATTCCTTCCAGAGAAATGGCACCAATCGAAACCGGCTTTGGCTGCCTTAATGAGTGCATCATATCCAATGCCTCTCTACTCCAATTCTTTTCTCCCCCTAAAGCAGCATTCTCCCCCCATTCTTCCCAATTCCTTTCATATAACTCTGTCCACCCAAATTTCTCTTGATAAAACAGAGTAATATTCTCTTTTGTAGCTGTCAATCTGAAACAATACTTTTCCTGCTCCATATAATATACTGCCAGCACCTTATCCCTATCCTCCAACATCCAATGTTCTCTGACATCTTCTGCTTTATACTCTGATATTTCTTGCTCCTCCTCCCAATCTCTGCCATTATCCTGAGCCAATAATGTAGCTATAACGGAACGTGTAGGGGGATAAAGGGAAAGGTTTTTTAGGCGCATTTCAATCTGTTCTTTTGCTTGCTTACGCTCCTGGGGTTGAATTCTTGTAATAGCAAGAAGATAGAAGAATTGCTCTGTCCTCTCTATCTTCCCAGCAAACTCCATAGCCTTCTCCCATGTATATCTTGGCTGAAACACCAACTCATCATCTAGATAATACAACACATAATGAAGATAAAATTCTGCCTTAAGTTTCTTTCCATCCGGCAATATAAATTCTTCACTCACCGGATTGCAGATTTTATTCTCTTTTTTGTCAAAGCCTGTAAAAAGCTTCTGCCACTCCAAAGACGGATAGTATATCTCATTGATGTATGGTGGTAGATAGTAGGTGCTTCCCTTTGCATACTCCTGATTGCTGTTGCTTGAGCCCTTTATAGAGGCACTGCGGAATCCAAAACCACACATTAAAAAATAATACCAAAACTCTTTATTGTCATCGCCAATGTCTTCCACTCTTGCCATTTCTAGAGGAACCGACACCATACCATCAATCTCTTTCATTTTTCGAATAAATCCCAGTGATTGATATAATCCTTCCAACATGAGCTGTACTCTTCCAACATTGTCCCATGGCCCATCCTGTGAATAAAAGTCAATCAGCCTTATTGCCAAAGACTTTGGCAGCACCTTTCTGTTATGAAGCTGTAGAAACATTTTTTCAAATAATTCCGGCTCATACTGAATTTTCTCCCACTCGGGACAGCTAAATAATTGCTCCACCCGCTCCTTTATCTGAGCGGACTCCTCATACAAGCCTTTATCATAATCTGAGTGATTATCTGATACAATCCGCATTAAAGCCCTATACCAATTATCCATAATCTGCACCTTGCCATTTTCATCAAACATATCTTCTTCAATCTGAGGATATTGTTTTAAGATTGCCTGCTTTAACGGTGCATAAATTCTCTGTGTACTGGTGTGTTCTATAGTTTTCAAGCTATATTCCTTGTACATATACTCCAAAACACAATGAGGTACCTGTTCCGTCTGAAGCCAAAAAGTAAGCAAGGTAATAAAGCAAATACTCCTTGTGGTTTCATAGATTTCTCTATATCCCTTTCCCTTCAGCTCATACAGATGATTTGCACAGCCGCTCATAAGAATTTTTTCCCATGAATTTCTATTGTTTCTTGTCAGGTATTGATTTTTATTCATATTCATTAATCTAAAATAATCGGAGAAAGACCGAAGCCGTACTATATTTTCCGGTTTAAACAAAATACGATTGGGGTAAGGGTATTCTTCCTTTTGGCTGTTCCATATGTTTGCCGCAATATTTCTTCCGTAAAATCCTCCTGATGCCTGCACAAAATGGTTGTCACTTGTATTTGGCAGCAAACCATAGGAAATAGACATTTCCAAAAGAAATCTGCTAGGAAGGCTTTCCATTCTATAATTATTTTCTGTGTGCATTTGGGATAAATATTGAAACATTCCATCTGCAAACTCTTTAGAATTCTGTTCCCTCAAA
>CAJTQG010000017.1:0-30091 GCA_910578605.1 uncultured Lachnospiraceae bacterium | reverse complement strand
ATAAAAAATTTTTTCCATATTTCAGCATTATTGATTTTCTTTGGATCTTTAAAGATTTCAATCAGCTGCTTTAAAGCCCCAAACCTCCTGCTCTCCTCAAGTTTCTTTTCCTCCTCCTGCTCTAAGCGAAGCAGAAGTTCTAGCTCCTGTTCTGTTTCTATTCTTTCTGTTTCTATTTTTTCTTTTTCATCTATATCCTGTTTCTTTTCAATATCCTGATTGCAATTATCTTGATTATGATTACTTTGACTGTAATTCTTTTGATTTACAACATAATTAAATTGTTGATTCCCATACTCTAGCGCCTGCTCATATGCCCTATGTAATCTCTCAAACGCCTCCGGCTCCTCCTCTGGATGAAACTGCTTTGCCTTTTCAGAATAAGCAGCCCGTATTTCCCTCTTATTGTCCGTTGGTTGTATCCCAAGAATCTCCCAAATTGAATTCATTAAACGGCATCTCCTTCCTATCTATTTTTATTTCTTCCTCCATAATTAACTCCTCCACATCTTCCATGTCTTGCTTCAGCTCCCCGTCAAACAGCCACTCCTCCTCATGTTCCATTGTTTCTTTCATTGTTTCTAAATATTTCTTTGTATCCTCCACTGTACGTTTTATCAAATGCTGCCTCCCACAATTCAAGCCCTGAACGAATCTATCTATCATTATTCCAATTCGTTTCCGCCAGACAGAAGAACTGCTTTCATAATAACTCTCCAGCTCTTCCAAAAGCTTTCTATTCTCCTCCTGCTGAATAGGCGGTATCAAAAGCTGCTCCATCTCTTTCTTATACTTTTCCAGCTCCATCTCACTTAATTCCTGATTGGACAGCCACATATGGTTTCGCACATTATGGGAATTGACAACCTCCACATACAAAATGCCATTAATGTCATAGGTAAAGTACACGTCAATCCATTCCTCCCCTGCAAGCTTTGGTTCTACAGGAATGCTGATCTCCCCTAAATATAAATTATCCTTAGCATAATATTCCTCCCCCTGGTAAACACGCACAACAATTCCCTTCTGGTAATCCTGCAGCGTCACCAGACGCTGTATTTTAGAAGATGGCAGTGTAGAATTCCGCTCAATCATAGGCAGCATATATCCCTCCATATCCGTCTTTCTATGCCATGACTCAACTCCTAGGGTAAAGGGACACACATCTGTCAGCAGCATGTCCTTGATATCTTCATTTCTTCTGCGTATTCCAGTATAACATCCAGCGCCTAATGCCACTACCTTATCCGTATCTCCCAACACTACAGGCTCTTTTCCCAAAAGCTCCCTTAAAAATCTTCTCACCACTGAAAGCCTTGAAGAGCCCCCCACCATAATTAAATCATCCAAATCTGAAACTCGGGCTTTTGCATCATTTAAAATACGAATAAATAACTCTTTTATTTTTGTAAAAAGAGGTATGCACACTTGAAATAAAATATCATTGTTTAGCAGAGTCTCATAAAGCTTGCCCTCTATCTCCAAAGATATATTCGTACATTTCTCCACCTCCAGCCTGCACTTTGCCTCCTCTGCCCTCTTTTGCAATATGCTTCGGTCGTTGGCTGCCAATATCTCAAGGTTTAATCCGTTCTCCTGGCAAAAGTATTGGACAATCAAGCTGTCAATATCATCCCCTCCTAAATAGTTATCTCCGGCTACCGCCACAATTTCTATAATATTATCAAAACATTCCACATAGGATAAATCCAGCGTGCCTCCTCCAAAATCGAAAACCAGCAGGGTCTTGTCCTCCTCTCCATATTCCATACGATATGCCAGCGCCGCCGCCGACGGCTCATTTATCAATCTATCTACAGAAAGACCTGCAATCTTGGCTGCTTTTTTCGTATCACTTCTCTGCTTGTCATTAAAATAGGCCGGCACCGTAATAATAGCCTCCTCTATCTCTTCTTTTAAAAAAAATTCTCCATTCTGTTTTATTCTCTCCAATACCATGGCTGACAGTTCCAAAGCCGTGTAATTTTTATGACCTAATTGATACATTTTATCCGTTCCCATAAATCTTTTAAAAGAACATACTGTATCCTGGCTGTGAGTTACAAGCCGATCCTTTGCCCCCTGTCCTACCAGCAAACCTTCGTTGTCTACATACGAAACGGCACTTGGAAACAATGTATTCCCGTTTTCATCCGCAATTAAATGTACCTCCCCGTTTTTCCAATAGGACGCCAAACTGTTTGTAGTCCCAAGATCAATTCCAATTACTGCCATTTATATACCAATCCTTTCTTCCTTCAAAACTGACATGCTGCTTTCAGTAGTATTACCATGCATGAAAGTTGATTTTGCTCTGCCCTGTGGTTTCCTTTGAGAAAATGACTTTCTTATCTGTATCATAGAAAATACAAAAAAATTGTCCTATAATATAATAAATCACCAGAGCATGTCATACACACCCTGGTGATTTTATTATTGCTGTGTTGTAGATTCATTTTCTCCATTTATCTTAGAAACAAACTGCTCTAAATCCTTATCCTGTGCACATGCACGCTCCAACTTAACATTTACATTCTTATTAAAGTCAATAACATCCTGATCCTTCATCAGCTTATTGATATATTCCACAATCTTTTTATCCTTGCTGCTGTTGCAAATATGCACAGTATTATCCTTCTCATTTCTCTCTACATACAAAACACTAGAACCAGGCGCACTGGTATCTATATTGAGCAGTTTGGTCTCATAGTACACCCACACCACATAAGTATTTTCTTTTATTCCATTTTTTACATAAGTTTCTATTTTATCATAGGATTCAATATATTCCTTTTGCTTTATAAGAACTTCCTCTGATAAATCACTAGTATCATCTACCACTTTTGATAAAGTAGCCATATCACAATCCGTAACCGCCTTATAATATGTCTGAACCAGCACTTTCACATCATCATATTTGTTCATTGTCAATGGATTATTGTTCTCGGTCATGGGGTCCGTCTGTTTAGGCTCCTGGGACTGCTCTGTTTGCCTTACTTTCGTTTCTTTTTCATCTCCCTGCTTCAAAAGCATACCACGTATTAAAATAAAAAACATAACAAATGCGATAGCGCCTATCACAACACAATATATCCAAATATTCTTTGGCTGGTCAAAAAAAGAGTCTTCTGTAATCTTACCATAGCCTCTTTTGCCGCCCTTTATAAACTTTTTTCTGAATTTTCCTGACTTCTCACCAGGCTCCTCCATGTCGTACTCCTTGTCTAAGTCAATAATTTCATCCTGACCGCCAAGTCTCACACTTTTATCTTCGTCATAGGAAACATCTCTGTCTTCCACATGAATCAAACTATCCTTCACTTCCTCCTCTATATTTGTCTCTGTCAAAGATTCACTTTCTAGAGGCGACTCTGTAATCTCCTGCTCTGAGGACATGTCCCTCTCCTGCTTTTGGGAAGCCTGCTCTGTATCAGCAAAATCCCCCATTAAATATTGGTCTAATTCCACATTATCCTCAAGCTCTCCCTGTTCCCCCATCTCCTCATCTCCCAGCAACAAATCTAACTCCTCTAGCAACTCCTGCTTTCTATCTCTCATAATATAATCTCCACATGCCAAAAGGCTTTCAAAGGAACGTAAATATGTCCCTACAAACTTCAGTGCCATTCTCAACAAAACAATCTTTTCACAAATCTTAACTATTCTTTACATATGCATTTCCTACAGAAACCACTCTGCCTATTGCGGAAGCGTTTTCATATACTAAACTTGCTTGTACATATGTATATAACTATGGACTTATCCATCTACAAATATCTATATATAAAATACACTCGATGGGAATCGAACCCACGCACCTGGCTCCGGAGGCCAGTGCTCTATCCACTGAGCTACGAGTGTGAAACAATTCTTCTAATTGTGAAATAACTATTTTATTTTAACATATTTTTTGCGAAAATCAATCACTAATTATTGTGATTTTTGTTTTATCGTGATAATATAAGCATAAAATTCTATGTTGTATAAGCTTTGAGACCAAAATAAAACTTATATTAGGAGGCTTTAGTCCCATGATTCACGATTTAACAAGACAAGCTGTAGATTATAAATTAAAACATAATTGTATCTTTATTGCCAACACAGAACTGGCTTTTGCGGTTGGACTTGGTTACCAAAAATGTAATATTGACTCACTGCCTGACTTTGATTCTCCACAGCAGTTGAAAACTGAATTTTTACAGGAATATGAAGCAGCACATCCTGATACCGACAACGAGAATTCTGTGCTGCTTTCCCTGATACGCAGTTACAATGTATGCCCTTTAGTCAACGAAACAATGGATGATTTACGCTTACTTTTAAAAATGGGATATGAACACAAATAAAATCACCTACATTGTTAATTTTTTGTCTGTTCTTCGATACATGTACACATGGTGAGAGAGCACCTCTCCTGGCTTTAAATCTTCCTGGTTCACCTGCTGTATCATCCTGTCTAACTCCTCCATATCTATTTTTTCATTGAGTGGAAGTAAAATCACTTCGTGTATACTGCTCGGAATAATATATAAGTCTGTGTCTAATGTTTGGGATATCTGTTCTAACAAACCAGTATAAAATATACAAGCAGCTCCGTTTGTCCAATACTCATTGGTAAGCACAAACATAGGCATGTCCACAGTCATTACCTTTTTATCAAAGTCCTCAAGAAATTCCTCTATCATCTCCTCATACTGAAATTCTTCCCTTACCATCCCTCTTCCCTCTCTGCAGGATGCAGCTTCCATTTTATCCATCACATCCAGAATATGGTGCATTTTGGGTTTTAGCAAGCTTTTCGTATTCTCCAATGCAATCATTAACAACTCCTCCTTTGTAATATCCCACATTGTCAGATGTTCCTTTCCAATGACTGCAGAGGCAATGCCAAAATCTCTAGTCTCCACTATATAATAATAAATAATGGCCAAATCCAAAATGCTCTCATAAGGTATCTCCCTAAGCAGCTCTTCATTCATTTCTCTGTTCACAAGCTTAAATGCAATGCTCTTTTTCGCTCTTTCAAAATCCTGAAATCTGTCTACATCAAATTCCACTCCCTCCCTGCTCTTTTCATAAATATCACAAATTTCTTCTGCAATGTCCTCTATCGTTCGTTCTAAACTAAACTGATGATAATACTCATTAAGATAAATGGTAGGGGAGGCAGTTCCCACCCCATCCATAATAATCAAGCCATCCAATTTAATATTATTATTTTTCACTATTTTTTGAATTTTTGTCTGTATGTCATTTCCAAGCCGGTCCTCCACTGCTGCTTGAATTCCCCTTATAAATTCCTGATATTCCATCTATACATCCTCCCTGTCTATTTAATCCGCTTTAAAGATAATTGCCGTTTTTGTCTTTTGAACATTTTACTCCTTAGGCAATATAATAACCTATAAATTATATCTGCCAATCCGACAAAACAAAAAAGCAATATTTTATTTTTCATTTGGTTTGTTCTGGGGAATATAATTAGAATAAATAAAACCTTTTTCATGAAATGAAATTGAAATCTTCAGAAATTCTATTTGAAATGTTTTACATATGAAAAGCACGAAATACAATTACCTTTCATGCAATATATGATAACCAAAGTTCTGTTTCTTGTCAACCCTTTTCAATCATCATATAAATTACGCATTAAATATAAATTACAAAACGCCAGGGGCAAACAATCTTGCCGCTGGCGCAACTGAAATCACTATTTTAGACATACCAAAAAGACAACGCTTCTCACACGATTATACTCTTGACAGATATTCACCTGTTCTGGTATCAATTTTAATCTTGTCCCCCTGCTCTACAAACAGCGGAACTAACACGGTAGCGCCTGTCTCCACAACTGCAGGCTTTGTAGCGCCTGTGGCAGTGTCTCCCTTAAAGCCCGGCTCTGTCTCCGTAATTTCCAACTCTACATTCAACGGGGGCTCAATGGCAAACACCTCTCCATTATGAGCACACATCTTTACCATCTCATTTTCCTTTACAAACTTTAGGGAATCTCCAATGGCATCTTCATTTAATGCAATCTGCTCATAGGAAGTAGTGTCCATAAAATGATACAAATCTCCATCACTGTAAAGATACTGCATATCACTTCTCTCAATATGTGCCTGGGGACATTTTTCTGTAGGACGGAAGGTTTTTTCAACTACACCGCCGTTTTTAATATTTTTTAATTTAGTACGAACAAACGCAGCACCTTTTCCTGGTTTTACATGCTGGAATTCAATAATCTGATATACATTGCCATCCAACTCAATTGTCAAACCATTTCTAAAATCGCCTGCTGAAACCATATTATATCCTCCTTAAATTTACGGATAAACTCTTCTTCATCCATTATTCCTGTCAAACAGCCCAAAAGCTAACACTTATTTTATAACAAAAAAAACTATATTGCAACCTCTTTGTTGACAGTTATTGTCTTTTTTTCCTTATTTCTACATTTCCATACAGCCTGCTGCCATTTTTTCTGGAAAATACTATTTGTACTATCACTGTTCATGTATTCAACTAATATTTTTTATCTTTTAAAGCTCTCCAACTTTGTTTGAATTTCGCTGCTGATTTGGGGGATAGATTTATCATCTGTCTCTATCATAATGTCAGCCACCTCCATATATCTTTCTGCCCGCTGTTCCATTAACCGAGAAATAAACTCCAAATTCATATTGCCATTGAGGATAGGACGGTCTGAAGAGTCCTTCACTCTCTCCAAAATCGTCTCCGGCCTGGCTGTCAGCAACACAATCACTCCTTTTTCTTTCATATATTCCACATTCTGCTGCCGCAGCACTGCACCTCCCCCGCAGGATATAATTTTTCCTCCCTGCCCAGATAACTCCTTCACACACTCTGTCTCCATATCTCGAAAATATTCTTCCCCAAATTTGTCAAATATATCCGAAATAGACATGTGAGCCTTCTCCACAAGCCAGGCATCCATATCTACCTCCGGCACACCCATCTCCTTGCTTAACTCATCTGATACAGTAGTTTTTCCTGTACCCATAAATCCAATTAATAAAATATTGTTCTCCACAGTCCTTCTCCTCCATCTTTTTTCTGTTCCCCCTTCCCTCTTTTTTACTTCAAATACAATAAATAACCTACTTTTATATTATGACATTTCCGTTTACCCAGCATAACATTTGATGTAATCTGTCGCACTCTATCTGCCCTGGGGCAGATACCTCCCCCACAGCTCCAAATGTAACCGCCGACCCCGTTAAGCCTCCTGCAACACGGCTAATTCTGCCCATCTCTCCCATAGACATAGTGATAACAGGCACTTCACCTTGTACTTTTAAGGAAGCCTCCATCAGATTGATTACATCCTGTCTGCACTGAGGCATCACTGCCAGCTTGACTATATGTGCCCCCTGCTCTTTCATTTTTTCTAATCGCTCAACCATCTCCTGCACAGGCGGAGTTTTCTGAAAATCATGATAGGATGCGGTTATGTATACCTTTAATTCCTGTCTTTGATCTAATTCCTGTCTCATTTTGGCAATACCCTTGTCTGTCTTTTCTAACTCCACATCTATCAAATCCACATAGCCGCTTTTTGCGGCATACAAATTCAGCTGCTCATAATCTTGGGGGCTTATTTCCCTTTCTCCCCCCTCCTCCTTCGTTCGAAAAGTAAACAACAGCGGCATGTCCTGCAAAACCTCCCGCATTGTGCAAAGAAGAGTACCAACTTTTTCTAATTCTGATACATTTGTATAATAATCAACCCGCCACTCTGTCAAATCAGCTCTAGACGCCTTCACCTGCTTTAGCTGTTCTATTATCTCATTCTCATCCCTTCCCGTCACAGACACACATATTTTAGGCCTGCCTGCTCCAATCTCCAATTGCCGCACTAACATGTTCTATACCAATCCTTTTTACGAAATTTGTTTATCCTTGTTTTGTCAGCTATTTATCACTAACCGTATGCCCTATTATAATGCCTGCAGAATTATTTGACAACCCTTATCGAATCTATTAAAATATATTAAAATTATTGATATAGCTTATCCATGATTCATGGGATAAAGAAAGTCTTAAGAAAGAAGGATAACGATAATGGAACAAAATTTACAACTGCTTGACGGACACACCACATTAACCGGACTGCTGGGCAGCCCTGTCTCCCACAGCATTTCCCCTCTAATGCACAATGAAGCCTTTCGGCATTTAGGCTTAAACTATGTCTATCTATGCTTTGATGTGGGAACTGAAAACTTAAAGAATGCAGTCAACGGTTTAAAGCTATTGGGGGCAAAAGGATTTAACTGTACTATGCCGGACAAAAATCTTATGTGTGACCTTGCCGATCAGCTCTCCCCCGCCGCCGAAATGATAGGCGCCGTCAATACTGTGCTAATCGAAAATAATAAATGTATTGGCTACAACACAGACGGCATTGGCTATATGCGCGCTGTAAAGGATGCCGGACATAATATTATCGGCAAAAATATGACTTTGCTTGGTGCCGGAGGTGCCGCTACTGCCGTGTGTGTACAGGCAGCCCTTGACGGAGTGGCACAGATTCATATGTTCAGTTTAAAAGATGAATTTTGGATGCGTGCTGAAAAATTAATAGACACCATCAATAAAAATACAAAATGTAAAGCCTCCCTTTTTGATATTAGTGACACGACTCAATTAAAGAAAAGCATAGACAACAGCCAGATTCTCACCAACGGAACATCTCTGGGCATGGCACCTAATATTGACGGCTGTGTCATCCAGGATTCCTCCATGCTCCATGAAGGCTTAATTGTATCTGATGTTATCTACAATCCACGGGAAACAAAATTGCTGCGTCTGGCAAAGGAACAGGGTTGTCTTACCTTCAATGGTTTATATATGCTGCTCTACCAGGGGGCAGAGGCATTTAACATCTGGACTGGACAGGATATGCCTGTATCCATCATAAAAGAAAAATATTTTAGTTAGGAGCTATGCCTTTGAAAGCCTATACATTTCCATCAGAAAACATATTATCCTACAATTTTACCGGAAAATTTGAAGCTCCAAATCCAGAGTGGACTCACTTAACCCGGGAATTATTTGACTATGAATTTATTGTAGTCACAAAAGGAATTTTGTATATTGCAGACGAGCATCAAAAATATACCGTTCATGAGGGGGAATATTTGTTGATGGAGCCTACTAAAAAACAATATGGATACAGAGGGTCAAACTGCGCCTTTTACTGGCTGCATTTTGGCTGCAATCAGGGGAAAAATAATATTGCGGCAGCTTTTACAAAGGAATATCCTCCAAAGGAATCAGACAAGCGTCATCTAATCATTCCACAGCAAGGCAAGCTTACCACCCCCGACCGGATTATCGTCCTATTAAAAACCTTGCAGGACTCTGTCAGGCGCTACCACAATCCCATCACAAATAATTGCCTGACTACAGCTGCTGTATGCGAAGCATACAACCAGATGAATCCAACCCCTGAATCGGAAATCAAAAAATCCGGAGAGCAATTGTATCATGATATAGTGGATTATATTTCCTATCATATTTGTGAAAACTTAAAGGTGAGCAATATCGCTGATTATTTTGGCTATAATGAAAAATATTTAACTACATTTTTTAATAAGATGGCAGGAATGCCCTTAAAAAAATATTTAGTTCAAGAATTGATGGCAAGAGCGGCAGCACAATTATCCGACACAAATATCAGCGTTTCTCAAATTGCCTACAGTCTTGGATTCCATGACCCTCACAACTTTTCTAACGCTTTCAAAAAGGCGATGGGCATGTCCCCAACAGAATACCGCAATTCCTACTCTAAACGGATGCTGTTTCATGAATAAATGGATTCATAAAACGCCAAGGCGAAATGTTGTTTTATTCGCCCTGGCGTTTTCTATTTTTTAGATTATTTTTTCATTGTTTTATCTAATGTCTTATTTTTTTACCGTTATCTTTACCTTCTTTGTTCCTTTTCCGCTCTTTAATGTCACCTTAAAGGAACCTTTTTTCTTTCCTTTCACAATAAGCTTTCCTGATTTTAATGTCACCTTAGCAATCTTTTTTTGTTTGGCACTTAATTTCACCAACTTGATGCCTGATTTTGCCGGCTTCACTTTTACAGTTACTTTTTTCGTCTTTCCTTTCTTTACTGTAATTTTTTTCACAGTAATTGCAGGATTTTTTACAGTAACCCTAACGCTTCTTGTGATACCGTTTGCTGTTGCCCGCACTGTAGTGGAACCTTTCTTTAAGGCTGTAATCCTTCCATTCTTTACCGTGACAATCTTTGGATTTGCGGCCTTCCACACTACGGTTTTTGATTTTCCTGTCACTGTTGCCTGAATCGCTGCTGTCTTACTTACCTTGCCTGTATACAGTGTCACACTGGTCTTGCTTAGCTTTAAGGATGGCTTCACTGTTGGTTTATTAATTGTAGGATTGGAAGGTTTGCCAGTTACTTGCTCTCTTCCCTTGCTGTCCATCAAACCGCTCACCTCCGCGTCTGTCAACGCTTTATTAAACAGCATAATATCGTCCACGCCCCCTTGGAACAGGGCATCCCACGCATTTACTCCAAAATACACTTTACCCTTAGATTTTGTCATAATCCCAGATGCCACAGAACCGGTGGAAACCACTTCTCCGTCCACATACAATGTTCCTGTACTGTTTTCATCTTCCTTGGGATTTACAACGAGGGCAACATGCTGCCACTGATTTGCCACATAAGCGCTGGAGGCAGGCGTTGCAATATAATCTCCATTTTTGGACCAAATCTTTCCATCCAGCGTTAAATTCAGCCAGTATTCCGGTGAAAAGGTTCCCGCTGTAATCGTTGGATTAAACTGATTTCCCACAGCCTTTGCTTTCATCCAAAAGCTAATGGTATATGCTTCCCCTAACACACTGGCATCATCTAGCAGCTTCAATCCATAGGAACCGTTTAATGTCATTGCCTTCCCAAATTTACCTGTCTCATATGTATAGGCAGGATTCTTTATCACTGCCGGAACAGACGCTTTACTAACTGCCGCACTGCCGTCTGTCGTTCCTTCAAATGTAAATGCCTTGATTAAATTGTTCTTTAAATTCAAGCTAGAGTAATCTCTTGTTACTTTTAAAGTGTAGGTTTTACTAGTAGTAAAATCCTCCGCAAACACTTTAATTGTAAATGTTGAGGTAGTTCCTGCCAGCTTTAACTTCTTTGCTTCCTTCTCGTCAATTGCCTTTCCGTTAATTTCTATGTAGCCATAGGAATCGGCAATCCCAAAATTCACTTCCGGTGTCACATGATAGGGAACTGTCATATTGTACACCCCATTGTTTGCTGTAATCTCCCTGCCATTGTACTTCATGGCTGTCAATGTGTTGTTTGTCCCAAATGCTTTTACCATAGATAAAGATTTGCATACTCTTGCAGATTCCTCTGTCTTTGTACCGCCAAACATTACTGTGATTACTCTCTTTGTGACTTTTGCTTGTTCCTCCAACACCTCCAGGGAAGTCACATTAGCCGCCACTGCAGAAGCTGGGATTTTGTACAGAATTTGATAATACTCCTCCTTGTCTGCCTCCGCCAAAGTAAGGTTATGAATACTAGCTTTTGTGCTGTCCAATATTCCTTCAAAAAGAACGGTATCTCCAACTGAAACTTTCATTGGCTTTCCATCGTCCGCCTTTGCGTAAGTTACAAGCACATAATTGTCTTCTCCTTCTGCCACTATCATCTTATATCCAAAGGAGCTTCCCGCTGCAGCTTTTCTTGTCAGCTGCGGCGCATCCATTCCTATGGAAGTACCATTCTCCACTAATCCATCCTTTGTCTCGCCGTCCGGCAGCAGGAATCTAGATTCATACTGACCGCGGCCAACCTGCTCCATTGCATCTATCTTTACATGCTCAAGACGCTTGGCTTCCTTCTCCGCCAACACTGCTGCAGAACCTCTTCCGTCCTGGTCAAAATAGTAGGTCCAGTAAATACCATAATTTTCCGTATCTTGATTATAGTGGGTAGTAAAGGTATAAGCCACATTGGTACCTTTCAAAGTAAAATCCATTGTACCTTCTGTTTTCACAAGAAAGCTGTTAATATTTTTCATAAAATCTTCCACTGACTGTGCACCGGTAATTCCAATGCTGTCAGATGTGACTGCTTTTGTACCCGGAACCGTCACTGCCACACCGTGGGAGTAGGTAGTTTGTTTCGATGCCCCAAGCTTAGCGCTAAGTACAAATGGACCATACTTAAATGCATATGTATTTTCCCCATCCGGCAGATTATATGCTCTCACTTCCATTGGCAAAGTCACGGTAAAGGCGGCTCCCTCTTTGATTTTTTCATTTGGAATCACAATATAACCATTGTTTACAGTGTATTCATATTTCTCATCCCCAAACATTACAACAACTTTTCCCTCTGCTGTCCAATCCGGTATTCTAAGCCTCATCCCAAAATCAATTTTTGTACCTGATACTTCAAATTTCATTGTCTCTGTCTTGCTTAAATCACCGGTTTGTTTAATTGTATATCCCGGCTGGGTAACCGTAGATGCCAGATATTGATTCACCGCAACCAATCCGGTTTTTTTGAAATATATGCTGTCCTGCAGTTTTGTAAAATTCTCATAGCCGGAACCTGTACAGCACCAGAAATTTGTATCCAAAGTGCCGAACACCTTCTGATATCCGGTAGCCATAGGCTGAAAATACATTGTCAAACCAGTCTCATGGTTTTGGGAGGACATAATAGCATTAATCAACGTATTTTCATAATAATCTGCATACTTCTTATCCCCTGTAATCATAAATAATCTTCTGCTCAATTTCAACATATTGTATGTGTTGCATGTCTCATTGTTGGTGTTTGTCCTCTCACAATCTAAATCCAAATCCGCTCCAAAATGCTCGTTTTCACTGTTGCCCCCAGTAATATAAGTATGGTCATCCATCACCATCTGCCAGAAGCTCTCCGCATACTGGAGATATTTCGTCTCACTGTTGTCCACCTCATATCTGCAGAGCGCACCTAAAAACTTAGGAATAGTCGTGTTGGCATGCTTGCCGTTTAACACATTTTTCCCGCCGGACAACACACTGTCAAACAGAGAAACCTCATCAAACTTGTGAGCAGCGCTCTTAAACTCTTCCCTGTTTGTTGCATTCGTCACCTTATACAGCTGATACAGCGCATCATTCATTCCCCCGTACTCTATACTTAATACGGTATTTTGAGTGCCTGTAGACCATCCGTTTGCTCTGGCTGAAATCCATGTGGCCAATTTATTTGCCGTCTCTAAAGCCTTTTCATTTCCTGCCACCTCGTAGGCATCTGTCAGTCCTGCTAAAATTTTGTGCATTGTATACCAGGGAACCCATGCCTGTGTAGAAATATTGGCTAACCCTTTCTCCACATTATCAAACTGTAAATCCACATCATTTTTAAATGCGCTTGTAGGTAGGGTTGCACCAAACAAATAGCCTTCATAATTCGTTCCCTTCGTCATCTCCTGACACTCTGATAAGGAATCTACCAGATAGTTTAAACGCTCTGTTAATTTTGCTTTATCTTCCGCAGATGTACCTGGATTGACCATACCCTGGGCAACCGCTGACATATAATGCCCAAGTGTATGGCCGCCGATTAAAGAGTTCTCCCATCCTCCTCCATACCTGGTCTTATTTTTCATAAAAGCATTTATCTTTGTGCTGTCTGTCCATCCCGCTGCGTATGCCGCCGTCTCCCGAAAACCTGCCAGAAGTCTGTCCGCATCCAACTTTAACAGATTCTCCACATCCATATCCAACGCTTTATCATAGTAGGCATCTGTCACCTCAACAGATTCCCTGTCAAAATATTCCAGCCCCATCAATTCATTTAAGGCAGGCACCTTTACTGTATAGCTTTTTTCCACCTTCGCCTCACCGTATGTAACTACAGCTGTCAATGTAACAACTGCATCTGCCTTCCCTGACGCTGGTCTGTTTACTGTGCCCTTGGTACTGATTACCGCCTCATTGCTTGACTTCCATGTAATATTGCTCTTTGCCTTTGCACCCTTTACAGGCAGCTCAATATTGGAGGTTGCGGTTTCTGGTATCACGATGGCATCTGCGTCTGTCTGTGCCATGGCCTCGTCCCCTGTTGTCTTAATCTCAATGTAGCTTACATTAATTGCCGCACTCTCACTCTTTAAGTTGATTGTCAGTTCCCCATCTGTCACTGCAACCGTACCAGCCACAGGTTTATTTACATCTACATTTTCTCCCAATGTTTTCTGGTCTGTCTTGCCATAATTGGTATAGATAGTAGGCGTCTTAGAAACACCCCATGGGTCTGCCAGACCAATCTCTACATAATATGTACCGTTCTCAATCTCAAACTTATAATCAATATGTCTATTCACATTTTTTTCAAACTGATTTTTTGTATAGCGGTTTGTTGCCGTCTTGGAAGTCTGATCAGAAGTTACACTTGTCTCACAGGACCAAGTCCAATCTGTGGAAACGCTTTTTCCCACTCCGGCTCCATTTGTTAATGGATTGCTCACCGTATCAACAATACCCCATTTATAACCAGTCACACTATCCTCCCCGTAAATCTGTTCTGTGACAGAATTGTGTGTTCCTAGCTGTCCATCCTCCGGCACTGTGCTTGTATTGTAATCACCGCAGTCTACAAAATATACCATGGAACCATCAGGCCTGTTGACTGGTGTTCCCTCTGCCTTTACACCTGTCAGACTGCTTGTGGGTATTCCTGTCACTGCAAGCGCAGCTGCCATACATACCGATATAACTGCTTTTGCACTTTTTACTATGCTTTTTTTCATATAATACCTTCCTTTCTACACTATACCATTTGTCTGTGTTATGTTTTACATTCTTAATATAATCAAATACCAGCAACCTGCTGTAAAATTATTATAAGTCCTAATTATTTTTTACAACATACCAAAACAACACAAATGGTGTATTTTCGTTTTGTAGTTTTCTCTTTTCTAGTGTAAAAAGGTTGTATTATAATGTTACTTTTCGTGTAAAAATCTCATATTTTATATTCTGCTCTATTTTTGGTTTCTCTCCTTCACCTGGTTAATCAGCTCCTGCCCATAGGAGGGAATAAAGTAATCAAACACCGACTGGGATGCTTCCTTAAACTCCTCCAAATTCGGATAAGTAATGTGCATTCCCTTCTCTTCTAACAGGGATATATATTCCTCCGTCTGTTTTTTGATCAGCTCTCTGTTCAGCTTCTGCGCCTGTCTTGACGCATCCACCAAAATCCCCTGCTCTTCCTCTGTCAAAGTATTCCACAAATCTTCTCTTATGACAAAAGGCATAGAGTCATAGCTGTGGTTTGTGATGGCAAGATTTTTCTGTACTTTATACAGCTGCTGATTGTATATGATTGTGATGGGATTTTCCTGCCCATCAAATTTCCCTTTTTTCAAAGCCTCTGTCAATTTAGTAAAATCCAGAACCTGAGGCTTTGCACCTAACCGTGACATAGTTTCCATCACAATCTGGTTATCCGGTGTGCGAATTGTCATACCTATCATATCCTCTACCTTCTCAATGGGACCATATTCCTTTGAGGAAGTTACGCAGCGAAATCCATTGTCAAAATTGGCAAGCACATGAATGTTGTAGCTTGTCAGCTCCTGGTTCAGTTCCTCTACCAGTTCACTGTCCATAAACTCCCACGCCTGCTCAAAGTCGGAAAACAAAAAGGGAAAAGCCGAAATTCCCACTCTTCCGTAATTGGCAAAATTGCCGGCGCTAGACACCGTCATATCCACCTTCCCCTCAATTACTCCACTGATTAAATCACCATCGGAACCTAAATCTCCGTCAGGATACAATTCTATTTTTATCTTTCCCTTTGTTTTTTCTTCCACAATCTCTTGGAACTTTTTTGATGCGAGAGCACGAATACTGGAACTATTGGTGGAAAAACCTAATTTAATAACTAACTCTCCATCTCTTTTTGTATCCGTTTCCTTCTCCTTCTCTGACACCGCAGTTGCCGACTCTTCCTTTTTTGTCTTCTTGTGGCACCCAAAAAAACATAAGCTGGTAATCAGCAGCAAAAGCAGGCATACCCAAACTATCCCCCTCTTCTTTTTACTTTCCTGTGAATGTTTCGCTTGTATTTTTCTCATGTTCCTCCTCCTTTATCACTTCCTGGTAAAAGGAAAATTGATTTTTTCCTTTTCTCTTTGACAGATACAGCGCCTTGTCTGCATTTTGATATAACTCTTGAAAATTCATCCCATCTTTGGAATATAAGGCGATGCCCACACTAGCAGACATAAAAAAATGATATCCCTCTCCCCTAAATTCCTTTCTCACTACCCTACAGATATCCTCTGACTTGCGTCTTAATATCTTCTGCAATTTATCTTCCGCCTCATGCTCTGCCTTAATAAAAATAATAAATTCATCCCCGCCTATTCTTCCGATATAATCCTCTTTTCTAAATGTACTTACCAGCTGTTCTGCCACATCCTGTAAAATCTGATCCCCCTGAACATGTCCCAATGTATCATTGACACTCTTAAAATTATCTAAATCCATAATAATCAAGCCTCCAAGCTTATTACCACCCTCATTGATAATCCAATGGTCAATGTAATCCTGAGTGCTTGTCTTATTCAACAGATTCGTAAGCAAATCCTTCTCTGCCCTATCCTTGAGCACCTCATTTGTCTGCACCACACGCTGGTTAGCCCGACTTACAGAAACAACATACACAACAAGAATACTCACTACAGAAAATATAATTAAAACCAATGTTCCCACATACACACTGATGACATTGCTCTGTGTCTCGATAAATTGTTCTTGTATCATTGTAACCAAATACAAATCCTTAAACTGTGTTTTTTTGTAAAACATAGTTGTTTTTTCTGTCTGGTAAATGTATTGTACCCTTCCCTCTTTATTCAGCTCAAAATCTTCCTTTATCTGAGCTACTATACTGCTATCCTCTGTCTTTACCTTATGAAGAAAATTAAAGAAATTCTCCTCCTGAATGTTAATCTTGGCATTGGTGTACTCTAGTACAATACTTCCGTCCTTATCAATCAAGTAGGAGTAGCCGTTGCCGCTGAAGCTGTCCTCCGTAAAGATACCCTCTAAATCCCTCCGATTAAAAGTCCCTGCCAACGCTCCTATAATCTCCCCCTTTTTATAAATAGGGACTGCCAAAATAAAAATTTCTTCTCCATCCTCATCCATTTGCAGTGAGGTGGACAAAAACATCTCACCACTCATTGCACTGACAAAATAATCTTCCTTGAGAACATTGGGAGAGGTAGTGTTATCATTATTTATTACCACACCCTTTTTATTTACTACAGAGATTCGCTTAAATTCACCAAATCCATCTGATACATTGATTGCCTCCTTAATGGCGTTGTAATCTTTTAAATCAACATTCTCAAAGCACCTTGAAAAAAGCTGAAGCTGACTAATCTGTCCCATTAACTTTGCGTTAAAGGATATCATCTGCTGCGTAACCGTCTCCTCCAAATAAATGTCGTTGATTTCATATACGGTCTGATGTAACTTTTGTTTAAATATGTACACTGCTATAATTAATAGAATAATTGCCAGACTGATTGCAATTACAGTGGTAATACCTTTTCTCCTTAATTTTGTCATCTTGTTATCCTTTCGTTTTCTGCTGTATAGAATGAGGTTTTATGTATAAGATAATTCATCCTATACAAAAAATATAGTAACCACTACCTTTCCTCACCTATATAGAAAGAATCCCGCTTGGGAGATTCCTGCTCCTACAGCGGGTCGTTTCTGCGACATGCTTCTCTATTGCAGCATTTCTACTGCTTTTTCTTTCTCTTATAAAAAAATAAAACAATGCGTTCTAAATACCTTTTCAGTACAATTTGAATCTCTTCCTTTGGATGAATAGGGTTCACTAAGATAGTGTGAATCCCCGTACGATTTGCCCCGTAAATATCCGTAAAAATCTGGTCTCCTATAAACAATGTAGTATCTAAGGTTGTCTTCATATCCTTCATAGCTCTATTATAATTTTTTACAGACGGCTTATGAGCATTACAAATATAGGGGGAGCCTACCTTATCTGCAAAAGGCTTCACTCTGGGCTCCTGATTGTTGGACAATAGACAAGTAGAAAATCCCAACTGGCGCAAATGAGCAAACAATTGCTCCGCCTTCTCCACACTGGGTGCTCCATGGGGCACCAACGTATTGTCAATGTCAAATATAATTCCCCTGTATCCCTGGCTATAATACTTTTCAAAGGAAATCTCATATACACTATTTATTTGTTCTGTCGGATAAAATTTTTGGAACATCTTTTTGTACCTTTCCTCTATTTATCAATATTGGATTTTGTTATTTGTCAATCATTGTTCTAATTGCTATTTTTTGTTACTCTAATATTTTCTTTAATTCGTCCATAAAGGTATTCACATCCTTAAATTCCCTATAAACAGATGCAAACCTCACATAAGCTACAGAATCAAAGTCCTTTAACTTATCCATAACAATCTCACCGATCGTAGTGCTGGCTACTTCCTTTTCCTCCAAATTAAAAATCTTATTTTCCACCTCATCCACTAGAGAATCAATCTTTGAAACCGGCATAGGGCGCTTGTGACAGGAACGGTAAATACCTGCCTCCAGCTTTCCTCTGTCATAGGGTTCCCTAGATTGATCCTTTTTAATGATGATAAGTGGAATCATCTCTATTTTCTCATACGTGGTAAATCTTTTTTCACAGTTATCACACTGTCTTCTTCTTCGGATAGAATTATTTTCCTCCGCTGGCCTAGAGTCTATCACTCTCGTATTTTCTTTTCCGCAAAATGGGCACTTCATCCTTTTTCTCCAATCCTTTATTTATCTTCTCAATCATTGTCAATACACAGCTATTCAGAGCCACATTCACAAAATCCCTTTAATTATTGATATTATAAAAAAAACAGACTGAAATTGCAACCATAAAATACCATTGCTGTCAATACTCAGCACTTTTTTCTAACCTCGTCCTCATCCACACATACAATAATAATATCTTCCCCAATCTTCTTTACACATCTGCAGGGAATTACATATTCCTCATCCCTGCCAAATAAACCGCATATTTTCCCTTCCCCTGGTATTATCAAGGCTTCTATACAGCAGGTACAAATATCAAATTCCACATCTGCCACATATCCTAACCGCTTACAATCCTTCTCATTGATTACTTCCTTTTTTTGCAAATCAAAAATCCTCAAATTTATCCTCCCAAATAATACCCCGATTATTTTACACTAAATACTGGCGCATACTTTTCAAAGCATTCTTTTCTAAGCGGCTCACCTGCGCCTGACTGATTCCTAGCTCCCGTGAAACTTCCATCTGGGTTTTCCCCTTAAAAAAACGGAGCTGAATAATATATTTTTCTCTATCCGGCAGCCGCTTCATTGCCTCCTGCAGTACAATATCCTCCACCCATTTCTCTTCCTTGTTCTTCTTGTCACTAATTTGGTCCATCACATAAAGAGCATCTCCCCCCTCTGTATAGACCGGCTCATACAGTGACATAGGACTCTGTATAGCATCTAAGGCATAGACAATATCTTCCTTTTCTATGCCAATCTCCTGGGCAATCTCGCTGATGGTAGGCTCCTTATTGTTTTTCTTTTGAAGATTCTCCTTGGCATAGATTGCTTTATACGCTGTATCCCTGAGGGAACGGCTCACTCGTATCGTATTATTATCCCGCAAATACCTTCTTATCTCTCCTATAATCATAGGAACTGCATAGGTTGAGAATTTAACATCAAGCTCTAAATTAAAATTATCAATCGCCTTCATCAAACCTATACATCCAATTTGAAATAAGTCATCTACATTTTCATTACTTCCAGAAAACCTTTGTATAATACTCAGCACTAAGCGCAGATTTCCTTTAATAAAGTATTCTCTTGCCTGCTTATCCCCCTGTTTAATGCGTACTAGCAGTTCTCTTTTTTCTTCATTGTTCAATAATGGTAATTTTGCTGTATTAACTCCACAGATTTCCACCTTGTATTGTGCCATTCTTATTTTCCTCCGTTCCTCAAATCCAAAACAACGCTGCCGCGTTCTTTATAATGTAATGATTTACGGATTCTAATAGCTTTATACGATTATTTCCAATAAATAGAATACAATTTTTGGTAAAAAATAAATTGTATATTATTCAAAACGTACAATTTCACGACGCAATCTCTTCATGATTTTCTTCTCCAGCCTAGAGATGTAGGATTGGGAAATTCCAAGTAAGTCCGCCACCTCCTTCTGTGTCATCTCCTCCCCATCCTCAGTATTCAAACCAAATCTTAATTCCACAATGGTTTTTTCTCGCTTTGTCAGCTTATCAATTGCCGCATTCAGCAAATTCTTCTCCACTTCATTTTCTAGGTTTTTAGATATCACATCCTCCTCTGTGCCAAGCACATCCGACAACAAAAGCTCATTTCCGTCCCAATCTACATTTAAGGGCTCGTCAATAGATACCTCCAGCTTTGTCTTATTGTTTCTTCTCAAATACATTAAAATTTCATTTTCAATACAGCGTGACGCATAGGTAGCCAGCTTTATGCATTTTTGAGGATTGTAGGTATTGATGGCCTTAATCAGACCAATGGTACCAATGGAAATCAAATCCTCCACACCAATCCCTGTGTTGTCAAATTTCTTTGCAATATATACTACTAGCCGAAGATTATGCTCAATCAGCAGCGATTTTGCCTCCTGATTATCCTCCTGCAAAAGTCCTTCTATTGCTTTTGCTTCCTCCTGGGGATTTAACGGAGCCGGCAAAACATCACTGCCCCCTATGTAAAATAATTCATTGTCCAGTTCTTCCTTCTCCCACTTACTTGCATAAGAAAGAAAGGTGATTTTAAATAATTCGTTTACTTTCATAGCGATTATACTCCCTTCTGAATATCTTCTATGTAACTTCTTTTGTTACTTATCTTGCTTCTTGTGTTTCTTTCTTTGTTGCTTAATTTGTTTCTTGATTTGTTTCTTATTTTGTATTTCATATTTCTCTTAGATATGTTTCTTAATACTTATTCTCTAACAGGTTTTTTTCTTATTTCCTGCCTTATGAAATGTTGTTTGGAAATTTATTTTGGAACGCAGTCGGGATGCAATAAAATATCATATTTTTCTTTCCCTGAAAATTTCTCCTCATATATAGCCAAAATAGGATTTTGAATTAAATTATTTTTTTTCTCCCTTCTCACACACATATAGTCACCTCTTATTCCTCTCATCAATCCATTCTCCTTACCTACCGATGTAAAAGGAATCATTCTAACTCGCTCACTTTCCACAAGCTGCTGTTCTTCACCAAGCAAATGCCTGCTTACAACAGACACCGGCTGATGACTTAGAGGGTCTACCAGATGGTTGCCTGTATCCACAAAACCTGTTCCATGAACGATTCGTTCTCCTATTTTGATGGAAACCTCATAATAATATTCTTTTTTCAGCAATTCTTTTTCCAACCATGCCCATATACAGCAAAGCAAAAGTACAATCACTGTAATGATGAGCATCCAGCATACGAGAGAGCTTTGATTTAAAATGGAAGTGTGATAATAAAAGTAATTGAGCACACCGCCAATCAAATAAGCCTGCAACAAACAGGCAATTATTTTATATAAAATACCTTTCTTACTGTCTCTTCCCCAGGCACACAGAACCATCATAAATATAGTGATTCCAAACACGAAATATCCAATGAAACCTCCCTCCTGCCCTTTATTCCAAACAAAAAGCCCACATGCTGACAAAGCGCCTGCCATAGCCGCAATGCTTAAGCGATACCAACAGTTTTTCTGCCTTAAAAATCTTCCTGTCATTGCAAGCACTATGATGTTCATAAAAAAATTGACTAAAAAATATACATCTATGTAAATTACATGCTGCATATCAATATTATAAAACATCTATGTGAATTTTCTTGTCGAAAATGCATTAGTGATTAAATTTTTTTATCGACATTTTTTTCTGTGATTCCCCACTTATAATTACAAAATCATGCAAATATACATCCCCCAAGTAGTTGTCATATATATCATAATAAATAGGATAATAGAGGATTACAGAGATATATTTTAGAAATATTTATTGATAGGAAACAAGAAATTTCCTATATGTATGGAATTGTTTTCACTCTATACAAGAAAGAACCTGCTTGCGAGGAATCATCCCTCACAAGCCAATTGCAAAGCAATATACTTCCTTCTTCTAAATAAAGCAAAAACAAGTGCCGGACAAAACATCCGGCACCTCCATGATAATTCTATTAAAAAATTATTTTAATGCATCTACTAATTTTTTAAGTGCTGCTAATGCTTCATCTGGTAATTTATCGTATCCTTCTTTTTTCGTAGCAAAGTCTTCCACTGCTTTTACGCGAGTCTCCATAGCTGCCTTCAACTCTGCCTTGTAACTATTATCATCCAAGTTTGGCTTGAAATTATCTGATGTTTTTCCTGACCAGTCATACATAATCTCAATATCGTCAAAGCTGCCCCACTTTTCAAATTTAGCTTTACCCTCAACGATAGTTTCCAAAATTCCCAATGTATCTGCTGGCTTTACTTTCTCGCCCATGAAATCGCCTGTGTTTACAATGTAACAATCTACATTTTTCTCTTCCACCAATTTCTTGAACTTCTCATAATCGTTCACCAATGGATAAGTTCTGAATGGGTTTGCATAAGGAACAATACGGATTGCATTTAAATCTGTACCTGCTGCCACACGCTCTGCTGAAGATGTCTTTGTTGCTAGAGTGGCGCCCATTACAGATGCTAAGGCTGCACCTTTTAATTTTACAATTGGAGGAATGGTTGGATCCTTCATAATCCAGAAGATAGCATTTACAGGAGCATCAATTTTGTCCACACGGTTCGGTGACCATAATTTAGATTTAATGGCACGTCCGTTACCATTTCTAATATCCTCCGTTACTAACTGAATCTTTCCGTCCTCATCTAATGTTGCAGAACAGTTCTGAGCAGATAATAAATACTTATTGTCATCACAGCCTGTTGGATAATCTGCTGTCTTGTCAAAGTAAGTCGGCTCAAGTGCAACGGAAGCGCATGTATCAGAGTTGATAATAAACGCATCATCATGAAGCACTTTAATTTCGTATTTTCCACCATGTTTCGCATGTGTCAATGTTGACTTACCAGAACCGGACAAACCATATACAGATGCAACATATTTAGAACCGTCTGCTAAAATGTATTCTTTCTGTCCGCCATGGCAGGATGCATATCCGTTTCTATTTGCAATAGCCCAAGCCATTGTCAATGTACCTTTCTTGTGCTCACCAAAATATCTCATACCAAGAATGGCTGCACAGTTTTCATTTGTATCGAAATAGCAGAGAGTAAGAGGATCACTCAGACAGCTGTAATCTACATCAGGTCTGTTGCCCGGCATCCACTGGGGATCAGAGAAAATATAAATATCTGCTTCTTTTCCATCACCAACCGGCTTAGAATTCTTGTACATCTTCACGTACTCATCTGACATGTACTGGAAGTTAATCATCCAATTGTAAAGAAGATTCTCCTCGCCCTCAGGAATCAACAAATGTGCTTTTACCATAAACTCTGGATCTAAGCCTACAAAACACTCTGCATGATACATTGTTTTCCAGCGTGTCTCATAAACAGCATCCATCACTACCTTATCTAATTTTGCATCATCCACGCCAGGCTCACCCTTAATGCGGCGAGCTGCTGCATAACGTCCTGTTACAGCACCATCATTAAACAATAATACCTTTGCATCTTTTTCCAGACCAAATTCTTCGCCTCTATATACTGGCATATCTGTTACGATGGTACCTGGTGAATTCTTAGCAAGATCATAAGCTTCTTTCAATGTATTTACCTTTACTACATTGTTACCATAGAAAGCAGCTTCGATAATGGAACGAGTTTTTGAAAAACCTATTTTGCCTTTTCCAATTTCACTGATTGGATAATACGCTTTTGTTGACATTTTAAGTCCTCCTTTTTGTCATATTATTATGAACCAGTGTCAAAAACTCCTTTTTCATCAGAGCATGGGAACACTGATCATATCCTGCGATTTAAAAACCATAATGAAATAACAATCGCTTACATTATCTCATTTTTTTTTTTGAAAGTCAATATCTCTTTTCCACTACTTCGCCTTTCGTCTTGTAAATAGAACGAGAAGGTACATATCCTCTCACCATAGATAAGGGATATATGTTACTGTTTTTTCCGATTACCGTTCCTGGATTCAGGACACTGTTGCAGCCCACCTCCACTTCGTCCCCAAGCATGGCGCCAAATTTTTTTAATCCTGTCTCTATCTTCTCCCCGCCACAGCTGACCGTTACATTTGTCTTGTCAGACTTTACATTGGATGTGATAGAGCCGGCTCCCATATGGGCCTTAAAGCCTAATACAGAATCCCCCACATAATTGTAATGGGGCACTTGAACCTTGTTAAACAAAATTACGTTTTTCAATTCGGTGGAATTACCCACTACAGCTCCCTCCCCTACAATGGCATTGCCCCTGATAAAAGCACAATGACGGACTTCCGCTCCTTTACCGATAATAGCCGGACCGTTTATATAAGCAGTTGGATACACATTTGCCGTCTTGGCAATCCAGATATTATCCCCTTTTCTGTCATATTCATCTGTTGACAGTGTTTTTCCAATCTCCATAATCCATTGCCCGATAAAGGGGAGCACCTCCCACGGATAAGTATATTCCTGAAAATAAGCTCCGGCTATAGACTGACTCAAGTCATACATCTCTTTGATTGTGTCCATCTTTTCCTCCATTTTTCCTGATTCTCTTTTCCTAGATTTTTTCTTCTATTTGTTATCTATTTTTTACTCTACAGTCACCGATTTTGCCAGATTTCTAGGCTTATCTACGTCACATCCCTTTAATACTGATGTATAGTAGGCAATTAACTGCATAGGAATAGACACTACTAAAGGCATCAGCAAATCATCAATGGACGGTACACAAATAGTGTAGTCCGCCACATCCTCGTCTACTTCCACGCCTTCACGGCACACCATAAATACTTTGGCGCCTCTTGCCTTCACTTCCTTCACATTGCTCACAGTCTTATCATACAAATCCTGTTGTGTTGCAATAGCAATGACAGGCATACTTTCTGTCACAAGTGAGATTGTTCCGTGCTTCAGCTCACCGGCTGCGTAGGCCTCAGAATGAATATAAGATATTTCTTTTAATTTCAAGGAGCCTTCCATGCTCAAAGCATAATCTAAACCACGTCCAATATAGAGAAGGCTGTCTGCATTGACCAGCTTTGAAGCTATAAACTGACATCTGTTTTTCAGTTCCAGCACATTCTCATAAATTTCAGGAATCTCAGACAGGGAAGCGGTCAGCTCCATACATTTTTCTTTGGAAATAACACCCTTTGCATAAGCCAATTCAAAGGCAAGCAAATACATAATGGACAATTGGACTGTATATGCTTTTGTGGAAGCTACAGAAATCTCCGGACCAGCATGGGTATAAATTACAATATCTGATTCTCTGGCAATGGAGGAACCCTTTACATTCACAACAGACATAGCTGTGGCTCCCCTGTCCTTTGCCAGACGAAGCGCCGCCAATGTATCTGCCGTCTCACCGGACTGTGAAATTAAAATCACCAAATCCTCCGGCTCAATGAGAGGATTGCGGTAACGAAATTCGGATGCAATATCCACCGTCACCTCCACACGAGCTAGCTTTTCAATCACATATTTTCCAACTAATCCAGCGTGCATGGCAGTTCCGCAGGCTACAATAAAAATTCGTCTGTAGCCTTTGAGCATATCGGTAGATAAACCGCTCTCCTCCAAATAAGGCAAACCCTCGGCAATGCGGGGAGAGATAGTGGTCTTGACCGCAGTGGGCTGCTCATGAATTTCCTTTAACATAAAATGCTCATAACCGCCCTTTTCTGCTGCATCTATATCCCAATTTGCCACTTGAAGTTCTTTTGTAATTCTTGCTTTATGAACATTATAAAATTTCACTTCATTTTCATCCAGAACGGCAATCTCATCTGCTTCCAACAAATAATATTCCTTTGTGTACTTTAAAATAGCAGGAACATCCGATGCAATAAAATTCTCCCCCTCACTCGTTCCCACAATGAGAGGACTATCCTTTCTCACTGCAAAAATCTTTCCCGGAAAATCACGAAACATAATTCCAAGAGCAAAAGAACCCTGTATCTCCGCCAATATATGGGTAATGGTATCCAGCGGGTCACCATTGTAATAGTAATCCAACAGCTTTGCCACAGTTTCCGTATCTGTCTCACTCTCAAAGCCGTAACCCTGCTCCATCAAGAACGTCTTTAACACCTTGTAATTCTCAATAATACCATTATGCACAATGGAAATTCTTTTATTGCCATGAGGATGGGAATTAATATCTGACGGCTCCCCGTGGGTTGCCCATCTTGTATGACCAATTCCACAGTGTCCATAAGGTCTGCCATCCTTTTTCATTTTCTCCTCAAGATCCTTTAGGCGGCCTTTTGATTTCTCCACATGAATACCGCCATTTTCAAAAACGGCAATACCCGCTGAGTCATATCCTCTATACTCTAGTTTTGACAGGGAATCTATCAATACTTGTGTACAATCCTTTTTGCCTACATATCCTACAATACCACACATACGAATCCTCCATTTCAAGAATTTTTACATTCTTTATATGATTATTTTATTCTATAATTGCTTTGCTATCTAACATACTATCTACTAACTTACTATATCTTTGTGTCTTTCTTACTTTCTTTTATATTTTATATGTTATTTTCATTTGTATTTATATCTTTCATTATTTACTATCTTTCATTATTCACTATTTTTTATAATTTATGGCAACTTGCTGAAAAATATTTCTTAATTGATATTGATTTTTCAAACCGGTTACCGCATTGGTGCGTCTTGTGACGAACCCCTCCAGCTTATCCATGTACTCCTTCTGGGTAATGGTTCCTTCCGCCACATAGGTCAATCCCTTCTCCCAGCTTGCCGTTAATTCTGGATTCAACAATGATTGGATAGAGGAATTTACAACATCAAATATCATTTCCCCTAATTGGGATGGGGTAATCATTTGTGTTTTTTTATTGAGACAGATGTACTCTATCTTTACCAGCTTATTTAAAATCTCCGCTCTTGTGGCGCTTGTGCCGATTCCACTTCCCTTTATCTGCGCTCGAAGCTCCTCGTCCTCAATCAGCTGTCCTGCATTTTCCATAGCCAGAATAAGAGAACCCGAATTGTAGCGCTTAGGCGGGGTTGTCTCCCCCTCCTTGATAGATAGCTTTTTAATGGATAGTGTATCACCTTTTTTTAAATTTTTCAACGTTTCCAAAAAATTCAAGTCACACTTTGTATCAAAATCACTGCTATTTTCTCCTAATTCCTGATTCTCCTGGTTATTTTTATTTTCTTCCCTCACTATATTTTTACTACTTTCTTCCTCTTTTCCGCCAATTTGTTTTCTTCCCACTTGAACCACCTTCAAATATCCCTCCTCCGCCAACACCTTAAAGCTGGAGAAAAAGCTTTCCTTATGCGCTCCATTATCTATGGGACGGCTCACCTGTATCGTAAGCTTTTGGTATTGTGCGCTTGGGAAAAAAATGCTTAAAAAACGACGCACAATGACCTGATATACTTTTCCTGCAATAGAACTTAGAGAGCCCAGAGCTCCCATTCCCTGACCAGTAGGAATAATGGCATAATGGTCGGTTATCTGCTTATCATTGACATATCTTGTTTTTGTCAGGCCTTTATAGCTCTCCTTACTTATTATCTCATCTACAAACTCAGCAGCAAAATCCAGATTGCGAAGCCCCTTTATATTCTTTAAAATCTCCTTTGCCACAGCACTTGACAATACTCTAGCGTCTGTACGGGGATATGTAACAAGTTTTTTTTCATATAATTCCTGCACAACCCGCAAAGTTTCATCAGGACTAATCTTAAATAATTTAGAACATTCGTTTTGCAGCTCCGCTAAGTTAAACAGCAACGGAGGATTTTTCTTTTCTTTCTTTCTCTCTATCTTCTCTATTGTGACTAACAAAGGTGGATTTTCCTCCATACTGCCAATCAGCTCCTTTGCACTCTCCTCCTTCTTAAATCCGTTTTCTTTGTACAGCACAGGAGTTTTGTAATAGCGGGAGCTTTCTGTCACTCTCCATTCCCCAGAAAACTGTACCATTGCTTTTTTTTCTGCACTACTTATGACTGTACTATTTATCTCTGTACTACTTATGGCTGTATTCTTTAATTCTTTGCCATTTATGCTTGCATTATTTATTTCTAAATTATTAATCTCAGATTGATGTGCTTCTGTTTTTTCTATATCTGCCAGCACTCTGTAAAAAGGTGTTTTGACAAATGCTCGTATTTCTCTCTCCCGCCGAACAATCATGCCAAGCACACAGGTCATAACACGCCCCACACTGATCACGGTATTGCGCTCCCTTTTCAAAAAGTTACTGATATCCCAACCATACTTTAAAGTGAGAAGCCTAGAAAAGTTGATTCCCATCAAATAATCTTCCTTTGCACGCAGGTAGGCGGCAGCAGAAAGATTGTCATATTCGCTTAAATCCTTCGCCTCCCGTATTCCTCTCAATATCTCCTCCTCTGTCTGGGAATCAATCCACACTCTCTTTCTCTTTTTTCCCTTTACGCCTGCCATCTGTTCCACAAGGCGGTAAATATATTCCCCCTCCCGCCCGGAATCGGTACAAACATAAATTGTCGTCACTTCTTTTCGGTTCAGCAGTCCGCTTACTATATTGAATTGCTTCTGCACACTGGGAATTACCTCATATTTAAATTCCTCCGGCAAAAAGGGCAATGCCGCCAAAGTCCACTTTTTCAAAGCAGGATCATAAACCTCAGGATAACTCATTGTCACCAAATGTCCCACACACCAGGTTACCACATAGGAGGCAGACTCCCAATAGCCGTCCCGCTTACTTCCCTGCTCTTTTAAAGCTTTTATAAATTCCTGTGCCACACTGGGCTTTTCTGCTATAAACAGTGATTTTTCTTCCACTACATGCACTCCTTGTTATGCCTGCTCATCCAAAGTCAAGGAGTACGCCGGCAAGAATTTTTCTATAAAATAATTTACTTCTGCAATATTCATATCATCTAGTGCCTTTTTCGTAGACTGCTTTGCCTTCTCAAAATCTACATTACCTACTCTAGTTTCCTCTAAACATTTAATGTAGGCAGAAAGCTTGTCTGCTGCTTTTACAAAGCGCCACAATTCGCTCTCATCCTCCTGGGCCAGCAAAATACTTTGATAATCAAGCTGTAGCTCCTTTGGAAGCGTTTGCAAAAGCTGATTGGCCGCCATCTCCTCCACCTTCTTGTAGGAATCTCGAATCTGAGGTGCAAAATATTTAATGGGGGTTGGTAAATCCCCTGTAATAATCTCTGTTGTGTCATGATACATGGCAAGCACTGCTGCCCGCTCCGCTGAAAGCTTCCCAAGCTGCTTCTTATCTTGCTTGTCTTGTGATTGTTCCAAACTAGAGGCTTTCTCTTTTTGATTGTCTTCAAATTGCCTGAAACTATAGTCATTCTCTTCTTGCCCGCCTTCTGACTGCTCTAAATCAAACTTATCTATAGTTTGGTCCAAATCAGATGGCATACCGCAAAAATGCTGATTATGTATTAATACCAGTGCGTGAGCTATCATTGCCACCTCCAAGCTATGCTGAGCAATGTCCTCCTTCATAGTATTTCGCATCAATCCCCAGCGGTTAATATATTTCATGCGGGAAAGCATAGCAAAAAATTGATTATTATTTTTCATTTCTCTTTCATTTCCTTTCCTCCCCTTGTGAGACCACCAATGATACAATCCAAAATATCAAACGCTATATTATCATATTTTCATTTAAGTATCTATTGTACTTAATTTTTTATTTGTTTTTTATTTGAATCTTTTATTTGAATTCATTGCATTGTACTATA
>CAJTQG010000016.1 GCA_910578605.1 uncultured Lachnospiraceae bacterium | reverse complement strand
CTTTTTATTTCATGTGAATAAAATACAGAAGAAAGGATTTAAAAATATGAAAAAGAAAATAATGGCGGCAGCACTGACAACTGTATTATTAGTATTATCCAGTCAAACAACAGCTCTATACGCAGATAATATGGAAAATACGGAAAACTCCGACATAAATTCTAGTATGGAAGATATAGAGGAAGATAACTTTGTTTATGACATATTGGATGAGATGTTGGCGGAGACAGAAATTATAGAAACAGAAGATAAGCCTAGCCATTGGAGCTTACTGGATTTGCTTGGTTCTAATTTACTATGGGGAAATGATGAAGAAAATCAAGGGCATTATTCATCATCAGAGACGGCGGGAAATGCTGTTGGTTTAGATAAGGAGACAATAGAAAAACTAAGAATAGCAGCCACTATGCCGGATAAATTTGGTAAAGAATTTATCAATAAAAAGCTAAATAAATTTTATGATAAAGACAAAGTGGCAGATGCCTACCATGGGCGGGGAAATTATGTGGCAAATATATCCTATATGTGGGATTTGGCACAGGAATTAGGTAAGAATGGGGATAAAAAATCTGCCCTGGCAAATGTAAAGACAAGGACAACCGCTCGCTATCAATCGAAATTGACGGCAAAGGATTGGGAAATACTACAGGAATTGATGAGCAAAATGGACCTTGTTCTCTCCACCAATATGTTTCCGGGAACAGAATCTGACAAAAAATCAAGAAAATATAAAATTCTAGGAATTGCCATGCATATGGCGGGAGATACCTGTGCCCACAGAACGATGGTGCCAAAGGATTCCATAAATGAATTTTCATCAAGTTATTTTGACGAGGGAACGAAAACAGTGAATCTCAATGATTTAAAGCTTTGGATGAAAAAAGCACGGGAAACCGATTATAAAAATAAGATTAAGGCAGCTGCCAACTGGGCGGTATTTCAGCAGGGGGTAAAGACAGGGTGCATGGAATTTAGAGATATTAAATATTTTGCAAACAAAGACTGTACCAACAAATATGAGGATAAAGCATCATTTTATCCGGTAAGATATACCATTACAAAAAATGCCTGCATTCGCTTGTTAAAAGCCAACTCTTTGTCGGACAGCCGCAAAATCATAGTTCCAAGAACCCATTACTTTATTTTTAATAATTTAAAAGGATATTACATAGCGGCAGGCGGAAGCAAATCCGATTTTAGTTACTGGGACAAAATCTCCACAACAGAATTTGTATAAACCACTTTAAATATTTAGCGAAAGAAGGTAAGTATAATGAAAAATAAAATATTGGCACTGTTTCTTAGTATTACCATGGCTGTGATAGGAACAGCAGACGGGACAGTGCATACAAAAGCAGCATTGACAGATGTATATTATCCTTCACCAACCTCTAAGGATGTAGATTATGGCGAGTATGGAGATCGTTATTCTGCAATATTTGTGGATGATTACTATTGTGCTCTGGAAGAGGGAAAGGCTTTCTTGTATGCAACAAAATGTAAAGGCAGTACACTGACTTTTCCCACCACAATAGCATACAATTATAAAATATATCAAACAGACGGTATTTATGAATTTATAGGGAAGGATTATCCTGAAGATGACGATTGTTATTACTGGCCCGGAACAGAATTTGAAAATAAAAAGAAAGTGAAAAAGATAATCGTTCCGGAAAATGTAACAGGAGTTCAACTATTTTTAAGTACATGGAAAAATGTAAAAGAAATTCGTCTGCCGGCTAGCGCAAAGAGTGTAGTACTAGGTCATACAACGGCAAAGATAGTTATTTCAAAAAAGAATAAATATATTAAAAAATATAAAAATGGAATATACACAAAGAAAAACCAGGCATTGATGTCAACCTGCGGCAATAAATCTACCTTTACCGTAAAAAAAGGCACTAAATATCTCTATCCTTATGCTTTTTATGGCTACAAAAAACTGAAGAAACTGATAATTCCGTCATCGATAAAGAGAATATACGGACTGGCATTTAAAAATTGTAAAAATTTAAAAACAATTGTACTTGAGGGAAAAAAGGCTCCAAAACTGACCGTAGGAGGATTTGAGTATCTCAATAAAAAGTGCAAAATCTATGTGAAAAATAAAAAAGTAAAAAAATCCATAGATAAACAATTAAAACACTACAATTTTAAGGGAAGGGTTATTGTAAAAAAATAAATCTCACAAACCTAGTGTACTGTATCACTGATTATTAACCAGACCCACTTGTTTATTTGCCCATCCGCTTCGTTAAATTTTCTAGCCGTAGCCACCGCTACACCGTCGAAAATTCGCCTTGCAGATGAACAAATATCCTGTATGATTTTGACAAATATCAATGATACAGTACACTAGTATTATCAACATGTCATTAAATTGGTTGCAACACATAATCGTCTTATTTTTGCGGCGGCTTCATCAATCCCCTTTCATCAAACTCTAGGTCTCCCATGCAGATTTCTCTGTAAAATCCCTTCTTTCCTTCTGGATATTGCTCTAGGGGCGTGGCAAACCTATGATATGCTATCTTAAATTTTTCTTCTTTTTTATCTTCCTTCCCCTTTTTATTTTCCTCTTGAATCTGCTCGTTCATCTTTTGCACCTTTACAATAGCATGATGACCTGTTCCAAGGGAATATCCCGTTTTCTCCAGCACAGGATACTGATATTGTATAGGTCCGTAAAGACTGTCCGAGATTCCATAATTTACATGATAATTCTCACTTCCTGTATCATCGCAGGACCAGGTAAAATGATACTTTCCCTCTCTCTTCAGCACAGTAATAGCTTCACGAAAATCATATGCTCCCTCCAAAGCCTCCATGGTATTTCGCTTCACTTCCACCATACTGTCCTCTAACTCCACAATCACCGGCGTACCATTCCCAAAAAGAAGATAACTTTTTTCTCCCTCATGATAAATAGATGGGTCTATCACCTGACAAATATCTATCCCACAATTTCTCACCATCTCTGGAGTTAAAATAGGCTGCGGCTGTGCTTTAAATTCTCCCACAGGACTATCCGCCACCGCTACTCCTATGCAGGATACACCATCTTGGCGCTTGCCGCAAAAATAAAAATAATATTTTCCATTCTTTTCAGCAATGCAAGGCGCCCATGCTGAACCTACCGCCCACGGTACCTGTTCCCCAGCCAATTCCAAAATCTGCCTCTCTTTCCTGAAATATTTTCCATTTTCAGAGGAGAACACGGAAAATGCAGTACCAGACCATCCCTCATAACCGTCTGAGGTAGGATATATATAATATTTTCCCTCAAAAAAAGCAATATCTGGATCCGCAAACAAGCCTTCTATCACCGGATTCGCACCATAATAATCCCGCAGGGCATCATACTGTTCATCTGTAATTTCTATCACTCCACCATGACGTTTTTTGCTTTCCCCTAAATAATAGTCGCCAGCGGACAAAACTTCAAATTCACCTTTAGTCAAATCTTTGGCAAGCAGCGGCAAATATCCTTTGCCCTCCGCAAATCTGTCTACTATTAAGCACCATGTACCATCCGGCAGCTTATAGCACTCCGGTCCCTCCACTCCCTTGAGAGCTGCCAGCGACTCAGACTGTACAGGATGAAACACCCCATCCAACTTAGTTCCGGCATCCAGCATAATCGTTCCCGTTGTCTCATCCTTCACAAAACGATAGTACCTATCCTTTTCCCGAACAATGGTCATATCAATCACATCTTTTTCCTTCTCCAAATAGACAAAGGGCTCACTAAACTGTTTAAAATCCTTTGTGTAGGAGGCGTACATGCAATGCTTTGATGCCGTCTCCCCTGCCAGTTGCACCTTTGATGCCCAAAATACCATAAACGTCTTTTTTTCTTCATCAAAGACAGCCTCCGGTGCCCACACACACCCTGCCCCCTCCACTCCTACCTCTGCGCTTCGCTCCCTAGACCAATGGATTAAATCTTCGGATTCCCACACAATAATAGAGCGGCTGCCGGCCTCCTGGGCCGCTTTCCATCCTTTTCCCGCCTCTATGCGCAAATCCGTAGCTATCAAAAAATATTTTCCACTCTCCGGCTCCCTTACTATAAAGGGATCCCTCACTCCCTGTTCCCCTATATGAGAAAAAAGTATAGGCTTCCCATTCCTCAAATCCCGCCAATGCAAACCATCCTTACTGACAGAAAAATAAACTTGCTCATGATATTTCCCCTCTCCCACAAAATGCACAAATAAAAATGCTGACATTTCCTTCTCCTTCCCTTTCTCTTTTTCCTGCGTGCCATAATACTAAGCGAACATGCATACATGAACATTTGATAAATATATTTGACACATAACACATAGTTATATATTACTCCAAAAGTGAAATATGCTCCGTAAGCCTCACAACGTTTTCACAAATCGCAAAAAAGCCTGCCTTCCGGACTCATCACACTTAAAAACTCCTGCATCCTCCAACACCTGCACAAACACTTTGCCCACTTCCATGCGCAAAATATCCATCACTTGTTCCTCCCCCATTTTTGAAAAATCCCTCTCCCCCTCATTCTGATTACATTTCTTCCGGCTCTCTATCAGCTCCTCCAGCCATTCATGATGTGCCTTTAATTCTTCCACTTCCCTTACATTTTTACCTGATATCAGTACATCCTTCATCAGTAACATTTCCCTTTTCAACCTTGCCGGAAGCACCGCTAATCCCATCACCTCAATCAATCCAATATTTTCCTTCTTTATATGGTGAAGCTTAGTATGGGGATGAAATACACCCAACGGATGTTCTTTCGTTGTAATATTATTGCGCAGTGTCAAATCCAACTCATACAACCCTCCGGATTTTCTAGCAATGGGTGTAATGGTATTATGGGAATTTCCCTCTGTCTCGGCAAAAATAAAGGCATCCTCATCTGTGTAATTTCGCCATTTATCCAGCACATGGGCAGCAAGGCTAATAAGCCTGTCTGCATCTAAGTGGCGAATCCGTAGCACCGACAACGGCCATTTTAAAATTCCTGCCTCCACATCCTCAAAGCCTTTTATTGTAACCGGTATTTCAATTGGAGCTCTGGCCATGGCAAACTCATAATTCCCCCCTTGAAAATGGTCGTGGCTTAAAATGGAGCCTCCAACAATGGGCAGGTCTGCGTTAGAGCCCACAAAGTAGTGGGGGAATTGTTTTACAAAATCAAACAACTTTCTAAATGTTGCCTCGTCAATCTTCATGGGAACATGCTGTAAATTAAACACAATACAATGCTCGTTATAATACACATAGGGAGAATACTGAAAGCCCCATCCTCCTCCATCAATGGTAACCGGAATGACACGATGATTTTGCCTTGCCGGATGGTCAAGGCGCCCTGCATAGCCCTCATTCTCCATACAAAGCTGACATTTGGGATAACTGACACTCTCCTGTTTTCCCGCCGCCGCAATTGCTATTGGATCCTTCTCCGGCTTAGACAAATTAATCGTAATATCTAAAACACCGTACTTGCTGTCTACCGTCCACTTCTCATCTTTGGCAATTCGGTAGCGCCTTATATAATTGCTGTCCTGACTGAGCTTATAAAAATAGTTTGTCGCTTCCATAGGAGAACTTTTATATGCTTCCCAAAATGTCTGCTGTACCTGAACTGGTCTGGGCACAAGACAATTCATCAGCCCCGTGTCAAATAAATCCTGCTGGGTTACCCCCTCCCCCATTAAATTTCTTTTGCCGGCCTCCCTTAATAGTCCCTGTAAAATCTCTTCTAGGGGCATCTGCTCCTCTTTCTCCTCTAGCCGGCTTTCTCCCAAAATATATTCCTTCTCTCCAAATTTATCTAGCAGCAAATTTGTTGTATATATTCTCTCACACTCCGGCACTAAACCTGTACGAATTCCATATTCCACCAGCCTTGCAATATATTCTGACAGCATCTGCTTTTCGCTCCTTTCCAACTTTCCAGCCCTACCGGCAAAGCCGGCACAACCAATTTTCATAATTCATTCTAAAAATTTATAATCTTCATTTTTTCCATATGCTGACATACCGCCTTTCTAAACATATTGATTAGATTTCCCTTTCCTCCTCTAAGCAACGGGCGCCATCCCCTATATCTACCACGTAAAATTCTGCTTTGTTTCCTGTTCTCTCCAAATAACCTTCATATACAAGCTTTTTAAATTCCTCAACGGCTTCATTTTTCACAATGCTGACTGTGCAGCCTCCAAAACCTCCCCCTGTAATTCTAGAACCCAGCACTCCTGGTATATCCCATGCCAACTCCGCTAAAATATCTGTCTCTAAACAGGATGCCTCATAATCGTCCCTCATGGAAATATGTGCCTCATTCATCATACTTCCAAAGCTTTCTATATTATTTTCCTTCAGAGCCTCCACCGCCTGAATCGTTCTGTAATTTTCATACACGGCATGCTTTGCTCTTTTTCTCCTCACATCATCTGTAATAGCATCCTTGTACTGTTCAAACTCTTGTATCGTCAAGTCTCCCAATGTCTGAATATCTGTCACCGTCTGAAGCTGCTCCAATGCAAATTCACATTCCCTCCTTCTGTCGTTATAAGCGGAGGAAACTAAGCTGTGCTTCACTTTGCTGTTCGTAATAATAATTCTGGCATCCTTAAGATCAATTGGAGAATACTCATACTGTAATGTATTGGTATCTAGAAAAATAGCACAGTTTTTCTTTCCCATTGCACTGGCGAACTGATCCATAATACCGCAGTTCATTCCATTAAAATGATTCTCACTGTACTGTCCAAGTAATGCCAGCTCCGTCATGGAAATATTAAGCCCCATGGTGTCCATTAACATGAAACCTGTAAGCACCTCCAGGGAGGCAGAGGAGGATAGACCGGAGCCTGGGGGAATGTCTCCATATATCAATATATCTGCTCCGTTTTCTATCATGTATCCCTTTTTTTCAAATGCCCACACTACTCCTTTTGGATAGTTGGTCCATCCGTCTGCCTCTTCTGGCACTAAATGGTCCAAAGATACTGTTACCATGCCGTCCTGAGGAAAATTCAAGGAATAAAATTTTAGCAGCTTATCCGCCCTTTTTCGTATCACACCATATGTTCCAATTGTCAATGCACAGGGAAATACATGTCCTCCATTATAGTCTGTGTGCTCTCCAATTAAATTTACCCTGCCTGGTGCAAAATACATTTTTCCATTCTCCCCCTCCCCAAACAGCTCATAAAATTTTTCTTTTAATTGCGGCAATGTGTACTCCATAATCGTCTCCTTTCTCATAACTCATCTCAATTCACTAGAAATTTTTGTTTCCTGCTGTACTATATTTGACTTTTCTGTTAATAACAATATAATAAAACTATATTGATTTTTCATCAACTATTTAGAGAAATAAAGAAATAATTTTGAGATTTCATTACCATAAAGATTTATACAGAAATATTTTACAAAAAAATAAAAGGAGTGCTGATTTATGCAATTACAGATAGACAAGGAGCAAAAAGAAATTAAGCAGCATGGAAGCTATGAATTCCCATTTCGCATCAGCTATGAACGGTTGTCCTATTTTGAGACCGGTTCCTTCTCCTGGCACTGGCATCCTGAAATAGAACTCACACTTGTCATGGAGGGAAGCATTTCCTATCAGGTCAATGAAAAAATCTACTCCTTGAGAGCGTCCCAAGGATTGTTTTGTAATTCCAATATGCTTCACACCGGACGCCGCCTAGACAGTCAGGATTGCAGCTACCTTTCTATCACCTTTCATCCCAGATTATTGTACGGCTACTCCTCCAGTGTAATGGACAATAAATTTATGCATCCTATCTTAAATTCCCCTGCCTGCTCCTCCATTTTGTTTTCCTCCCATATCCCATGGCAGCAGCATATTTTGGAACTGATAGAGCATATACGTCTGCTCTGCGCCACCCCTTCACGCTCCACAGAGCTTCAAATTCAAATCGCCTTAATGACCATATGGCTGGAAATCTACGAACATGCAGAGTTGGATGAACTTGAACATTCAAAGCCAAATAAAGATACTATGCGCATTCGACAAATTATAGAATATATACAAACTCACTACCAGGAAAATATTACTTTAGAACAGCTGTCAAATCATGTACACCTTTGTTCCAACGAAACATGCCGCATGTTTAAGCGGTGTATGAATCAGACTATCTTTGATTATCTAATTCATTACCGCATCGAAAAAAGCTTGGAATATATACAGCGAACGAATATGAGCATTACAGAAATATCAGACCATGTAGGCTTTGCCACACCCAACTATTTTTCCCGGGTGTTTAAGAAAGCCATGGGATGTACTCCCATGGAATACCGAAAGCATCATTAAAATTTCTATTTTTCGATTGAAAATTCAATCAGTAACAAAATAAGCTTTCTCCTCATCCAAAGGAGAAAGCTCATCTTTTTATCTTTTGTCATAATATAATTTTACTGTCTTATTCTTTCTTGGCCTCAACATACAAAGATTTCGTTGGCGCCTTTATGCTAATCTTCTTTGTCAAAACCGCACCATCTGCCATCATCGACATTTAAATTATTTTATTTTGCCAATTGTTCTATCTCCTGGGCTGTCAATGCCTTTCCGTAGAAGGTAATATCATCCATATATCCCTCAAACAACGGATCGGCTGCATATTGGCTCTTTCCTAAATAGTTGTTGGTTCCTGCAAAATCATTTAACATAAATTTCAAACTGCCTGCATTTTGTATAGATACTAATTTGCCATTTAAGTACAACGCTGCAGAACCATCATGCTTCATTGTCACTGCTATATGATTCCAGCTGTTCAAAGGAAGTATCTCATTGTCATCTAAATAGAATCCTGTCTTTGTGCTAGTCAAATCAAATCGAAGCACGCCTGCACCTCCGCAGTTTGTCAAAAATGCAGAATTGCCTTCACCGTCACCTAAATCAAATATTCTCTGCCACCAATCAGCTTTTGTGGAATATACCCATCCTGAGAAAGTAAAATCCTCTGTTCGGCATATTTCTGCCGGTAATTTTACAAAGCTGTCTAGTCCTCCGGTAAACTGCAGTACACCATTGCGTCCTGCAAAGCTATCTTTAAACGCTGTATCATTTGTAATAGCTGACAATCCGTTGCCTGATGCATCCTTGCCTAAGTCTCCACTGTCATCAAAGCTGTACTGTGCCAAAATACCTTGGGCATTTACTGTGGCACTCACTGATGCTTTTACTGTTACAGAAATACTCTTAGTTTTTGAAGCTGTTCCTCTTTCCAGCTTCACCTGTAAAGTTACTTTCTGGTCAGCTTCACCTCTTGTTACTTTTCCTTCACTTGATATCACTGCCGGATTGCTGGATGTGTAAGAAATATTTAGACCTCCCATATCCTTCCCCGGCAAATCAGAGCGGACATTTCCTTGAATATGATTTGTCAAGCTGGTTAATGCTTTATCCATCTCTTCATTCTGGTTATATTTCACGCCCCATATAGTACAGTTATCGGAGCCTGCCGCCGAGAACACCATTCTGTTTTGACGGGAGCCGGACTCATCTCTCTGATAACAGAATACTCCATAGTAGGTCACTCCGTCGATTTCAAGCTTCACATTAGGTGTATTTTCTCCTTCAAAACTCCATGTTCCGCTCTTGTCTCCTCCGATTGTTCCATCCTGATTGAGAGAAATCGTCTGACTTTTTCCCATAATAGAGCCTACATTAGGAAATGAATCTGTTGTTACCGTTGTGTTGCCATGATTGATAAATTCATAAATTCCCACTACCTCGTCTGTGTTATAGCCGGTCTTGCTTATTGTTTCCCCTGTGTAAGCGTACGGAAGCGGAACTGTCCAACCTTGAGAGTTGACAAACATCTGATGAACCCTCACTAAATGTCCGTTTCCTGCTCCATCATTAAACCGAGTATGATAAATATGATACAACTTGCCGTCCCTGTCTGCTAACTCCGACGTATGTCCTGGGGAAAGATAACCAGGGGTGCTGGTAATTTGATAGTTACCCATCATCTTCAAGCCTTTGTTCACACCTGTCATAGCATTGTTGCCTGCCCCGTCCTCATATGGGCCATCGGGATTTTTGGAGCGGAATACTCTTGCATTGTAACCGTCCAATGCTCCAAGTCCGCCGTAAGTAATATAGAGATAATAGTAATCGCTTGCTGGGTCATACATTATAAATGGTCCTTCCCCGTTTCCATGACTTCCCGCCGTGGACACAGAGGTTGTAATCTGCTTTCCAAAGTAGGCAACCACATTGTTTGCCTTGTCATCCCTTGCTGGATATATAGGCATACCTGTCTTTGTGTCAATCTCTAAAATATAAATACCGCCTGAGAATGAGCCATATGTCATCCACATCTTCCCATTTTTATCGTAGAATACTGTTGGATCAATGGCATTTGGCATTCTGCCTGGTGCACTGTTGTAATTGCCCTTTGAATCAAACCAACTGCTGCTCACCCCATCTAATTTTTTGTTGGCAATCAGCTCCTTAATGTTGGTTCTGTTATAGGACCAGGTACCTGCAGTTTGATTGATAAAGCCAGAGTAAATAATTGGTGTTGGCGCAGAGTAAGGCCCCGTTATCTTATCTGCAGTGGCAAACCAGATGACTGAATCTGTGGTGCCAAACTCCGAGGTACATGCATAATAATAGTATTTTTTCGTTGTCTCATTATAAATAACTGAAGGCGCCCATGTGTATGTGAAATTCTTTGATGCGTAAGAAGATATATTCATCCAGCTATATACTTTGTTCATCTTGCTCACAAACTTGCTCTCCGACACACCAAAAAGACGAAAACAGCCGCCAATATCTGTCCACGACTTCAAATCATTAGATTTACCAGCACCTAAATGTGTTCCAAACAAGTAATAGGTACCATCCTTGTCCACAGTGATGGAAGGATCATGAATAGAAATCTGCTTTACTTCCACCTGAACACGACAAGTTGCTTTTTTTCCGTTGGAGGAGGTAACTGTAATTACTGCAACCCCTGTCTCCTCATGGGAAGTGATCTCTCCTTTGGCATTAACTGAGACAACTGCCGGATTGGAGGATGTATACTTCAATGTCTTGTTAGTGGCATTAAACGGACGAACAGAGGCATACAATTGTTCTGTCATGGAAGTTCCTATTTTCTTTGTTGCCAGAGTGGACACTGATTCCACCGCCACAGGAAGCACAGTAATAGAAAAATCCTTATAAACTGTTTGATTTCTCTTGTTCTTATCTCCACAGTAGACACGAATCTTTACAACACCTGCTCTGCCGCTTGTGTTTGCTGTAACAATTCCGCTGCTTGTCACGGTTGCTAATGCATTGTTTGTCGACCTATATTTTATCGTTTTGTTTGTTGTGTCAGCAGGTTTCACACTAGCGGTAATCTTTGCCGTACCCCCGCTTAACAGGGTGGTTTTGGATATCCTTGCACTGATACTGCCAGGGCGAACTCTCTTTTCATACTTTACCACCTTGATGGAGATTGTTTTTTTCTTAGACGGCTTCACCTTGGACACTGCCACAATTTTTGCCGTTCCTACCTTCTTTCCAGTCACCTTGCCGCTGCTTGTAACCTTGGCAATTTTTGGTTTTTTGTTAATAAACTTTACCTTTGAAGATGCCTTCTTAGGCTGTACTCCCACTTTAATTTTCAGTGAGGCATACTTTGAAGGTCCGCCGATATATACCTTTTTCACACCTGTGCTGGTGGATAAGGTAATTTTCTTTGGTGCTTTTGCAGATGTTTTTGCCTTTGCCGTCTCCTCCATCATACCCATATATGTGGTAAATACCAGCAATGAAACTGCACAGACTTTGGAAATCTGCCAAACCAAGCTTTTCTTCCCTTTTTTCATGTCAGACAAATCCTCCTTTCATTTTTCGATTTCGACATACATTCATCTTATCCCATTGGGCAGGGAAAGTAAAGGTTTTTCATGAATTTATGGCAAAACTTTTACAATCATGTTATGATGTTTAAAACATACACTTTTTGATCCTGTAAAATAATAAGAAAACATTGGAAACAACAGGAAATTTACAGGACAAAGTGTCTTTAAAATAGTTAAGGACGGTGAACAAAGTGCCTCTTATTAAAAAACGTAAAAAAGAAAAGAAAAATCCCAAAGCGTGGAAAAAAATATTGGTAACTGGACTTCTTACCATATGCGGACTTTTTTTATTTTCCGCCATCATTATCTTCTTTCGTCTGCAGGCATATAAAAAAGAGGCATCTGCCCTTGTAAATTCCATGGGAAGAGATGCTTTTTCCTCCAATCTTACAAGCATTATTTATGATAAAAAGGGAACACCTATTACCTCCATGTCTGCCCAGAAGGATTGCTATTATCTTACTTCAGAAAACATTCCCTACATGGTAAAGCTTGCCTTTGTCACTACTGAAGATAGAAAATTTTATGAGCATAAGGGAATTGATTATAAAGCGATTGTCCGGGCCAGCCTTTCCTTTTTGAAAAACAGGGAAATCACCCAGGGAGGAAGTACCATCACCCAGCAGCTTTCTCGCAATATCTTTCTATCCCATGAAGTCACTTTTGATAGAAAAATAAAGGAAATTTTTATTGCTGGTATGCTGGAGGACACCTACTCCAAGGAAGAACTGCTGGAATTTTACATTAATAATATTTACTTTGGAAACGGATTTTACGGTATTCAGTCTGCCGCTAAGGGCTACTTTGATAAAAGCATAACCCAATTGTCCCTCTCCCAAATGATATTTTTATGTGCCATTCCCAATAATCCAACCTTATACGACCCTTTTACCAATATGGAGGCTACCTTGGCTCGCCGTGACCGCATTCTTCTGCAAATGTATGAACAGCAAAATATTGACAAAGATATGTATGAGCAGGCATGTGGCGAGGCAATCCAATTAACCCCCCACAAAAAGGAAAAAAGTGATTATGTGGAAACTTTTGTGCGCCATTGTGCAGTGCTGTCCTTAATGGAAGATTCCGGCTTTGAGATAGAATATTACTTTGACTCTGATATCAAAGAAGAAATCTATCATATTGAATATAACCAGCTTTACAGTCAGTTTTCTAATCAGCTTTTTACAAAAGGCTACCGAATCTACACTACCATTGACATGAACATGCAGGATAAGTTACAAAAAACTGTAAACAACACCTTAAAAGAATACTCAAAGAAAAAAAATCAAGAGGGAATCTATACTTTTCAAGGTGCCGCCGTATGTATTGACAATGCCACTGGGTATGTAAATGCCATTGTGGGCGGGCGCTCCCAGAAGTTCAACGGTTACACCTTAAACAGAGCCTACCAGAGCCACCGGCAGCCTGGCAGCTCCATCAAACCAATTCTCACATACACCCCTCTGCTTGGAAAAGGATACACAGCTTCCTCAATCGTAAATGACGAAAAAATAAAAGGAGGGCCAAAAAATTCTCCTAATGTGTATGAGGGGGAGATGACTTTTCGGGATGCCATTATCAAATCTAAAAATACAGTAGCCTGGTCTCTGTTTGAACAGTTAAGCCCAGCCACTGGCCTGCAATATTTAAAGGATATGAATTTTTCCAAAATTGATACGAGAGACTATGTGATGGCGGCCTCTATTGGAGGTTTCACCTACGGCACCTCTCCTCTTGAGATGGCAAGCGCTTACTGTACAATAGCAAACAATGGCGTTTATCGCACTCCCACCTGCATCTCAAAAATTACGGACAGCACAAAAGCAGTGATTGTGGAGCATCCCATGGAGGAAAAGAGAATCTATGAAGAAAATGCCTGTGTTGTCATCACTGATATACTGAAGGATGTTTTGGAGGATGGCACCGGAAAACATTATCAGGTAACAAACGCCCAGTGTGCCGCCAAGACAGGAACAACCAACGGTAATCGGGATAGCTGGCTGGTGGGCTACAGCAAATATTACACAACAGCAGTGTGGACCGGCTATGATATGCCAAAAATAATATCCGACGGAGTGGGAAATACCTTGTCAGGAAAAATCTGGCAGCAATTTATGACTAGTATTCATGAAAATAAAAAATATATTGAATTTCCCGAATATCCGGAAAAGACACTGGAGGACGCTTCCATTCAAGACTGGAAAAACAGCAAAGAAAACAGCGATTCCTCCAGTGAAGATAACACAAAAGGTCAGGAAAACACTACTTCCGATTCTTTTGCTTCCTCAGAAAACGAAAATGCTTTTTCTGTGGGAAGCCTTCAAAAGGACACAAAGGAGCATACTACAAAAAACACAAAACTGCCGGAAAGTAACACCAAACACAGAGAAACCAGCACCTCCAAGAAGCAGGAGGAGCCACCATCAAGCACCCGCTCCTACGAGGATAATGGGGAAGGCTTATATACAGAAAATTGGGAAGGCTAAAGCCTTCCCAACAACTTATAAATTTATCAAATCTTATTAAAGTCTTATCATACATACAGATTATTTTCCTGGAAGCAAACTCACAAACCGATTTCCTGCTTTTTCAAATTCCTTTTCCGTCTCCTCCAACCCATTTTTGTATTCCGCTCCCGTCTGTGGATTAATCATTACAGCATTATATAAGTCATATCCCACAATCAGTACGCACCTGTTGGTATCCAGCATGCCAAGCACCGGCTGTCCCTGCTGTACATAGTAGAGTACTTGGGTTAAGCTGCATCCCGTCAAGTCCAACCCTCTCTCATCTAAATATTCATTGTAAATACTTAAAGTAGTGCCCCCCTCCTTCATCAACTCCTCCACATCCTGTGAAACCCCATTTTTGCGGAGCACTGCATCAATACACGCCTCCACCTGCCTGGACTCTCTTTCCGTCTCATAAACCTTCAGTCCGTCCACATGAGGTTTATCATTTCTTCCTGTTCTTTCCCAAATAGTTCGCCCATAGGCATCCACCACTACCCCTACTAAATCATCCGCCTGTATGATCGCTTTTGATAATTGGTTACAAGCCTTATTCATCTCCCCATGTCCATAAACATAATACTTCCTGTCCTTTTCCCCACCTATGGCAATCTCAAGGACATTTTCCTTAGCATAGTTGATTTCGCTGGGCCTCAACAGCTTCAAGCTGTCTGTTGTCCCCATCTTATAGGCAAAATTCAGCATCAATTCCGTTTCCTTTAAGTCTGTGAGAATAGTGGAAAGAGTGACAGCCTCCTCCTCCTCCTCCACATTATTCCGAATTTGGTCCGCTTTATAATTTTCAAAAATGCCTCCATTTTTTTTCACCCTTGTCAGAGAAATCAATGGCCCCTCCGTCTCTACATCCGTCACATATATTTTTTTATTTCCGGTGGACGGATAGGTCATTATATCCTGCTGCTCCTTATCTACAATTTTCACCTGATACATAGGAAATGTCACATTACCGTTTTTATCCTGATAAATATCCTTCGCCTTTGCCAAACCATATATAAAATCTTCCTGGACAAAGCCGGCAATGCGGATTCTCTCTCCCTCCCCCGCCTCAATAGTTACATCCTTTCCCGTCTCTATATTTAAAACCCGTATGGAGGATGCATCATACATAGAATTACCCTCCTGCCATGCAATTGTCGTGGCATTGTCATCCATCACATAGTTGCCGTCAGTGAGCCCTGTCACAATCTCCACATACTCATCCCCCGTCAAATCAATGGAATACAGAGCATTGTCCATGAGCATATACATCTGGTTATCCTGATTGATATAACAAAGCTTGCTGATAGTCTCCTTCAATACCCCATAGGGCTTATCGCTGGCAATGTATGCCACATCCTCCACTTTGTTGTCTTCCCTGTTATAATGGTAAATGGTCATTCCGCTGGTACCCTCATGTCTTCCCCTGTTCATATAACCAAATACCATAAAATCCACATCCCCCTCGTCGCTTACATTCATAACCCTCATTTCATGCTGGTCATATTCCTCCCGCACCCCATCGCTCTTATCATCAGCGAAGGAGTAGATTGCCGTTGCCTGATTTGTTTTTTCATGAAAACTCCAAAGCTGCCTCTCCTTCACAAATGCCATGTAATCCGTATTTTCACTTGCCATATACTCTGCCGTCAAATCACTGTCAATTCCTAAATTGATTCGGGTTGGCGTAATGGATTGACCAGACGCCTCAAAAATTTGATTCATCTGCCGCTCAAAATTTAATAAATATTTCTCACCATTTGCCCAGTTTACACGATAAAATTCTACAATATTATAATACTGTTCTGTATTATAATCATTTTTAGCCATCACCTTATATTTTAACTGATAACAGCCAATTCCCCCAATCAGCTCCTTGATGGTTACTTGGGGAGTGCTTACCCTTTCCACCTTCAAATCTCCCCACCCCAACTGTTTAATATTGGAATGTATGCTTACTTTTCCCAGATTAGAATTATCCTGGGTATCGCTTGGCTCCATATAACTGGCAAGTGTCTGGCTTTTCTCTTTATCTAATGTTTTCTTGCTAAAATTTTGAATAAACTGTATCTGCTCTGTGCAATAGGTATCGGTTAGCACCTGTGTTCTTGTATAAAAGAAAATATCCTTGTTGTTATCAGTGGTAACCTTCATAATCAAGTTATATTCTGTATTGTTATCAATCATATTGGTGATGTGAAAGCTTACATTTGTCACATCCTCCCCTTTATCAAAGTCCTCCACCTGTGTATCCTCCACCAGTCTGGTGCCATCAACACTTCTCACCTCATAAGAAATCTTATGAATGTTGTTGCCATAATTTTTGATTTGCAGCTGTATCCTTCTGTCTTCATTCATAGGTATGAAGGATTCTCTCATGTAGGCAGGGTCCATCTCCCTCACATAGCCGTGAAGCTGGTTGATATTCTGTTCCTCCCAAACCATATACACTACTGGAAGACTGGCCTCCTCCATATCTTTCGCTTCCTTGTGACTCTTCTCTCTGTTAAAAAAGAAATATATTCCTATGATAAGGGAAAATAATACTGCCATAAATATTATTTTTTTAATCAGTTTACTCATTTTTTTCCTTGCCTTTCTTCAAATTTCATATTTCATCATCAGGGCGCTCGAACAGCTCCTGCAGCGTTGGCTGCAGATGCATCTGTTTCAATAAGGTATCCAGCTTATTCTGTTGCCTATATTTTTGTTTTTCTTTTGTCTCTAACTCTTTAGATTTTGCTGATTCTCCCCTGTAAACTGCACGTATCAGCAAATTTTTCGGCGTGTGCTCCATGTCTATAAATTCCAATATCTGTACATGATACCCTGCCTGCTCCAGCAAATTTGCCCTGATGCCGTCTGTTATCAAGGCTGACATCCTCTCCTTTAAAATTCCATACTTAAAAATCGGCGCAAGGAGCTGGTTTTCAATCTGCCGGTTTATCTCGTGCTGGCAGCAGGGCACAGATAATATTACTTTGCTTGACCACAGAACTGCCTTGTACAGCGCATAGTCTGTGGCAGTATCACAGGCGTGAAGGGTCACTACCATATCCACATGCTCCACCCCATTATATCCTGCAATATCCCCCACTAAAAATTCCAACTTTTTGTAACCATACTTGTCCCTCAATTCATTGCAGCGGTGAATCACATCTGGTTTTAAATCTAGTCCTATCATCTTCACATCATACCCCTTTACCTGATGGAGATAATAATACATAGCAAAGGTAAGGTAAGACTTGCCGCACCCAAAATCAATAATAGTCTGCTCTTTTGTACTGTCAAGCTTTGGCAGAACATCTTCCACAAATTCTAAAAATCGGTTGATTTGTCTGTACTTGTCATACTTGGCACTGACTATTTTCCCCTCCTTGGTCATGACTCCTAAGTCAACTAAAAAAGGGACTGCTGTTCCTTCTGGAAGCAAATACTTTTTCTTTCTATTATGTTCTAAGCATCCAGGACGTATCTGCACTATGTCCTGTGCCTTCTTTTTCTTTTTAGAAATGGTGACTTTTCCCTTTTTGCTTATTAAGATGGAGACCCCCAATGTATTCGTCTCTATCTGACACTGTTTAAAATTTTCTTTTAGATTTTGCAGCAACACGGGAATTAAATCTTTCTTATCATAATTTTCATGAAATACCTGCGTTCCCACATAGCGGGTAACTTGAAAATATAACTGTCCCTTTAGACTAATAGGGCGGACTTTAAGCTTTTGGGCATCTCCTCCCCTTCTCCCTGAGAGAACGAGACTTATACATTTCTCCCCCACTATTTCCTGCAATAATTGTTCTATTTCTTCCACATCTATCTCCTAATCCATTCCTATACATTTTTTTATTGTTCACATTTCACTCAAAACCTTTAAAGATTCTACCACAATCAACTCTATTAAAAAAGGGGCAAAATGACTTTTATCAAGACATTTGCCCTTTTCCTTTTATGTGTTATATGGTTTTATTATGCTACACCTCATTTTGCTTCGGCATATTTTCATTGCCAAAGTCTTTTCTTCTCCCATCTCTTTTTCCACCCATCCCGCCGCCATTCATACCTCCCATGGCGCTGCCCTTTGAGCCTGCCGACACAGTTCCGTCGCTGCTCAAATTCATCACAGATTGAGATATAGGGATTTCTCCTGTTTTACTGTCTCCTGTGTACACAGTGTATGTCTCATTTGTCTTGAAATCTGCCATACTGACTATCACCGATGCAAATTGCTTGGAAGGAGTACATGCATACATCTCATTCCCCTTTGCATCCTGAATGCTCACCTTTGTTCCCGCCGGCTGGACTTGTGCATAGGTTATCACAAACACGTTTTGTTTCGATTCGTCAGCAGGACTTTCCAGCATTCCAGAGCTTCCCGCCGCTGCAATTATTCCTCCGTTCACGGCGATTGTTCCATTGGAATCCAACGCGGCATTTCCGTTATCGGTAGGTCCTTCCACATATATCTCTCCTCCGTTAAACGTCATCTTTCCGTTAGAATCCAACCCATCTCCCGAAGCGTTCACCTTCACCACCCCTGCGTTAAATATCATATAGGCATCCGTGTCCACTGCAAACTGGTCTTTTCCCCATTTTCCCCCTGTGGCGGAGCTGTCATTTCCTCCTGCGGCATTAAACCCATCGTCACTTGCCGACACTTCTATTTCCCCTCCATTGACAGTAATGGTGCATCCCTCTATTCCCTCGTAGGATTGCACTACCTTTATAACGCCATCGTCTATTATCACATCTGTGTCCCCGTGGATTCCATCATCGCCTGTGGAAAGCTCTAACTTTCCTCCTGCCACGTTGATGCTTCCGTTGCTGTGCACACTGTCATCTGCTGTATCCATTTGAAAATTGCCCCCTGATACTGTAATATCTACTCCTGCTTTAATTCCCTTACAGCTCGCCACAGACTCCTCACTCTGCTCCTCCTGCTCCATAAACGGCCTTCCAAAATTTTTGTCCTGTGATTTTTTCTGGGCATTGCTGCTACCTCCGCCGGTTTTTATGGTAAAATCTCCATCACTTATCTTCATGCAGGTTGTTGCCTGTATTCCATCATTTTCTGCTGTAATGTTAAATTTACCACCTTCTATATATACATATCCCAGCTTTGCATCCTTTGAATTGTTAGATTTGATTCCATCTCCCGATGCTGTAATTTGAAAGCTTCCATCTCTCACCGCCACATAATCCTTGCCGCTGATTGCATTGTTCACCGCAACAAGCTCATAAGTACCATTGACAAATTTCAGCCCATCCTTACACCGAATGGCATTGTTATAGGAGGAAGTCACCTTCAATGTTCCCGTTCCGTTAAATGTGAGATTCTCCTTGCTGAACACGGCAGAGTTTGGCTCCTGATTCTCCGTATCCTCAAATTCATAATTCTCACCATCTGAAATCTCATTGATGCTGCCCTCAGCCAAAGTAATTACTGCCTTCTCCGCATTTTTAATAAAAAGAGGCGAGGTGGAGGAATTATTAATATGTACCCCATCCAGCACCAATTGAACCGTTCCCGTCTCCTTCACATTAACCTTCACCTGTCCATCTGTCAGTTCTCCTGTAATCACATAGACTCCTGGCTTTTCAATTTTTACTGTATTGCCGGAAATATCTACGCCTTCACCGTCTGCACTGCTGCCATTATCCTTTAATGTAATGCGGCTCATAATATTTTCATAGGTATCTGTTGTATCTGCCTCATCAAATTCCACTTTAACATCAAACTTCTCCAACGATGTCCCCGATTGATTGTCATCACCCTCATCGTTCTGCCCCAAATTGTCATCTGCACTGTTGCCTTGCTCCGAACCGCTTTCACTAACCTGTCGATTCTCCTCACTATTGTTATTGTCAGCATCCTTGCCATGGCACCCTGTCAGCATCGCACCCGTCATTACTCCACATATACACAAAGCCATTATTTTTTTATATTTCATTTTTACCTCCATTCCAAAGTGTTTTGGCTGAAGAGACATGCAAACTATTAGATTTGCTCTGCCACGATGGAATCTGCGACACTTCGGCACAAACACTCTATCATTTTAAGTAGAATAACTGTATTATGCCATTACATTGTGATAAAAACATGATATAAATATGACATAGATATGATATAGACATGAATGGAATGTAAAAGCTTTCCATATTAAAGGAAAATATAAACATTATATTCTAAGGTACGCTAAATACAACAAAATTTTCCAGCAATATAATAATAATGATTGCCAGAATTGCACAGGCAAGTAAATATAAACTTGCTTTTTTCAATGAAAATCCCATACTGCCTCCTTACAAATCCCAAGGGATTATTCTCCATACTCTTCCTCCAAAAGCTGTGCCGCCATGCGAATCATCTCAATACATGGACGTTTTTTATAATATTGCTCTGTCCTCTTCTCAGGAATGGGGGATTCCTTATCCACCGCTTTCTTGTCAAGCCCAAGCAGCTCTCTGCAAATAATGGTTCCTCCTGTCTGCTCCTTCACCTTTGACGCAAATTCCTGAACTTTCCCATAATTTGCAGCCTTGCCCGCCTGGTCTGCCCCAACAGTAGCCCCTGTCTCCAGCCCTACTACCATAAACATTCCGTTCACAGCGCCGCACACCTCTCTCATTCTGCCAATTCCTGCCCCAAAGGATGCGGATAACCGCGCCGCCAATTCCTGCTCTATCCCATATTTATCTGCAAAGGCTAAAAATACTGACTGGGAACAATTATACCCCTCCTTAAAATAAGCTACTGCTCTGTCCGACCTGCTTCCCATCTGTGTCTCCTCCTTTTTATCCTATTCTCGTCACTTCTTTTGACTTGTTTCTTGATTTTGAACTTTATCCACATCCTCTATTGTGAATATTGCCTTGTCAAAGCTAACATTGTCAATACAAGTCTGATTCCACTCCACACCAATATCCCCTTGCCAACTTTCATAAATTTTTGTAACTTTCGCCTCTGTTTTTTGTTTTTTTATTTCCTCCTTTGCAAGCTCTGTAGCTTCCTTATCAAAATCCGAATCACAGTACAATACATATACATACTCTAAATAATTTAACAGCTTGTACTCTCCTGTTTTCATAGACAGACATGCCTGCTCCAATTCATTTCCGCTCATATCCCCTTTTCCTACGTTTCCTGTGGAAGCAGAATATCCATATGCTTGTGCCGCTATCTTTAAAGTTTTCCCTCTTTTAGCCATTTTTAGTATAGCTGACGCATCTTTTTCCAATTGTTCTTTTGTTTTTTCTCTCCCTTGAATAGATGAAAGCTCCACCGCCGTAATTTTTGCCTGCTTTGCCTCCTCCTGTGTCACTTTTATTCCCAACTGTCCCCCTATTTTCTTATACACCTTTTCATATAAAGCGTTTCTTGTATAGATTTTTTTCACAAGCTCACTGTCCGCCTTGCTGCGCTCTAACAACTTTTTATCACTTTCCTTTAGAAACTTTTCTGTTTTTTCCTCCACCTCCTTCTCTTCCTTTTGTGTAAGAGTGACATTCCACTCCTTTGCCTTGTGAGAAAAGATTACTTTTCGCTCTATCTCCCGCTGTATCTCCTTTTTTACTTTTTCCTCCATGGTCTCGCCGGACTCATCTGCCGCATCCCCCCAATTTAACTCCTGCCTGTAAGATAACAGGGAATACGCTTCATAGTTTGCCTGCTGACAGTAAGCGTAAAAATCAATCTCCTCCGCCGTAATTTCCTCACCATCTACCACTGCCCCTATCTCTTCTCCATAATTCCATATCGCTTCTGTGTTATCGTTCTGTTCCTCCTCCATTTCTGAACCGCCAGTCCCCTCCCCTCCTCTTTTTTTGCATCCGGACAGACAGACACAGCCGCTTAATACCAATATAAGCGCTGTCATGTAAATTCTTCTAATATGCCCAAATCCCATCTCCTTGACTCTTATATGATTAATTCTCTTGCGCTCCACTGTCATTGCTTGAGCCTCCTCATCTGTTCCACAATACTGCACACCTTCTCAAATTTTTCTAATGTATCCTTTTCCTTTGCCTGATAATGATAAACAAAATATGGCTGCTTTCCTGACATAAATTTCATTCTTCCCGAAAACAATTTCACAAAATCCTCTATCTGGTCTACTTGTATCTGCGCCTTTTCATACATGGTAATCTTTACTTGATCAGAGGTGCCCTTTATCTCCTCAATATCCAGCTCGTGAGCCTTTGCCTTCAGCAGAGCCACATCTAAAAGCTGTACAACTGATTTGGGCATATCGCCGAAACGGTCAATCAGCTCATCCTGCATATCCTCGTACTCCTCCTGATTTTCAATTCCAGCGATTCGCTTATACACATCCAGCTTTTGGTATTCATTTCTAATATAGGAGGACGGAATAAAGGCATCCATGGCAATATCAATGGTGGTCTCAAAATCTTCCCGAGGTGTTATTCCCTTCAGCTGACTTACTGCCTCATTCAGCATTTTGCAATACAAGTCATATCCAACTGCCTCCATATGCCCATGCTGCTGGGCGCCCAATATATTGCCGGCTCCCCTGATTTCCAAATCCCGCATGGCAATCTTAATTCCAGAGCCAAGCTCCGTAAAATCCCTAATTGCCTGCAGGCGCTTTTCCGCCACCTCCTTAAGCATCTTATCTCTCTTATACATAAGAAAAGCGTAGGAGGTTCTGCTAGAACGCCCAACTCGTCCCCTTAACTGATACATTTGGGATAAACCAAGCTGGTCCGCATCATGAATAATCATTGTGTTGGCATTGGAAATGTCCAGTCCCGTTTCTATAATGGTAGTGGATACCAGCACATCAATCTCCCCATTCATAAAGTCATACATAATCTGCTCTAACTTCCGCTCACTCATCTGTCCGTGGGCATAAGTCACAACAGCATCCGGCACTAATTTCTGCACCTGACCGGCTATCTCCTCTATATTGTTCACTCTGTTGTACACATAGTATACTTGACCGTTTCTGGCCAGCTCACGGTTAATTGCCTCCCTGACCATCTCGTCATTGTACTCCATTACATAGGTTTGGATAGGAAGTCTGTCCACCGGCGCCTCCTCCAACACACTCATATCGCGAATGCCAATCAGGCTCATATGGAGCGTGCGGGGAATCGGTGTAGCTGTCAGAGTCAGCACATCCACATTCTCCTTCAGTGTCTTTATTTTTTCCTTGTGAGTCACTCCAAACCTCTGCTCCTCATCTACAATTAAGAGACCTAAATCCTTAAATACTATATCCTTTGACAGCACCCTGTGAGTGCCGATGAGAATATCCACCTCCCCACGCTTCAATGCCGCCAATGTAGCCTTCTGCTGAGCAGGCGTGCGAAAGCGGGACATTAAATCTACCCGTACAGGAAAATCTTTCATTCGCTGGGAGAAGGTATTGTAATGCTGCTGTGCTAAAATGGTGGTCGGCACAAGAAATACAACCTGTTTGCCGTCACCTACCGCTTTAAACGCAGCGCGAATGGCAATCTCCGTCTTACCATACCCAACATCCCCGCACACAAGACGGTCCATAATCTTTTCGCTCTCCATATCCTTCTTAGTATCTTCAATTGCCCGAAGCTGGTCCTCCGTCTCCTCAAAAGGAAATAACTCCTCAAATTCCCTCTGCCACACTGTATCCGCTCCAAATGGAAAACCGGATTTCGCCTGGCGTTTTGCATACAATTCCACCAGCTCCTTAGCGATATCCTGCACACCGCTTCGAACCCGACTCTTCGTCTTATGCCACTCCTGGCTTCCCAATTTATTTAATTTAGGCACCTTTGCAGCGTCAGCTCCCGCATATTTTTGAATCCTATCTAGCTGGGTAGCCAGTATATACAACGCCCCGTTTCCCCCATACTCAATTTTAATGTAATCCCTTGCCTGCTTGTTCACCTCCACCTGCTCAATTCCCCGATAAATACCAAGCCCATGATTTTCATGTACTACATAATCACCAATATTCAAATCCGTAAAGCTTTGAATCTTCTGTCCGCTGTACTGAGATTTTTTTCTCTTTTTCTTTCGTCTTTCTGTACCAAATATATCACTCTGGGAAATCACCGCAAACCGAATCATTGGATACTCAAAACCCTTGTGAAGATTTCCGTAGGCAGTCATCACCTCGCCTGCCTGAAGGATTCGAGTATTGTCCTCGCTGTAAAAAGCTGTAATACCCTCATTTGTCATATCCTCCGCCAAACGCTTAGCTTTCGTCCGAGAGTTGGACAGAATCAACACTCTGTAACCCTTTTTGCGGTATCTCTGCAAGTCCTTACACAACAATTCAAAACTATTGTTATAAGTTGTCATATTTTTTGTCTGAATATAGTAGCTCTCCGCCACCTTAAATTCCTTTAGCTTTTGCTCTAGGGCAGTAAACAACACGGACCTGCTTCCCGCAATTCCGCCGAATATATAGGAATACCGCCAAAGCACATCTGTCTGCCCCGCCAGCACGTACCCCTTTTCTAAGCGGTGCATCATACTCTCCCGAAATTCCGTCTCCACTGCCTCCATTCTCTCCTGCATCCTCACCGGCTCATCTAAAAACCAAACCGTCTCCTCCTTTTGAAAATAGTCAAACAGTGAAACAAGCTTATCATAGAAATATTCCACGAAACTGTCTATCGCCACTCCCACACGGCTGAAAGAAATCTGCTCACAAAAATGATAGATAGATGTTTTTAGCCGATGGGCCTCCTCCGTCTTCATCTCCCCCCGCAATTTCTTCTCACAGCTATCACATTCCGCCTTGATTCTCTCTACCCCTGCCCGAAGCTCACTTTCCGTCAATATAAATTCCGCAGCAGGATATATTTTTACCTCATCCAAATTTTCAATAGAGCGCTGACTTTGCACATCAAAGGACTTAATGGAATCCACACTGTCCCCCCACAAATCAATTCGAATGGGCACCTCCTGGGTAAGAGGAAAAATATCAGCTATGCTTCCCCGAATGGCAAATTGACCTGCCATCTCCACCTGACTGCTTCTCTCATATCCCATCTGGGATAGCTTGGCAGATAATGCCTCCATTTCCACAGTTCCATCAATTTCAATGGATAAAATATTTTTTTGAATCTCCTCCAGTGGCAATATTTTATCCATCAGTGCATCTACAGACATTACAATAGTACACTCCTCCCCCTCTGCCAGTCTCTTTACTGTCTCCAGACGCTCCTGCAATATGAGATTGCCCTGTATATCTGCACTAAAAAAAATGAAATCCTTCGCCGGATAGAGCATTGCCTGCCTGTCATACAGCTTCACATCCTCATAGATTTCCTTTGCTTTAGTCTCACTGAATGTAAGAATGATTTTATTGCGAAAGCCTTCCCCCAAGCCCTGCATAAAATGCACCATCTGCGAATCCACACAGCCGCTGAGCTGTATGGGTGTGCAGTTTTTCTTTAAATGCTGTCTAATCAAGTTAAATTCATTTAATTCCCCCAAGGGAGCATACAAAGTATCCATGGTCACCTCATTCTATTTTCTTTCTATATTTCTAAATATTCGACCTTTTTATTCACTAAACATGAGCAATTCTCTACCCATTATCTATCCATTAAACTGATTCATAGCCTCCCCCATATCCTTTGTCAGTATTACCTCAACTGCCTCCACCGCATGTTCTATGCCCTCCTCTATCCGTTCCCTGTCCTCCCTGTTAAATCTGCTAAGCACATAATCTGCCAGATCTCTTCCCCTTGGCTTTTCTCCTACCCCCACCTTAATTCGTTTAAATATTTGTGTATTCAAATGAGCAATAATATTTTTGATACCGTTGTGTCCTCCTGCACTGCCCTTTCCCCGAAGACGCAAACGTCCCACTGCCAGACTGATATCATCATATATAACAATCAATTCCTCCTGTGGCTCGATTTTATAAAAATCAACAGCCGCTCTCACAGCTTCCCCGCTTACATTCATAAACGTTTGGGGCTTTAAAAGCAATACTTTCTGTCCTTGAATATATCCAGTACCACAGACACTTTTATGTTTATTCATGTTCATAGAAATATTATGCTTTTTTGCAATGGCATCTATTGTATCAAATCCTACATTATGTCTTGTCTTTTCGTATTGTGGGGAAGGATTCCCCAAACCTGCTATGATATACATTGTAATCCTTTCATCCTCTTTTCAAATCTATATTATTTCTGTTTCACTGCTAAACAGCCAAAGCAATAACATCATAACATACTACTCTGTCAGTTGCAATTCGCAGCTTGGCAAAATAAAGAAAAAATCCATGAATGAAAGTAAGAGGACAGGTTGCTATGCTTCCTGTCCTCTTGCCATATCTTCTTATTTATTTCTTTCACTTAATCTTCTTAAACTTCCCCCTGCAAGCTCTGCCATAAAAATCGTGTCACCTGCCATAATTTTTATTGTGTTATCCTGCTTACGTTTCTTTTCTGCTTCTACTGATATACTACTGTTTTTCACTGTTGATAGTTCCCCCATATATATTATGAAAAATTTTTCAATTTAAATTTTCATAAGCCTTATCATCCACCGGCTCACACCACTCATTGCTTGTCTTTTCACCAGGAACCTCCACTGCAATATGGGAAAACCAACTATCCGCTTTTGCACCATGCCAATGCTTTACTTCGGCTGGAATCGTAATGACCATACCAGGTTCTAAGCTGACCGCCTCCTTTCCTTCCTCCTGATACCAGCCGCTTCCTGCAGTGCAAATCAAAAGCTGACCGCCTCCCTCTTTTGCATGATGGATATGCCAGTTATTTCGGCATCCTGGCTCAAAGGTGACATTTGCCAGAAACACTGCTGTCTCCTTTGGATCTGTGAGGGGATTCAGATAAGAATTGCCAATAAAATACTGCGCAAACGCTGTGTTCTCCTGTCCTAAACCAAATACATTCTGCTTGCCAAAATCTCCTTTGTTGCTAATCTTCATCCTACATCTCTCCTTTTAATCTTTCATTTCTTCATTTTTCGGCTTTTTATTTCTGTACTTTTTCTTACATTATTGTCCTTTTTATTATAGATTCACTGTTAATAAATGTCTAATACTTATAATGAATTGGTACATATGCCTAGTATGTATTGCACATTTTTCCCTAAGTTTTTTGTTTATAGCTATATATCACCAGTCTATATGTTTTATTTTTATATATCTTTTATCCGCATTTTTGTGTATACCTCTTTGTTTATTTTTGTATCTAATTTTGCATATATATTTCCCCACTTACACAGCTAATATTTTTCTACTTTTGTATAGCTGATTTATTGACTTTTCTCCTATGAAAGTGTTATCATATTTATATCTGCGTGCGGTAAACCAAGCACGTGTTTATGACAATAAAATCTATAAATTATAAAAGAAGAGGTGTAACTAAATGACAAAGAGTTTTGATGAGTTAATTGAAAAAGTAAACAATTGCAGCATGAAAACAGTAGCTGTTGCAGTGGCACAAGATGCTGCCGTTCTAGAAGCGGTAGCTGTTGCCAAGGAACGGGGTATTGCCAATGCCATTCTGGTAGGAGATGAACCTAAAATTAAGGAAGTGGCTGCATCCATCAATATGGATTTATCTGATTATAAAATTATCCATGAAGAGGATACTATGACCGCTGCCTTAAAAGCAGTTGAATTAGTACATAACCAAAAAGCAGACATGTATATGAAAGGCCTGATTGACACAAAATCATTTTTAAAAAGCGTGTTGGATAAAGAAGTGGGACTTCGCACCGGCAAACCATTATCCCATGTGTGCGTATTTGATGTGGAAGGCGTGGACAAACTGTTATTTTTAACAGATGTTGCTTTTATCCCATATCCAACTTTAGAAGACAAAGTCAATATTATTGCCAATACAGTTGAAATCTGTGAGGCATGCGGCATTACTAACCCTAAGGTAGCTCCTCTTGCTGCTGTGGAAGTAGTCAATCCGAAAATGCCAGCAACTGTCGACGCAGCAGAATTGACTAAAATGTGCGAGGAAGGCAAAATTACAGGTTGTATTGTAGACGGTCCTCTTTCCTTTGATTTAGCAATCTGTCCGGAAGCTGCCAAACACAAAGGAGCAGAGGGAAGAAAAATTGTGGGAGATGCCGATATTTTATTGTTCCCTGATATTCACGCAGGAAACCTGGTATACAAGGCAATGGTACACACTGCCAAATTAAAAAATGGAAACATTATTACAGGAACAAAAGCTCCTGTTATTTTAACATCACGGTCTGATGAATGTGAAGTAAAAGTAAATTCTATTGCCTTGGCTTCTGTTGTTGCACAGGCCATGAGCGAAAAATAAACTCAGCATTTTCCAAATATTTCTACCATAATAAGACATGACCATTGACTCATTATAAATGACTCATTATGATAGGAAGCCATCAATAATAAAAGGAGATAAAAAAATGGCAATTAAAAGTTTAATAATCAATCCAGGTTCCACTTCTACTAAAATTGGTGTTTTTGAAGATGAAACTTTATTATTTGAAGAAACTTTACGTCACTCTACAGAAGAAATCGGCAAATACAATTCCATTGTAGAGCAAAAGGATTTCCGCAAACAGATTATTCTTGACCTGTTTAAGGAAAAAAATTTTGATGTCAAATCCCTCAATGTAATCGTAGGACGGGGCGGCTTAGTAAAACCTATCCCAAGTGGTACTTATACAGTAAATGATTCTTTATTGGAAGATTCCAAAAATGGTGTACAAGGTCAGCACGCTTCTAATTTAGGAAGTATTCTTGCTAGAGAAATCGGCGATGAAATTGGCGTCCCTTCCTATATTGTGGACCCAGTTGTTGTAGATGAATTGGAACCTGTTGCCAGATATTCCGGTATGCCGGAGCTGCCACGCATCAGCATATTTCACGCATTAAATCAAAAGGCTATCGCTAAGAGATATGCAAAGGAATCCGGCAGACCATATGAAGAGCTTAACTTAATTGTAGTACATTTAGGCGGCGGTGTATCTGTTGGTGCACATAAAGGCGGCAAAGTAATTGACGTGTTTAACGCTCTTGACGGTGACGGCGCATTTTCCCCTGAGCGCTCTGGTGCCGTACCTCCAGGAAGCTTAGTAAAGATGTGTTTCTCCGGCAAATATACAGAAGCTGAGATTTACAAAAAGATTTGCGGTAAGGGAGGTATGACTGCCTACTTAGGAACAAACGATATGCGTGAGGTTGTGGCACGTATTGCAGACGGAGACCAAGAAGCAAAGAATATTCGTGAAGCATTTATTTATCAAATCTCCAAAAATATTGGTTCTATGGCCTGTGTATTGCAGGGCAAGGTAGACCAAATCTTAATAACCGGAGGAATTGCACATAACCAAAACATTATTGATGATATTGCTGCCAACTGTGGATTTATCGCACCAATAAAAGCATATCCTGGAGAAGATGAATTATTGGCATTAGCGCAAGGTGCTCTTCGTGTTATGAACAATGAAGAGAAAGCAATGGAATACTAAAATACTATATGAAAATACTAAACAACTAAAAATAACCATATTTTATGCTAATTTATTATTTTAACTAAATTCATTTTCAAAGTTGGCCGATATAATTAGCATAGAGTAAAGGATTACGTCAGAATCAAAGGATTGAAGCTTTGGTTCTGGCGTTTTTTATATGAGTTTAAGAATCCGCAAACATCAGCAAAGCCCAATTGATACATTAAATCATTACATAGTACATCAGCAACTTTTTAATGTTTGCAGGATAGTGACACTCTTAATATTTTTAGGAAAGGATTGATACAAACTATGACAACAAATCAAATCACAAAAAATATGTATACTTTATTTTATGGAAAAAATCATTCTTCCCAGACCAATATTGCAGACAGCTCTCAGCAGGAAACTTTTTTAAATTGGCTGAATACAGGTAATCTATCAACTACAGCAGCCAAAACAAATCAAGGGGACACTTCTGACAAAACTTCTGATTTGGCTGCCCTCACAAATCGTTCCACTTCCCCTGTCTTGGCTGACAGTATCAAAATGGATACTTTACAACAAATATTTTCTACTGACAATCAAGGGATAACAGGTTATGAGCATGTTGCCTACTATATGGATTACAGCAGTTCCACCCCCCGCATTATTATGGAAACCACCTTGGGGGGAAAACATACCTATTATGAGATGGATCCTTCTCTTATATCTGGGGACAGAGCAAGCAACTCTGAGCTATTAGGCTACTATGCTTATCTGCAGGCACAGGGTGAAAATGTAGATATGGAACAGCTAATGACAATGATATCCAATGCATCAAGTCAAAAATTGCTCTCCTCATCCTCCTGCACCGCCTTAGGCTTTCTCACTGTTTCAAACGACTGGTATGACATAACAGAAAACATGCAGCAAAATATGTGGAAGGCAGGAGACATCACAAATGCCACAAAAACAGAAAGCGTAAAAGAACAGCTTCCAACCCGCCTTCCCTTTGACAATATAAATGAATGGATGGCCTATATTAAATCCAAAAAAAATGAAATCTACGAAAAAATAGTAACAGGACAAACACAACCTGCCATCACTACCGGCGCTGCCTCCTTCACCCAAGATGAGTGGGATAAAATGATACAGAAAATGGATGAAAATATCGACGAAATCAAAGAGGAATTAAAGAAAAAGGAAGAAAAGGCAAAAGAAGAAGAAATCACAAAGGATATGCTCAAAAAACTGTTGATGGACAAAGAATTATTAAAGCCGGACGGAAAAAGCATTATCACTGACATTGACATTGTTAATTTTGTAATTGGTATTACTCACACCGAAGCTGGCACTCAAGTTGTCAGCAAAGCTGCTGCTGATATAACTGCCGCTGCAGCTAATACTTCTGGTGCAACAGCAGACAGCTCTAATCTCAGCAATGCCGCTTCCAATACTGCCACCTCTGCTCCTAGTGATTCCACCAACATAAAAGCAGAAAACGCTGGTTCCACTGACTCAAAGATAGTGGATACTGAGGAAATAATATCAACACAAGTCTCTGCAGAAGAGACCGCTCATCTTATGGATGGATGGTATATTACCGCTTTCACTCCCCAGGGTATAGAATGCCGTTACTGTAAGCAGGGAGAACCATCTAAGCTTATGTGGTCCCTCTCCTATGGAAATCCTACGGACAGAAAACGAGTGGAGAATTTCTTGGCAAGATTTGACGACGATGCAAACCTTTCTTTTGTCTCTGATAAAAACTTCTGGCAGGATTTTCTGGCGAATAAAATAGATGAAGACAAATTCTTTTTTGACTTTTTAAATATTTAGTGATTGACACGCAGATAAATTTGTCTTGAAAGGACAAATTTATCTGCCCATATCCTAAATACTTCTGCTTAAACATAAACAATTATTTATTCACAAACAACATTTCTGTTCTACTGCTTTACAGACGCTTAATCCACCGTACTTTAAGCTTTTGATACCATTCCAAATTTTCGTACATTTTTCTTGTGTGTTCCTGCATTTTTTCATAGTACCACTCTCGCTCTAAGTTTCCAACAGGTATACTGCTATACCTTGCCTGTTCCAACAAAAATACAAGTCTTTCCACATCCTCACTGGGCAAATAATAATATGTCTGAATTCTTTCCCCCATCTGCCTATAAGAAATTCCCTCCTGCCATTTGCACCCAGAAGCCTCTGCCATCCGACAAAAATAATCAAACATACTGCAAACTGCCTCTTCGTTTTCTTTTCTTTCCCATGAACGCCTGCGCCAAAAACGGACACAAATACACATTATCATATAAACAATACTAAATGCTATCAGCAAATATACTATCCATAAAATGGTCTTTCGTGTAGTATCCCGCACTCTTTGAACTGCCTCTGGTCCAAATACATTACCTATAAAGTCTGTAAATATCTGATTGTCCTCCTCCTGAGGAAGTTCCTCACTGTCAGATGTTGTAACCTCCACCGGATACCAGCCAAATCCATCTATATAAATTTCCGCCCATGCATGTGCCTTGGCATCGGTTACCTCAATCCTCTGTATTGTCTGCTGAGTACCTCTCCAATCTCTAAGATTGCTGCCTCTCATCTTTTCGCTGCTTGTAAAATCCTCTCCACTTATGGCATAGCCGCCTACATATCTAGCTGGAATGCCCATACTGCGAAACATCAATACCGCTGCGGAAGCAAAATAAGTACAATATCCCTTTTTCTGGGTATATAGAAAATAATCTACAAAATCTTCATTTCTAGGAGTTATTCCCGGCATCAATGTGTACGTATAATTGTCTCTTAAAAACTGCTGAACTTGTTCTACTACATTTTCATTTTCAGGTTGTATTCCATTTTCCTGGCAAAAGTTTAAAAGTGAAGCCCTCTGTTCCTCCTCCAACTGAAGATAATTCTCATACACATATTCCCTGTACGCCATCTCTTGGTCAAAAAAACGATTCCACAATATATTGTTCTCCTGCTCCCAAACTTGCTTTACTATCTGTTTTATCTGGGGAACAGAATAACTGCCAAGCTGCGCTCCATAGACTCTGTCCGTATAATAGCCAACCCTGAGCCTGTCCTCACTCCCCCTTGTGCCCATCTGATATTTATGGAGCACTCCGCTGTTATTCCAATAAGGGATATAGGCAAATTGTTCGTTTGCCCCTACATTTTGTATTCTGATTTCTTTTTCCTGTGCTTCTAACAAATGTTTATCTAGTGAATCCAAATACACAAATTCATCTGCCATTTGAAAATGAATGCATGTACTCTGATTTTCATTTTCCCTCTCTGTACTCCACTGATTATCTTTATATTCTCTTCCACAGAAAGCACGTATATACATGTTAGTCTCCCCAACAGTCTCCTGGGTGTACAAATATAAATCTGGTTCATAGTCCATCCTCACCATATTGACATTCCCAAGTCTCCCGTTTCCCACACCCCCTGCTCCATCACTGTTGCGATACAACATACCATAAAATCCCACAAGAGCTACTCTCTTTGCAAAAGCTTGGGACTGAGTTTTCCACTGTGACTGCCTGAACTGGGAGTCATAGTGTTCTCTTGGATGTATTCCCTGCATAATAAGAATCACCACAGCAGCCAATCCAAGAATAGCAAGCCCCACAAACATATTACTATTGCCGTCTGCACGGTACAAATAATATTTCTCTTTTTTCCACTTTCTCTGATAATAATTGGTTTGCTTTCTCCCCACAACCCCATAATGCCCTCCGTTTCGCAGGCAATACAGTATCAATAACCCTGCTATATATACGGTCATATATCTCATAGGCAGCCTCTGGTTCAAATAAATGGGAAGCTGCATCACCGGAAATGTGAAAAACAAAATAATCCAATAGTTTTTAAATTCGGATATGACAATGTTGAACAGCAGCATTACTACCACACCGATAAAGAAAACACAAATAGATACCGCTGACCTCTCATTGTCCACATACACCTCATATTGCCTCTCAATAGGCAAATCAAGCTCTAATTCCAACACCTCCATCACTTTGTTGGAGATCACCGCAAATCCGCTTCGCATATAAATCATAAATTGCTGAACCCCAAGTACAAAGCCGCCAATCACAAACCCATACCCCAATATGCGAATCATGGTATTCAGATAAAATAAACTCATTCCCACTGCAGCCATAAGCAGCGCCGGCGCCACCAAGACGGCATCCCACTCCACCTCCAAACTTTCAAGAATGCATCCTATCGTTCCCCAAACAATCAGAAAATTTAAAACTGCATTTCCCAAATACAATAGAATATATTTTGTTTTTTTGTATGGCTCCTGTACCTGCCCCATCCAAACGCCGGTTCTGCCAGCCAATAACTCCTCCTGTTTTCTTCGCTTTATCTCTGACCTTTTTAATTTATGATGAAATCTACTCGTTTTTTCTTTGTTATCTACAGCCAAACAGCCACCGCCTCTCCTGCCTCTATCTGCATTTCCTGCTCATACTCTCCTCCTTGGGGCAATGCATCCTTCCTACAAAAATACATAGTATTTCCCAAACTCTGAGCATACAGCCTGCTGTAATAATCATAAGCCGATATCTCTCCCTGATTCGGCTTGCCCTCATATATTTTAAAAATCAAACTCATCCATTGTTCCTTTGAACTAATGTGCGCCTCCTCTAACTCTTCACCATTTACCCAGCACACATACATTTCCTGTCCCTCTTGGCACAAAAATAAAATGACAGAAAAAAATAATTCCAACACATCATCTAATTTCCATAGCTTCCCTGTATTGTCAACGCTGTTCCCTCTATCTGCTCTGCTGTGCCTAGCTGTTTTTAACTGCTCCTTTTCCCCATACTTATCATCTGTTTTTCTGAAATCAAGCAGAAGAGTTATCTCATGATTCACTGGCATGCTGTAGTCCTTCACTAAAAAGCTCTCGGACTTTGACGACAATTTCCAGTGAATATTCTGAAGTCTGTCTCCAGGTTCATATTCCCTTATCTGGGTAATCTCCGATACATCGTCTCCCTTTTGGGAGAGCGTTCTCCTTTCCTGCTCTCCCTCTCCTCTTCCCATATGCTCATAATCAATGTTCACGGACTTCACATTCGGCATAATCGCTATATCCGTCTTCACATTTATCTCTCGTTTCAGCAACGTCAAACCAAGCCAGTCCCTTAGCTCGCACTGCACTACATGAAACTGCATCATTCCGCAATATATTCCTTTGCACTCCACACAAACCTTTTTTTCGCCTTTCGCCTTAAGGGGAATCACCATATACTGTCTCTGTGGTTCACCCACAAGAGTATTTTCCACATCAACAGTCAATATCACATTTCTGGAAACCAAAATAGTAGGATTATTCACAACAAAATCCACTAAAAAGGATTGGTCCTTTTCTGCCTGCTTTCTTCTCACACTGCAGGATATTTGCAGCTTTCTTCTTAAATAATATACTGCCCCTATACTGACCGGCACAAGTGCCAGCATAACAACCAACAGCGCCAGCAATTCATATGCCTGATAAAATATGTAAGCAGTCAGCCATACTCCTAAAAAAAACAAATAGGAAATCCAATTTCCAATAACGATGATTTTTTTCTGCATTCTCTCCTCCAACTATTTTGGCATAGGTATGCTCATCTGAATTTCCTCTAACAGCTCATGCATGCCGGCGCCGCTCAATCTTCCCTTCTGGCTGCGCACAATTCGGTGTGACACTGTCACCTCCCAAACATCCAATATATCTTCCGGCACCACATAGCTCCGGTTCTGCAGAAATGCATTTGCTTTTGCCATGTTAATCAGTGCCAATCCCCCTCGTGGGCTAATTCCAAGCTCAATCTGAACATGATTCCTTGTTTTCTGTACCAATTTTGTCAAGTATTCACACACACTTTCCTTCACTTCCACCTGCTTGGCCTGTTGCTGCAGCGATGCAAATCTTTCCTTTGTCAGCACCTGCTGTACCTGTTCCATCGCCTCCCTCTGTTTGCCCTGATAAATCAGCATTTCACTTTCCACATCAGGGTAACCCATAGACACCTGAATCATAAATCGATCCAGCTGGGACTCTGGAAGTCTCTGGGTCCCTGCATAGCCTAATGGATTCTGGGTTGCCAGCACAAAAAAGGGATCCGGTAGCGCTCTTGTAACAGAATCCACCGTCACGCTCCCCTCCTCCATAACCTCCAGCAGAGCGGACTGTGTTTTAGAGGAGGTACGGTTAATCTCATCTGCCAACAAAAGATTGGTCATAACTGCCCCCTCCTTATACTCAAAATCATTGAGCTTTTTATTGTACATCATAAAGCCTGTTACATCCGACGGCAATACATCCGGCGTAAACTGTACTCTCTTGTAGGAGAGCGCCAATGCCTGTGAAATTCCCAATGCCAGCGTTGTCTTTCCTACCCCCGGCACGTCCTCAATCAAAACATGCCCCCCCGCCAGCATAGCACACAGAACTTTTTCTATAATATGGTCTTTTCCCACTACTACTTTGTTCAATTCATCCATTACTCTTATAATACTCTCATTTTTATAATGGCGGGCATTTTTGTTTTCTCTCATTACCGTCTCTCCCTTTTTATTTTTGTATCAATCATATTATAAATTTAATTTTGGCGCAATATATTTTCCAGTATATGATAATTCTACCTTTGCTACCTCCTCCGGTGTTCCTTTTGCAATTACTGTTCCCCCCTTGTCTCCTCCTTCTGGTCCAATATCAATAATATAATCTGCAGTCTTAATCACATCTAAATTATGCTCAATTACTACCACTGTATTGCCTCCCTCGGAGAGTCTGCGCAGTATCTCCACCAGCTTATGAACATCAGCAAAATGCAGCCCTGTAGTTGGCTCATCCAAAATATAAATCGTCTTTCCTGTACTCCGTCTGCTCAATTCTGTTGCAAGCTTAATTCTCTGCGCCTCCCCTCCCGAAAGGGTAGTGGAAGGCTGTCCCAGTTTAATATAAGACAATCCAACATCATGAAGGGTTACAATCTTGCGGTAAATAGAAGGTACATTCTCAAAAAAATGCAGCGCCTCCTCCACCGTCATATCCAGCACATCATAAATATTTTTCCCCTTATATTTCACCTCCAGTGTCTCCCTGTTATACCGCTTTCCGCCGCACACCTCACAGGGAACATACACATCCGGCAGAAAATGCATTTCAATTTTAATAATACCATCCCCAGAGCAGGCCTCACATCTTCCTCCCTTTACATTAAAGCTGAATCTTCCCTTTTTGTAGCCTCTGGCCTTGGCATCTGCAGTGGAAGTAAACAAATCACGAATCAGGTCAAACACTCCTGTATAGGTGGCCGGATTAGAACGGGGCGTTCTGCCGATAGGAGACTGGTCAATATCAATTACCTTATCTAACTGCTCCACCCCTTCTATCTTTTTGTGAACTCCAGGGATTGTCCGAGCCCTGTTTAATTTCTTTGCCAAGGTTTTGTACAGTATTTCATTGATTAGGGAGCTTTTCCCTGAGCCTGATACCCCTGTGACGCAGGTCATAATCCCCAGAGGAATATCTACATCTATATTTTTTAGATTATTTTGAGCCGCCCCTTTTATGTGAAGCCATCCCGTAGGTTCCCTTCTCTCCTTAGGCACAGGTATTTGTATTTTACCGCTTAGGTAAGCTCCCGTGATGGATTGTTTATTTTTCATAATTTCTTTGGCTGTGCCCGCAGCAATCACCTCACCCCCATGCTCTCCTGCACCTGGCCCAATATCCACAATATAATCCGCTGCCAGCATTGTATCCTCGTCATGCTCTACCACAATCAAACTGTTTCCCAAATCCCGCAGGTGCATCAAAGTGGCAAGCAGCTTATCATTATCCCTCTGGTGCAATCCGATACTTGGCTCATCCAAAATATATGCCACCCCTACCAACCCTGAGCCAATCTGGGTAGCAAGACGAATACGCTGTGCCTCCCCACCAGAAAGGGTGGAGGCCCCCCTAGTAAGAGTAAGATACTCAAGTCCCACATCTACCAAAAAACCAATTCGAGAACGAATCTCCTTTAATATCTGCTGTCCAATCATATTATCTCTCTCGGACAATTCCATCTCATTCAAAAACGTCTGAAGCTTGTGTACAGACATAGCGGTTATCTCATAAATATTTTTATCTGCCACAGTTACCGCCAGGGATTCTTTTTTCAATCTCTGTCCCTTGCACTCCTTACATGGAGTAATTCTCATAAACTCCTCATATTCCTGCTTCATCACATCAGAGGAGGTTTCCCGATAACGACGCTGGGTGTTTTGAATCAAGCCCTCAAATGCCACATCATACACACCCTCCCCCCGTTGTCCTTTATAGTACACTTTTACCTCATGCCCGTTCGTTCCATTCAATATAACCTCCTGTGCCGTTTGCGACAGCTCCTCGAAAGGCGTGTCCAGGCTAAAATCATATTCTCTCGCCAATGCTTCCAATATAGCATGGGTAAAGCTTCCCTCCTTGTTGGAGGATGCCCATCCCATGGACACTATTGCCCCCTGATTTAAGCTTATGGATTTATCCGGAATCATCAAATCCACATTAAATTCCATTTTATAACCAAGACCAAAACAGGTAGGACATGCTCCAAATGGATTGTTAAAGGAAAAACTTCTAGGCTGCAGCTCATCTATACTGATACCGCAATCCGGACAGGCAAAATGCTGGCTGAAATTCATAGGCTCCCCCTCCGCCACATCAACGATCATCAGTCCATCCGATAAATGCATTACATTTTCAATGGAATCCGCCAGCCTCTTTTCTATCCCCTCTTTTACTACAAGTCTGTCCACAACAATTTCAATATTATGCTTTAAATTTTTATCAAGGGTAATCTCCTCAGACAATTCATATAAACTGCCGTCAATGCGAACACGGACATAACCGCTTTTTTTTGCCTGCTCTAGCACCTTCTCATGTCTTCCCTTGCGCCCCCGCACAACTGGGGCCAACAACTGTATTTTTGTCCTCTCCTCCATCTCCATAATCTGGTCTACCATCTGGTCTACCGTCTGTCTTTTTATAATTCTGTGACACTTTGGACAGTGAGGCACCCCTATTCTGGCATACAAAAGTCGAAAATAGTCATAAATCTCTGTGACTGTTCCCACTGTGGAACGTGGATTGCGGTTTGTTGTCTTCTGATCTATGGAGATTGCAGGAGATAGCCCCTCAATACTTTCTACATTTGGCTTTTCCATCTGTCCCAAAAATTGTCTTGCATAGGAAGATAAGGACTCCATATAGCGCCTCTGTCCCTCCGCATAAATCGTGTCAAACGCAAGAGAGGATTTCCCTGAGCCGGACAATCCTGTAAGCACAACAAAGGCATTTCTTGGTACATCCACATCTATATTTTTTAAATTGTGCTCTGCGGCACCTCTAATCTTAATAAACTGTTTATCTGTTTTTTTAGAAGCCATCTCTTCTCCTCCTATAAATCTGTAATAATACTATTCCTATTATTTCAAGCCTTACTGCCATCCCCACATTGCAGGTACAAGCAATATTAAATTCCCATATCTTTTTATTTCCACTATAGCTAATCCATATCCCGCAGTCTTCCCTTTAAATCCAACATCTGGTCCCTCAAGCTGGCTGCCGTCTCAAAATCCAACTCCGCCGCCGCCTTCTGCATCTGCTTTGTCAACTTAGCAATCAGTTTTTCCAATTCCTTGGGGCTCATAGATTCCGGATCTTTTTCTAACTGGTCAATTGTCTGTTCCGCTGTCTTTGTAATGCGAATCAAATCCCGAACGGCTTTCTGAATCGTTGTGGGCGTAATATTGTGCTCCTCATTGTATTTCTGCTGAATTTTTCGTCTTCTCTCTGTCTCATCCAAAGCAGCCCGCATAGAATCTGTGATAGTGTCCGCATACATAATCACTCTTCCCTCTGAATTCCTTGCCGCTCGGCCAATCGTCTGAATCAAGGACGTCTCCGAACGAAGGAAGCCCTCCTTATCCGCATCCAGTATAGCAACCAAGGTAATCTCAGGAATATCCAACCCCTCCCTAAGCAAGTTAATTCCTACCAGCACATCAAACACATCCAGACGCATATCACGTATAATCTCACTTCTCTCCAATGTATCTATATCAGAGTGAAGATATTTTACCCGTATTCCCACTTCCTTCATGTAGTTTGTCAAATCCTCCGCCATCTTCTTTGTCAAAGTGGTAACTAATATTTTATGCTTGTTCTCTGTCTCCTTCTTAATTTCACTGACTAAATCATCAATCTGCCCCTCCACCTTTCTTACCTCCACACTGGGATCTAGCAAACCGGTGGGACGAATAATCTGTTCTGCTCGAAACAGCTCATGCTCCTTCTCATAGACATTAGGGGTGGCAGATACAAAGAGCATCTGGTCTATTTTACTCTCAAACTCAGAAAAATTTAAAGGTCGGTTATCCTTTGCCGAGGGAAGACGAAAACCATAATCCACTAAGGTGGTCTTTCTAGCCTGATCTCCGTTGTACATTCCCCTCACCTGCGGAATCGTAATATGGGATTCATCTACAATAATTAAAAAATCGTCCCCAAAATAATCAATCAAAGTATAGGGGGGCTGTCCCGCCTGTAAGCCTGACAAATGCCTGGAGTAGTTTTCAATACCAGAGCAAAAGCCTGTCTCCTTCATCATCTCTATATCAAAATTTGTTCTCTCAGAAATCCTCTGGGCCTCTAACAGCTTGTCCTGACTCTTAAAGCCTGCCACAGTCTCCTCCAGCTCCTTTTCTATCTCCACTGCCGCTTCGTTGATTTTCTCCATGGGTACAACATAGTGTGAGGCTGGAAAAATGGCTGTATGTTCCAGTATTCCCTTAATCTCCCCTGTCAACACGTCTATCTCGCATATTCTGTCAATCTCATCTCCAAAAAATTCTATGCGAATGGCAGTGTCGCTTGCACTGGCCTCAATAACTTCCACCACATCCCCCCGCACTCGAAAAGTGCCGCGTTTGAAATCCATATCATTTCTTGTGTACTGTATATCCACCAGTTCCCGCAGCACCTCATCCCTATCCTTTACCATCCCAGGACGCAGAGACACTACCATATTCTGGTAATCCACCGGACTTCCCAATCCATAAATGCAGGAAACACTGGATACAATTACCACATCCCTGCGCTCCGTCAATGCCGCCGTGGCGGACAAGCGAAGCTTATCAATCTCCTCATTCACTGCAGAATCCTTTTCAATGTATGTGTCAGTAGATGGCACATATGCCTCTGGTTGATAGTAATCATAGTAGGACACAAAGTATTCCACAGCGTTATTGGGGAAAAATTCTTTAAACTCACCATACAACTGTGCCGCCAATGTCTTATTGTGGGCAATAATCAATGTAGGCTTGTTCAACGCCTGAATAATATTTGCCATAGTAAAGGTTTTACCAGAGCCGGTGACGCCAAGAAGTGTCTGGAACTGGTTGCCCTCCTCAAAACCTTTTACTAATTTTTCAATTGCCTGGGGCTGATCACCTGTAGGCTTATATTGCGATACTAATTCAAAATGATCCATGCTAAATCCTTTCTCCTGTTCTATTCCAAAATCCCTTCCTCATAAAGGAGGCACCTGCACATTCCAAAGTAAATTTTGTCCCTATAGTATAGCACTATCTATGAAAAAAGTACAGGCTTAAATGAACATTTGTTCTATTTTTTATCTTTTACTTTACTTTAATGAGAAAAATATTTATTCCCAAATATTGTTTATAAAATCATATTTTATATTTGTTAACATAAGTAAAAAAATATGTTATACTCTAATAATCACAACATTGGAAAGATAAATAAAATACAAAATTGATAAGGAGCAAGATATATGGGCAACATGAGCATATTATACACAAGAACAGCAGAAGAGATTATCATATTTTTAGCTTTTATTTTTGTATGTGGGGCATTGACAAAAAGCCGTTTTACAACAAAACAAACATTTTTTATCCTTCTGGCGGGTATAACATTTTCTGCTGCATCAAATACAGCAGCATTTCTTGGCAGCCATGATTTGGCATTTACTTTAGGATTTACGCCACTCACTACTTTCATTCCTGCAATTTTTGTCCTGCACCTTCTGTCTGACAGTGGATTTTTCAGAAGCGTCCCTATCTGGCTTATAGGCTTGTTCACCAGCTTTGCCGGACGTTTTTCATCGAAAGCAACACTTTACATATTTCGCCCTTCACTACACTATTACTATGCAATCCGGCTTCTGATACTGCTTGTCATTATGTCTGCAATTTGTATTATCGTCATAAAATATATACGCAGACCATTTTTTCGATTTGTTCGATACTCTGACATTAACTGGTCTATACCATTGTCACTAATGCTATTATTGCTTGTAATGCTTTCTTACTTTTATAACAGCACCTACGACTCGATTACAGTATTGCTGATGTTTTTAATCGCAATAGCTGCATTTTATTTAATTGCAAAGCTGCTTCGGACAGAATTTACAAAACAGCAGATACAAAAAGAACATGATAAATATGAAACCCATATTCAGATACAACACAAGGAATTTATGGAGATTACCCAAAAGCATGAGCTGTTGTGCGAATATCGTCATGATATGCGCCATCATCTTCTTGCCCTTGGCAATATCCTTCACAATTCTGACAACACTTATGCAGAAAAATATGTAAACTCCCTTATGAAGGGCCTTGAAGCTACAGAGCATATCTCTTACTCCAAAAACCAGATGGTGAATGTGGTTTTATCCTCCTATCTCACTAAGGCAAAAGAAATAGGATGTGTATTAGATTTATCCATATCCATTCCTGAAAAACTAAAGATTGAAGATATAGATTTGTGCATTGTACTGTCAAATGCACTTGAAAATGCCATCCATGCATGTGAGCAAGAAGACGAAGTTAACCGGCACATTACAATAAAATTAAAATTCCAAAACTCACTTCATATATGCATTAAAAATACTTGTAGCAAAACCGTTGCCTTTGACAAAAATGGTTTGCCCATTTCCAAAGCAGATACAGAGCATGGAATCGGCATGAAAAGTATTGTCAACACTGTGGAAAAATACAATGGAATCATGCAGTGTAAATGGGAAGACAACAATTTCAAACTAAATATCGTAATGTTTAATATAGTACCAGAGGCACCTTTACCACAGGCCATACATTCCAACAAACCTGCTTTTGCTGTTTTTTATTCCATTATTTGTATTTGTATTTTTTTAAATTTTTCTCCCACTACAGCAAATGTTTTGGCAGATATCCCTGTTGTTGGTTCCATAGTACAAATTATCACTGTTAAATACCATAGAATCAGTTGGGGAGAAAATAAATTTGAAGTGAAAGAACCAAAGCTTTTTCTGGACACTCCTAATACGTCCGAACAAAAAAATGTTTCAAAAGACCACTACAGCTACCAAACATCTCAGACACAAGAGACAGAAAATATAGCTCCTAAAAAAACAGAACACGCTACACAAACAATACAAAACGCAGAAGAACCTCCTGCAAAATCTCAAGCAAACAAAGTTCAGGCATCCTCCACTGAGCCAAATGTCAATGAAACACCTACATCGGAAGTATCCAATACAGACACAAACAAAGCGAACAACACCCATATACCGGCTTCCAAAACAAACACTGTAACTGAATCCGAAACATTAGACATTGCTCTGCCAACACCAAATAACTTGAAAAAGGAAATTATCATTTCACAACAAGATACACCTGTACTTGAAAAAGGTATAGAAGAAATGAATCAAAAAATAACAGATTATATAGAAACACTCCGCCAAAAATATAACTGGTATATTATCCGCAAATTCATGGGGTATGTTGCACTAGAAACAGACTACACTATTTTATGCAACGATGATGCATTGTTGTCCATGCGGTTTGACAGCACGCTGAACGTAGGTGGCTCCGGCAACTTCTGCCGCTGTTTCACATTGGATAAGCGCAAAGGCTGTGTGGTAGAACTGAAAGACTTATTTCAAGATGCTGCCGATTACATAACACCAATAAGCAGTTATATTTTAGAGCAAATGACCATTGAAGTAAACAATGGTTCTGGCAACTATTTTATCCCTGGGGGAATTTGGAATGAAGACGAATGCTTTAAGAGCATATCACCAGAACAGAACTATTATATCAATGACCAGGGTAAGCTAGTAATCGTATTTGACGAATACCAGGTTGCCCCTGGATACATGGGGATTGTTGAATTTACAATACCAACCAATGTCATTGATACAATCCTTCCTGAACAATCATTACTCCGATAAGATAAACACTGCACCATTTACTGATTCCGCTTTATCTTTCTCTCTAAGGAATGCTGTTAAGGCAGCATTCCTTATAACAATGTTTCACTTCTTTATATCTAAACTGTTTTCTTGCTTTGTCCATCTGCTCTCCTATTATATCTGCCTGCCTTTCAAAATATTGGGCAACATCCAAGCAAGACCACTCACGTTTCCCCTCCTCCCCTAATTCTATACTCACACTTCTCACTCCCTTTCTATCTAACAAAATAAAATAACAATGCCAACATAAAAACCAGTAAAAGCAATCTAGAGGCGTCTCCCTCTGCTCCCTCATATCCCTGTCATCTTGCTGTGCCAGCCGCACCCGCTCCTCCTGGTGTGACCAATCTCCCCCCACAGCATGAAACAGCACATCGTGAGTATCCTCCACTTCCTTCTCCGGCTTTTGATATATCTCCCTCCACACATGAAAAAACTTGTGAAAAGCCGGAATATTCCCTAACCACAGACTATATTGAAGCGCCAGGTCAACCAAATCCTCAGCCTCTGCCTGCTGACATTTTTTTAAAAACCATTGATATTTTTTAGGCATTTCTCTGTCAATAAGCTGATAAATCCAATCCACTGCCATCTCCAAATCATTTTGCAAAATATAATAGCCAATCATAGGTCTGCCATATGTACACATATAACACCAGTTTATAAAAGGGGCCTTCTTAAGCTTATCTGCTGCCTCCTCTGCCAATTTCATGTCTTTATTCAACAAAGCAAGATACATAACTGCCGTGTAATCCCCGCAGTTCCAATCACTTCCATAGATTGCCTCACATTCCCGAAAAATCTTCAGCATTTGCTCTAATTTCAAATCATCAATTTGCGGAAAACCACCATAAAACTCCAGAATATTCCCTGCAAGATTCACTATATATTCTCTTCCAAAATCACTTAACCTCTCACCCAGACGACTCTGATAATCTTGATGAAACATTTCTGCAATTTGAAAAGACAGGCGAATATTGTTTACCTCCGTCCTTCTGCTAAACCAAAAAAGCTTAGACATAACATAAAAATAAATGTACCACTCTTCTTTTTCCCTAGCAAACATTATAATCCGCTGCATCAGGGGCATCAATGTCTGAGCATTGCTGTCCCAATCATCGTATCCTCCCTGTGTCAGTTGATTTGTCTGCTCCACCAGCTCCCACAATTTATTATCCCCCACGTTACTTCGATTTAGTGAAGCTAAAATCATGGCTCCTCCCCCAATCCATATTCCATCAATTGAATCAATCCTGTATTCAAAATCTCTGTCTCACGCTCACTTAAACTATAGTGACCTGCCAACATCCCATGGACATACAGCACCTTTATCATCGTCTCTATCATCTCCTCATTTTCTACTTGTCCAAGCCGCCTTATAAGAGAATTTCTGGCATTGATGTACAATTTGCTTCCAAATTCCCCTGAAAAATTTTGAGGCTGAAAGCCCGACATAAAATCAGAAAAACCACCTCTGCCAAAAGCATTGTCAAAAAAACAGTCGGCCCCTGCCACATAAAGCGCCGGCACATCTGGGGGATCAAATTGCTTGAGCACAGCTTGACACCGAAAAGGCTCTAATACACATGCCGCTGCTGTCAGCGATGCAAGCTGCCCATACATATCCTGGGAAGGCTCCTGAAGCAACTCCCCATAGGAAGCCTCGTCAAACATTTCCAACCGGATACCCGGATAATAATGCCTCAAAAGCTGTAAAAGCCTTGTGTCATAAATATAGCCCCCATTGATAAGCAATCTTGTATTGCCCACTAAAGGGCAAGCCCTCTGGTAGTCATCCACCTGAACACAGTAGTACACCGGCAGTTTTTTTGCCGCCTCCATTATCTGTAATCCTGTGAGATTCCCTTTATTTGTTGAAAAGACCAAAAAAGGAAAGAACAGCTTGTAAATCTGCTCATTTTCCACAGACAAGGATTTAATCGCTACATTATGTATCATAGTGAGTCTCTTCAGCTTATCCACATCATATTGGGACAAAGATACAAAATAGTCAAATAAACATTTTTCAATTTCATTCCGCACCCTTGCCAGCTGATGGTCCGCCACAAAACCCTCCCTAGACGCCATAGGCGTAAGATTTTCTGCATTAAGAATACATCTTGTAAAAAACGCCCACTTAGGTATCAAATCTTTTCCGTCCTCTGTTATCAGCATATCCTTCAAATAAATTTTATGACGCCCCATTGTTGCGGCGCTGGTCTGGCGTTCTGAGATAAACGCATAACCTCGAAGTCCATCCCCCAAAATGGGTACTACCCCAAAAAAGCTCTCATCAAACATAAGCTCTCCAAACTGCAGAATATCTTCCCCGCTGCAAAAGGATTGCCTCCACGGAATAAATCCATCGTTAATTCGCCTGCTGCCCCCGTCCCCCTCAAACTCCACCGGAAGCTGCAGCATAAACCCATATTCCTTCAGCAATCCTACTATCTTTTCCTCCCTGTAGCGTCTAGCCATCTTCTCGTCCAGCTCTATTGTCACCACAGTGCCCGCCGCCATATCCTCCTTCTCCTTAGTCACCTGATAAGTGCCATCACTTCTTCCAATCCAGCGCCAACCTTGCTTCTCCCGAATGGAGCGAGTCTGAACTAATATCTCATCTGCCACTAAAAAGCAGGATAACAGCCCGATTCCAAATTGTCCGATAAAACCGGAGCGTTTCATTTCCCCCCGCTTGGATGATTGCCCAATCACTGACAAAAATGTATGAATCTCCTCACAGGTAAGTCCAATTCCATTATCAGTAAACATGAGCTTTGCTTTCCCTCTTCGTTCTTGATGATACGAAATTAAAATCCTGCCGCCGTCAAAATCCTTCTCCTCCCCCCTCCTTGCCTCCACAGCATCTACACCGTTCTGCAGAAGCTCACGAAGAAATACATCTGCACTAGAATACAAATTTTCACTGAGCAGCCGAATAATTCCCCTCAAATCCACTTGAAAACTAAAATTTTGTTCTTCACTCTTCTTTGCATTTTTTTTCTTATCTCCCATAATCCTCCTCTTTTCTGCACTACTTTTTACACTTTAACATTTATAGCTTCTTGCCGCAAAACAATGATACAACATCATTTTTTCGGCATCTTAAATTTTATCTTAGAAGCTGCTTGTGAGGGCAGTCCCCGCAGGCATTTCTTTCTTATCGTTTTTTTCGGGAACTTTTTAGATTTTACTTTTATTAGTTTTAATTTTTTACAATTGTAACAAAGCTTACTTCCTATGGTTTTTACATTTTTTCCTATTGTCAAAGAAACTGCCTTCCTGCAATTTTTAAATGCCTGTTTTCCTACGGCAGTAATTTTAAAACTTTTACCGCCAATTTTTATGGATGCCGCCACATTTAATTTCTTCAGCTTCTTCTTTGTGACACCCACCAGGCTGACGGTTCCCTTACCGTTTGTTTTCGGGCTTGTCACCTTATACTTATAATTTCCCACTTTGTAGACTGCATTTTTCTTAACTTTTATGGAAAATGTCCTTACAGCTTGAGAAGTGTAATTACCTATTCCGGCAATCACCACCTTGGCAGTTCCAATATTTTTATTGTTCAAATAGGAAACTTTGTAATCCTTGCCCTCAATCAATTTTTTGCCCTTGTCAAATATAGAAACCCCTGGTCTCTTCACCTTCCCATTATAATATTGAGGTGACAGAGATTTTATGGTACATGTTCCAATGGCAGTTTTTATACCCTCTCCCTTGTCTTCTCCCTTTAATTTTTCTTCGTAGGCAGCATGGGCTGCCAAGGCTTTTTGATACAAAACTTTTGCCTGCTCCTGTTGCACCGGATAACTGTAAATGCAAAATTCGTCAATCCATCCTTTATAGTACTCCCCAGTTCCCCAGTTGGCCTTTCCTATATAACATACTCCATTGATTCCCACAATTTCCTCCAATGGATATAGACTTTTCTCTTCCTTTCTTTTTACTCCGTCCACATACAAAACCGTTTTATCCTTTTCAAAAGCAACTGTAATATATTTCCATTGATTATTTACCGTCTCTAAATCTGCATCCTCTGGTCTTTCTCCTGTGTTTAAGTAACGCTGAACATAGACATTGTTTTTTTGTTCCATCACTCCCACATAATTTTCCCACAGATAGGTTTGAGGCCCATCATTTGGTGCTGCGAAAAATGACCAATCTGTACCTTCCTGACTGACTGTTTTGCTCCAATAGGAAATGGTCAGCTCCTTATATCCCCTAAGCAGGGAATCTCCATTTTCATCCGTCAGCTTGACGTAGCTGCCGACACCGTCTAGATAAAGAGAATTGCCAACCATGGAATCTTTAGACAATACAGCTTTGCCGTTTAACTGCGCCTTTACTCCCCTCCCACACAATCCGGCTATATTGTCAAATCCAATGGAAGCCAACAGTTCCTTCTTCTCCTCCTTCTGCAAAAGCTCCTCCCTGCTCTCCAACACCCATCTCTGACATTCTGCCCCATGATATCTCCACTGAATTAGTTCCCCATTATCTTCTGTATTACTGTCTTTAATATCTAACACAAAACCATTTAACGAACCGACAATGCGGTAATCTCCTGAATCATTTTTCAGCAGAGCAAACTGCTGTTTTAACTTTGATGCTGTGTCTTTTGCACTCGAAGCTTCTCCTGTGCCCAACTGACAACCATACGCATATAAATTATCTCCCTTTAACTGCAATACCTGATTTGTCACCGTATTGGTAATTCTATATTCCCCATCGCCTATATTTTTCAATGTCCACCACTCTGACGCTTCCAATCCTGCTTTGGCAAAGGACAATGTCCCTTTTTCTTTTTCCACCAAAGATTTCCTTGTTAAGATAGAGCGAATCCGATAGACGCCATCTTCAAAATCTCCCTGAATCCCTTTTTGCTTCTCTGGCTCACTTAAATTGGCAAAGGTTAAAGTCTGCCAGCCAAGCTCATCTCCATTTGTACAAGCGCCCTCTATACGCCAATTTCCATTTTCATCCTTTAAAACCTTCTCCACATTAGGCGCCGATAAGCTTCTCCTATTTACATAATGATTGTATACCATGGAGTAAATAGGGCGATTGCTTCCTCTTCCTGCGCCGCTGACAACCGTCTGCCACACAGGTTTTCCTGACTGTCCCTGATTCCATTCATAAGCAGAAAAAAGTACATCCTCTCCATTATTATACCTTGCCACATATTCTGCTCCCTTTAAAAAGCGGTTATCCGACAAACCATACAAATCATCCCCCTGATTCCATGCCATCTCACAGACAACCTCCCACAAGCCCACTCCAAATGTAGTATGTCCTTGGTCACGCCCTGCCTCCTGCCACTGAGCAGTGCCATCCTCATATACATAGGGCATCGCATTGTAGAGAGAGCCATTGCCCAAACCAACCTTAGCGTACACAAGAGCCTTCTCATAAATATCCTGCCTATCACAGAAAATACCGATTGACATCATGGAAGCAATATTACATAAATCCCAGTTGGCCCAGTAGTTTCCAATATGAGCATCATTGTGCCGCACAAGAAAATCCTCATTCATTGGATAAAATATATTTAAAAGCAATTGTTCCATTTCCGCCTTGTGAAAATCGGAATGATCCCTCATCAGCTCTGCTGCGTTTGCCAACTCATACCCATAAATTCCGGAAGCTAAAAAGCGGTCGGCATTTCCCGTCAGCACCTTCATATTATCTGTCCATGCATTTAGAATTCTGCAGGCGGCCTGGCCATGCTGGACACTGCCGCTAATTTTGTAAATCAGGGCGTTCTGATATGCCCGACGAATATCTATGTAAAACTGGGCATAATTATTATTCACCCCTCTGCTCACTGTCTCTAACGGACGAGGATTCCAGTTTGGAGAAGAAAATCCATCCCACAACAGAGCATTCCAAGTGTCCAGATTAGGCTGCACCTGATTGTCAATATTTTGCTTAATCTTAACAAAACCTTCCGCTGTGTGAATCATGCCCGGATGAACAAATTGACGAGAAGCTCCCGTCTCCCTCACTACTATGTCTCCCTTTACCTCCTGTGTGCCAAACTTATACATCTGAGGCGCATAAAATATACTTGACAGTATACATATAAGCATACCTATTGCCAATATATTTTGTTTTTTCTTATTTTTCTTTTTTTTCCTATTTATCTTTTCCATTGCAATCCTCCATTTCTTTCTATTTTTGTAATTATTCAAAGCAATGGAAATTTATACAAAATAAATTGTTCAAGCTTGCTTAACAAAGACTGTTTTCATAAATCTACATGACGAGAAGCCTGTCATAAGCAAAAGGAAGGCGGCTTTGCAGCAATTTTGAAAATGGGGCTCTGAATAGTTACTTATTTTCCATATCATTGTTACGTTTTGAATGCTATATATCTACCTATTTATATCGACTGTATATTCCCCTTTATTTTATCTCTTTTATATTTTATAGTATTTTCATCACATTGTCTATTTATTTGATATCACCTATTTATAGAATGAACGCCCTTGCAATAGACAATCTGGTAGAATACACACAATTTTATCTTCACGGGATTATGCTAATATGAACCCCAAAAAGCATTCATATAAAATTGACAAAAATGCATAAAAATAGTACAATATAGTCACTGTATTTTGTCAGAAAGGACTTGATAGCTACGTTTAGATGGTGTACATTTGGCGCAGCACAAACTGTTTTTCTATTTTGCAGCAATATAAAGTCCGTATGTTATTTTATAAAGTAAAATATGCCGTTTATCACATTATTATGGTAAGCAGCATTTTTTTTGGAGGTGAAACACTAAAAATACATTATAGAGGAATATAAAATATAATATGTAAGTTATAGCTTAGGTTGGCGAATGTCTTAAAATCGAAGGTTATGCTTATGGAAAATATTTTAATCAAGGGAACAGATGCATATATTCTAGCTGACAAAGTTTAGAAAGAACAGTTAGACGAGTATTTTTTTAAGAAAAAATGGGAAGACAGTATTGGATTGAACTTAAATTGTCATGGAATGATACAAGAAATGGATGTTGTGCATAAATATATGAAACCCCTTGAACTTTTGAATATACCAGAAGAGAAATATCATTTCTTAGGTATGTAATATGAATAAACAAGAAATGGAGGTAACGTTTATGAACAAGAAAAGAACAGCGGTTGAAGTGTATTTATCAACCGTGTTTAAGTGGGGGCTTATTATATTGGCATGTGCCTGTATGTGTGCTACTATTATGTTTAATACTGAAAAACTGTTTGGATTATATCCTACAGTACCATGGCTTGCAACAATTGGTTTAGGTGTTCTTGATTCGACTTTTTTTGTTATTGCAATGCTTATAGTTAAGTCTTCATTTGATCAAGATGGTTATTTAAAAGAAGGCAGATTACGAATTGGTAAGATTTTTTCAGTGATTATCATAGTTGTTCAATGGAATTATTTGCTGTATATGCTTCCAACTAGAACTTTTTGGGGATTTTTATTCTTTTTCCTTATTTTAATAGCATTCTTCTTAGACATTAAAATGTTGCTTGCAAGCGGCTTAGCTTGTATCATATCACTGTTTATTGGTTGGATTATTCGCGGAACAAACCTTCTTCCGGTTAAGGATGCGTTATTCCTTACGGATATTATTATGTGTTTAGTTGCACTCTCGCTGTCGCTGATAGGATTGCTTATTTTTGTTTTCTTTGTTGCTCATTTTTTAGTAAATGCAAAGAAAGACGAATTAGAAAAAAACAGCGAGCATGTTACAAGTGTTCTGGCGGCAGTACAAACATTATCTGAGGATTTGCAGACAGCAGGTTTATCACTTTCACAGGTATCAGAGAATGAAAGTGCTGCTGCTGAAGAATTAGCAGCTACTAGTGAACACTTAGTTGAAAGCAGTAATTTGCTCAGTTCTAAAACAGATGAAAGTATGTTAAACCTTGGAGAATTAAGGGAATGGGAAGGTGTTGTTGCTGATAATGTTGAAAAAGTGGAACAAGTTTCAAGAGATTTGTTGAACAAGTCTGTTGAAAACGAAAAACTTCTCAGTGATTTACATACCATCAACGGCGAAGTATCGGAGGCAATGAATACTACAACTGAAATAACCCAACGGTTATCTGAGGCAGTACAAGAAATTGGCGTAACGCTAAATCTTATAAGTGATATTTCCAGTTCTACTAATTTATTGGCATTAAATGCGTCTATTGAGGCGGCAAGAGCTGGTGATGCCGGCAAAGGATTTGCTGTTGTTGCCACAGAGGTGGGAAATCTGGCAAACAGTACCCAACAATCATTACAAGTAGTGCAAACAGTTATAGAACGAGTGCAGAACAATGTGAAGGATATTACTGCACAAGTAAATGAAAACTCTGTAAAACTTGGTACTCAAAATGAATATTTCCAAAATGTATTCCAAAGTATACAGGATATGACAAAGTTGTTAAATACATCAGTTGAGACAATAAATACTATGGGCGAAGCACATGGAAAACAATCAGAAGTAATTAAGAAAACCATTTCTATCAATCAGGATATTGCTGAAAACATACGAAACGAAAATGAACAGTTTAATTCAATCAATGCAATGGCAGAAAGTAATGCAAATGACACAACAGAAGTTGCGACACAGGCAAGTGTAATCAATAAAATGGTTGATAAGATGACACAATTATTAACCCAGGACGATTAGATATTAGGGGCGATTATCTCGCCCCTATATTTGTGTCTTGGTAAGTCCCTTCGGCATTCTGCCTGTTTCATTAATCCGAAAATAGTAAATCTCAAAATACTACTAATTATTCTCCATATTTTTAATGCAAATATTTTTATGTATTAGTATGATATAACTACAAATATATTTATGATAGTAGTAATAAAAAGCGTAAGTTTACAAATATTATTCATAAGCTTAAGAACATTATAACTTTTAAACTATATCATTCTAAGCTTGAAAAAGCAGAAACGGAGGTTACCATGCAGCAGCAAATTTCGTCAAAATACTTTTCTTATGTGTCAACACCGGATTACTCCTGGCTATGCAATCCTGGTATATCGCAAATCAATCAAACGCCCCCTCACTCAGATCATACCTTCTACCTTCCAGGCAGGGTTCCATCCCCCAAAAATTCACAGGCCCCAGAAGCTCTTAAATCATATTTGGAAGCTATGGAATATAACCATATTTCCCCCAAGCAATCCCTCAACGGAAAATGGCAGTTTCTTTATGCAAAAAATTTAACCGAATGCAGCAAAGATTTTATGCAGCCAGATTTTGACCTGACACAGACAAACTCTATTGAAGTGCCAGGACATATACAGCTTCAAGGCTATGACCACTGCCATTACGTCAACACTCAATATCCATGGGACGGACAGGCTGCTGTAAATCCACCGGAAATTCGTGAAGATTACAATCCGGTGGGCTGCTATATTAAAGAATTTACCGTTGCATCTAATATGGCTTGCCACCGCACTTACCTTCGCTTTGAAGGAGTGGAAAATGCCTTTTATGTGTGGGTAAACGGCAAATTTGTGGGGTACGGGGAGGACAGCTTTACTCCAAGTGAATTTGACATTACCAACAAGCTAACGTCCGGTGTGAACCGCATTGCCGTACAAGTGTTTAAAATGAGTACAAGCGCTCATTTAGAGGACCAGGATTTCTGGAGGTTTTCCGGCATTTTCCGCGAGGTTGCACTGTATGCCATTCCTGATACTCACCTATCAGATTTATTCGTCCATGCTTCCTTGGATGAAAGCTACAAAAACGGTATTTTAAACCTGGAGGGAATATGGGACTGCATCGGCGCCGATTATGCTGCTGGAGACAGGGATGATATCTTAACAGGTATCACTGCCAATCTGTATCTCTATGACACTGACTATACCCCTATACTGGAAGAACAGTACCTTTCCCCCTCTCAACTGTTTTCCAAGAACGTCTCCTTCTCCATTCCTCATGTCCATTCTTGGAGCGCAGAGGAGCCTTATCTATACATGCTTACTATAGAAATCTATGATGCCAACAAGTGCTTATCTGAAATTATCACCACAAAAGTTGGTTTTCGCACCTTTGAGATGAAGGACGGACTTATGTGCATTAACGGAAAGCGCATTGTGTTTAAGGGGGTAAACCGCCATGAATTCAACTGTGACAGAGGGCGCGCTGTCACTTTGGAGGATATGCTGTTTGATGTTTCCTTTCTCAAACAAAACAATGTCAACGCAGTTCGAACCTCCCACTATCCTAACCAAACCTTATGGTATCAGCTCTGTGATGAATATGGTCTATATGTAATGGATGAAACTAATCTGGAAACCCATGGAACATGGGCGCCGGAAGGCTATGGCAACCATACGGACAGAGCAGTTCCCGGAAGCAGGCCAGAATGGCATGATATGATTCTCTATCGGGGTAATTGTATGCTTCAGCGGGACAAAAACCACCCCTGTGTTATCATCTGGTCATGCGGCAACGAATCCTACGGGGGGCGCAACTTATATGATTTATCTCAGATGTTTCGCACCCTTGATTCTTCCCGTCTCGTTCACTACGAGGGGGTTACGGTGGACAACCGCTATCCTGACACAACAGATATGACCAGCTATATGTATGCCAAACCAGATTTTGTGGAGGAGTGTGTAAGCAAAAACCCTGAAAAACCTTTTATTCTCTGTGAATATATCCATGCTATGGGAAACTCTTTAGGCGGAATGCACTGCTATACTGACTTAGAAAAATATACAAAATATCAAGGAGGATTTATATGGGACTATATTGATCAGGGTATCCGCACGATAGACCAATATGGACAGGAAAAAATAGCATACGGCGGTGATTTTCATGACCGCCCCAACGACTTAAATTTTTGTATGAATGGATTAATTCTCTCTGACAGAACAACTACCCCTAAAATTCAGGAGATGAAATTTTTATATCAAAACTACAAATTAACTCCAAGCGAAACTACAGTCTCCATTCAAAACGACAACTTATTTACAGACACTTCCATGCTTTATATGCAGACTAGGCTGCTGTGCAACGGCAATTGTATTTTTACCCAAAAACAACTTATTGATGTGCCTCCTATGTCCACAGTATCTGTTTCGCTGCCTGACTATCAGCAGGCTTTCCAGGAGCCGCACAGCCAAAGTGAGCAGTCCTCATCTATGAAAAATTACAACCATAACTTTGGCCTAGAAAAAGAATATATATTAGAAGTTTCACTCCACTTAAAAAATAATACCAAATGGGCAAAAGCTGGACATGAAATTGCATTTGGACAGAGGAAGCTCTCCTGCTCCAAGTTCCACTCTCAATGGGAGAGTTCCCCCCAAGCTGACAGAACTGCTGCTGACACTAAACCGTCCAGCCTCCTGTCAGTTGTTGCAGGAACAAACAATATTGGCATTCACGGTGAGCATTTTTCTTATTTGTTCTCCAAATCAGAGGGAGGACTTATCTCCATAGTGAAGAGTGGACATGAATGGTGTGAGAGAAAAACCTATCCTTGCTACTATCGACCATGGACGGACAACGACAGAGGCGCTGGACTTCCTTTCACCTCCGGTCAGTGGCAGTTTGCTGAAAACAGCCAGCGGTGTATTCAAGTAGAATTGACAAAGCTTTCCCTTGAGAACCAGCCTATGGAGGAAGATTTGTCCCTTCTGCAATCCGGCACCCCTTACGGCGTAAACGCTGATTTTGCCCAGGTGACATGCACCTACCTTCTGCCGATAGGCAATGATTTAACTGTTACCGTCTCCTATGAAATATATCAGGACGGACGTATGGATGTGAGAGCAGATTATCCTGGAGGCACCGCCGCCTCTTCCCTTCCACTCCTCCCATTATTTGGACTTTGTTTCCATATGGGAGCCGATATTCCTGAGTTTTCCTATTATGGTATGGGGCCTGAGGAGAATTATATTGACCGGTGTCACGGTGCAAGACTTGGTATATTTAGACAATCTGTAACAGATAATCTGACACGGTACTCCATTCCCCAGGCATGCGGCAACCGAACCGGCGTCCGCACACTCACCTTGCCTGCCCGGGACGGACATACCTTACACATCCAATACAAAAATCACCCCTTTGAATGTGTAGTGCTTCCCTTCACATCAGATATTATTCAGAATGCCTGGCACCATAACGAGCTGCCTAACAGACAGGAAACTACAGTAATGCTTCTGGCAAAACAGATGGGGGTAGGGGGTGATGACAGCTGGGGCGCTCCCGTCCACAAGGAATATCAGATATCCCCGGATACTCCCCTCACTCTGGAGTTTACTATTTACTAAAATATCTTCTATTGCTGAATAACCCATACCTTTCTATAACAACACAAAAATAGGACTGGTGCATTAAATGCAGCAGTCCCATTTTATATTTTTTACTTTTCTATTTTGTCTTTTACAATCTCCTCTGCCTTGTGAAGCTGCACATCGTCCTTGTAGGCAAAGGTAAGCTGATCCTTCAGCTTTTTCGGAACCTCACACACAACATCCGGTATTATTCCCCTACCATTAATATCCTGCCCCTTGGCTGTATAATACTTTTCCACGGTGAGCTTCACAGCACTTCCGTCATTCAAGGGGTAGATATTCTGGACAACACCCTTCCCAAAGGTAGTCGTTCCCACAATTGTTCCAATTTTATAATCCTGAACCACGCCGGAAAATACTTCTGACGCACTGGCGCTGTTCTCATTGACAATCACTGCTAAGGGCACCTTTAACATATAATCCCCATCGGAAAGCTGCTCTTGCCGATTGCCTGCCTTATCAATCTCATACATAATCAATCCCTCAGGGAGCATGGAATCCAACATATCACACACTGTAGTCAGCAGTCCCCCTGGATTGTTGCGTATATCAATTATCAAACCTTTCATTCCCTGTGCTTCCAATTCCTTATATGCCTTTGTAAACTGTTCTGATGTATTCATGGCAAACTGGGAAATTCCAATGTATCCAATATTATTGTTAAGCATTGTCTTGGCAACGGATGGTATGGTTACCGTTTCCCTCGTCACCTCTATATCCATAGATTTTTTGTCACGAATGATGGACAATTTTGATGTCTTACTTTCTCCTTTTCTAATCTCCGCCACCACATCATCCAATTTTTTATTCTTCACAGAATTTCCGTTTACTTTTTCCAATATATCTCCGCTTTTCAGCCCAGCTTTTGCCGCTGGACTTCCCTCATAGACGGAGACTATATATATGTTGTTGTCTTTGGAATCAAGAGCAACCGCCACGCCTATTCCTTCATATTCACCACTTTCCCCCTCCATCAGTTGGTTATACTCTTCCTTAGTATAATACACGGAATACTTATCATCTAACCCCGCCAAAAGTCCTGCATACATCCCCTCTGCCAGCTGGTCTATATCTGCCTCATACAAAAACTCTGAATTAATAAGGGACTGCAATCCCTCCACCTTCTGCATAATACTCTCATCGGTTAGATTAGATGCATTCTCCGTGGGCTTAACGGCATTTCCTGTCTTATTTTGATAGTGTAGATAATTATACCCGAGAAACACTACGAGAACCAAAACAAAAGCAACAGTCATTCCCACCATGCTGCCTACAAGCTTACCCTGCTTATATTCTGCCTCAATCAAACGCCTATATTTATCTCTTTCCTTATTCCATTCCTCCATACTCCTATACTCTTCCTCCTGATAAATGGAATTTTCCTGACTTCCGCTTACATTCCCATCCCCATTATTTTGATTCCAATCTTCATTCTCCAGCATGTCACATCACTCCTATTTGTTGTAATTTATCCTAAATATTCCATAGGATTTACATATTCACCGTTCAATCTCACTCCAAAGTGCAAATGCGGTCCTGTGGAACGCCCTGTAGAACCAACCAGCCCTATAGTTTCCCCAGCCTTCACTGTCTGATTTTCCGAAACTAACAGCTTAGAACAATGCATATAAACAGTATATAACCCATCCCCGTGATCTATTCCAATAAAATTTCCTGCTGTCTGGCTGTAATATGCCCACGCAACCACCCCATCATGAGCAGCTACAATGTCAGAGCCGTATGGCGCTCCAATATCAATACCATTGTGGTATGCATTAGGTTCACCTGTAATCGGGTCCACCCGATTAGCATAACCGGATGTAATGGTACTGTACCCCGGTGCAGGCCAAGTAAATGTGCCGCCATTATACGTAGTTACCGTTTTCCCCTTTTTTGCCCTCTCCTCCGCTTCTTTCCTTCTTTTTTCTTCAATCTCCTTCATCTCTTTAATCACAGCCTCCTGGGCTGCAATCTCTTCCTTCAAGGCTTTCATCTCATCCTGTGTCTGGGCAATCTGCTTATTAAAAATATTCACCTGTGCAGCTTTGCTGTCCATCAAAGCCTCCACTGTATCCCTCTGCTGTGACTGCTGTTCCTTCAACTCCTTTAAGGATTCCCTATCCTTCTCCAGTTTAATCTTCGTCTGTTGAATTTTCTCACTGTTTGCCTTCATTTCCTCCAGCATCATCCTATCATAGGCAGCCAGCTCATTGGTATATTCAGCCTTATTTAAAAATTCGGCAATGCTGTCTGATGAGAAAAACAGTTCTATTACCTTTGTCTCCCCACCTTCATACAAAAACTGAATTCTTTTTTTCATATCAGCATACTGCCGCTTCATTTCCTTTTGCGCTCTTTTTAAATCCTTTTTTGCTTTTTTAATTTCTTCATTTTTTTCATCCATCTGTGCAGAAAGGCTTGCTATCTCCATCTCAATATAAGAAAGCTTCTGGTCCATGGCGGTAATGTATTCCTTTGCATCATTTTTCTTATCCTTCAGCTCCTCCAATATATCATCTGCATTTTTTAACTCATTTTCCAATTCCTGCTTTTTTGTCTCTTCCTCTGAAATACTTGTAGCATAGGAAGGAAAGGCCAATACTGCAATCAAGCTTACTGCAAATATTAATCTCCACACTTTTTTCATACTCTATGTGCCTTTCTCTATTTCTCTATATTAACAGGTTCCTAAATTATACCTTCAAGTGCTTTCTCAATGTAATATTACTTCCTATCAAACCAATTCCACCGCCAATCACAATCGCCATAGGCACTAAAACATGAAAAATTGTCTGAGTGGACAAAAATTCTAATTGACTAGTCACACCTTGAAACTGCCCCATCACATATCCGATTGCCTTGTCATAAATATAATAGATCGCCAACAGAGGAACAGTTGCGCCTATTATCCCAAGCACAATTCCCTCTATCAAAAAGGGTGCCCTGACAAAGGTGTCCGTTGCTCCTATCAGCTTCATAATGGCAATTTCCTCCTTTCTCACGGAAATACCAATGGTGACCGTATTGCTGATAAGGAAAATACCTACCCCCAGCAAAATTAAAATAATCGCCGCAGAAATAAACCCTACCATCTTTCCCAAATCGGACATTGCCGTGGCTGTGCGGTCCGAATAGTTTACCTTTCTAATTCCCTCCAGATTCTCCAAAAACGTAACCATAGCGGGCTGCATAGAAATATCATTTAAAAATATTTCATAGGAGGCCGAATTCGCCAAAGGGTTGTCCTCCTTGAATCCCTCAGCCAGCTCCGGTGAATCTGCAAAATATTTGCTTTTGTAATACTCCCACGCCTCATCGCTGGAAGTATATTTTACCTCTCGAACCCCATATCTCTGCCTAATCTTATCTCCAATATCCTGAATCTGCTCTTCCTCTAAATCCTTGTCGAAAAACACGGTAATGGATATGGTTTTCTCCATCTCCTTCACCATATACTGAAAATTCGCCATCACGCTATAAAAGGTTCCAAGAAGAAATATACAAGCCGCAATGGTACCCGCTGACGCAAGGGAAAACATTTTATTTCGCTTAATATTCACCAAGCCTTGAAAAAAACTATAAACCAATGTACTGATCTTCATAAATATATCCACCTTTTTTCTCGTCACTGACTATGACACCTTTATTCATAGTAATGACTCGCTTTTGCATAGCCTCCACAATCTCTCGGTTGTGGGTTACTACTACTACAGTTGTTCCCCGTCGGTTAATTTCCTCCAACAACTTCATAATCTCCCATGAATTCTTTGGATCCAAATTTCCAGTAGGCTCATCTGCCAGAAGCATATTAGGGTTATTTACCAATGCTCTCGCCAACGCCACCCTCTGCTGTTCCCCGCCAGACAACTCCTTTGGAAATGACTTATATTTTTCAGATAATCCCACTAATGCAAGCATAGCCGGCACCCGCTTGCGTATCAAACGATTTGGCGCCTCAATAACTCTCTGGGCAAATGCAATATTGTCATAGACATTTCTATCCTTCAGCAGACGGAAATCTTGGAATACTACCCCGAGACCTCTTCGGTATTTTGCCACCTGCTTATGCTTTAAATTACCAAGCACCTTGCCGTTCACCTTGATAATGCCCTCTGTAGGCTCTAACTCCTTCAGAAGGAGCTTTATCAAGGTAGACTTACCCGAACCGCTGTTGCCCACAATAAAGACAAACTCACCTTTCTCAATTTCCAAGCTCACATCCTTCAAGGCAGGCGCCCCAGATGAATATGTCTTTGAGACATTTTCCAGTATTATCATCATAACCTCCACTTCAAAGTCTGTCTATTTCCTAAAACACTTAAGAAATGCTGACAGCTTCAAAAGATTTCATATTCTTTAATAATCTAAGTTTTCCATATATTTCATATATTTCACAACCATCATAGCAATCTTAAAGGTAATGGCATCCTCAAACACACGCAAATCCAAACCGGTGCTCTTCTGCAGCTTATCCAAACGGTACACCAAGGTGTTCCTGTGAATAAACAGCTGCCTAGATGTCTCTGATACATTCAGATTATTTTCAAAGAACTTGCTGATTGTTGACAATGTCTCCTCATCAAACTCATCCAATGATTTGCCGTCAAATATCTCCTTAATAAACATTTTACACAGAGGAATGGGAAGCTGATAAATCAAACGTCCAATTCCAAGACTGTTGTAAGCAATCACATGCTCACCGCTGTAAAATATTTTTCCTACATCCAACGCCATCTTTGCTTCCTTGTAGGAACGGGAAACTTCCTTAATCTCATTGACAATGGTGCCGTACGCCACTGTGACAGCCGACATAGCTTCCGTATTCAGCATATCCAATATAACCCTTGCTGTCTTATTTAGGTCCGAATATTTTTCATTCATTTTTACTTCCTTCACAAGAATAATATTCTTCTCATCCACAGCAGTTATAAAATCCTTGCTTTTGGAGGAAAACAAGTTTCGAACCGTCTCTAGGGCATTATTATCCTTCTCATGTTTAGTCTCAATAATAAATACAACCCGCCTCACATTTGTATCTATATGAAGCTTTTTGGCCCGATTGTACACATCCACCAACAGCAAATTATCTAACAGCAGATTTTTAATAAAGTTGTCCTTATCAAATCTCTCCTTATATGCCACCAACAAACTTTGTATCTGAAAAGCAGCAAGCTTTCCTACCATATACATATCATCGCTGCTTCCCTTAACAATAAGGATATATTCTAACTGATTGTCATCACTTACTTTAAAAAACTGAAACCCCTGAATTACTTGGCTATCTGCCGGAGAACCTACAAATGCCAACACCGCGTCCTCATATTCCTCTGCTCCTGCAAAAGTAGCAGCCAACACCTTGCCTTCTGTATCAATCACACACAAGTCAACTCTGGCAATGGATTTCAGACCATCTATCGTGCTTTGTAGAATTTGATTTGAAATCATTTATATCACTCCTTTTCCTGTTTATTTTCTTCCTTCTGTATTTTTATCGTCAGCAAAGAAGATTTATTTATGTTTTATCTGCTGTTCCCCATATGTATCATCAGATAATATAGGAAATCCATAATCTTACAAAAGTCAATAATCCCCAAGCAAATTGTTGGGAATCCGGCTATCGTCCACACCATTATATCTTAATGCATTTTCACGAAAAAAAAAAGAGGAAATACACTTTTTTTATGTATTTCCTCAAATTTTCTCATTTCCAGTTTTGTTTGAAAGTAGTCACACACTACTTACAACCGTAACTTAGAACAACTGATGGACAGACATCTAAGTACTCTCACTCAAAACTTCTAATTTGCAATGGCCGCCTCTGTATCCTTGTCAAATACATGAATCTTTGCTAAATCCAATGCAACCTTAATGGTATCTCCCGGTCTAGCTGTTGTTCTTGGATTTACTCTGGCTGTAATACTTCTGTCCTTAATATCAAAGTATAAGAACACTTCCGCACCTAACATCTCGTACAAGCGAATATTTGCATCTATGATGCTGTCTGGAGAATTACTGATAAACATCTCCTCATCATGAATATCTTCAGGACGAATACCTAAGATAACGGTCTTGCCCACATATCCACCATCTATCAAGGCTTTTGCCTTTGCTTCCGGCACCTTAATGCTGTTATTGTCAAAATGTAATTTTACATCTGAGCCTTCCTGTTCAACGGTAGCATCAATAAAGTTCATTGGAGGGGAACCCATAAATCCGGCAACAAACAGATTAACAGGATTATCATACAAGTTCTTTGGTGTATCTACCTGCTGAATCAAACCATCTTTCATAACTACGATTCTAGTACCCAGTGTCATAGCCTCTGTCTGGTCATGTGTTACATAAATAATAGTGGTTCCTAAGGATTGATGTAATTTAGAAATCTCAATACGCATCTGAACTCTCAATTTTGCATCCAAGTTGGATAAAGGCTCATCCATCAGGAACACAGCCGGATCACGAACAATTGCACGTCCCATGGCAACACGCTGTCTCTGACCACCGGACAATGCCTTCGGCTTACGAATTAATAACTCATCTGAGATTTCCAATTTCTTAGCTGCTTCACGTACTTTCTTATCAATCTGATCCTTTGGAGTTTTTCTTAATTTCAATCCAAATGCCATATTGTCATATACACTCATATGTGGATATAATGCATAATTCTGGAATACCATTGCGATATCCCTATCCTTAGGTTCTACGTCATTTACCAACTTATCACCGATGTACAGCTCTCCGGAACTGATTTCCTCCAAGCCCGCAACCATACGAAGTGTTGTGGATTTACCACAACCAGATGGACCAACGAAAATAATAAATTCTTTGTCTGCAATTTCCAAATTAAAATCTTTCACGGCAACGAATCCGTTTGGATACACTTTGGAAATATTCTTTAACGATAAACTAGCCATGTATTTCTCCTCCTAATAAATATTCACTCAAGCTCTAACAAAAACTATTGTATACCATTTTGTCCTAAATAGCCATATATCAAATACACAAAATAATTTTTTTCATTTTGTCTATTTTGCATATATTTTTTTAATTTTGTACATTTTTCATACATATTTATGTAATTTTCTTCCTTTTTTATCCAATCTCCCCTTGTTATCTATTGTCCCCGCCGCAATTATGCTATATGAGACATTTTCTGTCCCTCCTATATTGGCAACAGGAAAGATAAAATAATGTAGATAAAACATATTCCCACTGCAATGAAAAAGGGAAGTGTTGTTATTTTTTCCTGTTCCTTATCTATACTGCGGTTGACAATGTTTAATTGTTCATCCCCACTCTTCCCAAAAATACCTTTAATATGCTCCCATCTACCACAGCTTCTGGCTATATTGCGGAACAGCAAAAATGCCAAAAATCCAAAGATAACAGCTGTAATTCCAAGAGTGATAATCACGGCCACTCTGGAAGAAAATGAAATATCTTGGGTTTGCGCTTGTTCTAAAAGAGATTGGGCACCGCTCTCCTCTCCCAGTTGCTCCTCAAGTTTTTTGTTCATATTTTCCGCATACTGCAGCATGCGCATAGACAATATTCCCGCCACAACATTGCTTGTATTAATAACAAAATGTATGGTGATGGATGCAAGAATACTTCCGGTTGCCTCCACTATCAATGCAAAGAAGAAACCTATAACAACTGCATACAAAAACTGATTTAGATTCATATGCATGCAGCCAAACAGCAGAGCACTGAACAACAGCGCTCTCCCAATATGATATTTCCGAAAAGAATGATAAATAATTCCCCGAAAAATCAACTCCTCAAAAATAGCCGGAAGCACTCCAAGGAGTACAACAATGACTACAAGTGGTCTTTCCACCATGGTTTCTAGAGTATCTGTCACAACATTATCCATAAACAAGGTGGAGATAGCATTGATAAAGCTGATTACCGGACTTATTAAATAAGACAAAACTACCAGCTTAAGCAAATCAAACGCCCGAATACTGCCAAACTGTATGGATTTTAAGCATTCTCCCCTATCCAGCAAAACATAAAGGGCTGTGGGAATAATTAGAATGAATTCTCCAAGACTTAACCCAATGTAATAGGGAAGCTGAAGCTGCACATTCCTATAAGCCAGCGCAATAAAACCTATCTGAACTAAAATATACAGACACACAATAGACAAAAATAATAAATTTGCTTTTGTCGCCTCTTTCTCTTTTCTCATAATCTTCTCCGTTCCAAAATATTTGTTATTTCTTTAATACGATTGCCTCAATCTCAATCAGTACATCTTTTGGAAGCCTTGCCACCTCCACGCAGGAGCGAGCTGGACACTCTTTTGTAAAATACTTGGAATATACTTCATTGACAGTGCTAAAGTCGTCCATATTCTGAATAAAGACAGTTGTTTTAATTACATCCTCCACCTTACAGCCTGCTTCCTCAACTAAAGCACATAAATTGCCAATAGCCTGGTCTGCCTGAGCCTGTATCCCTTCAGGAATATGTCCTGTTGCAGGATTTACCGGAATCACACCGGAGGTAAATACCATTCCGTTCACCTCTATCGCCTGAGAATATGGTCCAATAGCTGCTGGTGCCTTGTCTGTACTGATAATTTTTTTCATAATAATTCACTTTCCTTTCTGTTTTAAATTTCTTTATATTTTTTTATTAGATAAACAATCATGATAATAAATCATAAAATATGGTATGGAGGCGAAGCCTTATTATGCCCCACTTAATATTCATCTTTTAAACGAATACTCTCATCGGTAATTATAATCTTATTTTCCTTGAGCAAGTGACCTACTGCCCGCTTAAATGCATTTTTGCTCATATGAAATTCCCTTTCAATCACTTCTGGTTTCACCTTATCGTTAAATGGCAAAATCCCATCATACTCCAGAATTCCCTTCAACACCGTATCGGCATCTTCACTAATCTGGTACGGAATTTCTTTATTTAAGCTTAAAGCCATTTTCCCATCATCTCTCACCTCTGTCACTCTTGCCTGTATCTGCTCCCCTATTTTTAACTTTCTGCGAAGCTCCCTCTTAGGAATCAATGCATAATATGCATTGTCCACTGCCACCATTGCCCCAAACTCCTTTATTTCATACACTATACCTTCCACAAAATCCCCTTTTTTGTAATTATGGTTCGCTGTCAATTTATCATATACACTCATAGTGGCACATAACCTTTGACTTTTATCCACATATAGAGCACACAAATATTTTTCATGGCAATTCACCTTACAGCGCTGTTCTTTAAAAGGAAGAAGCAAGTCCTTCTCCAATCCCCAATCCATAAAAGCTCCTATTTTTGTGACTTCCTTTACTTCAAGCACTGCCAATGTTCCCAATGTAAGCTTTGGCTTAGATGTAGTGGCGATTAATCTATCTTGGGAATCCTTATAGATAAACACCTCCAGTTCATCTCCTATTTTTGTATCTGTTGGAACTTGTTTTTGAGGCAAAAGCACTTTTTCCTGTGCATTTTCTCCTAAATAAACTCCAAAACTTTCCATATTGATAACCTTTAAAGCTTGAAATTGTCCAATTTTTAACATAATCTGGCACCAATCCACAAATGAATCGTTCCCATTTGTCCTTTCTATCAAAATAATATATTTTACTAAAACAATCTGTAGCATTCGCTGAGGAAAAATACCTTTGATCTCAAATAATTCAACTTATGCATACCCATTTGAAAACTTCTTTATTATAATCTATTTTATCTCATCTTTCAACTTGAATGACAAAAGATTTCTGTATTGTGAAATTTTGGACAAGAAAAACCCATTGAATTCTCAAAATAATAGCGATATAATAAAAACAATTGTACTTATTTTTCGTGTGGTCAATAACAGGATGCTTTGGGTGCAAATTCAAAATATCTTTTGAACCCAATAGCATAACATGTCATAATAAGAATAAATATCACATACATTTATCTATCAATAAATATATGGACAAGCATATAACTTTTAAGAAAGGTGTGAACAATTCAACATGAAAAACCAAAAACGATACATAACTTTTATTATGTGTTCCTTCCTGTGCTGTTTTATCCTTTTTAAAACATCAAATGTAAAAGCGCAGGAATATACTCTAGTAGTAAATAAAGGAACATGCGTAACCACCGTATACAAAAGCAACGGCAAGCCATATAAAGCATTTATATGCTCACCAGGCGTCAATACTCCTGAGGGCACATTCCACACAATGCAGAAATTAAGATGGCATGAGCTGATTGGCAAGGTGTATGGGCAGTATTGTACACGTATTGTAGAGCAGGTATTATTTCATTCTGTTTATTATTATACAAACGGAGATCCCTCCACTGTCTGTACAAGAGAATACAATTATCTTGGAGTGAAGCGTTCTCTTGGATGTATCCGTCTAACTGTTCAAGACTGCAAGTGGATTTATGAGAATTGCGGGCTTGGCACTACAGTCAAAATCATTAACGGAACCGAGAAGGATGACCCCCTTGGAAAGCCTGCCTCCATACGAATTGACGGCTCCGTTCGTGAGGGCTGGGATCCAACGGATCCTAATCCAGACAACCCTTATTTAAAGTATTCCCCCACCCTGAAAATTGCCAAATCCAAAAAGGCAGTTTATCAAATCGGCGCTAAGATTCCATATCTTTCCGGTGTCACTGCCAAAAATTATGACGGCAAAAACTACAAAAATAAAATTAAAATGGAAGACTATGTAAATAATAAAAAAACCGGAAAACAAACAGTGACATACAGTGTTAAAAGCTCTTATGGGCTTACCGTTTACAAGACATTTACTTATGAGATAATAGATACTAAAAAGCCAACGATAACTGGCGCTAAGAAAAAAACAATAGAGTACTTAACTACTGTAAATGCGAAAACCGGTGTGAAAGCAAAATCCTCCAATGGTAAAAATATTACATCCAAGATTAAGATAACCGTAAAAAGTCCATCAGGCAAAAAAATTAAAGTTAAAAAGGGCAAATTCAAGGCAAAGGAAATTGGCAAATACAAAATCACCTACAAAGTAAAAGGCCTTAACAAAAAAACAAGAACCAAAACTGTAACTTGGACTTCTGCAGACAGGCGAGTTTCTTTGAAGCAAAATATAACAGAGGTAGAATATGGCTCCTCCTTAAATTTATATTCTGTTGTCAGTTTAAGCAGCTATGCAGGCAAGAAATTATCGGTTAAGAAAAATACTACAATCAAGGGTTCTGTAAACACAAAAAAATTAGGAACCTACAAGGTAACCTACACTGCTACACAGAGCAAAAAAGCTAGCAGAAAGGTAAAGAAAACCTTTAAAATTAAAGTAGTGAACAAAAAGGCTCCTGTCCTCACTGGAATCCCTGGAGCAAACGGAAGTCTTAAGCTGCCTATCAGCGATATGGCAGGAAGTGTGTATCATCTTTTGGAAAATGTAAAAGCTTCCTCTGCAACTAAGATGGATTTGACTTCTTATATTATTGTGCAAGTGGAAGAGTTGTCTGGGGAAGACAATTCTGTCTTATCAAGCGAACAAAAAACAGAGATTGACTTAACAAGAGCAGGCATTTACAGAGTTACTTATACCATCACGGTTCCTGTGACAAAGGGACTTACCGCAAAAAAAACAATTTTGTTGACAGTGGAATAAAATATTGTAAAAAAAACAATACAATCTATAGTAAATGTTGGGGTAAAAAGCATTTTACCCCAACATTATAA
>CAJTQG010000015.1:47003-68167 GCA_910578605.1 uncultured Lachnospiraceae bacterium | reverse complement strand
CTATCACTATTAAGAGCGGTAAGGCTTCTAAGAAGATTAAGCTGACTGTAAAATAAAGCAACAAACCTTTTAAGCTATCTGTAAAATTAAGAAACAAAAGATAAACAGCCCCATGAATGTGAAATATGAACATTCATGGGGCTGCTTTGTATTTGAAAACAAATTGTTAAAATACCAATCCATGTCATTATGACATTAAATAATATCTTTCTTACAATATTGGAAATGTCCAACAGCAACACCTATTACTGTAAATATCATTCCCACTGCTACCATCCTTTTATCTAAACTAAGCTCCGTGACAATGTCCGTCCCCTCAGCATATCCAAAAGGAGTAATATATTTAAGAAAGTGAGCACTGTCCGATATATTCCCTATTATATTGAGAAAATACATTGTCACAGCAATTCCAAGACCTATACCAAGACTTCCCCTGCGAAGAAAAGCAGATATGCCAAAACAGATAGCTGCCAGCTCTATCTGCAGCAATAAATATGCCAGATGCAGCAGAGTCACTTCTTTCCATGGAATTGCTTCATCTATCACTGCAATAGAAAGAATGGAAATAAAAAACACTGTTATATTTAAAATAAAAATCTGAAGCATTACAGCTATCAGCTTATCACTCACCATACGAAATCTGCTGACAGGGTGTGTAAAAAGAAATTCTGCCGTATGCTCCTTCTCCTCCTTTGCCAGCACAGAAATCCCACATAGTGCTGCAAAAAAAGCACCTCCAAGTCCAAGTATATTTCCGCATTCCACAGCATAAAAGCCAGTCAATGTGCCAAAGCTTACTTTATCCATTCCAAAAGCTTCCGTAAAATTGCCCATGGAAGCAAACACATCATGAATACCATTCATCTGGCCCTTCATATCAGGAAACATCAATACACAGACAGCAAACAAAAATCCAATAGCCCCTGCCCACACAATTAGCGCTGTTCTGCCCTGTCTCATCTCATGCTTAATCATTGTCATTTTGCTTACCTCCATCCAAATAATAATGCATAAATATTTCATCTAAATCTGGCTCAGACATAGATAAATCCTTTATTTTCTCCTTTGCCAAAGTCTGAATCAGTATATTGATATCTCCGCTATACAGAAAACTGATTCCTCCATCCATATGCTGCACATCACGAATATTTTTCATTTCCCCTAAATCTACCTCTCCCTGAATGTACACTCTCTTTGCGTTGGTTTTTGCCAATGCCTCCACACTGTCACAAGCAATCATTTTTCCATGGCGCACAATAGCCGCCCTGCTGCAGTTTTTCTGTATCTCAGACAAAATATGGGAGGACAGAAATATAGAAGCTCCCTTTGCATGCCGTTCCTTCAATATTGTAAAAAATTCTCTCTGCATTAGAGGATCCAGTCCCCCAGTAGGCTCGTCCAAAATACAAAGTCTAGGGTTGCTTTGGAGGGCACATACTATTCCCACCTTTTTTCGATTTCCAAAAGACAACTCATCTACTTTTCTGGATGTATCCAACTCAAGTCTCTCGCATAATTTTCCTGCCTCCTCCTTACAGTTGATTTTGCGTAAGTTGGCAGAAAGCTTTATCACCTCTCTCACACGCATACCTGAATAAAATACTGTCTCTGAGGGCAAATATCCCACCTCAGAGAGAATTGCCTTCTTATCTTTATCCATATCCTTCCCCAAAATCCTCACACTTCCCCCGCTTGCTTTAATCAACCCAAGCATCGTTCGTATAGTTGTACTTTTCCCTGCCCCGTTGGGACCAATGAATCCAAAAAAATCCCCTTCCTCAACAGATAAATCTAAATCCACGATTCCCCTGTTTTTTCCATAAAACTTTGTAAGTCCCTTTAATTCAATCACTTTCATTGTCTTCTTCTCCTCCATGCGTCCAACAGATGCATCAAATTACACGTTTTTTCTTAACTCTAGTATGCTATTATACTACATAACCAATAATTTTTGTTTATTTATTCAAAAATTGTATATTTTTCCGAAAATTTTCAGTTTTCATAATTGCCTATGACTTCGTTTCGTTGTATAATAAAAGCAGTGCAGGCTTATGTAGCGCTGCTCACAAAATATATACATTCGGAGGAAATGAAAATGATTACATGCAATAATCTTTATGACAACGGCAACATGTTAAAAATCAACGAGCTTGGTGGCGTAAAAGTATTTGAACACCAACGAGATTTAAGTGTATCTGCCGGTACTGCAATGCAGGCATATTTTGCCGCAGAAATGAACGTAAAAAAGAGACAGGTACTGATTGAGTTAAACGGCAACTCCTACACAGTACAAGCAGGCGCCATGCAGTGGATGGCAGGTGATGTATCCATGACATCCGGCATTAAAGGCGTAGGTGATTTTATCGGAAAAGCCTTTGGGGGTGCCGTAACAAAAGAATCTGCTGCAAAGCCAGAATACAAAGGAAAAGGTCTGGTAATGTTAGAGCCTACATTCAAACATATTTTATTGGAAAAGGTGGAGGATTGGGGTAGCCTTGTACTAGAAGATGGTTTATTCCTCGCCTGCGAATCCAACATTCAGCAGAAGGTAGTAACTCGTTCTACACTTACCTCAGCTGTAGCCGGCAAAGAAGGTTTATTTAACCTGTGCCTGACAGGAAATGGTATCGCTGTATTGGAAAGTCCTGTACCTAGAGAAGAATTGATTGAATTTGTTCTGGACAATGACGAAGTTAAAATTGACGGCAATATGGCTATCGCATGGTCTAACTCACTGAAATTCACAGTAGAACGCTCATCTAAATCCTTACTTGGCTCTGCTGTATCCGGAGAAGGCTTAGTAAATGTATATCGTGGTTCTGGCAAAATTCTGATGGCTCCTACCGCATAACTTTAAAGCTTTATCATTCATAACAATAAAAACTCCCCCTACACTCAATATAAATAAACCATTATAATATATTGAATGTAGAGGGATTATTTTTGCTTTCTACAAATATTTAAAATCAATCATCACAACGAGTTTGGTAGCTGTTTTACCTTAATGATGGTAATTGTGATGGTCATCATCATGATGATAATAATTATCATAGTCATCATCATAATAGTCGTCATCGTAGTAGTCATCGTAGTCATATCTCACTACTTTGACTTTATAGCTTACTTTCTTTTTCGTGCGGATATTGGTACAAGTAATCGTGACAGTGCCTTTACGTCTCGCCTTAAAATCCATATCATCCCCATATCTGTCATCATCATCAAAACCAACTACCCTTCTGTCACTGATAGTCCACTTTAAATATCTGTCTTTCACACCGGATTTCTTAACCTTCAGTTCAAATTCCTGGCCTACTTCCACTGTTCGTTTCTGCTTACCTACACGTTTTATTGTGCCCTTTGATTTTTTTGCTTCCTTTACCTTAATGGTAGCATAAGCCTTTTTTCTTGTTCCTCTTATTCTGCAGCATACCTTCGCCGTACCCTTCTTCAATGCAATAAATTCCACATCCTCCTCCCCATATCTGTCCTCCCTGTCCTCAAAGCAAATTATCTTTTTGCCCTTGACAATACTCCACACAAGATAATCATCATCCGCATAGGAAGGTGATAATCTGGCGCGCAATTCAAATTTACTTCCTCTGCTTACTGTAAGATTTTTCAGCTTCACTTTTGTTGGTCTCACATCATCAGAATCCGCCTTTACATCAGTAACCCATACTGCTGCCAATAGCAGCATAAAGACAAACATTGCCCCCACTGTTTTAAAGAAAACCCTTTTCAAATTTTTCATATGATCATTCCTCCTCTAGCACTGCCACTCCCCACTCCTTCAGTTCCATTTTTTCTTCGCCTTTTAAATGTTTTCCTGATAGAAGCTCCATATAACTTCCATCAGGGCATATAACCTTTTGTTTTTTATCGGAATAGTTGAACAAAAAGCAAACCTTTTTTCCGTATTTATTTTTTCCTCTTCTGACAATGATAGGAAATACATTATCGGCGCTAGAAGGGGAAATACCAGCCCCGCTTACCGCTTCCTTTAATATCACCTTTAATATCTTTTTATCGAACATACAGCCTAAATAATAAGCGGTTCCCTTCCTATATTTATTTTTGGCAGCAGCCCAATATTGTCCCCAGTTTGGATGATTATATTTCAGCAGCATCTGCCCTCCTGCCGGTCTTAATGCCTCCATAAAACCCTGCACCTTATAAAAATTAGTGACTGCAGCCTGTGCTGCATTTTTAATGGACTGAACAAATCCCTTTTGTTCCCCTGTCTCTGCCGCCTCATATCCTCCCAGGTATACCCCTTCTGCCATAGTAAACTGATCATAAGTAATTCCAAATACTTCTGACAACAAATGGGGCTGGCTATCATAGTATACCTTTACGTTCTCATCGGTAAAACCAGACTTAAATGTACCAATCAAAACCCCTCCCATGGCAGTAAACTCCTTTAGTTTGTTTAAAACCTCCCTTGATGCCGAATATAGCGCCGGCACAACAATTACCTTATAGTCAGACAAATTCTCTGATTCCGGAAAAACAAAATCACACTCATAGTTCATCTCATACAGAGAATCATAAAGCCACCTCACCACATCATTGTAATCCACATTTCCCCCCGCCCTAAACCAGTTCAACCCAGTGAGAGACTCGTTACTTACCAGAATAGCTATTTCATTTTCCTTTTTTATATGGACAATATGCTCTCCAATTCTATTAAAATCATTTCCCACTGTAGAAGCTTCCCTGTATGTTTGATTCTCACCAAAATCATGGCTTAACAGCCCTTTCCAGTATACCTCAAAGGAATTGTGAATAGAATGCCAATGCCAATATTCCACCATATCTGCTCCGCTGGCAATGTGTGAGAAGGCAAGCTGTCTTAACTGACCGTCATATGGCACCCAGTCCGGAAAGCCCTGGGCCTGTGTCTCCAACACATAATAGTTGTCCTGTTTTAATGAGCGGGTTAAATCCCCGCAAAAGGCAATCTCGGCTCCTGTGAGATGATTCTGGGAAGGATGATAAATGTCACATCCCGCCACATCAAGACACTTAGCAGCATGAAAATGGTTCACATCCGGCTGAACACCATAGGAACCTCCCTTCCAACCAAAATCAAAATTGTGGGTGATAAACTGGTCCTCCCTCTTATATTCTCTTACCAGCTCCGATTGCCATGCCAAAAACTTAGTCACAAGACTTCTCTGGAATTTCTCAAACTCAGCCCCAAGGCTTCCGTTAATTGTTCCTCTCACATCAGGAAAATCTTCCCAATCATGAATTGCATTGCTCCAATAGTGCAGCCCAAACGCCTGATTCATCTTTTCCGTGTTCCCGTCAAACTTTTCCTTTAAATATTTCACAAAGTCAGTCTGTACATTGTCGCCTGCCACTCCAAAATGCTTTGTCTCGTTATCCACCTGATAACCTATCACTGCAGGATGGGAACATACATGTCCTATCAATTCCCTGATAACACGTTCACAATAGCGAAGGTAATCTTTATTTGTGATATCCATAATCTGCCTTGCACCGTAGAGCCTTTTTCCCTCCTTTGTAGTTACTAAAATATCCGGATATTTTTTTACCATCCATGCCGGAACCGCATAGGTGGGAGTTCCAACAATCACATGAATTCCCCCTTTTCCCATGGCATCTAGCACTCTGTCAATATGATAAAAATTAAATTCCCCGTCCCTTGGCTCTAGCGTACTCCATGTAGACTCAGCAATGCGCACAACATTGATTCCTGCTTTCTGCATCATTTCTACATCTTTGTCTAACCTCTCGTAAGGCATATACTCATCATAATAAGCCACACCATATAAAATTTTATCCATCCTTACCTCCATTCAATACTTATCTATCTCCTATTCATCACTTTTTACTTCATAAAATTATGTTTTTCCCCATTCTGCATATTGTCTTTATGTAATATCACTCATAAGCTCCAACACCGAATCATATCCCTTTTCTACTGCCAGCTGAACCGGCGTAATTTCTTGATTGTTGGCATAGTTATAATCGGCGCCTTTTTTTATGAGAAAACGAGCGGTCTCCTGACTTCCATATTGCAGGGCATAGTGCAGCGCTGTATTTCCCCTGTTATCTGATGCATTTACGTTAGCCCCGCTGCGCACCAGTTCCTTCACCACGCCTTTGTAGCACTGATTATAGGCATTTAAAGTCAGCGGAGTATTGCCATCATTATCTGCATGATTTACATCTGCTCCCTTCTCTAAGAAAATAGGCAGCAAATCCATATTTGTGTTAATATCCCTATATTGCAGCAGCATAATTGGTGTTTTCCCGTCATTTCTTGCTATATCCAGATTCTTTAGCTCCTTCAATACATTTGCCCTCTGCTTTGCGTCTAAATCACCCCCAAATTTCTTTTTCATCACTGCATGGTGGGCTGGTGTTTCACCATTTACATTCTGAATGGCATCATCCCCACCACAGTCCTCCAAGATTTTCACACACTCTGCGCTTCCATAAATACATCCAGTGTGTAGGGGAGTATTTCCCGCCTCTGCCGGGGCATCCTCTGCCAGATTCACATCCACCCCTTTCTCTATCATCACCTGCAGCATCTCTGCATGATTGTTTTTAACAGCCTGATGAATAGCGGTAGTACCCATATTGTCCACCTGCTCCATGGACTCTTTTGTGAAAAATACAGCAGCCTTCTCAAAATAGTCATCTTTCTGTCCAGAGAGCATATTCCTTTTTCGTAAAGATGCTACTATATTCGCTGGTGTCCTTCCCTGAATAATCGCCTCATTCATATCTACCCCAAGCTCGATTAGCTTTTTGATTGTCTTTACCCCATAGTTTCCGCCAAGACAGCAATCTCTAAGACAGGTAACACTGCCTCCAAAAAAAACTGGTGTTGTAAAATCAATCCCCGCCTCCTTACATAAATCAAGCACCCTGCATTTCTCATCATTCAACAGAGCACTGTAAAGTATTCCCTCAACACATTTCATGTCGTCATCATCATCTGGGTCTACCTGACGAATCAATTTTCCTGCCAGATACAGTGCAATACTAATATTATCCCGCTCCTGTGATGAAAATTGACTAAAGGCGTTGCTTGTAATCCTGCTTAATTCATTCAAAGGCATACGGCTTTTCTCCCATGGCTCCTTGGCACCATGATCTCCTAAAGCCATACATAGCCCCTCATTTCTGTAATCTATTGCAATTTGCATTGGCGTTTTTCCTTCTTTATTTTCCTGATTTACCATATCCGTATTTTCCATCAGTCTCAACGCTGCCGTCATGTGATGATTGTAAATTGCGGTATGGAGCAAGGTATTGCCATTTTCGTCTCTATAATCTGTCTGGGCTCCCTTTTCCAAAAAAATATCAGTCAAAGCCCATGAACAGTTAACATTCTTTTCATGAATCATACGAACAAAAGGTGTCATCCCCTCCTCATCCTGCTTGTTTATCCCCTCTCCGAACAATCCAGCTATCGCCTCTTTCTGCAACACTCCGTTTTCTAAACATCTATAATAATTTGTCATTCCATTTATACTAGGAGATGCCAGATAATGATACACATTCCTCCCTCTCCAATCACAAAGAGTAAAGTCAGCGCCATAGGTCATCAAAAGCTTCGCCATTGCCAGATTTCCCCGACTGCAGGCAAGCATAAGAGGGGTTATGTCCTTCCCTTTCCCATCTGTACAGTTGATTTCCTCAAAGGCAGGCTTCTCTGACGGATTGTCCCATAAATTTTCTACCACACTATAAAAATTCAGCCACACAAGATGATGAAGCAGCGTAAATCCAAGACTTCCAACTGGTTCAAATAATTGGCTTTTATCACATGCTTTTACACATTCCTCCACATTATGTATATCCTCCTTAGAAAACAAATCATACCTGTACATACAATTTTCAAAATCATCCTCCCACCATGGCACATACTTCCCCCTATTACTCTCCACTGACTGCACAAGCAGCTCTGTCAATTCTTTTATATCCATAATCTTCTCTAAATCTCCTTCTATGTTTCTTTAAAGTTTATCCGTTAAACTTATATCCTTTTTATTTCTTTCATTCTATAAACAAATCATTCTCATATTATAAACAATATAAACAATCCTATATCATGGAAACAAAACTAATTTTCGGCTCCCGCTATCAGCAATTTCTCAACAATATCATTGTAACCGGCCTCTGTGGCATAATAGAGCGCTGTATGCTCCTGCATATCTGCGTAAGCCACATTAGCTCCATTATCTAACAGCACTCCCACAATGTAATTGTTCCCTCTCATAGCTGCTATTATCAAAGCTGTCTCCCCTCTCTCATTTCGCTCATCTATCTTTGCCCCATGCTCTAGCAGACTTTTTACAATCCGTTCATTCTCGTTTCCCGCTGCTACGTGCAAGGGTGCATTGCCATAATTACCGCTTATATTAGGGTTCGCCCCCGCCTCCAAGAGCAAATCGGCAATCAATAGATTATCTTGTACTACAGCAATGAAAAAGGGTGTCTCCTTCTCATCATTGCGGGCATTGATATCCATATCCCCCCTTGCCAGCATGGATTTGACAACCTCCCCTTGTCCATTATAGCATGCCTGGTGCAAAGGGGTATTCCCGAAAGCATCCGCATTACCTGGATTTTCCTTCGACATACTCTCAATAAGCTGCACAAGCCCCAGTGCATTTGCGTAGTCGAGAGCAGTCCGGCTATTATTGTCTGTCACAGAAATATCTGCTCCTAGCTCCATCAAATACCTGGCTGCCTCCGCCTTTCTGGCCTCCACCGCATAGATTAAAACCGTTTTTCCCTCCTTATCTGTTGCATTAATATCTGCTCCTTCCTCCACTAACAGCTTTATAATTTCTTTATTTCCTGAAATCACTGCCATGTGCAGAGGCGTAATACTAGTGTTGGAAATCAAATTGACATCCGCCTCCTTGTCAAGCAGCATCTTCACAATATCTCTGTAACCCTTTTTGCATGCATAGTGAATGGGGGCAAACCCTGTCTCATCCACTGCATTGACATTGATTCCCCCTTTTTTTAGAAATGCCATCACCACTCCCTTTTGTCCATTTTGACACGCTTTTAATAATAATTTTTCCATTGCCTCTCCTTTCTGTTGCTCATCTGCAATATTATTCAAGTTACCTTCTCTGTTTATCTGTTTTTGTTATGTATTCCCCAAACTTTTTCAGAATTCTATCTTTACTTGTGGTAGGGCTGATGATGGATAATGCGAAAGCTTCGATAAATTTGCTCTAACAATATGACTCTCATCAGCTGATGAGGAAATGTCATCTCGGAAAAACTCAAGGCAAAATCAGCCCTCTGGCATACAGAGACGTGCAGCCCTAAAGAACCACCTATAATAAAGCAAATATGGCTGTTCCCCTGCACTCCTAAATCTTGTATTTTATTTGCCAATTGCTCCGAGGATAATTGTTTTCCCTGAATTTCAAGAGTGATGACATAGGCATCTTCCTTTATGAATCTTAAAATTCTTTCTGCTTCTTTTTCTTTAATTAGCTGATTTTCATGGTCACTGCTCTTGTCCGGTGTCCTCTCGTCTGCCACCTGAATTATTTCTAACCTGCAGTATGTCTGTAATCGTTTTGCATATTCCTCAATCGCCATTGTAAAATACTTTTCTTTGATTTTTCCAACCGTTATCATTGTAATTTTCATAATCTATATCATTCTTCTTTCCCATACAATTCGTAACTATTCAGAGCCATGCCAATGTATACAAATCAGAATGCTCATGCTTGCTGAATAAAGGCCGTCTTTATAAATAAATCTATATGACAAGCAGACCATTCATAAGCAAAAATAAACTTCTTTGCAGCATTTTTTCAAATGTGGTTCTAAATAGTTACTTTATTTTTTCAATATTTTCAGTTGTGATACATTTTATTTTATTATATAATGAAAACATTCCTGTGTCTATCCTTTCTAAAGAGACACAAATTCAAATTAAAGGAGAATCAATCTATGCCTAATGACACAACACAAACAGAAAAAAACTTGGAATCTACAGAATTTAACACAGACGAAGATATGCCCCTTGACTATGAAGACCTGCAGTCCGACTCCTCCTCTAAGACCTTTATAAAAAGTTCTGATAAATATGAAGATATGCACTCGTCAGGGGTTACATTAATTCTTGTGGGGCTGATGGGAATCGCCTTCCTTGTATGTCAAAAGCTTGGCTTTATCCCTATTGGTTTTGATGATATTATGCAATGGGTATTTCTTGCCGCTATGGGAGGGCTCTTTCTGGTTTTTATTATTGTGGGAATATTGTCACTAAGAAACGCCAAAAAAATTAAAAGTAATATTGCAGAGGAAGAAGCATTTGATAAACAAATTTTAAACTTTATAAAGGAACAATATACCAGCGATGAAATCGACCACCTACTCTTTTCGGAAAATGAGCAGGAACAGTCAGAAGAACTTCTATATTTTAAACGTGTAGAATGGCTGAAAACCACATTAACTAATGAATTTGGCGAGATGGATGAGAGTTATTTAGATCATATAGTGGAAGATATTTATCAAAGATTATATGACAAGGACTAATGCTGTTTTATTTCTTGTAGACAACAATACATACATAACAAAAGCCGGCATAGCCGGCTTTTTGTGCAAGTACAAACAACATTGACCTTTTGACTCTGACATCATATTACATAATCAATACATGTTCTATTACAGCACACATCTTTAATATAAGCGGCCGCCATTACATGTCCGGGACATACCTGATAATTGTCTAACGCCTCCTTAGAAGCAAACTCACTGTACAAGGTAATATCTACAGTGCTGGATTCCATCTCGTTTACTATCACTTCTAGGCTGAACAGACCTTCCACTTCACCTCGAAGGGCCTCTAGTGATTCCTTTATCCGTTTTGCCGCAGACGCCTTATCCGATATATCCTCCTTAAAATTCCAAGCTACAATATGTCGAATCATTTTACCTCCATCCGGCAAAGGGACTGCCCCACTATTGTGCGACAGTCTCTTTGCTAACTATTTGTTATCATTTTTTACTTTTACTATTATTTATATTTATATTTCTTCCAAATAAGCATTCCCATCACTTAGAAAGATATTCATGGATTCCTTTTGCTCCGGCCTTTCCTGCCTCCATAGCTAAAATAACCGTTGCAGCGCCTGTCACAGCGTCGCCTCCCGCATAAACTCCTTCCTTTGTTGTCTTTCCATTGCTCTCATCCGCAATAATACACTTCCACTTATTTGTCTCCAAACCTTTTGTGGTAGATGAAATCAATGGATTGGGGGAAGTTCCAAGGGACATAATCACAGTATCCAATTCCAATTCAAACTCAGAACCAGGCACTTCCACTGGTCTTCTTCTGCCAGAATCATCCGGCTCGCCCAATTCCATTCGAATGCAGGTCATTCCCTTTACCCAGCCGTTCTCATCTACTAAAATTTCGGTAGGATTGGTCAATAAGTCAAAGATAATCCCCTCCTCCTTGGCGTGATGTACCTCCTCTACTCTAGCAGGCAGTTCCTCCTCGCTTCTTCGGTAGACAACATGTACCTCAGCGCCCAGACGAAGTGCTGTTCTGGCTGCATCCATTGCCACATTGCCTCCCCCCACTACTGCAACTTTTTTCCCTGCTGCAATTGGGGTATCATAATTTTCATCAAATGCTTTCATCAAATTATTTCTTGTAAGATACTCATTAGCAGAAAATACACCGTTTGCATTTTCCCCTGGTATTCCCATAAATTTAGGCAAGCCTGCACCAGAACCGATAAAGACCGCCTCAAAGCCTTCCTCCTCCATCAGCTCATCTATAGTAATAGATTTACCTATTACAACATTCGTCTCAATTTTCACTCCAAGCTTCTTTACATTTTCAATTTCTTCCTTCACAACTGTTTCCTTTGGAAGACGAAATTCTGGAATACCATATACCAACACACCACCGGCTTCATGAAGCGCCTCAAATATAGTTACATCATAGCCCCACTTCGCCAAATCTCCCGCACAGGTTAACCCTGCAGGACCAGAACCAATAACGGCAACCTTTCTGCCATTTTTTTCTTTGGCGCCTTCTGGTTCAATGTTATTTTCTCTTGCCCAGTCCGCCACAAATCGTTCTAATTTACCAATGGAAATGGGCTCTCCCTTAATGCCCCGAATACATTTGCCCTCACATTGACTTTCCTGTGGACATACACGACCGCAGATAGCCGGAAGCGCAGAGGACTGGCCTATAATTTTATATGCCTCCTCTATATTGTCATTCTCTACTTCCTTGATAAAACCTGGTATATTGATGGCAACCGGACATCCCTTTATACACTGGGCATTATTACATTTAATGCAGCGTGTTGCCTCCTCCATAGCTTCTTCTTTATTATATCCAAGACAAACCTCCTCAAAATTAGCTGCTCTTACCTGAGGGTCCTGCTCTCTTACAGGCGTCTTCTTCAATACGTCCATTATTCGTCACCTCCGCACTGTCCACATCCACCGTGATGGGTGTCTCCTTCTTTCAACTTTAACATTGCTCTTCCTTCCTGTGTCTTGTACATCTGCTGTCTCTTCATTGCCTCATCAAAGTTTACCAGATGTCCGTCAAACTCAGGACCATCCACACAGGCAAATTTTACTTCCCCGCCTACACTGACACGGCAGGCGCCACACATACCTGTACCATCTACCATAATGGGATTCAGGCTGACAATAGTAGGAATGTTTAATTCCTTTGTGAGCAGACATGCGAATTTCATCATAATCATTGGTCCAATGGCCACACATACATCATATTTTTTCCCTTGACTTTGGACTAAATCCTTAATTACATCTGTAACAAGTCCCTTTGTACCATAAGAACCATCGTCTGTTGCAATATAGAGATTGCCGGCTACCGCCTTCATCTCCTCCTCTAATATCAATAATTCTTTGTTCTTGGCACCTACAATCACATCCGCTGCTATTCCATGCTCATGGAGCCATTTCACCTGGGGATATACCGGTGCGGTTCCCACACCTCCTGCCACAAACAACATCTTTTTCTTCTTTAATACCTCTAAATCCTCTGATACAAATTCAGATGCTTCTCCCAATGGTCCGGTAAAATCTCTGAAGGAATCCCCTTCCTTTAAACCTGCCATGCGCTCTGTACTAGCCCCTACAATCTGAAACACAATTGTAATGGTACCCTGTTCTCTGTCATAATCACAGATTGTCAGTGGAATTCTCTCTCCTATCTCATCCATCTTTGCAATAATAAATTGGCCTGGCTGACAATTCTTTGCAATACGCGGAGCCTTCACATCCATTAAATAAATATTCTGTGCTAATTTTTCAGCTTTTAACACTTGATACATAATTGTTTTCCTTTCTCTTGGTTTATCTATATATGAAAAAATCATATAACCTGCCTATTGGTAATATTGTATATTATTTTATTCATCATCGGAGTTGGTACTCTGGCCCTCATAAAACTGATATTCACTATTTTGCCCATTATAAATTTCTGTTTCTTTCTCTTTATTGTCCTTTTCATCCTTTTTGCTGTCTTTTTTTGGCTCCATCTGCACAATCAGGCCATCCTCTGTACTGATTCCATAGTATTGCTTTTTTCCCTCAGAGCCGTTTTTCATATAATATTGAACCTCAACTAAATAAAATTCTTGGTTCTTTATCACTTCATTAGATAAATAGGTGATATCAATTTTTCCTCCGTTACTTCGATTTCCCTCAGTGTCAATTACAATTCCCTCTGCCACAAAATATTTCTTTAATTTATTCAAGGCAGCATCATAATCTACATTCCGGGGAATGGTTAAATTGTATACTCTGGTGACAATTTCACTCTTTTTACCCTTGTCATTAATCAAAATTACATTAAGACAACTGTTTCCTCTTGGCATATCAATGGCTCCTACATATTTGTGAGATTTTTTTGTGGGTATTTCCTCATCCCCAAAAGTATAGTATGCCTTACATCCCTTTGGTACCTTTATTTTAATTTTTGTATTCTCTGTAAAATCACCGCTCTCTGGTGTCACCTCCGGCCCTGATATTACATCTAACTCCAACTCATAAGTTTTTACCATCATATGACTTGGAATATCTCTATCACTGATGGCTATACTAACCAATGTGTAAGTAATATCATGTCCTAAATAAATTCCTTTTTTGTATTTTTTCAAATTTTCCTTAACCTGATTGCTATCATATGCCGCAATTTCATCCAGTTCCTCCTGAGAAGGTGTTTCCCCCTCATAGAGTTTATAATACAAGCTGGCGTTTTCCTCACTAGAAAGCTTCACTGAGAAAAAGTAATTATATTTTCCCTCATCTGTATCTGGTATAGGCGCAGGAAGTTTATAAATTTCCAGTTTATTTGCAATTTCTGTACCCTCCAGCTTTGCCAAAACTTCTTTTAAATCATCTGTTCTGCTGGTATCCTGATATATTTTTATTAAACTGTTATAATAATCTATATTTTCCGGCTCCTGCTCTAAAAGCTCCTTCAACACACTGATTGCTTCCACATCTTTGCCGCTCACATTGATGTAAGCTTTCCACAAGGCCACCTTTAATTTATAATTCTGATCCTCTGAGGTCATAAGCTTCTTCGCCTTCAACAACTCTGTCAATGCCTTATCATACTGCTGTTTCTCTAAATATTCCAAACCATTTTTATAGTATCCCTCAAAGGATGTCTCCTCCTTTATAGTTGCACAGCCTCTAATAAAGACTGCGGCTGTGACACCAGCCGAGATAATGATAAGCACAACAAAAATAATACCGATTATTTTTCTTCTAGCTGCTTTCTTTTCTTTTTTCTTTTGCTCCTCTAGCTGCTGACGACGCAATGCTGCCTGCTGCATCTCTTCCTTTCTTCTCTTTGCCTGCATTGCTTTCTTTTTTTTCAGCATTTCCTGCTTTTTTTCTTCTAACTCTCTCTGCTGTCTATTCCACTCCTCCATATCCTGTACAGATAATTCTACCTCAACCTTTTGGGGCATATTATCCTCTTCTTCCTCCACAAGCCTATCCCCCTCTTCCCCCTTTAAAAGATTATTTGTGCTTTGTTCACTACTATTATCCTGATATACAGGTGTTCCGCATTTTAAACAGAACACTTGATTTTCATTACAAAATTCGCCACAATTTTTGCACTTCATACTTTTTATTACCCTTTCTCACTCTTTATGCAACTTACTTTTATGGATTTATGTCCATGTGAAAACTGCCTAATGACAGACTAGTGTACTGCCCCACCCATACTATGAGTGGGACAGTACACTAACTAATTTCTTTGATTTCTCTGAAGTCGATAGACTACTATCCTACATCGCAGTGTCTTGCCGTTTACTTTGGCAGTTATTACTGTACTTCCTGGTCGTCTTGCCGTCACCGTTCCGTTGGACACAGTAGCTACTCTCTCATTGTTGCTGTACCATTTTATATTTTCTGTGGAACCAAATACATCTAACTCATAATGATCATATTGCTCTAACTCCACATAAGATGCATTCATGGCAATTACATTTACTACACAAGTTGCCTCCAAGCCTGTAAAGCTGGAATATGCATAAATTTCTGTATTTCCCTGGCCAACTGCTGTAACGACACCTTTCTTGTTTACTCTGGCCACAGAAGTATCACCTGAAATCCAAGTAACCTCCTCTGTCACATTGTGAGGCAGCATGCGCGCCGTCAAAGCTCTGCTCTGACCTGGTGTCAATGTAATATCCTTTGAATTAATGGTGATGGATTCCGCTGGAATTCCTTCCTTCACTGTCAATTTACAGACAGCCTTTACGTTGTTTCCGTCTGTTGAGGTAACTACAATTTTACAAGTTCCCGGTCTAACCGGCGTCACCAATCCATTAAAATCCACTGTTGCCACGGAGGTATTGGAAGAACTCCATTTCACTCCTTTTATCGTTGCATTTCTAGGCAGCACTGTTGCCTTTAACTGTAATGTCTGAATATCTAAAATAGTAGCTTTTTTCTTATTCAGCTTAATTTTTTTCACTGGACGGATAACTCGAATCACTTTACTGTTCTTCTTACCACTTCCATCGGTTGAGGCAACTTGAATTTTCGCCCTTCCATAATGCAGTGCCCGAATTCTTCCGCTCTGGTTCACAGAAATATTGTAGGAATTGGATGTGCTCCACTTCAACTTTTTGTTGGTCACATAAGCTGTTTTCACCTTTGTTTTCAGCTTCTTTGTAGCACCAAAATTAATATATTTCTTTGCATTGGTAATTTTTACCGAGGTCATTTTCTCCGTCACAGTTACTTTACATTTTGCTGTCTTGCCACCATCATTTGTAATAGCTGTAATCGTTGCCTTGCCCCCTCGCATTCCTCTAAACACTCCGGTAGCTTTATTTTGAATTTTTACTACCTTTGGATTGCTGGACACAAAGGTAACTGTTTTGTTAAATGCATTAGAAGGGGAGACTGTTGCCTTAAGCTTTGTGTATGTGGTTCCCTTCTTAATCTTTATATTTTTCTTATTAAGCTTTATTCCTGTCACTCCCGATTGCACCGACACACGACATCTGGCAGATACTTCAAATCCACTTGTAGTGTCAATGGCTTTGGCCACAATGTAAGTGCTTCCCACTTTTTTGGTCGTAACCTTTCCTGAACTGTTGACAGTAGCAACCGACGGATCTGTTGAGGACCAAGCTATCAGCTTATTACTTGCATTGGACGGATAAACAGTAGGTGTCAACGTAAAGGATGTACCAAGCTTTACATTTTTTTCCGACGGCATCGTCATGGAAAGCACTGGCTGTGTAATGATAATCTTGCACTCTGCATAAATTCCTGTATCTTGGGTTGTAGCCCGAACAATTACTGTACCAGGAGCCTTCGCCTTAAAAATACCATCCTCAATCACAGCACAGTTTGTCTCTCTCCCTTTTGTATCCTCCACCACATAAGTAACATTTTTGTTTGTTGTGTCAGTTGGCAGAATAATAGGCTTCAATACAATATTGGTTCCTACTGTAGTATTAATTGTCTCCTCCGGAAAGGAAATGCTTTCTGAATTTTGATAAACGGTAACCCTCATTTCCTTGTACACGGTTCCTGGGTCATAGGTGGAACGACAGGTTACAATACCAGTGCCTACTGCTGTACCAACAAAATATCCATCATTGTCTATTGTAACAATGTCCTTTGCCTCTTCACTAAATACCCACTCATACGCCTGCACGCCTTCCATCAAATAGACATCCTCCGGCTCAAGTATAACATCCACCAGACGACGATGCTCCTCACCTTTGTGCAATATCAAATGCTCTGTAGAGAGAAGAATCTCCTCCGGCGGCTGCTCTACCACAATAATACATGACTTCTGATATTCTGTAGCGCCTGGGTCTCTTGGCGTCGCCGTGATAGTAACCTTACCTGGATTTTGGAAATTAATCTGACATATTCCATTCTCATTACTCTCCACCGTGGCAATATTTGTATCTGAAGACCTCCATACAATTTCACGGTTAATACCATCATAGAATTTACTGTTATCCTTCTCCGGATAAATCACTGCAGTAACATAATACTTCTCCTCATCCATTCGCTTTTGGACGGTGACATCATTTAATATATTCGCTGTAGCCGCATCCTTAATATCCATCTCCTCTACCGGCTGACGCACATATACATTTACCGTGTTTACCACACCGGAATCTATGGAGCGGACAATCAGCTTTGCGCTACCTCCCTGCTCACCTCGAACATAGTAATTGATACCTGCATTTGTCTGATTGGCACGTATGCTTGCCACATCCGGGTCGGAGGAAGTCCACTCTACTCTCAAATCATCTGGAAGCTGAGATGGATCTTCATCAAAAATCAAATTGTAAATCAAATACTTACTTTCCCCTACATCAATATAAACATCCTTCTCCTCCACATATACAGATGTAACCGGCACACGGATGGTAATAATACATTCAGCAGACATCGTGCGCTGCCCGTTAATAACCTGCCAGCCCCGAACCGTTACGCTGGCATAGTTTCCTTTGCTCAGCGCTGTAATAGCAATACTTTTATTTTCTGGATCTATCACATAATCCACTAACTGGTTGTCTTTATCCCCTGAGTAGGTGTTGGTTACCTCCCACTCCACATCAGCATCTGCCTGAGTGACAATTCCCTGCAAATCTAATGTCTCACCAATATTTAATGTGTACTCACTGTGACTTAAAGCAAAGCTGTCAATTACTTCTATCTCTACCGAATCCTTCTGAACATCTTCTCCTGGGAATAATGTCAGATCATCCAATGTTGCCTGAATGGTTGCTCTTCCTTTTTTCTTAGCAATAAATATGCCGTCTCCCATATACTGCAATACATCTGGATTGCTGCTAGTCCATGTGACTGCACTGGAATCGGTGTTTACCATAAACTTAATTTCATTGTTAACCGCAACCGCATTGGTTGTGGTGATTATCTGAAAAGGTACTCTCACATTGATACTATCTCCGGCTTCCTCTACAAGATTGCCGTCCTCGTCCTTAAGGGCACTTAAATGAATCTTTGTCAAACCTGCATAATTTGCCAAAGCCTGACCGTTCTCATCAATGGCAACCTTAGTCTCATCATCTGACACATAGAAAAGATTTCTTCCTGCTGCAGCATTGGTGTGCAGAGGATAATAAACGCCATACCGAAGTGTAAGACTATCCTTTATCGGGTCATACACATCATCCCCGTCATCTCTTGTAAACACACCTTGAATCGTCACATCAAAGGACTTTGGCTCCACTCCCCTCACGGAGGCTGTTATTTTAGCAGTTCCACCGCCCTCTAACTTTAAAACGTCACTTCCTGATACTTTTACAATCTTAGCAACTGTCGGATTGCTGCTGCTCCACACCACCTGATTTTCAGCAGACGCATTGTTGCTTGCATTAGTCATATTTGCTAAAGTTATGGTGTCATTTCCAATCAGCAAATCATTGGCAGGTATAATTTTATCCTGAAACTTATTCAGCAGAGTGCTGTTGATTGTCAATCCAACACGAACCTGTATTGTCTGGCTTGCCAATAGTTCTTCCTTCTCTGGATCGCCTGCAACAGAAGCATCTACATAATAGTTCACTGTAATGGTAGCAGTACCGGCAGCATGGGCCGTTATAATGACCCGTCCTTCCTGTCCAAGAGGGTCTCCCGTCACTTCGTTGTTAATCACATTGCCTGGACTTACCGTACCGGTTGCCACCGTCTCATCTGATGATGTAACTTTAATATGATTCACACCGCCAAAACTGATATAAGCGGGAGACCCCTCCTCTCCGATGGCTTGAATGCTTACGCTCTGCGTACTTCCGCCCCGCATCTCTTCCGTGGAATAATCACCTACCACCAATGTAACATTTCCTGCCGCCTGAGCCAACTGCATTAGAGAGCCTACATCTACAGACAGAAAAAACAGCAAAGATGCCATAAAAATAGCTACATATCTTTTTATTTTTACTTTCATTCTCATTCTTACACCCGTACCTTTCCATATGTATTCTATATTTTTATATCGAATATTTTTTCTGTTTTCCTAACAGGTCTGTTTTTCCAGTTCCTGTTGAATAACATTCTCAAAATACCTCCACAATAATAAATGCCTAATACACAGGTATTTATCGCAATATTTATTCCCTATATTCTCTATAAAATGTACATAATTACTTTACATTATAAATCAATTTAGTATAATATTCTAGTAGTAAATAAAAAAATATTAAATCACACTAATGATGTGAGGAAATGGGGATTTATGAAAGCATTTATTGACAAAACATTTTTACTGGACAATCAGACCGGTATACATATGTATCATCAGTACTGTGAGAATATTCCAATTGCGGACTACCACTGCCGTCTCAGTGCTGGAGATATTGCGGACAATAAAACCTACGAAAATCTGACAGAATTTTTTATCTTTAACAATCCAAAAAGACTTCAAACAATTTACACATATCACAAAAAAACACCTGAGGCTGCCTCCTCCTGGTCCCCCTATGATTATTTTGCCATGTATATCCAGGCCATTGAGCATTCCATCGGCAGCCCAGAGTATGTAATCTGTCATCTGGAGCTAGATTATTTCTTTGGCTACAGCGGACCTGTCAACACAAAAACTACAGAACAAATATGGGAATTCTGCAACCGAAAATTGGTCTACCCACATATGTGTATGCAGCGAATCCTTACAGACCATCATGTTCATTATTTGAATGTGGAGGAAGAGCTATGTGCAGATTTATCTGCCTATGAAACACTAAAAAACTCTCCACTGCCTGAAACCAACGTGACCCCCCTTGTTCGCTTTGATTTTCCTGATAGTCTACAGCTGCAGGCCTTATCCTCATTAGGATTTACCATCAGCTCCTATCACGATTACCTTGACGCCATCGCTTCACGTATCCAAGCCTTTAAAAGCTGCGGCTGCGTCAGCCTGCTGTTTTCAATGTCTTTTTGCCATAGTTATTTACAGGAGAGCCATGAATTAAATTCTCAGCTCATGTTTGATAAACTGCTGAATGAACAACAATTGTCCCCTCTTGAATATGCATTTTTGCAGAAGGAACTTTTGCATTATATTTTAATTCTCTGTCGGGAAAATGACTTAGTTCTCATGTTGGATATCCCCCATGACTCTCTACCTCAGCTTGCCCCACTTCTGTGCGGGCAAATGGATGAAAACAGTCCTAAACTGCTGCTCTATACGGATTTGGAACAGCTTGTAAAATATACGCCAAATCAACAGGCCATGTCCACTATTTTCACAAATAACAATATACAGTGGCAGTATCCCTTCCCGCAAACCATGAGATTATTGCCAAAAATACCAGAAATGGTTCAAAACCAAATGTTGATTACCAATCTTTCCCAGTGTCTATGTTCTGCCAGCGGCGCACAGGATTTCTCTTTCTTGTGTCATTTAGATTATTACCGCCGCCACTTGAGCAACACACTAGGGAATTATATTGAGAATGGCTACTATCCTAAGGATTTCACCTTTATTGAGACAATGCTGGAAAATATTTGTTACCACAATGTCATTGATTTATTTTTAGATTTGTAGCAAAACATTTGGGTATGTTTTATCATATAAAAGGAATTGCAAAAAACAAGAGGCAACCCTGCCATGTTTTCTGCAATTC
>CAJTQG010000015.1:8475-46993 GCA_910578605.1 uncultured Lachnospiraceae bacterium | reverse complement strand
AATCGCGCAGATTGTGTATATGTATTTCTGCAATTCCTTTTTTCTTCTTAATTATTCACAGCCACATAAGTAATCGTAATTTTTTGCTGCCTTTTAGGCTATATTACTCATCCCAATTGTGCATTACCTGCTGTACATCGTCATCCTCGTCTAACAAATCTAAAATACGATTTATCTTTTTAATATCCTCCTCACCGGTAAGTTCCACCCATGTCTGGGGAATCATAGTAACCTCAGCGCTTGCCATGACTACTCCTGCTCCCTCGAGGGCTTCTCTCACAGCCGAAAAATCCTCAGGCGCCGTTGTGATTTCATAGCTGTCTTCCTCCTCTGCAAAATCATCTGCTCCTGCGTCCAAGGCTGTCATCATCAGCTCATCGCTGTCCATGTTACAGTCTTCCTTTGCCACAATAATCTGTCCCTTTTCATCAAACATATAGGAAACACAGCCTGTTGTTCCTACATTTCCGCCGCCCTTTGTAAATGCATTTCTTACATTGGCAGCAGTGCGGTTCTTATTGTCTGTTAGAGTCTTAACAATAATCGCTGTCCCCCCTGGTCCGTATCCCTCATATGTAATATTTTCATAATTTACATTTCCCATGTCTCCCGCTGCCTTTTTGATACCTCTCTCAATCGTATCATTTGGCATATTGTTCGCCTTTGCTTTTGCGATTACATCCCTTAACTTGCTGTTGTTTGCAGGATCTGAACCTCCCTCCTTTACAGCCACCGCAATTTCACGTCCGATTACTGTAAATATTTTTCCCTTGGCCGCATCATTTTTCTCTTTTTTATGTTTAATATTGGCAAATTTTGAATGTCCTGACATATCAATTCTCCTCTTCTTCTATATTTTTTTCTAATTCTTCTTCTCCGTCCTTTGAGATAAATGTTGCCTTGACAGAAGCTATCATTTTATTTTCAACGGTGAGCACCTGATAATGTACACCATCTAACTCTATGGAAGGCTTTTCCTCCTGAGTGGGAATATGTCCAAGCTTTGCAATCAAATATCCATTCAGCGTATCAAATTCCTCCTGGCCGTAGGAGATTCCTAATGTCTCCTCAATCTCTTCTAAGTCCGTCAAGCCTTGAATCATATAGCTGTCATCCTCACAACAGACTATATTCTGCTCCTCCTGGTCATATTCGTCCAATATATTTCCTACGATTTCCTCTAATATATCCTCCATCGTGACAATGCCGGAGGTTTGTCCATATTCATCCACCACAATCGCCATAATATATTTATCCGACTGCATTGTCTGAAATAAAAGATGAAGATTTTTCGTCTCCGGAATAAAATACGGCTTGCGCATCAAGCTTGGAACATCTTTAATCTTTTTCTTTACATCCATCTCCTTTTCATAGTAAACCATAGCATCTCTGAAATTAAGAATTCCGATAATATTGTCCAAATCCTCCGACACCACGGGAAAACGGCTGTTTCCAGTAGTTAAAATAAACCCAACCGCCTCCTCCACTGTCCAATTCCCATCAATGCTGACAATGTTTGTTCTGTGAGTCATTACATCCTTTGCTTCCTGCTCGTCAAGCTCAAATATGTTTGTAATCATCTGGGCTTCACTTTCCATAATCACGCCCTTTTCATGCCCCTCATTGAGCATGGATTTAATTTCCTCCTCTGTAACCTTTACATCATCCTCAGCCTTGTCCAAACCAAATATACCAAGGATTAAATTGGTCATAAACTGTATCAGCCACGTCAAAGGAGTTGCCAGTAATATAATAAATCCTGCTATATCTGCAAGGAAAAATGCCACAGGCTCGCTAAATTTTTTTCCGATTCTCCTAGGCGTCATCACTCCTACAGCAATCATTAAAAACAGCAGATATATAGCAACAAGCACATAGGCCAATATCCAGGCAAACCAGTCCGTCACATATATAGTAAGCTTTCCCATAAACCAATGATTCATCACATAGGAAGCATATGGGGGGAGATGACTGCACCCAATCACCATAGCCATCAACATAAATACAACTTCCTTCGGAATCATATAACTAGCAGGTTTTTCCAGATAGCCTTTTATGTTTTTTGCCTTTCTGTTTCCTTCCTCCGCCTTTTTGTCCAACTCCTTTGCGTTCATATTTGAAATGGCAGAATGAAATGCATACAATATTCCATTTACTATCACAAATACCGCAAATACTATCACTCCCAAATACGGGCTGTCATCCATTTTGTACTCTACTCCTTCCATAATCAATCAAAGAAGAATATACCATTGAATTCCATATAAGTCAAATAGTTATGTATTTAACGATAGACTAATCATCAGGGCATCATCTACTTTGTCTAATATTTCACCGTCCAAATGACATACTTTATCCTTTAATCTCTTTTTGTCAATGGTGCGAAGCTGCTCCAGCAATACTACAGAATCCTTTACAATATCATATCTTTTGCTGTCAATCTCTACATGGGTAGGCAGCTTTGCTTTATTCATGCGGGATGTAATTGCTGCACAGATTACTGTGGGACTGTGTCGGTTTCCTGTATCATTTTGAATAATCAGCACAGGTCTGATTCCTCCCTGCTCTGAGCCAATCACCGGCCGTAAATCCGCATAAAATATATCTCCTCTTTTAATTACCACTACTCTCACACTCCATTTACATATAGGTTTCATATCCCAAGTATTTCCTAAAATAAAGTGTGTATTCATCCTTTTTTCTTTTTTAGCAAAAATCCTTGTAAAAATCCTGAAAATAATCCTTTTTCCCTATAATACTTCCATGACGTTTATATACCCTTGGAAGTCTTTTCCCCAAATTACACAAAAACTCATAATGTAAAATCCCTGCCAAATCTGACAGTTCCTCCACTGTAATGCACTCCTGCCCCTCCTCCCCAATAAGGGTAACCTCATCCCAGCAAGAAGCCTCCTTGATATTCGTTACATCTATCATAAACTGGTCCATACACACCCTGCCCCGAATGGGAGCTCTCTTTCCATGGACAAGTACATATCCCTGATTGGATAAATTTCTCGGATAACCATCACCGTATCCGATTGGTATCGTTGCGATCTTTTCTCTTCTTTTGGCAACATAGGTGGAGCCGTAGCTAATTGGTGTACCTGCTTTGACTTCCTTTAAATGTACAATATGGCTTTTCAAGCCCACCGCCGGCTTTAGTCTCACCCCTGCTCTATCCATCTCACAGGAAGGATAATAGCCATACATGGAAATTCCTGCACGCATAAAATTCATTCCCGTATAGGGCATTTCCAAAATAGCAGCACTGTTGCCGCATTGATGTATTGGTATTATTATATTCCGCTCTCTCAATTTGTTGATAAATCCCTGAAAAGTATTGTATTGATTTTGGGCGCTTGTTTTATCCTTCTCGTCCGCTCTGGCAAAATGAGTGAAAATACTTCTCAATTCTATCCCCGGAAGCTTACTGATTCTTACAATTTCCTCCACTCCCTCCTGGTCGGGCAAAAAACCGATTCTTCCCATTCCCGTATCCACAGCAATATTCACAGGCAAGGTCAAATTGTGTCTCACTGCCGCCCTGCTGAACTCTTCTCCCATCTCATATTGAAAAACACTGGGAATCAAATTGTGCTCCATCACCTGCTCACAGGCATTTTTTGAGGTGTAACCTAATATAAATATAGGCTTTGTGATACTATGAGACCGCAGACTTATTCCCTCCTGAACAGTTGCCACACCATATCCTCCCACAAGCTCATCCACCGTCTTTGCCACAGGTACTGCTCCGCAGCCATATCCATCTGTCTTTACTACTGCCATCAAGGGAATTTCCTTAGGAATGTTTTTTCTCATATTTATCATATTGTCATAAATATGATCTAAGTCAATTGTCACATATCCTCTCTCATACTCACTCAACTCTTCTAATGCATTCATTTTCTTCACCTTTCTAAACATATAGTCATTGATTTTCTATGTTCATAATAGCTTTTGGTATCGCTTCTATAATATCCATTGCATTCATACTCCTCTTTCCTTTTTCCATTGATGCTATATCACCTGCAAGACCATGGAGGTACACTGCAAGTTTTACCCCTACCCCTATGTTTTTTTGTTGTTTTGTCTCATTTCCACTTTTCACCCCAAAAATAAATGAGGCAATCATACCTGTGAGAACATCTCCGCTCCCTCCAACTGACATTCCATCATTCCCTGTTGTATTCAAGTATAGTTTTTCCTGATCCTGCACAAGAGTTACCGCATCCTTCAACACACAGATACCCCCATATTTTTCCTGAAACTCCCTGCATGTTTGAATGAGTGACTTTTGTATAACAGAGATAGGACATTGTATTAGGCGAGACATTTCACCTAAATGAGGAGTGACAACTATATTAGATGGTAATTTGCCTTCCTTTCCCCCGCCAACCGTCAGACTGCCTGTGGATTTTTGATGCTCTGCCATAAGATTGAGGGCATCTGCATCTAATATAACCGGCTTGCCGCTGTCTACTAAGCTTCCAATTATCTCATTCCATTTTTTCTCCATCCCCAAGCCCGGACCTATTACGATTACGTCTGCCCACTTTATATTTTCTTCTATCTCCTGAGGATTGGTAGATAGAATTGCCTGGGGAACCAATTTCTGCACTATCGTGCGGTTTTCCTCCACCGTCTGTATTTTCACAAGTCCTGCCCCGCAGCCGTAGGCTCCAAGTGCGCTAAAACACACTGCTCCCGCCATATTTTTTTGACCGCCAATAATATATACTCTGCCATATGTCCCTTTGTTGGCATAGGGCACTCTCTCTGGAAGCCTGATTTCCTCCTTCGTATACATTTCCATAGGTATGACCTGCTCAAAGCCCCCTTGGGCCAGTCCAATATCCGTCACATAAATTTCCCCTGCCAGTCCTCTGCCAGGATAAAGCAAAAGCCCTGTCTTATATGCCCCAAAGGTTACGGTAAGCTTTGCCATTAACCCAGCGCCCATAATTTCACCTGTGTCCCCGTTTACCCCAGAGGGAATATCTATAGCAGCCACAGACACATTGGAATTGTTTATTTCTTCTACCACCCTTCGGTAATTCCCCTGCAGCTCCCTAGACAATCCCACACCAAACAGAGCATCTACCACCCAGTCAAACTCCTCCCACTGTACACTGCACTTTTCTCCCCTTCCAAACATTTTTATAAGACAATTATCTAAGTTCTCCAGTATCCCTCTCTGCCCCTTCCATTCCTCGGTAGCTCTCTCTTGTTCTCCCATTACCGCAACATTTACTGTAAATCCCTTTTGCGCCAGCATTCTGGCCGCCGCCAGGCCATCCGCCCCATTGTTGCCTACCCCACACAGAACCATAAGTCTATCTGTCTCTTTTAACTGTTTACTCAATATTTCCACAAAACTGTAAGCAGCTCTCTCCATCAACACCAATGATGGTATCCCAATCTTACTAATAGTATAACTATCTACTCTCTTAATCTCGCTTCCTAATACTACACGCATCTCTTTCCCCTTTCTATTTTCCTATCTTATAGGTTTTATTCCTTCAGCGCAATCGCTGTTGCCATGGCATATTCTCGAGTGTTAGATATCGTAACCTCTATCCTTGTTATTCCCTGCTCCTCCATCATATTTTTTGCTTTTCCATAAAGATTTACAAAAGGCTTTCCTCTCTCGTCCCTCAAAACCTCCACATCCTTTGGCATAAAACCTAAAAAACCTGTTCCAAAGCTTTTGCTTACCGCTTCCTTTACCGCAAAATTACCCGCCAGCATTCGACTGTTTTTCTTTGTGTAAAGTATTTCCTCCTCCGTAAAATAACGCAACAAAAAAGCCTCTTTTTCACAGGCTTTTTTCACTCTTTTTATCTCAATCAGATCATTTCCCAATCCGTAAACCATATGATACCTCATTTCTTGGCTGCATTGAAACAATGCCTAATACTATTTCAGCTTGCTGGGGGTTATTGACTGATTCATTTTTACGTTTGCTCACTTTGGGCTATGCGGTAAGACAGTCTCATCAAGCTCTCCGATAAATGTACATTTTCCACCATCACATTCTCCTCTAAATTTAAATCTGTGTGTGCAAAATTCCATAAACCCTTTACACCACACTCTGCCAGCTTATGTGCAATTTCCTCCGCCTTCTGTTTTGGAATCGCCAATGCCGCTATTTGAATATCATGGGACTTAACAAAACACTCCATTTCCTTCATATCCAGCACAAGAACTCCCCCAAAATACTTTCCAATCAATTCCTGATTAATGTCAAACATTGCCTTAACCAAAAATCCCCTTTTTTCAAAATTCCCGTAATTGGCAATGGCCTGCCCCAAATTTCCTGCTCCTATTATAATCATGTTATGCCGCTGATTCACGCCAAGAATTTTCCCAATTTCCTCATACAAAAATTTCACATTATATCCATAGCCCTGCTGTCCAAACCCACCAAAATTATTCAAATCCTGTCTAATCTGAGAGGCTGTCACCTTCATCCTCCTGCTTAAATCATTGGATGAAATTCTCTCCACACCGCTTTCTAACAGTTCCCCCAAATAGCGATAATATCTTGGAAGCCTTTTAATCACAGCATTTGAAATCGTTTTCCTCTCCATATTTTTTTACCTGCTTTCCTCACATTACACTGTTTTCTATTATAGTGGATTGTGAAAACTTTGTCAAACCTCCCAACTGAAACAAATACAAATTTTGCAGCAGTTTTTCCTTCACCTGAACTATTACAAAATTTTGACATCTCTACAGTATTTTGATAGAATAGCGTTATTATATTGAAATAAGTATTATTTATATTAGAATGGAGAATTGTTATGATTTTATCATGTAATCATATTTGTAAAAGCTTTGATGGTATAGATATTGTAAGAGATGCTTCTTTTATTTTAGAAGAGCGGGAAAAGGCAGCTATTGTGGGAATCAATGGTGCCGGCAAAAGTACCCTTTTAAAAATAATCACAGAGGAATTATCCGCCGACAGCGGCACAGTAGCTATCGGCAAAGAAAAAACATTGGGATATTTAGCACAGCATGTAGAGATTTGCAGTAATACAACAATTTATGATGAACTGTTAAGTGTAAAAGAACATATTCTTGCCCTAGAACAGCAAATCCGCCAATTAGAAAAACAAATGGAGGGACTGGAGGGAAATGAATTAGAGGAGGCGTTAAATCAGTATTCCAAATTAAACCATGCCTTTGAAATGGAAAATGGCTATTCCTACAAAAGTGAACTAACAGGGGTATTGAAGGGACTAGGCTTTCATGAGGAGGAATTTCAAAAACCAATCAACACCTTGTCTGGAGGACAAAAAACTCGAGTGTTTTTAGGAAAACTGCTCCTCTCCAAACCTGATATTTTGCTGTTGGATGAGCCTACCAATCATTTGGACATGGATGCCATACGCTGGTTAGAAAGCTTTTTAAGCCTATATGAGGGCAGTGTACTCATTGTCGCTCATGACCGCTATTTTCTAGACAAAATCGTCTCAAAAATTATTGAAATTGACAGATGCCAAGTTCGTACATACTCTGGAAACTACAGTGATTACACAAAAAAAAGAGACCTGCTTAGAGAAAGTGAACAAAAACAATATGAGAATCAACAAAGAGAAATTAAGCACCAGCAGGCAGTAATTGATAAATTAAAATCCTTCAACCGGGAAAAATCCATTAAAAGGGCAGAAAGCCGAGAAAAAATGCTTGCCAAAATAGAAGTTTTAGAAAAACCAACAGAACAAAATGCAAGAATGAAGCTTACTCTAAACCCACAAGTTATCAGTGGAACCGATGTGCTTTCCATAAAAGACATGTCCAAATCTTTTGACAGCCTGCTTTTTTCTGATTTTAACGCAGACATAAAACGTGGGGAGAGAGTTGCTGTTATTGGAGGAAATGGAACCGGAAAGACTACCCTGTTAAAAATCATTTGTCAGCAGCTTGACGCTGACAGCGGTGAATTGCGCCTTGGTACAAATGTAGAGATTGGATATTATGACCAGGAGCACCAAGTTCTCTCTCCCCATAAATCTATCTTTGACGAGATATCCGACACTTATCCACAGATGACAGGCACCCAAATCCGCAATATGCTGGCTGCCTTCCTTTTTACCGGAGATGACGTATTTAAGTTGGTTGGAGATTTGAGCGGCGGAGAAAGAGGTCGATTATGCTTAGCAAAGCTTATGCTGTCAAAAGCCAATTTTTTAATTTTAGATGAGCCTACCAACCATCTGGACATGCTGAGCAAGGAAATATTAGAGCATGCATTGCAAAATTACACGGGAACCGTATTATATGTGTCCCATGACCGTTATTTTATAAACCAAACAGCCACCAGAATTTTGGAGTTAAACAACCACACCTTTATTTCTTATATGGGAAATTATGATTATTATCTAGAAAAAAAGGATACTATGAATGCTTTGTATGCCAGAGAAACAAATGCACAGGCAAGTCAAAATGATAAGAAGGAAGAATCCAGCCAGAAGGCCGACTGGAAGGCTCAAAAAGAACAGCAGGCAAAGCTTCGCAAGCTTCAAAATGAATATAAAAAAGTGGAAGAGGAGATTACCAAACAGGAAAATCTTCTCTCCCAATTAAACTGTCAGCTGACCAACCCAGATATTTATTCTGACAGCGAAAAGCTGTACGAAATTCACAAACAGCAGGAGGAGTTGCAAAACCAGCTAAGTTCTCTTTATGAGCGCTGGGAGGAGTTGTCGGATAAGCTATAAGCGGCAAGGCAATCACTAACATTCCCTAATCTTTTGTCTCCAACAAAAGCAGCAGCCCCTCTCTTATGCTGATGTGAACCTCCTCGTCCACAATTTCATTGCTGATTCCTAAACTAAAGCTGTCATCCTTTGTAAAATCCTTCTCCTCCACAGGATAGGCAGCTCCTGTTATTGTCACCCCCCGCACGCCGTCCGAAAATGGCATAATGGAAAAATATTTACCGTACTGCTCCTGCTTTTTCAACACCTTGTCCCGCTTAATAATGGAAATACGATTATTTTCATCTATCAAATAGGCAGGAATATGGTATTGCAGCGGAATCTGCAGGGAATAAATATTGGCTATCGTATGGTCCATTCGACTGCCCATTCCTCCTAAGAGAACAATCTCATCCGGCTGACAGGATATTACATGCCAAAGTGCATGCTCCGTGTCAGAATCATCCTTTTGGGGATTTAATCTCTCTATTTGTATATTTTTATTGTTTTCATATTTGCGTAAAAGCTTCCCACTGACCGTGTCAAAATCACCCACAATGTAATCTGGCGTAATATTTAATTCATCACACCATTTTAGACCATTGTCAACTGCCATCACCTTCTGAAACTTTTCTTTTCTTAAAAATTCTGATAAAAACTGTCTTGAGAGACAGCCTCCTGTTATAATACATACCCTATTCTTCATGATACCTTTTAAATATCTCCTTAAACGTTTTCACATTTTCTTTACTTTCCCCGCGAAATACAGAGGAACCTGCCACAATTACATTGGCTCCAGCTTCAATAACTGTAGATACATTTTCTGTTGTAATTCCTCCGTCCACTTGTATATCCGTCAACAGTCCCCGCTCATTTATCATTCGCCTCAAGGTGCGGATCTTTTCTGTGGAACTTTCAATATATTTCTGCCCTCCAGAACCTGGATTGACAGTCATAAGCAATACCATATCCACCTTCTCTAAAATTGGCTCAACAGCCTCTAATGGTGTGGTGGGATTTAACACGACACATGCTCTGCACCCGCTGTTGCGGATGGCAATAATGGCTCTCTCCATAGATGCATTGGACTCCACATGTATGGAAATCATATCTGCTCCCACCCTTGCAAATTCCCCAATAAGCTTGATGGGATTTTCCACCATCAGATGCACGTCAAAAGGCACATCCGTAACCTTGCGCAGACATTGTACCACCGGAATCCCAAGGGAAATATTAGGAACAAAGTGACCATCCATCACATCTAGATGAATATAATCTGCTCCCGCCTCCACTACCTGTTTCACTTCCTCACCCAGTCTGGAAAAATCTGCTGCCAGAACAGAAGGTGCCAACTTGATTCTCTCTTTCTCTTCTTCCCCAATCATATCTTGTACCCATAAGCTTCCATCACCCTTTCTATTCCGCCATGAAAGGCAGCACTGACAGTAGAGAATGGAAATTTATCCTTTCATTTAAATTTTCTTTCGGTTTTTTTTCGATTTTTCATGTCCTGAAACATCCATCTATAATTCTCATATCTTGACTTGCTGATATTGCCTTCCTCTACTTTTTCCTTTACCATGCAGTCCGGCTCCTCCATATGAACACAACCTAAAAATCGACACATACCTTCATATTCTCGAAATTCTGGAAAATACTCCTTTAGTTCCTCCTTTTCCATATCTGTATAGAGAGAACTAAAGCCTGGGGTATCCATCAAGTAGGTATTTTTCCCCAGCTGAAATATCTCTGTGTGGCGGGTAGTGTGCTTTCCCCGCCCTATCCTTTCACTGACACAGCCTGTCTGGGCTTGGCCGGTTCCTAAAAGAGCATTTAACATGGAGGATTTCCCTACACCGGAGGGGCCTGCCAGAGCAGTCGTTCTGCCTTGCAGACATTCCCACAGCTCCTTCGTTCCCTCATCCTGCAGAACACTGGTACACAATACCATATAGCCGGCACTCTCATACATTTCTTTGATTTCCCTTATTTTCTGTTCTTCTTCTAAATCTGTCTTATTCAAACATATTACACAGGGAAGTTCCTGTCTTTCCATCATCACTAAAAACCGGTCCAACAAATTCAAATTTGGCTTCGGGGATTGTAGGGCAAACACAATCAATGCCTGATCAATATTGGCAACCTCAGGTCTAACCAGCTGATTGCTCCGCTCTAACACCTGGGTAATATTGCCGATTAGCTCCTGGCCATTTAAAACATCAATCTCCACATTGTCACCTACAATAGGCTTGACATTTTTATTTCGAAATACACCCTTTGCCTTACATTCGTATATCCCCTTCCCCTCTATATTCACATAATAAAATCCTGCAATTCCTTTTATTATTTTTCCCTGCATAAGGCTACCACATCTTTACTGTAATGACACAGTGCGCTGTCCAATCTGGAATCCATCTACGGATACCACAATCGTGACTGTCTGTGCTGCATCTCCTGATAATTCCAGGGTAATTGGATTCTCCCAATCAGAAATAGCCGAAAATTTATTTGCGGAGGTAATAGTGGCTCCGTCTGCGGCAATGGTTACTGTACCAGAGGTGATTTCCTCCCCTGCCTCATCTATCCACTCAAAATCAGACTTTTTCAAAATTACCTTTGCTGTGTATTTTCTTGTTGGCTTTTCTGTTGTTGGTTCCGTTGTAGGCTCTGTTGTAGGCTCTGTTGTGGACTCTGTTGTAGGCTTCTTTGTTGTAGGCTTCTTTGTTGTAGGCTTCTTTGTTGTGGTGCTGGTCTCCGAGGAAGTTTCATCCTCCTCCCTGCCAAGACTGATAATCAAATCCACTTTCGTCTTAGTTGGTATTTTTTCATTTGGCTCAAAGGACATTCGAATAACATGGCCCTTTGGTACTGTCTCATCATAATCATAAGCGCTTGTGCCAACCTCAAGCCCCTTTGTGTGCAGCATATTGACCGCATCCTCCAAGGAACGTCCTATTGTGTCAGGCACAATCGTAGTATCATCGCTTGTCTCTTTACCTTTGCTCACAAAAACGGTAACTTCATCACCGTAATTTGCCTCTGTATCTGCAACCGGGTCTGTTCTGATTACATTTCCCGTCTTAATGTCGTTATTATATTCATAGTTTTCCGACTGCATCGTCTTTACCTTCAGTCCCTTTTCCTCCAGCTGTTCCTTTGCCTCATTGAATGGTATATCTACCACATCTGGAACAACAAGACTTTCTCCACCCTTACTCACAGTAATTGTAATGGTGCTGTGCTTTGCAACCACGCTGTCCTTCTCCTCAGACTGCTTAAACACTATTCCCTCATCTGCATAATTATAATATTCTGTCTCAACCTTACAGCCCAGCTCGCTTTTTCTCAAAATTTCAACTGCTTCCTCCTGTGTATATCCAATTACATTGGGACAATACACATGGTCTGCATCTAATGTATTGGTAGTTTCCTTTGGATTCTCATTATTTCCATTACAGCTCTTAAATCCACCTAAAAACAAAGTAAAGAGTACAATGGCAATGCCAATTACTAATACACAGGCAATCACACCGCCAATACCCATAATTTTGTCAAGCTTTGGACTCATGGCATCAATATCGTCATCCCCATCATCATCCAAATCATCCTCATCTCCATATGGGTCATCATAGACATCCATTTCCGACAAGTCATCTTCCTCCCCTGACATAGAATTTCTTCCCGCTGCAATATCATCCTGCTCGTCTAATTCTCCTGCATCTGCCGTTGTCTGTCTGCGAATCTGACTTCTTAAATCTGGTGTAATCACAACTGTATGACCATTTTCACTGATTCCAGAATTCATCTCCACAAAATCTTCATCCGGCGCCACAAGCGAATGCTTTAAATCCGCAATCAGGGAGGACACTTTTAAATATCTGAAATCTGCCTTTTTCTGCGTACATTTTTCAATAATTCTCTCCACACTTACTGGAAGCTCTGGAACAAAATTTCTAGGGGATGGAATTTCATTTTGTATATGCTGGATGGCAATGGCCACTGTAGTATCCCCCTCAAAGGGAACATGACCTGTCAGCATCTCATATAGAGTAATACCAAGGGAATAAATATCACTCTTCTCATCAATAAAACCGCCCCTTGCCTGCTCTGGTGATATATAGTGGACAGAACCCATAGCGTTGGAATTCACTGTGTTGGTGGAAGCCGCTCTGGCAATTCCAAAATCCGTCACCTTCACCTTTCCCTCCCGGGAAATAATAATATTCTGGGGCTTAATATCACGGTGAATAATATGGTTATTATGGGCGGCTTCTATACCCTGTGCCACCTGAATGGCAATACTAACCGCCTCGTTGGCCGGAAGCTGCCCTTTCTTTTCCACATATTTCTTTAAGGTGATACCCTCTATCATCTCCATAACGATATAGTGCATACCGTTATCCTCACCTACATCAAATACATTCACAATATTCGGATGTGCTAAGCCGGCAGCAGACTGGGCTTCCACCTTAAATTTAGAAACAAAATTTTTGTCCTCGCTAAACTCTGCCTTCAGCACCTTTATGGCTACAAATCGGTTTAACTTGTGATCTTTTGCTTTATATACGTCGGACATTCCGCCGGAACCAACCTTATCTATAATTTCATAGCGGTCGCCCATAAACATTCCTTTTCTTATCATCACTGTACCATGCCTTTCTAATCTTTATAATCCGGTTCCACTAACACAACCGCTATATTATCTTTGCCGCCGTTGTCATTAGCAGTCTTTATCAATTTATGTACTGCCTCCTGAATATCGCCGCAGCCTGTAATGATTTCCTTAATGGTCTTATCCTCCACCATATTAGTCAAACCATCAGAACACATGAGAATACGGTCGCCCTGTGAAAACTCAATCTCAAAAAAATCTGCTATCACATTTCGGTTGGCACCCACTGCTCTAGTTATAATATTCTTTTTTGCATGAGTCCTAGCGCTCTCCTTGTCCAACTCGCCTAACTTTACCATCTCCTCCACAAGAGAATGGTCTCGGGTAATCTGGTGGATATCCTCACTGATTAAATAGAGACGACTATCACCAATATTGGCAACGAAAAGAGAATGGTCTACAATTGTCGCCACAACAAGCGTTGTTCCCATTCCTTCATAGTCTTCACTCTCTTTTGCTTTGTCCATCAGTGCACTGTTGGCGGTTACCACCGCCTCGTCAATAATAGATATCATATTTTCTGCATCGGATTCCTCTACCGCCTTGATAAATCTCTCCACGGTAAAATGAGATGCCAGATCACCTGCCCTGTGCCCTCCCATTCCGTCTGCTACAATAAACAAGTTGGGGAGCTGCCCCACGGCATCAATAGAACAATAGACGAAATCCTGATTTGTTGTCCGCTTTTGTCCCATATCCGTTTTCGCATATGCTCTCATCTAGTTTCCTCCTGCCTGCTGCTTTATAAAGCTTCTTCTCAACTGCCCGCAAGCACCTTGAATATCCCGCCCCATCTCTCTGCGGACGGTCACCTGCAGTCCAAATGTTTCTAATGTCTGTTTAAACTGCCGTATTTTTATTTTATCAGATTGCTTATAATCTCTTTCTTTAATTGGATTGACCGGTATTAAATTGATATGACAATTCAATCCCCGAACACAGTGGGCTAACTTTACCGCCTCCTGTTTATTGTCATTTATACCGGCAACCAAGCTGTATTCAAATGTAATTCTTCTTCCTGTCTTTTCAAAATAATATCTGCATGCATCTAATACATCCTGCAAAGGATAACGATAGGCAATCGGCATCAATTCTTTTCTTGTCTCGTTATCAGGAGCGTGTAACGACAGCGCCAATGTACACTGCACACACTCTGCAGCTAATTGTCGTATCTGTTCTACAAGCCCGCATGTAGATATTGTAATATTTCTTTGACTAATATGCAAGCCATTTTCACAAGAAATCAATTTTAAAAACTTTAAAACATGGTAAAAATTATCTAATGGCTCCCCCGAACCCATTAAAACCACATGAGAAATTCTTTCTCCTGTTATTCTCTGAACAGAATAAATCTGTTCTAGCATCTCCGCCGCCGTCAAATTTCTTACAAGGCCCTCCAATGTGGAAGCACAGAATTTACAGCCCATACGGCAGCCAACCTGTGTGGAAATACAGACAGAATTTCCGTGCTTATACTGCATATATACGCTCTCAATCACATTTCCATCTTGAAGACCAAACAAAAATTTTTTTGTTTGGTCCAATTGGGAGGTAAGTACCTGCAGAGGCTGATGCACCGTCCATATTGTGCTGCCCATAAGCTTCTCTCTCATAGTTTTAGGCAAATTCGTCATCTCGTCGAAGGAACTGACGAATTTTTCATGTATCCAGCTAAATAGCTGCTTTCCGCGAAATGCCGGCTCCCCCTGCTGTCCTAACCAATCCTGCAGTTCCTTTAGCGTCATGGATTTAATGTCCGCTTTTTCCACTTTTTCCATATATTAGTATTTCCTTCCTAAGCAAATTCATTCCTCACAAAACGAGAAATAAAAAATCCGTCCATTTCCAACTTCCCCGGTACAAATTGCACATAGCCTCTCTCACATTCCGGGTATTCCTCCCACACCTCTCTTGGCATAAAGGGCTGTAAACTTTCTAATTGTAAGGGAGTATTTTCCTGTATCCACCCCACATTATCCTGGTTCTCCTGGGAATTTACCGTACAAGTGCTGTATATCAAATGTCCTCCAGGCTTTACATAACGCCATGCGTTTTTTAATATTTCCCTTTGCAGCAAAACCAATTCCTCCTGCTGCTGCTGAGTCATTCTGTATTTAATATCCTTCTTTCTCCCTATAATACCTAGACCGGAACATGGCAAATCTGCCAAAACCACATCGTACTTCTCCTGCTCCTCTCCCCAAAAAACAAGGGCATCCTGACAACTGATTTCCATATTGTCCATATGGCACCTTTTGGCATTATCCTGTATCAGCTTTACCTTGTAGGGAGTTAAATCCCTTGCCCATACCTTTCCTGTTCCCATTAGCAAATCTGCCCCATGAATAGCTTTTCCCCCGGGAGCGCTGCACAAATCCAGCAGATAGTCATCTTTCTTAAGCCCCATGGCATAGCCGCATAAAATGGAGCTTGCATCCTGCACCTGAATCCAGCCCTTCTCAAAAGCCTCCACCATATCAAGCCTGTCAATCCCCGTCAGTTTGTACACTCCTGCCAAAAAAGGATGGGATTCATACACAATATTTTGAGACTGTAGGCTTGCCTCTACCTCTTTCATGGATGCTTTTGATTGATTTACCCGCACAGTCAGAGGCGGCTCCTGCCGAAAATGCTGACACATATGTTGAATTTCGTCTATGCTGTAAGATTGATTCCATTTTTCCAATATCCAAACAGGAATCGAATTATAGAGGGAAATTCCCTCCAATGTACCCACATCCGGCTTCTCAAAATCATCCTTGCCCCTTGCAATATTCCGGAGTACACCGTTGACAAAACCTTTTAAATTGTGAAATTTATGTTTTGCCGCCAGCTTCACTGCCTCATTGCAAACCGCACTGTCTGGCACATTTTCCAAATAGAGAAGCTGATACACACTCATGCGAAGTAAATTTCTTATAACAGGCTTCATTTTTTTAACCTTTACTTTTGAAACGCTGTTGATAATGCTGTCTATGTACATTAGATTTTCTATTGTTCCAAGGGACACCTTCGATACAAAAGCACGCTTTGCCTTATCCATATTATGATTGGAAGCTAATGTGCTGCGAAGGACATAATGGCTCATTTTCTCTTTCTCCATCACCTCCAGCAAAATCTGCAGCACAAGCTCCCTTGTATCTGTCTCACACTGTAAAGTTATGTTATCTTTGTTTTCTGATGCTTTTACATCAGTCATCTCTTCTGCCTCCAAATAAAAGAATAAGACGAAGCAACTGTAAGATAGCTCCTGCCGTACCTGCCACATATGTCATAGCAGCAGCCGTCAGCACTTTTCTAGTTTGTTTTACCTCCCCCTGCTGCAAAATCCCATCAGCTTCCAGCAAATTCAACGCTCTTCTGGAGGCGTCAAACTCAACGGGAAGAGTAACAATCTGAAATAATACAGCTAGGGAAAAACAGAAAATACCAATGGTAATCAATGTTTGATTAACCCCGAGAATAATACCTAATATAATAAGGGGCCAGGAAATAGATGAACCAATATTGGCGGCTGGTACTAATGCTCCTCTAAGAGCAAGAGGGGCGTAACCCTTTGCATGCTGAATAGCATGACCGCACTCGTGAGCAGCTACACCGATGGCCGCCACAGAGGTTGACTGATAAGTGGAATCGGATAAATTCAACACTTTGTTGCGAGGATCATAGTGATCTGTCAAATCACCTGCTATGTGCCCTATGCGCACATCATAGATTCCCTGGCGATGAAGCAGTTTCTCTGCTGCCTGGGCGCCTGTCATATTGGAAAAAGAGCGCACCCTTGCATATTTGCTAAAGGTAGACTTCACCATAGCGGAAGCCACCAGGCTTAACAGCATTGCAATAATAATTAAAAGATATGTTGGATCCCAAAAATAATAAAAACCATATGCTAACATGACAAACCTCCATTATTTTAAAATGTATGAAAAACATCTATTTATGTTCTTCTGTGTTAACGATAGACCTACAGACTTTTTAGCTGCTCACCAGCTTCCACATGAAATCCTCTCAAAAAAGCTCCTGTATCCATTCGCTTTTTTCCTTCCATTTGGACTTCTAGTAATTTTAATATGCCCTTTCCCGTCTGTACATAGATTGCCTCTTTGTCTGCTTTCACAATAACTCCTATGGAATCTGTATCTGTTTTATTCTCCTGTGTCACTTCAGCTCTCCATATTTTCAGCATTTTCCCCTGATAAAAGGTATAAGCGCTAGGCCATGGATTCAATCCTCTCACAAGACGTTCAATTTCTGCTGCCGGCTTGGCAAAATCAATATTTCCAATGGTTCTGTCCAGCATTTTTGCGTGTGTGGACTGACTGTCATCCTGCTTCTCCCATACAGCAGTCCCCTCCTCCAATTTCTTCAGAGTTTCAAGCAGCAGAGGCCCCCCCAGCTGGGACAGCTTATCAAACAGGCTTCCTCCTGTCTCCGTCGGCTCCAAGGGCACTGTCAGCTTATCTAATATATCTCCTGTGTCCACACCCTCATCCATCTGCATAATGGTAACGCCTGTCTCCTTCAGTCCGTCTATCACTGCCCACTGAATGGGCGCCGCACCTCGGTATTTTGGAAGAAGGGAGGCATGTACATTGATACAACCAAACTTTGGCAGCTCTAATATTTCATTGGACAAAATCTGTCCGAATGCCACCACCACAATACAATCCGGATTCATCCCTCTTAACTGCTCCACCACCTGCTGTTCTTTTACTTTTTTAGGCTGCAGAACAGGTATATGGTACTCCTCCGCTTTCTTTTTTACCGGAGTTTTTTGCAGCTCCTTTCCTCTTCCCTTCGGTTTATCCGGCTGACTGACTGCCAAAATCACCTCATGCTCCGACTGTACCAGACTCTCCAGCACAGGAACGCTAAAATCCGGTGTCCCCATAAATATAATTCTCATTTTGTCACCTCCTTATGCATTATCCGGCTGCCCAGATACATCCACTATCTCACCCTCCACATGGTCTGAATACAGCACCCCGTCTAAATGGTCGCACTCATGACAGATAGCTCTAGCCAACAGCTCTGTTCCCTCCAGCTCACACTCCTCCATCTTTTCATTGAAAAATTTTGCCTTCACATAATTTGGCCTAGTGACAATGCCGGATTTGCCGGGGTAGCTTAAACATCCCTCCTCCCCTGTCTGTTCCTCCCTTGTCTCAATAATCTGGGGATTTACCATAATAACAGGACCATCCCCTACATCTATGACAACAATTCTTTTGAGCACACCCACCTGAGGTGCTGCAAGCCCCACTCCGTTTGCCTCATACATCGTATCCAGCATATCCTCTATCAAAATACGGGTGCGCAGATTCACATCCTTTACTTCCTTACATTTTTTGCGAAGAATTTCATCTCCAAATATTCGTATTTTTCTTAAACCCATTTTTTCCTCATTTCTGCGCTGTGTTTTACTTCTGTCAGCATTGAGCCAAGCAACCATTTTGCATGTATATTTGACTGACCTACAGCTCTATGTCAAGCAGCGCACTGACACAAAACTGTTTTTCCTCTACTCTAAAATTTTGATGTTGTGGTTAAAAGGTATTTTGTCCCCAATTGATACTAACAGATTGTTTTAATAGCTTGTCATAGGAGTGAAATCAAACTGCATACTTACTTTTTTGTATGTCTCCTCTTTTTTCATCACTTCTTCAATCTTATTTTTAACATGAACCAACACCTGATAGTTGTGATGCTTACAGTACAATACCATTCTGTACTGATCCTTTATTTTCGCAACTCCGGCAGAAGTGGGACCAAGTACCTGAAGCGACCTTATGTCCAGCTTTGAAATCAATCCGTCAATTTTCTGAATAAAGTTTGCTGCAATCTCTTGAATTGGACTGGTGATAAGAATTGCCATCATATTTTTGACGGGGGGATATCCCATCAGTTTGCGATAGAGAATCTCCTGCCCATAAAATCCGTCATAATCCTGTTTTGCCGCCGCCTGTATTGTGTAATTCTCCGGAAGATAAGTCTGTATCACTACCTCTCCCGCCCTGCTTCCCCGACCTGCACGTCCCGCCGCCTGGGTAATTAGCTGAAAGGTTCTCTCTGAAGCCCGATAATCATTGCTGTGGAGAGATAAATCCGCCGCCAGCACTCCCACTAAAGTTACATTTGGAAAATCGTGTCCCTTTACAATCATCTGGGTTCCAATTAAAATATCCGCCTCTCCTTTTTGAAAAGCGCTTAATATCCTCTCATGGTCTCCTTTTTTCGCTGTAGTATCCATATCCATGCGAAGTACCCTGGCATGAGGATATTTTTGTCTGAGCATGTCCTCCACCTTCTGGGTTCCAATGCCAAAGGAGGCGATATAGGGGGAAGTGCAAACCGGACACTGCTTTGGCATAGGAATGAAATAGCCGCAGTAATGACATACCAGCCTTTCGTTCCTGTGCAATGTAAGAGAAATATCACAGTGGGGACATTGTACTGGCTGACCGCAGGAGCGGCAGCTCACAAAACCAGCAAATCCCCTGCGATTTAAAAATAAAATGGATTGTTCTCTTTTTTCTAGTCTCTGTTCTAACAATTCCTGCAACTTTGCACTAAAGATAGATTTATTCCCATTCTTTAATTCTTCCCGCAAATCTACAGTATATACAGTGGGAAGTTTAGCGTTCTTTGCTCTCTTTTTTAATTCGTAGAGTTTGTATTCCCCTTTCTGGGCTTTGTAGAATGCTTCCACGGAAGGGGTGGCTGAGCCTAACACCACCAATGCTTTATTTTGTCTTGCCCGTTCAATGGCAACTTCCCTGGCATGATATTTGGGCACGGAGTCACTCTTGTAAGCTCCCTCCTGCTCCTCATCAATAATAATAAGCTTACAATTTGAAAATGGTGTGAACAAAACGGAACGAGGGCCAATCATAATAGAAATTTCACCCATTTTCACCCTCTCAAACTGGTCAAATCTCTCTCCCGCTGACATGCGGGAATTTAAAATGGAAATCCTCTCCCCAAATTTTTGATAAAACCGCTGCACCATCTGAAATGTCAGAGAGATTTCCGGTATAAGCAAAATCACCTCTCCCCCCTGCTCTATCACCTTTTCCATAATGTGAATATATATTTCTGTCTTACCGCTGCCGGTAACACCATAAATATAATGCACCCCAGGCTCACTCTTGTCAAGGCAGCCTTCTATGTTGTGTGCAATCTCCAGCTGCTCAGGATTCAAGATAATATCATAGTTTTCCGGCTCACTTGTTTTGATAGGATTGCGGTATACCCCCGCAGAACATATTTTTAGTATGCCTTCCTGCTCCATTGCCTTGATAGTGGCAGAGGATATTTTTAATTCACCAGCAACCTGCTCCATAGACAGCTCACCGCTGCCCCCCAGCGCCTCCAACAATCGCTTTCTTGCCTTCAGGCGCTTATCTCTTACACAGACCTTCAGCAATTCTTCTCTCTCCTGCTGCGACAAATTCAGCTTGATGGTTTTCTTTTCTATCCCTTTCATTTTCCGCTTGACCGGAAGCACTGTCTTTAACGCCTGATTCATAGTGGAGCCATAATTTTCTTTTATCCACCATGCCAGTGCAATCAACTGAGATTCCACTGTCACAGCTGTCTGGTTTACATCTATAATCTCTTTTATTTTGTTCTCATCATAATCACACTTATCTGTCAGTTCAATAATGTATCCTGTGATTTTCCGGTTTCCCCTTCCAAATGGAATAAAGACCTGCATTCCAACGGCAAGTCTGTTGGATAAATGCCCTGGCACTTTATATTGAAACAATTTATCCAGTTTTTCATGGGTGATATCTATGATGATATTGGCATATTGATTCATTCTTATACCCATGCGTATCACAAGCATGCTTGTGATACTGCCCCAATAAATAGATTGAAAGAATGGGCAGTATACACAATATCCTTTCTTTACCATATATTTCTTTCAACTATACCTCATTTTTGTTCTGCTTTATTGTGATGCTCTCTAGACAATTGTTCATCAACATAGCAATGGTCATAGGACCTACCCCTCCCGGCACAGGAGTGATAGCGCTCACCTTATCAAACACATCCTCATAATCCACATCTCCGCACAGCTTATTGTCACTGTTTCGATTAATGCCTACATCAATTACAACCGCTCCCTCCTTCACATATTCAGAGGTGATAAATTTTGGTTTTCCAATGGCCGCCACTAATATATCCGCCCTCCTGCACACCTCCTTTAAATCCTTAGTGCGGGAGTGGGTAACTGTAACGGTTCCATTCTCACGAAGCAAAAGCATTGCCATAGGCTTTCCTACGATATTGCTTCTTCCCACTATCACGCATTCTTTTCCTTCTATTTCTATATTGCTGCGCTTCAGCAATTGAATAATACCATAAGGCGTGCAGGAAATAAATCCCTTTCTGCCTATAGACAGGTTTCCTACATTCTGGGGATGAAAACCATCCACATCCTTTTTCGGATCAATATTCTCAATTACCATATCCTCATTCATATGCTTAGGCAGAGGAAGCTGTACCAATATTCCGTTTACATCCGCTCTGCCATTTAACTCTTCAATCAGCTCCAATAATGCATCCTGAGTTGTCTCCTCCGGCAGTTCATAGGACAGGGAACGGATTCCCACATACTCGCACGCTTTTTTCTTATTGCGCACATACACACTGGAGGCAGGATCAGCGCCTACCTGAATCACAGCTAATGTAACCTCCACTCCCTCCTCTGCCAGCTTGGAAATTTTCTCCTTTGTCTCCTCCTTAATCTGTGTGGATATTGCTTTTCCGTCAATTATTTTAGCCATGTCTTTCCCTCTCTTTCTAACTCTTCTAACACTTCCTGTATCACAACACGCTCATCAAATGGGAATCTCTCCCCGTTAATTTCCTGATAATCTTCATGTCCCTTTCCTAGCAGCAATACAATATCCCCCTCTTTAGCGTTGGCAATACTATATTTAATCGCTTCCCTCCTGTCAGGAATGACAACATATTCTCCATCTGTCTTTTTCATTCCAACCTTAATATCCTCTATTATATCCTCCACCTTCTCGTAGCGAGAATTATCTGCTGTCAAAATAGAAAAATCTGAATATTTTCCTGAAATTTCTCCCATCTCATATCGCCTAAGCTTAGAGCGGTTTCCACCGCAGCCAAACAAACTGACAATACGATTGGGCTTGTATTCCTGTAATGTAGTCAACAAACTTTCCATACTCATACCATTGTGGGCATAGTCAATCAGCAGATTAAATTGGCTTGAAATTTTTACTGGCTCCACTCTGCCCCGCACAGAAGTTTCCAAAAGCGCTTTTTGCATATCACTCAATTTCACACCCTCCAAGTGAGCCGTGAGCATAGCTGCTATCCCATTGTACACGGAAAATTTACCTGGCGTGTTAACCTTGATTGTTCCCTCAAGCAATCCTTTTGTTGTAAAATCAATTCCGATAAAACCGGACTCCATCAAAAATTCCATCTGTTCACAAACTAAATCAGCACTTTTATTTTCTATACCAAAGGTGTGTATATCACAGGTGCAATCCTTCATCATCACAGGCGCATGCTCATCATCTATATTAAAAATACCATGTCGGCACTGGCGAAACAGTAAGCTCTTACAATATACATATTCCTCAAAATCCCCATGCTCTCCCTCTCCGATATGGTCCGGCGACAGATTGGTAAACAAACCATAATCAAATAGAACACCCCTTGTTCTTCCCACTTTTAAAGCCTGAGAGGATACTTCCATCACCAGATGGGTGCATCCTGCCTTCACCATCTCATTCATATAATACTGAATATCATAAGATTCCGGTGTCGTGTTCTTTGTCTGATAATGCTCCTTCCCAAAAAACACTCCCATGGTGCCTATCATTCCTGTCTTTATCCCTGCCTTCTCCAAAATATTTTTTATCATAAAAGCAGTAGCAGTTTTTCCCTTTGTTCCTGTCAATGCAATGGTAGTGAGTTTTTCGGCAGGATAGTCAAACAGGCTGGCAGATAAGTAGGACAAAGATTTTCTTGTATCTTCAAGCCTTATTATGGTAATATCCTCTAAACCTTTTGTCTGCTCTGACTCCTTCTGGGTAATAAATACACGGCAGCCCTTATCATAGGCGCTTTTTATATACTGATGTCCATCTGCCATGGCACCGCACAGACAGACAAAGGCATTGGTGCCGTCTGCCTTTCTGGAATCATAGACAATATCTGCCACTTCTGTGTCCGCAGAACCTTGCACACATTCATATTCCACCTTTTCCAATATTTTCTTCAGCTTCATTTTTACCTCCATACTCCATGTCCACTATAATATCTATACCATATCATTTCCATATATTATATGATGTTGAAATCAAAAAGGAATTTACCTCCAAAAAATACCAATGGACTATTTATTTGTAATTTCTATCTCTCCGTCAAACACATGGACAGCCGGTCCTTTCATAATAACCGTCCCATCCTCCTTGTAAGTATCATAAAGCTTGCCCCCCCGAATCTGTACTTCTATCTCCTCCTCCTTCTTACAGTAGCCATTCAGTACACTAGCCACCACACTGGCGCATGTACCGGTACCGCATGATATGGTTTCACCGGAGCCTCTCTCCCACACACGCATCTTTATTTTGTGTTCATCTATTATCTGAACAAATTCCGTGTTAATTCTATCGGGAAACAGGGGATGATTTTCAAAGAACGGCCCCATCTTTTCTAAATCTAAGCTATCAATATCATCCATAAACACAACAGCATGGGGATTGCCCATAGATACACAAGTCATTTCATATTCCCTTCCGTCCACTTCTACCTTCCTGGCAATAAACGTTTCCCCCTCGGCTTTTACGGGAATTTCAGACGGAGTTAAAACAGCTTTTCCCATATCCACCGTAATATAACAAACCTTTCCTCTCTCCACCGTCAGGTCCACAGACTTTATTCCGCTTTTTGTCTCTATTGTCATATTTTCCTTCTGTGCAATACCATGCTCATAGGCATACTTTGCCACACACCGGATTCCGTTTCCACACATAGCCCCCTCTGAACCATCTGCATTATACATTATCATCCGACAATCGGCCTTCTGTGATGGCGCCACTATGATTAAACCGTCAGAACCAACCCCAAAATGACGGTCACTGATAATCTCTGAAATCCTAGAAGGATTCTCTAACAATGTCTCAAAACCATTCACATACACATAATCATTTCCTGTGCCATGCATTTTAGTGAATTTTATCTTCATAAAAACTTCTATCCTTTCTACTTATAATATATGTAAAACTCTTTTATTCAAGTTTATTTTTTGCATATCTTACTAAGTATACATCATATTTTTTTTATACACAAGAAAAAAGAACTGACAAAAGGCTATTTCTGCCAGTTCTTTATTAAAATATTCCTATTTTTATCACATTTCAATGTATATTTCACCTAAATATTCTCTTCTAAATATTCCAGATATTCCTCCCCATGATAACCACAATCCATTACCCTGTATGTTTCTATCATTTCCTCCTGCTCAATGTCACATTCACCCCCAAATGGAAGCACATACAATCCTGCATTACCTTGCTCCTCCCAAAAGCCTTCCTTTCTCAACTCTCCCAGGGCTTCCGCAAGCCAAAAACGTATCTGTTCACACTCCTTGTCAAAAGCATCGGAAAAGTCATCTTCCATCTCCTCATACCATGCCGCCGCTTCCCCCAGTTCATCCCTATCATCAGAAATATTAGAACATACATATAAACTGTTCTGTTGCAAATAATCCTGCACCTTATCAAACTGTAAAGATTCCGATTCCATAACGTCCCATTCCGCCCACGGCTCAAAGCGGTAATAGCTTAGCTCATCCTCCTCACAATCCTCTATATTTTCCTGGTACATTTCTTCTGTATTAAAATAAATAAATGTTTTAAAATCGTCTGCATACACTGACTGGACTACATTGGCAATCTCAAAGGAAATGCCGTAAATGGACTGGTCAGCATATTTCTCCTTTAACCTAGGATAAAATTCTCTTACTGCATCCTTGTAAATCCCCTTAAAATACTCCTTATCCAGCTTGCTCCCCATATCTTTGTTTTCAAATCTCTCAATTAAATTTGCTATCATTTCTTTTTTATGAATCATCTTTTTGTCCTCTCCTTTATCCTTTTATATATTTCTTCTTTCTTGTAATTATCATTTCCTTCAAAGCTTTTTTATCTTTCTTTTTCAAAGAATAGGTTTTATATTTTTCGTTAAAATCATATCCCCATGAACCAAGTTTTTCCTTCCCTCCTCTCTCGCTCCAATACCACCCTTCTTTCTTACTATGACATTCCTTTCCTCCATCATCCCAATAATACACTCTCTTATTTCCATAATAATCTTGTACGATGAGCAAAAGTATCCCCTGTTAAATGTATGGCAAGCCCCATCACTACAAAATAACGTGCTTTTTCCATATCAGTTTTATTGTCACATATTCCATTATATATAGGATTCTTTTTACCTTTTGTACCGTCTTTATTTTTGTCCCTTCGATTAGGGTCCAATATATCTTTCACTCCATCTTGCTTTTCTTTAATGGTGTATTTATTGTCACTCCTGCGCAGAACATTTGATTACACATCATTATTGCCGCTGTGACAACTGCAATATTGTTTCTCATAACCTTTTTCTCCATTATGAATCTCCTCTCATTTTTTCTTTTCATTTTCTTTTTTTTTAATTCAAGTAATGTTTCCCATGCAATTTCAAAACCTTGGCAAGGATTGGGTAAAACAAATATATTTTTCTGACTTGGAGGCTATGGAAGTGAGACTTAAGGAATCATTGAAGCCCTAAGCTGAAAATGATTCCTGCTTTCAAAGGCTCACTGGAATGGTTAGCCGACGGAAGAAAAATAATTTGATTTTACACCAATCCATTGAGGAAACCACAATAAACACATTAGAATACATACACATTAAAACAAAAAAAGGTTGCAAAAATATGAACTATCTTTGCAACCGAACTATCATAGAATTCCGAATATAAAATAAATATTTATTTCCCTTATGCCAACTATATATTTGGGCTATATAGCTATACCTTTTATTCTGTTTAAACCCTTTATTTCGTATATACCTTTTAAACCCTTTATTTCGTTTATTCCGTTTATTCTTTAGACTCCCAGCTTTGCGTCCGCACGTTTCCATACGTTTGCTCTTATTATATTTTCAATAGTTAGTATAACATACAAATACTGGGACTACAAGAAAATCATAGAAATTTATATTTTATTTATATTTTCTATCAGAAAATTAAAAATTTCTATATTATTCTGCTGTTGTCTCTTCCTGCTTTCCCGTCTCCTGAGCAGATGTTCCCTCTTGAGGTGGTTTCGTTGTGGTATTGTTTGCCTTTGTAGTAGTTTCTTTCTGTTTTGTTGTTGTTTCCTTCTGCTTTTTTGTTGTCTCTTTTTGCTTTTTTGTCGTCTCCTTTTGCTTCTTCGTAGTTTCCTTCTGTTTTTTTGTTGTCTCCTTTTCCTTTTTTGTGGTTTCTTTTTCCTTTTGAGTTGTAGTCTTCTCTGTAGTCTGCTGGGTTGTAGCTGTAGTCGTAGTTGTATTATTTTGCGGCTTTTGCTTGTTGTCCTTCTTATCATCCTTTACTTCCAGGAAATAGCATACTACCGGCATATTGGTATAGGCATACTCAAATAGCTCCTGTGCCACAGACAACGGTAAGTTGACACATCCATGGGAGCCATAAACTTTATATCGCTCTCCCCCAAAGGCAGACTGCCATGTTGCATCATGCAGACCAATATCACCATTAAAAGGCATCCAGTAACTTACTGGTGTAACATATCCCGGCCCCCGAAGAGTGGCATTTCTTTCTGTATAGGTCATTCCATATACCCCAGGGGGTGTATTGTGCTTTCCGTCAGGCTTACCTGTAACTATATCCGACTCCAAAACTAATTTCCCGTCCACATACAAAAACATATGCTGCATAGTGAGATTGATTTCCACATAAGTATCTCCAATATCATTTTTTCCGTATTGTGCCGCCTCCTGGCGATAGGCAGGCTTTCTTGTAATATTTTCTCCCTCAAAGATGGCATTGTACAACTCATCTGTCTCCGTCTCACGATTCATCCACCAGCCGTAATCCCCCTGGTTAATGGTTACCTTCTTTTTTTTGTAGGAGGTAGTAAAAGTTCTTGTCATGCCGAAAGTATCATACTCCCTCGCCAACTCATCCACATACTCCTTTACCTTTTCTTTTAAAAGCTTTACGCTGCCATCCTTCTTAATCTTTATCCATGAGTGAATCAATTCCCCATCTACCACTACCTTCTCCTCCCCCATCTCATAAGTAACTGACGCCTTACAAAATTGATTTGCCTTATTCAGCGTCTCATTCAAAATATCGGACTGGGAAGTCAGCTTTGGTTCTTGATAGCATTTTGCCTCATCCAGATTTACCTCCTCTCCCATCTCCTCTATTGTTTTTAAAAATGCATTTACAAGATTCTCCCGAATGACAACAGTGCCAAAATCCGCTTCCTGCAGTTCATAGCACTTTTGTTCCTTGTTGTACACAACTTTTGCATTCACAGGCTTTCTGCTGTTTTCCTTCTGCATACAATCCAGCCTATCTATAATTTTTTCTAATTTTTCATGATTATACTGAAATTTCACTGTGGCGGTATATGTACGTTTCTTGAACAAACCGCTAATCCAAAACAGAGGATTTTGTTTTTTCTTCAGCTTTGCTGTTGTAATATCATACTGAGTTTTCAAATCAATTTCCTCACCTAATATCTCCTCAGTCTTTCCGTCCCTCTCCAACAAGGTAATCACATAGTGCTGTGTATTAGGTGAAATCATCTTTTCTGCCTCAGATGCTGTTTTAAAAGAACAATTCTTTCCATTTATTTGTGTTCCTATAAAAAAATGAGAAGAAAAATAAACAGAAAAGAGTAAATAAACAAGGGCAAGACCTGCCGCCACTCCTATAGCAATCTTCACTTTTTTACTCATTTTCTTTGTTTTTGTGTCTTGAAATACCTCTTTGCTTATTATTTCCATTCCTTTCCATCCTTTCCTATCTGTCCGTTTTTTAACCAGCCCCCACTTGCGGTTTTCGGTTCTTCTAAACTTGTTTTCTTAATCTACTTTTATCTATATGTATCATGTCCAAATCTTATGTTTTCATTTTTTATTTTTATATACTCAACATCTTAATAGATACAACTACTTCATTTTCCAAAATGTGTAAAACATAAATTTGAATAATACATACAATAGTATAGATAGGGAAAGTTTTATTGTCAATGGATTTTTAGTGGCAAAAAAGCTTAATTTTTCAATATTTTAGCAATGTTTTACAGTTTTGTTAAATATTGATTACATTCCATTTACTTTTATTACAAAACCTATTTTTCCATCAATCAGCAGCTTCCAATCTGCCCTGTGCAGTCTTTACAGAGTTTATATTTTTTATGACGTCTTTCCAATTAAAAAACTGCTGTCTGATGCTAATTATCACAAATGCATCAAAGACAGCAGTCCATGAAAAGTCTTTTCCTATTACTTGACAAACGAAACTGTTACTTGATAACCACGAGGTGTATCTTCGATTTTGGATACCACTCCTACTCTATCCTCCACCCTCTCTCTGTTCTGAATACACCCACTCATAGCCACAGCCGGTTCTAGAATATAATAGTAATGCATAGGAGCCTGCTTTTCTGTCACCTCTACCTTATCCCCCTCATGAATCAAGCCCTCACGGTCCATACGAAACTGAATTTCTTTCATCTAATACCACCCATGCATATCACAAGCAAGCTTGTGATACTTCTCTTTCTATCTACTTTGTCCCCTTCTTTCTAACAAGAATAGGCAATCTGGTATAATATGTCTAAAGCCTTCTTTTTCATAATGCAATTACCATGCTCCTTCAGGGCATAGAAACGCTTTAAACCCTCTCCTTCTAATTTTCCAAACTCTAAGGCCCTCTCACATATGCTGCGGTACAGCTTCTTAGATAGCTTTCCCTTTTCTAAAACAAGAAAATATTCTGCTTCCTCCTTGTATATACTGCTTTTAATTCCCGTATCATTTCCTAATGTTTCCGCAAAACTTCCTATTTCGTCTAAACTCGTAAACTTAAAGATACAAATCATTTTGGATTTTTTACTTTTACCGTTGCTTTGGCCTTCTTCTTTCTTATCCTCCTCCAAAACCGGCCACTTCCCCTGCTGTATCTCATTTTTCTGTTCTTCTAACAGATTGGTTACATCCTTTATATTATCAAGCATGCTCTGGAAACTTTCCTTCTGGTCATCAGAAAAAGTGATGGCAATACTTTTATCTGGAAGCGGCATTACCTGCATAGCAAGCATCTCGCTTCTGGCATGAAAGTCCACCTCCTCAGCTGCCATCTCCACTAACTGTTCAAAAAATGCTCTGGACTTATCTCTGTCCGTAAAGAAATCTTCAATTTCTACTCCCATGTCCTCCATATCCTCCGGTGTCACAATGCATCTCACCGTATTATCGTTTATTCTGCTAAATTTCATTCCTATCTCACGCCCTTCCCCACTTCTCTCATCCAATTTGGAGTGATTTCTTAATATATGCTTAGGTTTATTCTATTATTCTTTCATATTATTTGTATAATATTTCCCTCATAGAATCATCTATATTCTCATCAATTATTTTTAATAATTCTTCATCTGTAATAACCGTAACACGTCCCTCCTCGTACTGTTCATCCACCCATTCCTTTACAATCTTCACCAAGCCGCAATTTTTGTCCATTCCATCCTCCTCCCTAAGACGGAAATAGGAGTTAATCCAATGGGCAATGCCCGCAAGTCCCGATGTGTTGGACACCGCTACTAAAGGCGGACGATTCAGCAGCTTATCTGTATCAAATATATTATATATCTCCTGATTTTTCAAGAGCCCATCTGCATGAATTCCCGCTCTGGTAACATTAAAATTCTTTCCCACAAAGGGTGTCTGAGGAGGAATATGAAAACCAATTTCCTTTTCATAATACTCTGCCATCTCCGTAATGACAGTTGGCTCCATGCCATCCAGCGTTCCTTTAAGCTGTGCATACTCAAACACCATTGCCTCTAGAGGCGTGTTACCGGTTCGCTCTCCAATTCCAAAAAGTGAGCAATTGACTCCGCAGGCGCCATAGAGCCAAGCAGTTGTGGAATTAGTCACCGCCTTGTAGAAATCATTGTGGCCATGCCACTCTAAGTTCTCGCAAGGCACACCTGCATTGACATTTAAGCCATAAATAATGCCCTGCACACTTCTAGGAATTACTGCACCAGAAAAATTGACTCCATATCCCATTGTATCACATGCCCTGATTTTTACCGGCAGATGATATTCTTCCTGCAGCTTCATGAGCTCCAGACAAAAAGGAATCACAAAACCGTATATATCCGCACGAGTAATATCCTCTAAATGACAGCGGGCTGCCACTCCTGTTTCTAGACACTCCCGCACAACGCTTAAATAATGCTCCATCGCCTGCTTTCTTGTCATCTTCATTTTATAAAAAATATGATAATCCGAACAGCTGACTAAAATTCCGGTTTCCTTCAGCCCTATTTCTCTCACCAGCTCAAAATCCTTTTTGCTGGCCCTTATCCAAGCAGTAATCTCGGGGAATTCATAGCCTCTCTCCATACATTTATATACCGCATCCCTGTCCTTCTTACTGTATAAAAAGAATTCACTGGCACGAATTTTGCCCTTTGGCCCTCCAAGACGATGCATATAATCATACAGTCTGACAATCTGGTCGGTTGTGTAGGGTGTTCTGGATTGCTGTCCATCACGAAATGTAGTATCTGTAATCCAAACCTCCTCCGGCATATTGTGAGGAACCACTCTTTCATTAAAGGCAATTTTAGGAACCTCATCATATGGAAACAGATTGCGAAATACATTGGGCTCCTCTACATCCACCAAAGGATAAATGTGCTCCTCCAATCGCAGCAGATTCGTGTGCGGGTTATAATATACTGGTCTATCCATAAGTAATCCTCCATTTCCAAAGGTTTTTACAAACCTCTTCTATGCCAAACCTCCAACAATAATTTCTGTATCCAAAATTATAGTTTCTAAGCAATGGTTGCTATATCAATCACATCCAGATTTTCCTTTGCATCGCTCTCCAAACTGGCCAGCAACGCATTGGCAGTATCTAGCGAAGTAAAGCAGTTTACACCTGTCTCAATGGACAGACGGCGAATTAAAAAACCATCCCTGCTCTTATCCCGCCCCTGTGTAGGCGTGTCTATTACTATATCTATCTTATGTTCTAAAATCAAATCAATGACTGTTGGTGCCTCCTGAGTCAATTTATTTACCTTAATGGCATGGACACCATTCTCATTCAGCACCTTGGCAGTGCTTCTTGTAGCATAAATCTCATATCCTAAAGCTTCAAATCTTCTTCCTATGGAAATGGCATCATATTTGTCCTTGTCATTGACAGTGATAATCATCTTCTTATGTCTGGGCAGGTCTACACCAGAACCAATAAAGGCTTTGTACAGAGCTTCATGAAAGGTTTTGGCGATTCCTAAGCATTCTCCTGTGGATTTCATCTCCGGCCCTAAGCTGATATCTGCGCCTCTAAGCTTCTCAAAGGAGAACACCGGCATCTTGATGGCAATATAATCTGCCTTCTTCTGCAGGCCCGGCTCATATCCCATTTCACGGATACTCTCGCCGATAATTGCCCGAGTTGCCAGCTTTACAATAGGAATACCCGTCACTTTGCTGATATATGGCACTGTACGTGAGGAGCGGGGATTTACCTCAATCACATATACCTCCTCATTACAGACAATAAATTGAATGTTTATCATACCTTTTACATGAAGGGCTTTTGCCAATCGTTTTGTGTACTCCTCTATGGTGTCAATTGTCTTTTGGTTTAAACTCTGGGCTGGATATACGGAAATACTGTCACCGGAATGAACACCGGCTCTCTCAATATGCTCCATAATACCAGGTATTAAAATATCCTTTCCGTCACATACTGCATCTACTTCTATCTCCTTGCCCACCAAATATTTGTCCACCAATATAGGATGATCCTGGGCAATTCGATTTATAATCTCCATAAATTCCGTGATTTCGCTGTCGTCTGTGGCAATCTGCATTCCCTGTCCGCCCAACACATAAGATGGCCTCACCAGTACAGGATAACCCAGTGCATTGGCTGACTTGATTGCCTCATTTGTAGTAAATACCGTATGTCCCGCAGGTCTTGGAATCTCACATTGTTCTAATATAGCATCAAAAAGCTCTCTGTCCTCCGCCGCATCTACGTCCTTGGCATCTGTACCTAAAATCGGTACACCCATCTTCATCAGACTTTCCGTCAGCTTAATGGCAGTCTGTCCTCCAAACTGTACAACCGCACCGTCTGGCTTCTCAATATCCACAATATTCTGCACATCCTCCGGTGTCAAAGGCTCAAAATAAAGCTTGTCGGCAATATCAAAATCCGTACTCACAGTCTCTGGGTTATTGTTGACAATAATAGTCTCGTAGCCCGCCTGTGAAAATGCCCATGTAGAGTGAACAGAACAGTAATCAAACTCAATTCCCTGACCGATGCGAATGGGACCAGAACCAAGAACTAACACTTTCTTCTCCGGCTTTGTCTCTACCGCTTCATTTTCACTGCCAAAGACAGAATAATAATATGGCGTAGTTGCCTCAAATTCGGCAGCACAAGTATCCACCATCTTAAAGCCCGCCACAATATTGTAAGCCATGCGCATATCATGAATTTCCTTCTCACTTCTTCCTGTGAGCTTGCCAATGACCGTATCCGGAAATTCCATTCTCTTTGCTTCTTTTAATAATTCCTTTGTGAGGGGTTTCGTCTTTAATTCCTGCTCCATCTCCACCAAAATGGCAATCTTATCAATAAACCAATTGTCAATTTTCGTGATGGCATGAATCTCCTCATAGGAAATGCCTTTACGAATGGCCTCCGCTATCACCCAGATACGCTGATCATCCACTGTTTCTAGCCGTTCTAATAATTGCTCCTTAGATATATCGCTAAAGTCATAGTCAAGAAGACATTCCACATGCTGCTCTAGTGAGCGGATTGCCTTCATCAAAGCTCCCTCAAAATTATCACAGATACTCATCACCTCACCGGTGGCCTTCATCTGTGTGGTTAAGGTTCTCTTTGCCATAATAAATTTATCAAACGGCAGCCTTGGAATTTTTACCACGCAGTAATCCAGCGCAGGCTCAAAGCTGGCATATGTCTTTCCTGTAATGGCATTTTGAATTTCATCTAATGTGTAGCCAAGTGCAATCTTTGCCGCCACCTTGGCAATAGGATAACCCGTTGCCTTAGAAGCCAGAGCGGAAGAGCGGCTTACACGAGGATTTACTTCTATTACACAGTACTCAAAGCTTTCCGGATGAAGAGCATACTGCACGTTACAGCCGCCTGTAATATTCAGCTCACTGATAATGTTCAGGGCGGAGGTACGAAGCATCTGGTACTCCTTATCCCCCAATGTCTGGGATGGCGCCACTACGATACTGTCACCTGTATGCACGCCAACCGGATCTATATTTTCCATATTACAAACCGTAATGCAGTTTCCTGCACTATCCCGCATTACCTCGTACTCTATTTCTTTCCAGCCGGCAATACAGCGCTCCACAAGCACCTGTCCCACACGGCTCAAACGCAGCCCGTTTGTCAAAATATCAATTAATTCCGTCTCGTTGTTGGCAATACCGCCCCCGCTTCCCCCTAGTGTGTAGGCAGGGCGAAGCACAACCGGATAACCGATTTTGTTAGTGAACGCTAATCCATCCTCAATATTTTCCACCACAAGGGAAGGTGCGCATGGCTCACCTATTTTTTCCATTGTATCTTTAAATTCCTGTCTATCCTCCGCCTTCTTGATTGTCTCGGAGGTGGTTCCAATCAGACGGACTCCCTGCTCTTTTAAGAAACCGGATTCCTCTAATTCCATACCAAGATTTAAGCCTGCCTGTCCTCCCAAAGTAGGAAGAATGCTGTCAGGTTTTTCCTTTAATATAATTTTTTCCAACACCTTTAATGTTAATGGTTCTATATAAACTCTGTCTGCAATATCCTTATCCGTCATAATGGTTGCCGGATTGGAATTTACCAGCACCACCTCAATCCCCTCCTCCTTCAAGGAGCGGCAAGCCTGGGTTCCGGCGTAATCGAACTCGGCAGCCTGTCCAATCACAATAGGACCTGAGCCGATAACAAGTACCTTTTTTATACTATTATTTCTAGGCATTTTTCTTCACCTCCATCATACGGATAAATTCCTCAAATAGTACAGCGGAATCCTGCGGTCCCGGACAAGCCTCCGGGTGGAACTGCACCGTAAAAATATCTTTTCCTTTGTAGCTAAGGCCCTCAACAGTCTTATCATTGACATTAATAAAACGAACCTCTGCCACATTGGAATCAATCGTAGCTTCATCCACTACATATCCATGATTTTGAGAGGAAATATAAACCTTTCCGGTCACTAAATCTTTAACTGGATGGTTGGCTCCCCTGTGACCATATCTCATCTTGTGGGTATCTGCACCAGTTGCCAGAGCCATCAACTGATGACCTAAACAGATAGCAAATATAGGCACATTACTGTCATACAGCTTCTTGATTTCACCTATCAGAGCCTTACATTCCTTAGGGTCTCCAGGTCCATTAGACAACATAATGCCATCCGGCTCTGCCTCCAATATCTCTCTGGCAGTTACATCCTGGGGATAAACCGTCACTTCACAATCACGCTGGTGAAGGGAATATGGTATGTTGTTTTTTGCTCCCATATCAATTAGGGCAACCTTATATTTTCCGCCCTCCAGAACAGTTTTCTCCTTGCGGGAAACCTTTGCCACCACACCGGTTACTTTATATTCCTTACATTGTGCAACAACATCATCCAACACATAATTTTCATTGGTAGTAATCATACCATTCATCGTTCCCTTTTCTCTCAAAATCTTAGTGAGAGCTCTTGTATCAATACCGGCAATTCCAGGAATATCATGTTTTTCAAGAAATTCCTGTATAGATGCCTCACAGCGGAAATTGCTAGGCAACCTAGATAATTCACGAACAATATAGCCATCGGGCCATGGCTTGCATGATTCCATATCTTCATAACAAATTCCATAATTTCCAATCAAGGGATATGTCATAACGACAGCCTGTCCTGCGTAGGAGGGATCGGTAAGTACTTCTAAATAGCCGGCCATGGATGTATTAAATACAATCTCACTGACTACTTCCCTTGCAGAACCTATAGAAATTCCCTCAAATACGGTTCCGTCTTCAAGGATTAAAAACGCTTTCATGTGTTGTACCTGTTCCTTTCTCTTGTTGCTTGTTTTGTGACATAGTTTTAGTCGGCGTGTCAAAACGGCCCGTCGACTAATAGTTGATATATACTCAAATTGATACGATTATACCTTAATATAAGAAATATTTCAAGACATTTTTCTGACACTCTCATACAGTCTCCATTGTGTTTCTAAGACAGTTAACGTTTTTTGTAATTGCTGCACACAGACAAAAAGCCTATATTGCCATTTTATTCACCGCAATATAAGCCTTCCATCATTTAAAATTAGAATGAAATGTTAATTTGTATTTTTCTTTTTATGATTTTAGTTCTTTGGTTCATCTTTTGTCACAAAATGTCCAGTCAAATCATTTAGAGATGCCGCCTGAGCAGATAACTCTTCGCTGGTAGCAGATGTTTCCTGGGCAGTTGCCGAATTATTTTGCACTACTTCTGAAATCTGATTAATTCCCAGAACCAACTGATCCATAGCTTCTAGCTGCTGCACAGAATTATCACTGATTCTCTGTGCTCCCGACTGAATATCTGTCACTCCCTGGACTACCTCTAACAGCTTATGTGCTGTCGTCTGTACAATCTTTGTACCCCTCTCTACTGCTTCAATGGTAGTTGTCACAAGATCTCTTGTATTGGCAGCAGATTTTGCGCTGTCCTCCGCCAATTGACGAATTTCATTTGCAACCACTGCAAATCCTTTTCCTGCCTCCCCTGCTCTTGCCGCTTCTATAGAAGCATTCAGCGACAATAAATTTGTCTGGTCGGCAACGCTCTCAATATCACCTATAATATTTGCTATCTGCATGGATGTTTCGTTAATATTTTCCATTGCTTCCTTCATTTTATCCATCTGTACATTGCTTTCCTGGGCAGTTCCGCCAACCTCCATAGCCAGCTTGTAAGATTCCTCCACATCCTGGGTTGTCATTCTCACTGCCTCTGTGACAGATTCTATCGTTGCCTGCAGCTCCTCAATAGCACTTGCCTGGTCAGTGGCACCCTCCGCCACTCCCTGAGAACCTTCCGCTAACTGAACGGCACCCAGATTGACTTGGTCAGAGACAAGCTGAATATTGTTAATCACACTGCTCAAGTCAACATTGAGCATTCTCATATATTTTAAGATACCATGAAAATCTCCAATGTATCTCTCCTCATTTTTTTCTTTTAAATTAAAATTCCCCCCTGCCATCTCTCCTAACAAATATTCTATGTCAGAAATAATATAGTTGAGAGTATCCACAATCTCTGTAGTGGCATCTGCCAAAATCTTTGTCTCATCCTGTGTTTCAATCACAGGACTCTCTGAGTGAAAATCTCCCTTAGACAATAAATTCAAGCGCTGGGCACAAAGACGAATCGGTCCTCCAATGCGCTCGCCTAAATCCACAGAAATTCTCATAACAACAGCAATGGCTACTGCCAACAATACAATAGTAACAATCACTGCTACAATCAAAACCCCAATATAATCTGTGGCATATGTATTTACTCCCACTGCCCATCCATTGGAATTAGGGATAGGAGCATAGGCAATGTATTTTGTAATACCGCGGATCGTGTAGGAGGAAAAGCCAGATTCTCCAGCACGCATCTTCTCATGGATCTTTGCCAGTTTTTTCAGAGAGCGGGTAGTTTTTGCCTCCTCCTGAATATTCTCCTGGCGCTCTACATTTTCCTTCACGTTGTCCGCAATGGTAATACCATTTGAGTCAACAATATATGCGCCGCTGTTCTTGCTGATTTTAATATCTCCTACTATATTGTTCAAGAAATCTGGATCAGGAATATACATTATAATTCCTACCACTTCTGAATTGGGATTGCCATCCTTCCAAAGAGGTGCTGCAATCATCATAGACATCTCACCTGTTGTCTTGCTGGGTGACGGTTCTGAAATATATGTATTTCCTGCTATTGCCTGCTTAAAATACTCTCTCTCGCTACAGTCAATACCATTAAATATATTGATGCCATCCTTGCCTATAATAGCTCCCTCCACCAAACCATACTTTTCTACCTTTTGGTCAATTAGCTCTTTCTTTTCCTCCACGGATACCGTCTCTGAGGATAACCTGGCTATACTTCCTGTCTCAAATGCCAAGGTCTCATATATCATTATTTTTTCACTAATTTCTCCGGCAGCTACTATGGCTGTCTCCTGCACTGTTTTCTTCAATAGATACTGCTGATTAAAATAATTTAATAATATACTGACAATACCTAAAATTGCAACAGGCGGGATTGCTGTTAAAAGCATTCCTCTCTTGATTCTGCCGCTTATCGTTTGATTTTTCTCTTGTTTCTCCTTACCTTTCATATAACCATTCCTTTCCCTATGGATTAACGCTAGGCACTTGCGAAACTCTTTCAAAAATTTGCTCTTTACAGTACTTTGATAAAATAATTGAATTAAGGGTTTTGAAATTACCTATACATTTACAACTTAGATTTATTACTTACAATAATTCGCTTTATTATTATAGCATTTTAACATATTAAAGTCAATAAAAGGAAAATAATACAGCATTTTGCACAAAACACAAGATGCAAAAGAGCCTCCTCCAGCAATTCCAGCCGATTTAGTGCATGTGAGGAAAAGGGAGATAAAAAATAATACATACAAAAAGGCAAGAAAATTTCCTAATAAAAAAACGAAGAATGTATATACATTCTTCGCTTTTTAGAAATTTTTATGAAATTTCAAATACAAATTCATTTCCATTTAATTTTTTCAAA
>CAJTQG010000015.1:312-8465 GCA_910578605.1 uncultured Lachnospiraceae bacterium | reverse complement strand
ATATCCATCCGGTTCATGCCTGAAACAAATTCCCTGAAACTACTGTCTCATTTAAAGTTCCCTTTCCGTATGTCAAGCCTGCATATACCTGTGAATCATTCTGCAGCACAGCCTTTGAATCGTCCTGCAAGGCAAGCTGCTCGAAACTTCCCTTCAACTCTGTGAGCATCTGTATCAATTCATCTATATTTTCGTCTGTTCCCTTCACAATATTATTGGATAAGCTAGAACCACAAAATCTATAAATCGCTGATAAATTGCTTGAAATATCATATGTCATATCTAAACTGGAGGATAAATTGTCAATAAATTGCTTTGCCTTCTTACAGGAAAAGAAAAAATCCTCTCTATTGTCTTCCTTGTAAGCCCCCAATGCCTCTTTTAAATATTGGAGGATAATCTCATAGGTAACTACAACCAACTGTGATTTGTTGCTTTGTGTCACTTTCAGGGAATACTCTTTTAGCTGTTCCTTTGTCATATTTGTAATCAGCCCTTCTTTCTATAATACCAGACAACCGTACCATTTATATCTTATGAAAGTCATTTATCAATACTCCTATATGACTCAAAAATATAGATATAACCATTGCCCAGAAGCCTTCATGCCTTCTATGTTACTACTGCAAAAGCTGCAGCACCCTCTCTGGAAGCTGATTTGCCTGGGCAAGCATAGTAGTTCCTGCCTGCTGCAGTACATTATAAGATGTGTAGGATGTCATTTCCTTTGCCATATCTACATCTGCCAAGCGAGACACTGCCGACGTCATATTTTCATTGGTTACATCTAAACTAGAAACTGCCTTTTCCAGACGATTCTCCTGGGCTCCAATCTGAGTTCTCGCCCTGGAAACATAAGCCAAAGCCTCATCCAATGCTGTAATTGCGTAATCACATCCCTGGTCTGTCCTGTAATTCAGCTTTTCCAGTCCCATACTGGCATTTGTCACTTCCGGAATAATGATATTCATCGTCTGTCCTGTGTTGGTTCCAAGCTGAATTACCATAGTTCCCATATCTGTCACTTCTCCTACAACGACATCACCAGCCTTTACCACATCAGGGTCAATAGTGAACTCCAAAGAAAATTCTCCTCTGTCTGTTATTTTGAATTTCTCTCCGTCTGAGCTAACAGTTGCTGTTGTTTTAAAATTAGTAATCTCCTCATCAGCAGAGGTAGTAGTCAAGGTAACCTGTGTGTCTGTGCCCTGTACATTTTCAATATTCGTCGTTCCCCAGGCATCCTTTAAGCTCTGACTAAAGGTAACATCAATGCGCTGGGAGGAACCATAATACTGTGATGTAAATGTACCGTTCTCATACACAATACCAGCTCTGTCAGCCGCATCACGAACCTTTTCAATCACCTCATCTAATGTATCTGTTGCCAAAATTTCCACCTGGGCTCCATTCACCTTCATTTTTCCAGCCGTGCCTGCTGCTAGTGCGCCTGTCATAGTAGTCTGAGCCTTTTGGGGAAGAGCATCCACTGTCACTTCGTATTTACCTGCTGCCACTGTATTGCTGAGATTACTGATTTCAGCCCCCTCCGTATCCGTGTATGTTCTTCTCTGCAGATTGCCATCCAGCAATGTCTTATTGTTGAATTCTGTATCTCTGGCAATTCTGTCTATTTCCTTCTGAAGCTGTTCAATCTCTGACTGAATACCACCTCTATCGTCATCAGAATAAGTATCATCCGCACCTTGTACTGCTAATTCTCTCATTCTCTGGATAATTCCGGTTATCTCACCCAACGCCCCCTCTGCCGTCTCCACAACAGAAATACCATCCTGGGCATTCATGGAGGAACGGTCAAGACCGCGAATTTGGCGCTTCATCTTCTCGGAGATAGCCTTACCTGCCGCATCATCCACTGCCCTGTTAATTTTATAGCCCGATGAAAGGCGTTCTAGAGCTCTTGTCAAATTAGATTCTGATTTAGATAAATAAGCATTTGCCGTCAACGCTGATATATTTGTGTTAATTCTCATGTAAAAACCTCTTTCCGGACAAATCCTCCATGACGTCCTTATTTTTACGGTTCCATCCGTACAATATTTTCCATTTCTTTCATAAATTTAGTTTGTATTGAACATTTTGTACTGTTTTTGTACTGTATAGGTTATCGGAACACTGGCAGAAAAATTTTAGTCTGTGCTCAATTTTGTACCGCTTTCTGTGTTATCCATCCCTTTACCGATGAAATAAACTGTTTTGCCACCGCAAAAAGCTGCTTGTTGTCCACACTTTTTTGTTCCTCCGCCTGACCTTGAAGCCAAAGATTCTCACCTATATGCTCCTCTCTGCCTACTTGCAGATAGGAAATTTCCATTCCTGTCTCCTCTATCTGTGTGGAAAAATCAGAAACATTTTGCTGAATATATTCTTTCCATGAACTATCCTCCACAAAAACATTACCCTTTAATTTATTCTCATTTAACCAAAATTCTCCGTAAATCTCCCCCGCCTCCTGGGTACTAATCTGAATACTCACTTTTCCCTTCTCCTGGCTGTCTCCCCTGACAGTAAGCCTTACACACGCTGTCTCCCCCTGAATCTCAATAGGTAGTTGATATCGTTCATAAGAGGCTGATTTTCTAATAAAAGAAATCCCCTGTTCTAACATTTTAAAAGCAGTCTGCTGAACATCTCTGTCTAAGCCCCGCTCCAGCCGACGAAGCATACTGTCAGAAATACCCTTCCCTATATTCTCATAAGCCTCCTGCAGCTCCTCCTTTGAGTTTAAATGTTCTTCCAGCTCCAACGTTTTCTCATACTCCTCCTCCATTCCGTTATCCCTCAAGCCTTCAAAAATCCCCCCCTTTGATTTCATCATCATGGAAGCCGCCAATAAATTCAGCACGGATGGTTTTTGATGATTTTTCAAAACATAGTCTACAGCCTCCTCGCTGATGTGCTGCACCTGCTGCCACTGTTCCTCCCATTGCTGCTGGTGTCTGCTTATCTCCTGCTGTGTTCTATGAGTTTCCTGCCTCATAGTCTCCACAAATTGTTCTAGTGATAAGTCCGCCATTGTGTTCCACCCATCTTCTCCCCCAAGGGCACGGTTGATTTTTTCCGGAGATATTTGCTGCAATGCCTCACCTAGCAGCTGCCTGTAATAATTCTGACGAGTCTGTTCCAATTGCCTGTCAGATGGATTTTCTCCAGCTGCCTCCTCACTGCCTTCATTTACCTTGCCAGCTGCACCCTCCTCAAACAGGCGCAGCTGTTCATCCAGACTATTCTCACCTGCTAAATGGCTTACTGCCTCACCAAAGCTTTCATCCACCTTCACTTCCAGACCAGATGCTTTTTTACTTCTCAGTGTAGTGAGCATATTTTTCATCGTAAACTCGCTTCCCTGCTGAAGCATGGCGCCAATCACTGCACCGTCTGATTTTTCAATCATGCGAAGCAGTCGGTAAACACCTACATAGGCATCTCTCTCCTCCTGTGTTATCTGATGGTTTTTCTCTAACTTCCACAGATAGGTACTGTATTTTTCATCGGTAGTACCTATCTTTTCATTTATCTGCTCCAACTTATCATTCAGAACGTTTATGTTTTCCTCCAATGGATTCATCTGCTCTGCTATCAGCTTTGCTGTTGTCTTTGGATTTAAATTCGCAAACAAGTTCTGTACTTGTCTGTCCACCTGCTTTACATTTTCCACGGATTCCAGATTAATTTCCATTTGATTGTAGCCGAGAATCCTAACTGCTCGTCGATTTGTCTCATTGAGCTCTAGCCCCAGCTCATCTAATATAGAATCTGCGGAATTGCCAAATGCCTTGCGAATGGAATCGCCTAAATCTGCCCGCACTTGTGTCTCCATTGTCTCATAGCTGCCAGCTGCCAGCTTTGTCAAATATCCAGACTTAGCTAAGTCCGTATTTGTGCTGTCCTCTTCCACACTATTCTGGAAAAAAGCGGATACTTGAGTGAAGAGCTGCGACATGGTAGGCATAGCTTTTGCCTCCAGCTGTCCCAAAACTTGTGCTGGAGACATTTTTAAATATTCTACTGTGCGAATAGTGGAGGTAAATATGTCTTTTTCCTGCGCACTGGCCTCATATTCCACACTGGCAAACAACATTTCACAATATTGGGTTTCCTGCCCCTTCAGGTAATCTACCATTTCCTCTAAGGATGTAAGTTCTATAGATATACCTGCTTTTAACATGGTTTTACCGGCTGCCATAGTCATCTCCAAACGAATCTCCTCCAAAATGCGCCTGGATTTAGCCTGCTCATACGCCTGTCTTGTGCTTTGCTGATTTTGTTCCTGCTGCCTGGTATCTCCCCTGTCCGTCTGCTCCTGCAAAGCTGCCAAATTAGCAATATTCACTTCCTTTTCCTGGGATACAAGGTTTTCTAACTGGCTTTCATCTGTCTTTTCCAGCACAGCCATTGCATTTTGCACTCTCCTAGTATCATATGCCCCCGCCGCCAAGGAAACCTGCCCTGCCTGCAGGCCCAATGTCATGCCCTGGGCCATCTGCTGACTGAAAACGTCCAGGCTCATATCAATATCTATTTGATTTATGTTTTGTAATAAATGGATATTGGTTACATTGAGTTCTATCCCTTGCTCCATCAACCATCTAGCATCCTCCAGATTCTCCTGTGTTACATCCAAGCCAGTCTTTTGAAGCAATTGTTCCACCTGTCCCTGCAGCTCCTGCCACTGAGTATCCGTAATATTGTGATTGGCAGTCTTTGTTCCCACCGCAGCATGCTGTGCCAGATAGAGATTCTCCACTGTAGGTTCCATATGCTGACGAATCATATATACTTTGCTCTCGTCTCTCACAGGCTCTAACTGCTGCAGCTTCTCCCATTCCTGCTGCACATTTTCTATGTTCTCCTGGGTTTGGGGCACATTTGCCTCGGCCAGATGAGACTGAATCTGCCGTGCCATCACCCCATTAGAAGCCGCTTTCTCAATCACTTCTTTTGAAATAGTTCCCGTCACCTGATAATCTTCACAGTAAGTTGCTAACTCCATTTGTATTCTGTCATAGACAGATACTACAACCGAAGGGTCCTCCTGGTCTGGTATCAATCCCAACTCCTCCAGCTTAGAAAAATCCTCTGGCTGCATCACCTCCTGCAATCTCTTGAGATTCTCCTGGATTAACAGACACATATCTTCTTTTTTCTGAACACTCTCCTGACCTTTCTCCTCCTTCTGAAGATATTCATTTTCAAAGGAAGTATAAGGCTCCTGTGTCTTGCTGTAGATATCCGCTTCAGCCTGTTTTTTTCCGCCAGCCTGGATTTCTTGGCTTTTGCCGGGGACATTCTGTGAGATGGAACTGCCTTTTTGTCCTCCTGCCTCCTCCGCCTGATTAAAATAAGCTCCGTTTATTTGTAAATTCATATGTAAACTCAATCCTTTCAGCCATAAATATACTAATTAACTCATTACACCATTTAAAAGTATGAAAAATATCTAAAAAAGTTAATCATTCTAACAAATGTCTGTAGTATATGTCGGCTTTTCTCTTTCTTTTTGTTATAGCCACCTTTCAACATAACAGTAGCTTTTTTACAATTAAAATGGTATACTTAAATAAAGAAATAAATATAAACTGCAGAACAACATACTGCAAGGCACTAAAATTGCAAAGTAATAAAAAATATTGAAGAATAACAAAATGCAACCTACTGCATGACATTGCAGTAAACCGCAAAGCAGTAAACTGCTTAAAAAAATGAAAGAGGGTTTCTAAATGGACTATATTGATTTGCATACCCATACAACAGCTTCCGACGGCACATTTACTCCTACTAATTTGATAGCTTATGCAAAAGAAAAAGGCTTAAAAGCAGTTGCCGTCACCGATCATGATACATTAGATGGTTTAAAAGAAGCTGTAAAAGCCGGTAAAGACTACGGCATTACCGTGATACCTGGAATTGAAATTTCTGCTGAATACAGAGGCGCTGACTTGCATGTGCTGGGGCTGAATGTAGATTATGAACAGCCGGATTTTGTATCAGAAATTAACCGATGCCACAGTCTTCGAGAGGAGCGCAATGTTAAAATGATTGCCCGCTTAAACGAAAAGGGATTTGACATTTCCAGCGATGACATGGTACGGCAATTTGGAGAAGCCACCTTCACAAGAGCACATTATGCACAGATGATGATAGATAAAGGATACGTAAAAGACAAAAATGAAGCCTTCAGCAAATACTTAAATCCTGGTATGCCATTGTATATACCCAGGGAAAAAGTAACACCTGAACAGGCGATACACATCATTAAGCTGGGACACGGAAAGCCAGTGCTTGCTCACCCCCTTCTGTACCATCTCACAGATGAAGAGATTGACGAACTAGTGGGAAACCTGGTAAAAGAAGGATTAGTTGGAATGGAGGCAATCTATGTACTGAACAAAGGTGATGATACTGAAAGAATGACAGCTATTGCTCAAAAACATGGATTGTTTATTACAGGCGGTTCTGATTTTCACGGCACTATCAAGCCGGATATTGACCTTGGTGTGGGAAAAGGCAATTTAAAGGTTCCTGCCTGGCTGTTAGAAAATATTATAGATTAGATTAAATAGAAAGAAGGAATGACTTATGAAAAAATATCGAAGAGTTTCCTTGAATGTGGAAGCACAAAAATATGAGCCGGGGAAAGGAATGGAGGACGGTTTCACCCTATGGTCTGATGTCATTACTAATGGTTGGATTGTAACGGACAAGCTTATTAAGATTACCCGTGATAACGGGGAGGTGGTTTGTCCCTTTATCCAAAACCGCAGAGGTGTGATTTTTATCCGAACCGGCGACTATATTATCTATGAGGAGGGCGGCGAACGTCATTGCTGCGGAGCAGACAAATTCCCAAACCGTTTTAAAGAAATCGAAGAATAAAAAATAAGAATTCCCCATACAAACCAACATTTTTGAGCATCTGGTTTCTATGGGGATTCTTATTTTTCGTATATCATCAACACCATTCATATTTTCATAAATGTTTAATAAAATACATGCCCGCCAATATAATCTCCCTGTACAATTCCATTGATTGTGCGGAAAAATAACCAGTTTCCTGTTATATTTCCACCAAGAACTTCTTTTGCCGCATCATAGCAGGACTGAGGTACTCCCGATGCCAGCGCCACCGCATACCTTCCGCTGGATACTGGCGTAAACTGCCCTGACTGATAGATAACCGCTGATACAGAATTTGGAAATCTACTGCTGTGTACACGATTCATAACCACACTTCCCACTGCAAGCTTTCCTTCATAGGGTTCCCCCCCTGCCTCACAGTATATAATAGTTGCCAGCAGTACCAAATCATCCGCCTGTCCCTCATACTCAACGTAAGTATCTTTATACGTGTTGTTGCGGCGTGCCTCCTCTTCCTTCCTTCTTCTCTCTTCCTCTGCCTTTAATTCCTGCAATGAATTTCTCTTGGCATTAATCTGTTCTTCATATTTCTGTGCAAGCTGCTCTGCCTGTGCAATCTGACTTGCATATTTTTCTTTATCCACTTGAGCATTATCCAACTTATTCTGCAGCTCCTCCTGTTTTTCCTCTGTCTGCTGCTGCAAATCAATCAGCTCTGATTTCTGCTCCTTGAGTTCCTTCTGTGTATTGGCAATGCTCTGTCTTGTATTTTTGTAATCATCTAACATGTTTCTGTCATATTCTGCTAACTCATTGACATACTCTGTCTTATTTAAAAACTCAGAAAAGCTTCCCGCTGTCACTAACAACTCGGCATAGGAGGAATCTCCCATCTCATACATATATTGTATGCGCAGCTTCATGGATTCAAATTGCTCCTCCTCCACCTGTTTTGCCTTCTGCAGCTTTTTATCATTTTTCTGAATCTGGTCTTCTTTTTGGGCAACCTGCTCATTCAGCTTGACTAATTTATCGTTAATATCCCATATTTGGATATTCAAATCCTCCATGTAGGATTCCATCTGTTTTTTTGCTTCCTCTAACTCATCAATCTGACTATCCAGATTTTCCCTATTCTGCTCATCCTCCTGTATTTCTTGCTCCAACTCTGAAATGGAACTGCTGGTTGCAAAACTGACAACAGGGGTAACCGCCATTAGCATACAAAGACCTGCTATAAAAAATATTTTATTTAATTTTGATAGTTTAGACTT
>CAJTQG010000015.1:0-302 GCA_910578605.1 uncultured Lachnospiraceae bacterium | reverse complement strand
ACAATTTATTTTCCATATCTTGGATGAAAAAATTATTCTTTTTCATTTTAACCTCCGTGGGACTATGGGATAACTTCCCACATCCTCTTCCAAAGCTAAAAACTGCATCAATGTGCAAAAAAGCCAAAACGTTACAAATATGTTACATTTCTATTAAGCTATTACATCATACTCTTTTTTTAGAAAAAAATCAACCTTTTTTATTGTTTCTGCATTGGAAATAACAGTAATATTATCTTTATTCCTTTTCATTTGCCAAATTATTGTAACCATTTCCTCTCATCCTCATATAGTAATAATAA
>CAJTQG010000014.1:68126-69812 GCA_910578605.1 uncultured Lachnospiraceae bacterium | reverse complement strand
AGTATATTTAGTTGAAAAATGTTTGTCAATCCTGTATACTAGATTTCGTTAAAAAAATTGAAAAAAGACCATAAGTGGAAGAAAAAACAAAAATTCATAGAAAGAAAAGCAAATACCGGTGAAGAAGAAATTGAATATTAGAGTAAGCTGGGCCATTTGTTTCAGGGGGTAATTTTATGTCAATGTTTCAAAAACTATTGGAAAATATACATGGAAATCATGTGTACATCAGAACCCATAATTTTCCGGACCCAGATGCTATAGCTAGCGCTTTTGCGCTGCAAAAATTATTAGAACATTATTCTATTTCTTCTCGTATATGTTATGGAGGCAAAATAGACCGTTTTAGTACCAATCAGATGGTGGAGCAGCTTGGCATTCAAATGCATGACATAGAGGAGTGCAGGGATATGCTTTTGCAGGAGGATGGAATCTTAGTAGATACCCAGATTGGAAATTCCAACATAGACAGTATGAGGAATGCGGATTTGATTTGCGTTGACCATCATCCGGCATTTTATGATACGGTGTATCGCTTTAGTGATGTGCGTCCTAATGTAGGTGCCTGTGTTTCTATTGTAGCAAGCTATTACTTAGAGGAGAAGGTGGAAATACCAACAGATGTGGCAACTGCGATTGTGTATGGATTAAAGATTGACACAGCAAATTTATCTCGTGGTGTGACAAAGCTGGATTTGGAAGTGTTTTATCAATTATATCCTTTGGCCAATTTAGATTTAATCAATATGTGGGAGTGCAGTACGCTGCAGCTTAGCGATATGAAGGCTTACGCATATGCAATTTCTAATATTGAAGTCATAGGGGATGTGAGTTTTGCCAACACTGGTTCATCCTGTCCAGAGGCGCTCATAGCGAATATTTCAGATTTTATGCTGTCTATTGCCGAGGTTAGAATTTGTATTGTCTGTTCCGTGAAGGAGAGCGGCATTAAATTGTCTATCCGCAGTGAGCGAAACAGTTACAATTCAGGAGAGATTGCTTACAGGGCGCTGCAGGACATTGGAAACGGAGGAGGGCATTATGCCATGGCAGGAGGTTTTGTGCCTTGCAGCAAAGAGGAGGAGGAAAAGGAGCAGTTGGTATTGTTAATTAAAAATAGAATGTTTCAGGCTGTGGAGGAGGAAAGACAGAGACAAGCTTTAGAAGTATAACAGTAAAAGTCTCAATAACCTTGCATCTAGCCAATGGAAATTTAACTTGATGGATATGCTCTGTTCTATGTGACAAGACATTATAAATGCTTGTTGCTTAGGAGGGAGCATTTGTTATTGGGCCAAAAAGAATAGGGGATAAGTAAGAAAATAACATTTAAGAAAAAAAGAAAAAAATAACTGCCGTTAAACAAATCAGACAGTTGATAGATGGTTGTTCTAAAATATAAACATGAATCAATATTCAAAAGTTTATAAAGCTTTCGATGGGAATCGAACCCACAACCCCTTCATTACGAGTGAAGTGCTCTACCATTGAGCCACGAAAGCATATTATTGTCACAATGTACAACATTCAAAAATTACACTGTAGAATATCATATCCTAAATTTAAAAAAAATTCAACTATTTTTTACTTGAATTTTCATATATTAACTTATGTATCATTTACTAATTATCTACTAATTTGTTATTTTTTGTTATTTACTAATTTGGAAGTGAATAAAAAAGTGGT
>CAJTQG010000014.1:21009-68116 GCA_910578605.1 uncultured Lachnospiraceae bacterium | reverse complement strand
ATATAGTAGTCATTGTCATAAAAAAGACAAATGTACGCAGCGGGCGGACACGATTTGCCGGGCATCATAGTCATCAATGGACAGACCGTGTGTGATAAGAACGCAGAAATGGAGAATGAATATGAATCAGAAGTTAAGAGTTGGAATTTTAGGTGCAACAGGAATGGTAGGACAGCGTTTTATTGCATTGTTAGAGGAGCATCCTTGGTTTGAGGTTACAACAGTAGCAGCAAGTCCTCGTTCAGCAGGAAAGTCATATGAGGAAGCAGTGGGCGGTCGATGGAAAATGACAACACCTATGCCACAGGGGGTAAAAAAGCTGGTAGTGATGAATGTAAACGAGGTGGAAAAGGTTGCCAGCCAGGTGGATTTTGTATTTAGCGCAGTGGATATGTCCAAAGAGGAAATTAAAGCAATCGAAGAATCTTATGCAAAAACAGAGACTCCGGTTGTATCGAACAATAGCGCTCATAGATGGACGCCGGACGTTCCTATGGTAGTGCCAGAAATCAATCCAGAGCATTTTGAAGTGATTGAATCCCAGAGAAAAAGATTGGGAACAAAGAGAGGGTTTGTTGCTGTAAAACCAAACTGTTCCATTCAGAGCTATGCCCCTGTCTTGACTGCCTGGAAAGAATTTGAGCCATATGAGGTGGTAGCTACTACCTACCAGGCAATTTCCGGTGCAGGAAAAACATTTAAAGATTGGCCGGAGATGGTTGAAAATATTATTCCTTTTATTGGCGGCGAGGAGGAAAAAAGTGAACAGGAGCCTTTAAGACTTTGGGGAAAAGTGGAGGATGGTGTAATCAAAAAATCAGATTGCATGACCATAACGACTCAATGTATTCGAGTTCCTGTATTAAACGGACATACGGCAGCTGTTTTTGTTAAATTTAAAAAGAAACCAACAAAAGAGCAGTTGATTGAAAAATTAAATGCATTTCAAGGGCTTCCTCAGGAATTAGACCTTCCAAGTGCACCAAAGCAATTTATCCGCTATATGGAGGAGGACAATCGACCACAGGTTGCATTGGATGTAGATTACGAAAATGGAATGGGTGTTTCAGTTGGCCGTATCCGTGAGGACAGCATATATGATTTTAAATTTGTTGGGTTATCTCATAATACAGTTCGGGGCGCAGCAGGCGGTGCGGTATTGTGTGCGGAGACATTAAAGGCAAAGGGTTATATTCAAGCTAAATAATAGGACTTAAATCAGATGGTATTTAATTTTTAAAATAAATAACTTTTCATTTTTTCTCAAATGTGGTATAGTAATGCTTAGTTATGTCAAAAACAAGTACATGGAGGGTAAGAGATGAAGAATTCTGATGACAAGCTGAATCCTTTCGGATCATCTCGTGATTCTTTTGACTTAGATGAAGAATTTCATGTAGATTTTGGAGATGATTTTGATTCCATTATGGATGACGCATTAAATGAAGATGGCATAGACTCCTCTTATGAAGATGATGATTTAGATGATTTTGAATTTGAGGATGAGGATTACGACGATTTTGAGGATGATGAGGATGGAGATTATTCGGACGATGATGCATATGAGTATGCAGATGGAAAGAGACCGACGAAGTTTGATAAAGGTTTAAATATTGCACTGAGTGTAGGCGGAAGTATTATTGGTATTTTGGCAGTTGTGCTTATCTTAGTAGTGTGGAACGGTTTTCGCGGAGACGAGGTGAAGGTGACAAGAAACACTTCCCGCAAGGAAGACAGTACAAAGAAGGAAGAGACAAAGACAAAGGAGATTGTTACTATGTTTGAGGAGCCGGATGCCACAACGGACACGGATATTTCCACTTTCTATGTACAGCAGATGTCCTCGGAGGAGGAGCAGAGCAGATGGGAGGCGACTCAGTCGGAAAATACAGATACCAGTGAAAGCTCAGCGGAAGATACTACCCCTGAAGAGACCACGACAAAAAAACCAAAAGAGACAACAACAGAGGAAAGTACAGAGTCAACTACACCAGAAGAATCAACCACGCCGGAGCCCACCACGGAGCCAACGACCACAGAGCCCACAACACCAGAACCCACAACACCGGAGCCCACAACACCAGAGTCTACCACGCCGGAACCCACCACACCAGAGCCAACCACGCCGGAGCCCACAACACCGGACGAGACAGCGGAGGTAGGAGAGACGGCAGCATCATAGCATAACATATAACCTATGTTGATGAATATCATTTCTATGAAAAAATCATAGAAATGATATTTTTTGGCTTAATTTTATTTGAATAAGAGTAAAAGAGACAAAAGAATTTGGGAGGAAATTATGGAAAAGTTAAAACCAAAACTGTTTTCAGTAATGAAAACATACACAAAACAACAATTTTTTAAAGATATGATTGCTGGCATGATTGTTGCCATTGTGGCATTGCCCTTATCTATTGCCTTGGCTATTGCTTCTGGGGTGGAGCCTCAAATCGGCATTTACACAGCTATTGTAGCCGGATTTGTCATCTCTTTTTTGGGGGGAAGCAGAGTACAGATTGCAGGGCCCACGGCTGCTTTTGCCACTATTGTGGCGGGAATTGTAGCACAAAATGGTATGGATGGGTTGATTGTAGCTACAATAATGGCCGGTATAATTTTGATTATTATGGGATTCTGCCGCTTGGGCAGTTTGATTAAATTTATTCCCTACACCATTACGACAGGGTTTACAGCAGGAATTGCTGTAACTATTGTGGTAGGACAGCTCAACAGCTTTTTTGGAGTAAATATTGCTGAATATATCCATGAATATGGTTCCCCTATTGAGACAACGGAAAAAATAAAGGCATTTATCTCCTGTTTTTCCACATGGAATGGGACAGCCCTGTTAGTTGGATTAGGTTCCCTTGCAGTGATCGCTTTCTTTCCAAAACTCAATAAAACCATTCCCTCCTCTTTGGTAGCTGTTGTGTTTGCCAGTATAGTGGTAAAGCTTTGGGATTTGGATGTGGCCACAATTGGAAGCTCCTACAGCAACCTTTCTGGGTTACCTCAATTTTCTGTTCCTCATGTAAGCTTTTCTATGATTCGCAGTCTTTTGCCCAGTGCATTCACGATTGCAGTGTTGGCAGCCATTGAGTCCTTGTTGTCCTGTGTTGTGGCAGATGGTATGATAGGCAGCAGGCATCGGTCCAATATGGAATTGATTGCCCAGGGAGCAGGAAATATAGCATCTGGTCTCTTTGGAGGGATTCCTGCCACAGGTGCCATTGCCAGAACAGCCGCCAACATAAAAAGCGGAGGAAGAACTCCTGTGGCCGGCATGGTTCATGGGATTGTATTGTTTTTAATGCTTGTATTTTTAATGCCCTATGCGGCAATGATTCCTATGCCTGCCATTGGAGCAATATTGTTTATGGTTGCATATAATATGAGCGGTTGGAGAGCGGTTGCACATACATTACATAGAGCGCCCAAAAGTGATATTGCAGTGCTTGTCATTACTTTTTTATTGACCGTTATTTTTGATTTAGTGGCAGCCATTATTGTAGGATTTGTGCTGGCAACTCTTTTGTTTATGAAGAGAATGTCAGATGTGACTAATATCCGCGGCTGGGAGTATTTGGATAATTATGAGGAAATAAAAAAAGCAAACGAGAATTATAATGAGGATACGGACCCTGACCATATTCGATTCAAATCCGTTCCTCCCAATACCTTTGTATATGAGATAACTGGTCCCCTGTTTTTTGGTGCGGCAGATAAAATTTCAGATATTGTTAGTACAATTAAAAAGGGAGATATTGTGATTTTGCGAATGAGAAGTGTGCCTGCCATGGATGAGACAGCGATGCACAGTCTGGAAAATGTATATCAGATATGCAGGAAAAGAAACAGTCAGCTTATTTTCTCCCATGTAAATGAACAGCCTATGAGTGTGCTGAAAAAACATGGATTTTTGGAATTACTTGGGGAAGAAAATTTTTGTAAAAATATTGATGAGGCCCTTGCCCATGCAAAAAAAATGCGACAGGAGCAAAGTGGAAGTTTGCGTATTTCTTAGCATGACTGTAAAGGTGAAAAATGATAGGAGAGCTTGGCTTTTAACGGGATATAAGCTAAGCTCTCCATTTTTATAAATCTTGTAATCTTTTGTATAATTGTTATGATTGTTTCAATAAATAGAATAAATATCTGTGTCTGCTAATTTCTTTAGCAAATATGTAATATCTTGTAAATGATATATTTTATTTTCAATACAATAACGGATAATCAAATCACTTTTTCTGGAATTTGTTAAATTGTAACCTCCAAGAGCAAGCAACTCTCTTGCATGGGGAAGGGATAGGCGAAGAGCTATGCAGATAATGACAGCATTTCCCTTTGAGGGTACATAATATCTATCATTTTCAAGCTCGGAAATTAAATCGGCATGAAAACGATGTTTTGAGAAAAATTCTGAATTTTTCTTGCTTGATTCTCTCAGCATTGTTAATACTGCATCTGAAAAGGTCTGAACCTTAGGATGATTTTCATACCATTTTAAGCATTTTATTGTATCTTCATCATGCATAACTTTTATTTTTTCCGGGGAAATTCTGTCGCTTGCATGTTCTCGCACAAAATGCACATTCATAAAGATAGATGCTTCCTCAATTAAATGTTCTCTTCTTTTTTTTGCACGCATTTTCCTAAAAATATCTGTAATGGACAATTTGTTCACCGCTTTCTGATAAATTTAGATAGATTAGCTTCACAAAATAACCATCCCTTTAGGATGATTATAAGTGATACATTTCTTATTATTTAACTTTGGTATTATACTATATTCTTATTGCCAGATATACAATAAGTAATATGCTTTCGTAATTATACCATAATTTTGAAGGTTTGTACATATAATCTAACAGTACATAAAATTTGAAAAAATTTACTAAAAAACGCTAGACTATTTTGAAAGAGTATGAGAAAATAGTCAAAGAATGTTGTATTTTGGCAATAAAGCATTGGGTACATGCTGTGTATGCAGATTGCCATATGGATACTGCAAATAATGATTAAAGAAGTTGAAAGGAGTCTTACAATGATTTATTCACATGAAGTTGAAACAATGTGTCCAGTAGCACAAGGCGTTGCTCATGGTGCTGCTCCGATCCCAGAAGAAGCAAAATGGGTGAAAGCAAAAGAAGTAAAGGATATTTCCGGTTTAACACACGGAATTGGCTGGTGTGCTCCACAGCAGGGTACATGTAAGCTGACTTTAAATGTAAAGGAAGGAATTATTCAGGAAGCATTAGTGGAGACAATCGGATGTTCCGGTATGACGCACTCCGCTGCTATGGCGTCTGAGATTTTGCCGGGCAGAACTATTTTAGAAGCATTGAACACAGACTTAGTTTGTGATGCAATCAATACTGCTATGAGAGAATTATTCTTACAGATTGTATATGGCAGAACACAATCTGCTTTCTCCGAAGACGGTCTTCCAATCGGTGCAGGCTTAGAGGATTTAGGAAAAGGTCTTCGCTCTCAGATAGGTACTATGTATGGTACATTGAAGAAAGGTCCTCGTTACTTAGAGATGACAGATGGATATGTGACAAAAATAGCACTGAATGAGGATGATGAGATTATTGGATATAAGTTTGTAAGCTTTGGAAAGATGATGGATTTCATCAAGGCTGGAGATGATGCAAATACAGCTTATGAAAAGGCACAGGGCCAGTACGGTAGAGTAGATGATGCTGTAAAATTAATTGACCCTAGAAAAGAATAATTGAGGAGGTAAGAAAATCATGGCATTGTTTGAATCATATGAAAGAAGAATTGATAAAATAAATGAAGTTTTAAAAAGCTATGGAATTGCTTCGGTGGAAGAAGCAGCAGAAATTACAAAAAACGCTGGCTTAGACGTGTATAATCAGGTAAAAGGCATTCAGCCAATCTGCTTTGAAAATGCTTGCTGGGCATACACAGTAGGTGCTGCCATCGCCATTAAAAAGGGATGTAAGAGAGCAGCAGACGCAGCGGCAGCCATCGGTGAAGGTCTTCAGGCGTTCTGTATTCCAGGTTCTGTTGCAGATCAGCGTAAGGTTGGTTTGGGACATGGAAATTTAGGAAAAATGTTGTTGGAGGAGGAGACAGAATGTTTTGCATTTTTGGCAGGTCATGAATCCTTTGCGGCAGCAGAAGGCGCCATCGGTATTGCCGAGAAAGCAAACAAAGTTCGCCAGAATCCCCTTCGGGTTATTTTAAATGGTCTTGGAAAGGATGCAGCTCAGATTATTGCACGTATTAACGGCTTTACCTATGTAGAGACTGAGATGGATTATTATACAGGGGAAGTAAAGGAAGTGTTCCGCAAGGCATATTCCCAAGGACTTCGCTCCAAAGTAAATTGTTATGGTGCCAATGATGTAACAGAGGGTGTTGCTATTATGCATAAGGAGAAGGTGGACGTATCTATCACAGGTAACTCTACTAATCCTACTAGATTCCAGCATCCAGTTGCAGGAACATATAAAAAAGAGTGTATCGAACAGGGTAAGAAATATTTTTCAGTGGCATCCGGCGGCGGTACAGGACGTACTCTTCACCCAGACAATATGGCAGCAGGTCCTGCATCCTATGGTATGACAGACACAATGGGACGTATGCATTCTGATGCACAGTTTGCAGGTTCTTCTTCTGTGCCTGCTCATGTGGAGATGATGGGCTTAATTGGAATGGGCAACAATCCTATGGTTGGCGCAACAGTTGCAGTTGCGGTTTCCGTGGAGGAAGCAGCTAAGGCTGGTAAATTTTAGTTCGTATTTTATAGGATAAGGGTAAACGTCATTGTTTTAGGCAATGACGTTTATTGCAATATCCATTAAAATATTGGGAAAGTATGTGGGACATATTTTCTGCTATTCAGTACCATAATATAGTGATACCAGGGGAAAAGGTTAATATTGCTTGTGCCCGCATAAAAGCAGCCGGAACCTTAATGCCCCATTAAACATGGACAAGAAGCAAATTTATACAGTAAAAATATGTGATGCAAAAATGTACCATGGAAGATTTATTATATAAATTAGGGGATTGCCAATGTTGGCAGGATTGGAAAATGTTAGAGCGATGAAACAATCCAATGGTATCAGTTGGGGACAAATATCTTTTGTGCCCAACATCATAAAATAGTATAGGAGGTATGTATATGTTAGATGAGATTGCTAAAATTATATCAGATATGGATGAGATATGTTGTGGGGAATTTGGGGAACAGTGCTCGAAAGGAATATTGCTGACAGATTATCCCTTGTTTATCACATATCAAAATGTCTCCATGAAAGATGCAGATCAAAACTGGGATACGCCATCTATTATTTTATATGCCTCCGATGATGGAACGATAGACAGGGCAGAGCTTACTCATAATTACAAGGAGTTTTGCATTACCCGCTCTGATGCATATGGAATTAAGGGAGTGGCAAAGGATTACCAGTTTGATAGCTACCGCACAGGCCAGTGGAGTTCTTGGGAGGATTGGCTCGACAAGAATAAAGAGGGAATGACTTGTCAGGTAATGGCAGTTCGCTGCGGGCAATATGTGATGATACGAATGGAAAGCGGGGGTGCAGTTATCACTTCAAGAACTGTGCTGCCAAAGGATGCAGGAGAAAATATATATATTGCCATAACCGGTGAGAACTGTGCTATGTCTGATTTTAGTTCTTTTTATGACATAGAGTCTGTTGAGGCAGGCGATATTGCTCCCATTGTGCTGAAAAAACCAAAAGTAAAACAAAAAAAGGGAGACTTGCCCAATTTGGATTGTACAGGCTGGTGGGTGGCTCACACGGAAGGGATTCCCATTACAGAGGAGCCAATGCATATTACCTTTCACAGTATCAGTTATCCTGAGGCAAGAGAAAATTGGAATACTCCTATTGTTATTCTTTTTTCTGCTCTGGACCGAATTGTAAATGGTATTGTATACACCGAATATAGTATCACTCGCTCTGATGCGTATGGATGGAGAGAGTGTGCGGATACCTTCACCTGTGAAGCACAGTACGCAGATGATTGGAATTCTTGGGAGGAATGGTTAGAAGATAACAAAAAGGGAGTGGAATGTACGGTTACCGCTGTCAGAGATGTGGATACGATTATTGTAACACAGGAAAATCATGGCGTGACAGTTACCACTTATATGGATATTCCTATCGATGCCTCCCTTCCAGTGTGCCTTGCTATTTCCGGTGAATTATGTTCCATAAGCAATATTAGAATCAATAGATAAGTAGAACATCCAATGATTCTAGCTGATAAAAAGTTGTCTATTTTTGCTGTATCACAATATAGATTTGCTGATATACAAATGTAGGCAGCTTTTTATTTTTTTGATATTTTGTATTTGATGCATACTTTAGAGAAATATTATCACTATATCATTAGATGTATAGAAAATAAATTGTGCATTGTTATACTTATCTGTTAGGGGGGATAGGATAGAAATAGGAATGTGATTGTGATTGTGGTATCCTATTGATAATACAAAATTGGAATTTATGGAGGCTCTTTTCCTAATTTTGAAAGATGAGGAAGCCAATAAATTTTTGCCGTGGTATACCTTGAAAAATATTGAAGAAACAGTAAAATTTTATGAAGAAAGATATGCTTCAAAATACCAATGCCCACAAGGCTATGCATATGCCATCTGTTTGAAAGAAAATAATTTCCCTATAGGTTACATTAATGTTAGCATGGAAGAAAATCATGATTTTGGTTATGGGCTTCGTAAGGAATTTTGGCACAAGGGAATGGTTACTGAAGCAGGTAAAGCAGTCGTAGAACAAGTTAAAAAAGATGGTTTGTCTTATATTACGGCAGCACATGATAGAAACAATCCAAGAAGCGGCAATGTGATGAAAAAGGTAGGTATGAAATATTGTTATTCCTATGAAGAACAATGGCAGCCAAAGGATTTTCCTGTCATATTCAGAATGTATCATCTGAACTTTGACAGTAATGATGATTTTGTATATAAAAAGTATTGGAATACGAATCCATTATGCTTGTCAGATACACTAATCCTGTATCATACTATATGTAAGTAATATTAGAGTACCAGACGGCATTTGGACATTTTGGATGAAACTGCTCCTTTAATAGATTTTTTGTTTTTTGGATTGGCAGCGGAGTTAATATAGCCCATGCAAAGAAAGAAATAACACAACTTGCAGAGTTGAGCAAAGGTCAATCGGGTATTCCGCTTTCCAAAGGTTTATTTCATCTGTCCATTTTGAAATATGGAGTGGCTTTGTCTTTTCAAGCAAGGTACTTATGGCCTTTTTCCAGCTGCTGCGATTAGAACATCACTGATACGCTGTTCCACATGAAGGAAATTTTATACGCATAGGCAACATGGCAGCAGAGGGTAAAAGCTCTGCTGTTTTTTTTGATTTAATCATGAGATAGCGTATTTTGAAAATATTTCTTGACGTTTACTGGTATAGGGTGTACTATATCTATGACTGATATGGTATTTTAGGTCATAGAAAGGAGAAAACTATATGGCAAGAAGTTTTACAGAACGAGAAAAAGAAAACATCAAAAGAAGTTTGCAGGATGCCTGTAAGCAGAGCTGGACACAGTATGGCTATAAGAAAACAAGTGTGGATGACCTTTGCAAACAGGTAGGAATCTCAAAAGGGGCGTTTTACCTTTTTTTTGAATCGAAAGAGTCTCTCTTTTGTGAGGTGTTGTGTTCCGTGCAAGAACAAATCTGCAATGGGGCGTTGGAGGTAATCGAAAAACATAAAGAGAAGTACGGGGCTGCCGAAGCCTTAAAGCTCATTTATCGGGAATATGATAAAAACAATTTTTTGTGCGATTCGGACAGTACGGACTTTACAATTTTGATGAACAAGTTATCACAGGAACAGGCAAAGAAAATCCAGGAATCCAATCATATGAGCCAACAGCTTTTTTTTAGCCAACCCTATTTAAAATTCAAGGTTGATGCGGATTTGGCGATGTCAGTTATTTATTCTTTAATTATGAATATCAAAAATAAAGATATTCTTCCACATAATCACATGGAAACCTTTGATTTTATGGTTGACCATCTGATTGATAGTTTGTATGAATAGCAGAAGGCAGAAAAATGCAAAAGAAAGAAAATATTGCTTCTTGTCTGGGATGGTGTGTGGCAAGTACCATTGTAGTTATGAGATACAAAGGGAATAAGTGGCAGTCAAAAGCCGTTGTAAAAATGATTCAAAATTGATGGAGGTAAAAAATGAAAACAGAAGTTATAAAGAAAAATAATATAGAGGTTGCAGTTGTGAGTAGTGATGAGCTGTTGATTACAAATGTCCAGTCGGCATTAGACTTGATTATGACAGTAAAATACGAAACAGGCTGCACAAATATTGCTGTAAACAAGGAAGCTATTGTAAATGATTTTTTTGTTTTGAGTACTTGTCTGGCAGGAGAAATATTGCAGAAATTCATCAACTATGGTGTGAGGTTTGCTATATACGGCGATTTTTCAAAATATACCAGTAAGCCGTTGAAGGATTTTATGTATGAGAGCAATAAAGGAAAGGATATTTACTTTCAGCCTACCCTTTCCCTTGCTGTTGATAAACTCTCTGGATGTGCATAGAACAAAAAAAGAGACAGTGATGAATGTTGATTTGCAGGAGGTAACATATGGATACAAGCACAGCCGAATGGATAAGATGTCAATAGAAGTCAAATCTCCCTAGTGGAAGATGCCAATTACAGAAAAGGAGTTTTAATAGAAATAGCAGGTGCATTTTGGCGGGATGTCCGGTATAATGGCAGGAAAGAAACGAAAAGCAGTGAAGGAGAATATGGTATGGATAAGCTGATGTATATGATGATGATTGAAAAGACCAAGACCTATAATAAAATAACAAAGAAAGTGATTGAAGAACATGTTGAGAATATTAGGAGGCTGGATGATGAGGGAAAGCTGGAAATATGCGGCGTGTTCAAAGGCTATCCCGGGATGGCAGGCATGTATATCCTGAAAACAGAAAGCCGTGAAGAGGCGGAGGAACTTTGCAAAAGGGAGCCTTTGGTTGTTGGAGGATATGCAAAATATAAGCTGGTTAGCTTTCAGGCAGCGAACAGAGAAAATAATTATCTGTTGTGACTGCAGGGAAAATAACAGACAGGTATGTATGGAACTGTCAAAAAAAATGACCGGCTAAAACAGGTCACGAGGAAATGGAATTTCTGGCGTATCCTTTCTAACTTACTTGCGAAATACAAAAAAAGAGATTACAATAAGAGTGGTAAAAAATACAATATAAATACAATAAAGTATAATTTAAAGGAAGGAAAGCAATGAAAGAACAATTTCAAAGACAAGTGCAGTTCAGTGAGGTGGATGACAAGCTTCACATGAAATTGGACAATATGCTCAACGCCATGCAGGATTGTATTAACGCCCAGTCTGAGTCTATCGGCAGGGGAATAAATTATATGTTAGAGAAAAAAAGAACTTGGTTTGTGGTAGGGTGGGAGATAGAACTTCGCAGTTATCCTAAACTTCGGGAACTCATTAATATTAAAACATGGCCCACTGGTTTTTCCGCCACACTGGGTACTAGAAATGCCGTGATTTATTCGGAGCAGGGGGAGGTGCTGGTGTGCGGGGAATCTACATGGGCTATGATGGATATGCAGGCCAATCGATTATCCAAAATCACTATGGAGGATGTGGATGGATATGAGCTAGAAGATAAATTCCCAATGGAATACCAGGGAAGAAAAATTAAGCTGCCAAAGGAGTGGCAGGACGGAAAGGAAATTTGGGTAGGGAAAAATTTGTTAGATTACAATTGTCATATGAGCAATGGAAAGTATATCGAGGCAGCATATGAGTATGTACCAGCAGAAGAACAAATCATAAAAATACGGGCGGAATATAAAAATCAATCCGTTTATAGAGAAAAGCTTCAAATGAAAATAGCAAATCAGGAGCAACATTATATTGTATTATTTTTAGGGGAGCAGGGAGAAACAAAAGCTGTTGTAGAATTTACTGTAAAAGATTAGCTTGACATAACAAAATTAAGTATAACCGGCAGTGTAAAAACTTCCGGTTTTTTCTTGTAATTCTTAAATTTATAATTTATAATATCCTAATAGGTTCTATACAGTTACAGTTTGAATTTCACGATATAGATTTACATATATCAGAAAATGTAAAGGGAGAATGGTATGCAGATTATTAAATTTACAGGAAAAAATATAGAAAATGCTCGTCAGGTTATTGTTGAAAAGGTGATAGAAAACCCAGATACTATATTTGTGTTAGATAACAAGGAGCTAAATCTTTATGACTATATAGATCAACTACAGTGTGATGAGAGAGTGCTGTTGCGAATGAGAATGTGCAAGGAGGTCAGTCCGGTAGACTTGACATTGCGTATTCACAATCTGGGGGAGGAGATAAATGTCCGCTCAGTAAGCGCTCTGCTGGAAAAAATAGATATATCTGCAGGCTACAAATACACTATTATTGTGAATGATAACTCTAGAAGTACGTTGGCGGAGGTATTTCAACAGTTAATATATATCAATATTCCTCTTGTGAACGTTTCTATTATGCTTCGCAATGAAATTGGAGAAAAGGGACGGCTTCGCCAGTTTATCGACGGTACAGCACCTCTTAGCAAAATTGTGGACGATACCATTAGAAAAATGGAAAACTTGCCTAAGAGGGAGGAGTTATCCGAGATTACCAATGAGATTATGACATCTCTTGGACGTATACAGTCCAATATCAATCGGATGAAAAAGGTAGAGCTTAAGATCTCAGTGGCAGCGTCAAAGAAGACCGGAAAAAGTGTGATGGTAAATTCCATGATCGGTGCGGAGATTGCGCCTACAGGTCTGGAATTGGCAACTCCCAACAATTGTATTTACAAGAAAAGCCAGGATGAAATGTTTCACTTGAAGTGGGGAGAACGGTCTATGGTGGATTTTGCCACAAGGGAGGAATTACAAGAATACATATCAGAAGCCTTTAAAAATGCCCAAAATGATAAGGAGCATAATTTTACCATTGATGATATGACGGTTTACTATGTTCCGACAGAGGGACGTTTTGACGCTTACACGATCTATGACACACCGGGACCAGATCTTTCCGGTGCCAATCACTATGCCTCGGCAAAGAAAGCTATGGAGGAAGCAGATGTAGTCATATTTGCCATTGACTATGGTAAATATTTGACGGAGAGTGAACTGGCCTATTTGCAAGATATTAAAGAGCTTTTTGAGAGAAATAACAAATATTATTCTTTAGTGTTTGTAGTAAATAAATTAGATTTGCGCTATGGCACCGACAATGATAAATCGGTTACCCGTATTTTGGACTTTATGAGAACCCAATTAATTAACAGGGATGAGAACTTGAAGGATTGTATTATAATGGGAACCTCTGCGCTGCAGTATTTTAGCTGTATGAAGGCACCCACACTTCCCCATTGTGAGGAGTTGGCAAAGGGGGCGGAGAATGACAGAGAATTTGGCATAATATTAGATGATTGTATTGAACAGTATGTGGGCAAGAGGGAAATGACATGTCTGAACTTTGTATCAGAGCAGTGGAATCGACTGAGAAGATTTCATTCTGTTCACTGCAGTTCCTTAGAGGAAATACAGGATTACAGCGGACTTGCCAATTTATTTGGTTACATAGAATATTTGACAAAGGGCAAGGCGGTAGATGAGGTAGTCAAGAGTATCGGAGTTGCTATAGACAGGGAGTACATTAAAATTGCCAATTTCTTTAAAATGCAGGAGTTGGAGGAGGAAATCTCTAAAAACAGAGAAAAGGCAGAGGAAATCCGCCGTATAGTAAAGCAGTTTTTGGCGGATATCAAGACCTTGATGTCTAATTATATTCAGATTTCCGAGATGAATGCTTCTAACTTAAAAATGCTGAACTACTATATGGCTAATTATGGAAAAGAGACAAAATTAAGCGACAAGGATGCTATTACAGTGGCGGAGATTACAGAGCTGACAAACAAAAATCTAGATTCCTTTATTATGAAGGGGGATATTAAGAGAAATGTGATTGTCAGTGTGGAAAAGATGTTTAAACAGAGCATTAAAGAATTTTGCAGCAAGGAAAGAGATGACAAATATATACAGCTGTCTGAATATGAAGAATTTTTTAACGAGACTGTGGGAAATGTGAATAAGGAAATTGCCAGATTGATTCATAAAAATTATACGGCGATTGTGGATATTCAAAAAAATGAATTGGAGGAGGTAAAGGAAGATATTTTAAAGGTGACGGAGAATCGTATTCGCCTTATGAAGGAATACTACGAGAACTGTAAGACAGTGTTAGAGGAAAAATATAATCGTCCCTTTGATATTGTAAAGCCATCCTTTACGTTTACATTAAAGTCGCCGGATATTGGTTACCCTGATGTCAATCTTGGAGTCAATGAATTTATGGAAAAGCTGCAGCATATGCTTCTCAAGGAAGTGGGTGGAATCCACCAGGTAGTGCGCAATGTATTTAGAAAGGGCGCTAACAAGGATGCAAAGGAGTACTTAATTCAGTATAACGAGGAGAATTTTGAGGAGAGCTTTGATAAAATCCGCAAATCATTAGTGATGGCGGTGGATGATTTAAAGCTATATGCGAAGCAGTATGAGTTCTCAAAGGAAATTATGAACAACACTAAGGAATTCCTGCTGAATATTGAAAAGCAATTTATGGAATTTAATGCAGGAAATGATGTTTATGTGGAAGATACAGTGGAATCCATGGACCGTTCTAAAAAGTTTTATGAGCAGATTGAGAAGATTGAGGAGAGAAAAGCTTACCTTGAGGAGATTATAGGAAACTTTGAGCCGTTCTTTAGAGATTGGGAGAAGGTTCGGGGAAAGAACAGCTTATTCTAATAGCAAGATAAGAATTCATAATGGAGGGTAAAAATAGGGGAACCTAATTTACAGGATGAGGTAGGAGTTCAGTTTTGGGATGAGCAGGTAAAACAGGATGAAGAATATGATTTGATAGAGGTCAGTAAAGTATATAAGGCGGTATATGATTAAAAGAGAATGGAATACAATAAAGGAAAAATAAAAGCTTTTGCAGTAGGTGTTGAGTTGTATGATTTTTCATACAGGCAGAAGCTTTTATTTTTTGTTTTATAACATACTAATGGAATATGTAAAGAAAAAAGCAGAAAATATCAATTATTGATGTATAATATCATTGTGTAATACTTAAAAATCAGTATAATTTATTTTAAGTGGACAAAAATCATTGAGACTTATTGTATGTCAATGGATATTTGCAGCAAATGTATGTAGTAGAATTTCATTCAAAGGAAGTAAGGAGGCGTAAGATGGACACCATTAAATTTGGATTTCGATTTTGGAAAAAGCATTTGCCATTCGTAGTGCTGATACAGCTGATTAGTTTTGCTGCTATTGTGGCAGATTTGCTTTTACCGCTGTTGTCGGAGATGTTCGTGGATTATATTATTTTAGCTCACAGGGAGGTGCCTGAAAAGGGAGTATTTTCCTTTTTGTTAAATGGAAATTATGGAGCGCCGGGAACATTCACTTTGTTTTACCATATTGTGGCAATATTTGCAGGGCTGCTTTTGACAAGGTTAATATTGATTTATATAAAAAATACAACTTTACAGAAGTTTGGCCTGATAATGGAGACGGACTTGAGGGTAATTACTTTTCATAAGCTGATGGAGCTTGACAGCGCTACAGTGGCGGAGTACAACACAGGTGAATTGCTGCAGACCATGAATTCCGATACGATTATCTTTAAGGATTTCTATAGCCGTATGCTGCCAAATGCGTTAGACAGCGTGTTTGTGCTGATTACTAGTATTTATCTTTTATCTACTATAAATATAAGTCTTCTGGCAATTCCAGTAGTGTTGATGCCCTTTTTTGTTATTGCTCTTATGCGTTTTAAAAAGCTGGCAAGGGCGAATTATGCCAGAATACGCAGCAGCAATAGCCGAATGAATCTTACAGTACAGGAAAATATTGAGGCAGTTCGTCTGGTGCGCTCCTTTACAAATGAGGAGCTGGAGAAGGAAAAGTTTGACACCTCCAACGATCAGCTCAAGAATTCTCACATTACACAGATACGGCTCACTGCAAAGTTTGAGGTGATTTTCAGCACCATCAAACAGATTGCTTACATAGGCAGTATTGCCATCAGTGCTGTGTTAGTTATGAAGGGCTATATGTTGGTTGGTTTCCTAGTGGCATGCTCTAACTATGTAATGAAGATTATGGACCATATTTCCCAGATTAACAATATGATATTCAATATGCAGCAGCAGTTAGTGGCAGGGGGCAAGATTATGAGTTTTGTCAATTGTCAGTCCAAGATTGTGGAGAAGGAACCAGGGAAAATTGTGGACAGGGAACCCTGTATTTCTATTAAAAATGCTTTTTTGACAATTGATGACTATCAAATTTTAAAGAATATTAATCTAGAAATTCCATATGGAAAAAAGGTGGGAATTGTAGGGGGAACCGGCAGCGGAAAAAGTATGCTTTTAAAAACTTTAGTGAGGATTCATGATATGACAATGGGGGGAATACAAGTCAACGGGACAGATATAAAGGAATATAATCTCAAGGATTTGAGAAATCAGTATTCCTATGTTTTTCAAGATGTATTTTTGTTCTCCAATACGGTGGATTCCAATATTGCCTTTTCAAATCCGGATATTTCGGAGGAATTTGTACAGAAAGCGGCAATTCATGCTCAGGCCCATCCTTTTATTACACAGCTTATGGACGGCTATGACACAATCGTGGGGGAGAGAGGACTAGGGCTTTCCGGAGGGCAAAAGCAACGTGTATCTATTGCAAGGGCGCTGCTGAAAAATGCTCCTGTGTTGGTGCTGGATGATTCCACAAGTGCCTTGGATGTGACAACAGAAAAAAGATTGCTCAAGGATTTAAAGGAAAATTATCCTGAGAAGACTTTGCTCATATCCGCACATCGTCTCTCCTCTGTGAAAGATTGCGATGAAATTATTTATATGCAGGATGGGGAGATTGTGGAGAGGGGGACGTTTGAGGAGCTTCTTGCCCTGAAAGGTCATTTTGCAAAAGTTTATGAAATACAGGAAAACCAGAGGCACCAGGCAGTGGACTATGACAATTTAAGACTTGGAGAGGAGGACGTTGCAGATGGCAAAAAGAAATACTTATTTTGAAAATGAAGTGGTAGAGAGAAAAATAGATATCAAACAGTTAGTTAGAGTGCTGAAATATGTTATGCCTTACAGACGTATTTTCTTTCTTGTTTGTATACTGATGCTCATATCCGCTGGAACCTCTCTGCTGACACCCCTTCTTTTGCGCCAGATTATCAATCATGTAGTGGTGGTGAAGGAGTACCAGGAGCTGGCCTTTGTAATGTCCGGCTTTGTCGTGCTGGCGGCCATTGAGATTACCATCACATTCTTTCACCAGACTTTGATGGGAAAATTAGGGCATAATGTGATAGCCAATATACGAAAGGATATATTTAGCAAGCTTCAGGAGCTTCCTTTTGAATATTTTGATAATCGTCCAGACGGGAAGATTGTAGTGCGTGTGACAGATTATATAAACGATTTGGCAAACTTTTTCAGTAATTTTTTGCTGCTGCTGTTAATCTATATTGTAAAGATAGTAGTAGTGTCCTGCTTTATGTTAAGTATCAGTATTCCACTTACCGGAATTGTGTTTGTCACAGTGCTGCCCCTTATGCTTTGCGTGTTTGTTCTTCGCTATAAAATACGTCAGCGATTTCCTCTGCACAGAGCCCGTGTTTCCAACAGAACGGCTTTTATGGTGGAGAGCATTATGGGGGAACAGATTGTAAAGAATTATAACCGATGTGACAAAAATGAAAAAATATACAAGGATATACATGATGTAAGTGTAAATACATGGTGGCAGATTGTATTGCTGAATGAGTTAAATACCCCCATTGTAGAATTTTTTTGGAATTTAGGCACCATATTGATGTATGGTGTGGCGTTATCACAGATACTAGCTGGTCATGGAGGGATTGATGCCGGTACAGTGGTAGCTTTTACCAGCTATATGGCATTATTTAATGGACCTTTAACCCAGATTGCCATGATTATTCAAAATTTAGCCCAGGTAAGCTCAAACCTAGAACAGGTCTTTGATACAATTGACACACCTGTAGATATTTGTAATGACGGTAAAAATATTCATCTAGAACATGTGAGAGGACAGGTGGAGTTTGAGGATGTCACCTTTGCTTATGAGGAAGGAGTAAATATATTAGAGCATTTTAATCTCCATGTCAATCCAGGGGAGACAATAGCTTTGGTAGGGCCAACAGGGGCTGGAAAAACAACAATAATCAATATGCTTACTCGATTTTATGATGTGGCGGGAGGCCAGGTAAAGATTGAGGGGACGGATGTAAGAGATATCAATTTGGCTTCCCTCAGAAAAGAAGTTGGAGTGTTGATGCAGGACCCATTTATCTTTAAGGGAACAATAATGGAAAATATACGATATGGGCGGCCAGGTGCAACAGATGAAGAGTGTATTAAAGCTGCGGAAACTATTTTTGCGGATAAATGTATTATGCGGTGTAAAGATGGGTACAATCAACAGCTTGAGGAGAGAGGTGATGGGTTATCGGCAGGAGAGAAGCAGATGATTAGCTTTGCCCGCATTATATTAAAAAATCCATCCATCATCATACTAGATGAGGCCACCAGCTCAATAGATACGGAGACGGAAAATCTGATTCAGCAGGCATTGGATGTGCTGCTGAAAAGTAAGACTGCTTTTATTGTCGCCCACAGGCTCTCCACAATCAGAAATGCAGACAGAATCCTGTATATTGATAATAAAGGAATTATGGAATCTGGAAATCATGAAGAATTGATGGAGAAAAAGGGCTATTATTATCGGTTGAATATGCAGATGGAAGTTTAATAAATTATGGAATAAAAAAGGAATATTAAAATTTAATTTTCTTATCAGAAATAGAGTAGACAGAATGACAAAAATCTATTATAATTTACATTATGTTTTTGATTTTTGCGTGAAAGGAATGGATGTAATAATGAGAAATTTAAGAATTGGCAAGAAACTGTTGGTAACCTTTTTGATTATCATTTTGCTGTTCTGCGCAACTGTTGTGACGGCAATTCAAGGGTTGAAGGAGAATGCAGATAAGTATTCGGAATTCTATAATGTTGGTTACCAGATTACCCACAAGGTAATGAGTATGAGACGGGGACTTCAGATTATTGTAAAGGATATTGGTTTTATTACTATCGAGAGTGATGAAAGCAAGAAAGATACATATCTGGAGGATGTACAGAAGGAATTGGATTTGTTGCAGGAAAATGGAAATTGGCTGTTTGAGCATTTTAAAGGTGATGCGGAGCTGTTAGACGAATTTTCAGACAAGGTAACAAAGGCTGTGGAGATGCAGCAAGTAGTGATTGACACTGCAAAGACAAGTAAACAGAAGGCTCAGGATATGCTTTTGCATGAATATCAGCCTTTGGTGGATGAGGCGGTAAATGCGCTGATTAAGGTTAGTGAAGTAGCCCAGAAGAATGCGGAGGACAACTATAACAGCACAGTAAAAATGCAGGATACTTTAGTTGCCTTACAGTTAGGAATGGCAGGAGGCGCTCTTGTCATTACATTGCTTCTCTCTACATATTTGACAAGAGCTATCACAAGACCGTTGCGTGAGCTGGAGAAATCTGCCGATAAGATTGTGGAAGGTGACTTTAATATTGAATTGACTTACCAGTCCAAGGACGAGTTGGGAAGTTTGGCGAAAGCATTTAAGAATATGACAATTATTTTGGATTCGGTTATTTCTGATGCTTCAAGATTATTGAGTGAGATGTCAAATGGTAATTTTGATGTGCGCACTCAGGCGGAGGACAGGTATGTTGGTAATTTTCAGAGCTTGCTGTTGTCTATCCGTAAGTTAAACCGTGATTTAAGCCTTACATTAGGCCAAATCAATTTAAGTGCAGACCAGGTTTCTGCTGATTCCGACCAGGTATCTAACGGTGCACAGGCGCTCTCTCAGGGAGCTACAGAGCAGGCGGCAGCTGTGGAACAGCTTGCAACTACTATTGCAGGTATCTCACAGCAGGTTAAGGAAACGGCGGATAACGCAATGCAGGCGAGAGAGCAGTCAAGTGAGGCTGGCAAGGAAGTGGATGAGTGTAATCAGCAGATGGATGATATGGTGGTTGCTATGGAGGAGATTACCCGCACATCCAATGAGATTAGTAAAATTATTAAGACAATTGAAGATATTGCTTTTCAGACAAACATTTTGGCCCTCAATGCAGCTGTTGAGGCGTCAAGGGCAGGTGTTGCAGGAAAAGGCTTTGCAGTTGTGGCAGATGAAGTGCGAAAGCTTGCAAGCAAGAGTTCAACCGCATCTCAAAATACTGCTGAGTTGATTGAGAGCTCGATTGATGCGGTAGCAAGAGGTACTAAGCTGGCAAATTCAACAGCACAGTCTCTTGTGAAGGTGATGGAGGAAGTGCGTGTTACATCTGAGACAGTGGATAAGATTGCAGATGCGGCAGAGGAACAGGCAAGTGCTATTGAGCAGGTAACTGTAGGTGTGGATCAGATTTCCAGCGTAGTGCAGACGAATTCCAGCACAGCAGTTCAAAGTGCGGCATCCAGTGAACAGTTATCCAGCCAGGCAACTATGCTCAAAGACCTTGTTGCTAAATTTATTCTTAGAGAAGAATATGCTTCAGCGGCAGCTCATCATTCAGCTGGTAATGGGAATACTCATTCTTCATCTATAAATATAGATTTGAATTAGTATGATATATCATAGAAAAGTATAGCTTTATTTCATAAAAAATATTAAAAAACAATGATAAAGGGCTGCTGCCTCATGCAATAATAAGCGCATGAAGGCGGCAGCATTTTAAATATAATGGAATATTCTGATACCAGGGTCAATTTGCAAAGTAAATTAGCGGATTTTGAATGTTTGCAGGATTGGGGGAATTGCAAAGCAATGCAGCAATTATGGTATCAGTTGTGGTAAAAGGAGAAATATATGCCTATCTGGAATCCGTGGCATGGCTGCAGAAAATTTAGTGAGGGCTGTCAGAATTGTTATGTATATCGCAGGGATTCTCAATTCGGCAAGGACAGCAGCATAATTCAAAAAACCAAAGATTTTGATTTGCCCCTTAAGAGAAATCGAAAAAAGGAGTATAAGCTGCAGGGGGGTGGAGAGCCTGTCTATACATGCCTCACATCAGATTTTTTTATTGAGAATGCAGATGGATGGAGACAGGAGGCTTGGGAAATGATGGGGCTGAGACAGGATTTGTCCTTTGTGATTATCACAAAAAGGATTTATCGTTTTCATGAGTGTGTTCCGAGAGATTGGGGAGAGGGGTATGAGAATGTGACAATTATGTGCACCTGTGAAAATCAGAGGCAGGCAGACATGCGTATTCCTATTCTTTTGGAGGTGCCTATTCGGCATAAACAGATTATACATGAGCCTATGCTTGAGGAAATTCATATAGAAAAATATTTACAGTCAGGACTGATTGAGCAGGTAACATGCGGCGGTGAGTCAGGTGAGCATGCCAGATTATGTGATTATGCATGGATTTTAAGTACAAGACAGCAGTGTGTGGACAATCATGTGAATTTTTATTTTAAACAGACAGGAGCAATGTTTCAAAAAGAAAATAAAATTTATCATGTAGAGCGCATGCATCAGATGGAACAGGCTCACAGAGCTGGAATAGATTATTATAAGTGAAAATACATGGATTGTGAAATATTTTGATTTTATAATAGGGATAGCCGGATTAATACAATGAACAGCAGAGCATTGTTAGGTGAAGAGAACAAAATAAAATACTATCAAATAAAATATAAGGGAGTAGACAGATGAAAAGTGTAGAGGATAGAAAGGACAGAACAGCACAGCGTGATATGGAGAGCGTACATAGCGTGTGCCGAGATATTTTCAAGGCGATTCATGAAGGAAAGTGGCTTAGCATTGAATATCAAAATAAAAGCGGGAAAATTACAAAATATTGGATTGGAATTGAGGACGTGGACCCACGCAGAAGAACCCTTAAGGTGTTAGGGCTCCATTTATTGCAGTATACAGTGACCCATTATGATTGTATTTACATAGACTCTATTTTATCCTCCCAGCTGGTGGAAGGTTCCTATTGTGAGAAAAATCAGCAGTTAATTTATGATATTTATTTGAATCCGGAAAAATATAATCAATTGTTCTGTCATGTGGCAAATTTAAAAATACTTAACTATTTGGAGGATTGTCACAGAATGGATGTGTGCCCCTACAAATCAGATTTTAAGTTGATTCAGCATTTGGACAGAGAATCCTTTACAAATGGGGCCTATCCCTTGAGTGATGAACAATTTAAAAGAATTGTAGGCAGCTTTCAATATAAGTTAAGTAAGGAGTCCAACAATATTCATATCCAGCAGCTTGCCATGAATGTGCTGAGTATTCATACACCAAAGGGTTTATATGTATTGGCATATAAGAAATTAAATTTGAACATAAAAAAGAGGGAGCTGGTGCCGGAGGAGGATATTATTATATGTACGGAATTTACAATAAACGGCGCTAAGGAGAGCATAAGAAAATATTTGGATGGGGAAGATTTTGAGCTGCTGGAGGACTTTGAGAAGAACGGGGAAATTATTAAAAACCGAATACAGAAAAACAGCGCCGGTGTGGATGATATGCCTTATATGATTGGTCTTGGCATGGATATTATTTTGAATCTCCACCAGGAGTACAAGGCGATTTTGGATATGTATCAAAATAATAAAGTAACGGTTCCCATCAAAGCATTTTTTGGGGAGTTGGTGGCAAGGCCTTTTAGAAGAAAGGAATATCCCTTAGCTTTGGTGAATCATAAAGTGAATTTAGACCAGCTTCTTGCCATCAGCAACGGTATGAAGTATCCTACCGCATATATACAGGGGCCTCCTGGTACAGGAAAGACCAACACTATTATCAATACTATCTGCACTGCGTTTTTTAATGAAAAGACGGTTTTGTTCTGCTCCTACAACAATCATCCTATTGATGGGGTATACGAGAAATTAGCTAATATGAAATACATGGGGAGAACCATTCCTTTTCCCATTATCCGGTTAGGAAATATAGATAAAATTCGGGTGACAGTGGAGCATTTGCGTTGGCTGTACAAGAAGGTGAGGGATATTGATGTTTTTGACAAAACATTGGACAGAAATCGTGACAGCAGAATTGAGCGTGCCAAGCGGTTATCGGATATTTTAAAGAAATATGACTCTCTCTTGGATTTAAAGGAGCGGCAGGAAACGATACAAAGCATGATAGAGCACAATGAAAATGCTCACAATACAGCGCAGCTTATTCCCCTTCAAGTATCACTCACCAACCAAGCCCATGAAATTCAAATGAAAATGGAGGAGCTTGGAGCTGTGAGGGAGAGGGATGTTATGCAGCTGATTGATGTGGAGGAGGAAGAACTTCGCCAATATTTATATTTTATTTCCGCTAAATATATAAAAGGGATGGACAAAAAATGTAAGGAGCTGACAGAAATCCTAAATCTTAGTGAGGAGGAGGAACGGGTAGAAGCATTTTGTAAATTTCTCTCTAAGGGAGAAAATGTGAAGAAGCTTTTGCGGGTATTTCCCATTGTTGTCACCACATGTATTTCTGCCCATAAATTAGGAAAACCGGAGCAGTATTTTGATATGGTGATTATGGATGAGGCTAGTCAGTGCAACACAGCGGTTTCCTTAGTTCCCATTATAAGGGGGAACAGCTTAATGCTTGTGGGAGACCCCCAGCAGCTAAATCCGGTAATCCTTTTAAATAAAATTACGAATGAAAAGCTAAAGAAAAAATATCATATTACAGAGGATTACGATTATCGAACCAACTCTATCTACAAGACGTATTTGGCATGTGATTCTGTCAGCGACGAGGTTTTGCTGCATAATCACTATCGATGCAATAAAAGGATTATTGATTTTAACAATAAGAAATATTACAATGGCAAGCTAAATATTTTAAGTGAAAATAAAGGCGGCGACCCATTGATTTATGTAGATGTTGGGGATGTAAAATCCTATGTGAAAAATACTTCCCTAGAGGAGGTAAAGCAGGTCATATCGTATTGTGAAAAAAATCTTGACAAATCCATCGGAATTATTACCCCTTTTGTCAATCAGAAGAAATGGTTTGAGAAGGAGTTAAAAGACAGGGGAATGGAGCATATTACATGTGGAACAGTACACGCCTTTCAGGGAGATGAGAAGGACGTGATTTTGTTTTCCACAGGAATCACTGCCGATACAAGCCCAGGCACCTATGAATGGCTGAAGGCAAATAAAGAGTTAATTAATGTGGCTACCTCTAGGGCAAAGGAGCAGTTAATCATTCTTTCTAGCAGTGAGAATGTGGAAAAGCTCCACGGAATGAACCAATCTGGTCAGGCGGATGATTTGTATGAGCTGATTCAATATACAAAAAGCAACGGAACCTCACAGGTGACACAAAAGACGGCTATGTCAAGAGCCTTGGGAGTGAAGCCATACAGTACAGCCATTGAGCAGGCCTTTTTGGAAAATTTAAATCATGCTTTGGGGAATATCTGGCTGACAGGAAATAAGTATATGGTCAAAAAAGAAGTGGGTATTGCCCATGTCTTCACGGAAAATATTAATTACAGTGATTTATTTTATTCGGGAAGATTTGACTTTGTAGTGTATGAGGTGAACGGCAGAACAGAAATGCCCATTCTGGCAATTGAGTTGGATGGAAAAGAGCATTTTGAAGACCAGGTGGTGAGGGAGAGAGACAGAAAGAAAAATGCTATCTGTCAGGCACACCAGCTGGAGCTGATTCGGATTGAAAATTCCTATGCCAGAAGATATAATCATATAAAGGAAATATTAAGCCAGTATTTTTCGGGCAGAAGATAAGTTGAGCCATTAGCATTTTATTGTGTAAGAATGAACGAAAATGCAGATTGCCAGTCTGTCTTTGCAGGCGGAGGAAAGGAGCTTGGACATGGTAGAACAAAAAGATTTTTTTGATGTGTTTTCTGGATTAACATTAAATCAGGATTTAATGGATTTATTTGCCTTTGTTCAGATTCGCAAGATTACGCAAAATTCTCAAAAGAATGCAATTCGCGTCTATATTACCAGTGACAGGCTGATTACAAAAGAAAAAATATATGCAGTGGAGAAATCTATTTCCAGCAGCTTATTTCAAAATAGAGTACAGGTAAAAATAATAGAACATTTTAAGCTTTCAGTTCAGTATGATGGACCTATGCTGTTAAAAATGTATAAAGAAAGTATTTTGCTGGAGCTAAAAAATTACAATATTATTATCTATAATATGTTTCGCAAATCACAGGCGGAATTTAGTCAGGATGGCATATTGCTTTTAAAAATAGAAGATAGGGTTACTGCAAAGTCTAAGTCAGAGGAGTTAAAGCGTGTCTTAGAAAAAATATTTAATGAGCGCTGTGGGATTCCCACGGAAGTCAGGCTTCAGTTAGAGCCCCCAACAGAGAGCAAAAACCGAAAGAAGAGCGCGATTCGATTAGAACAGGAGGTTGCCGCTCTGATGGAAAATGCGTCCCTTGCTTCTGATGAGGAGTCTGGAAAGAATGGGGAGGAAACTAAGAAGATGGGGGGAGATTTGATTGGAGCAGAACATACAGCGCAATCCGCAAAAACTTCTTCCCAGACGGAGAAAACCAGCATTCAAGGGGGAGATATAAGCAATCATAATAACAATGGCTATAGCAACAATCAAATCAATGCTTCAAAAAACAGTAAAAAAAATCTTTCAAAATCAGGATTTTCTAAGAGGGATTGGAAAGGTGGGGAGAGAAAAAGCTTTTATGGGTCTGTGAAAAAATCTGACAATCCCAATGTGCTATACGGCAGAGATTTTGAGGATGAGGATTTAATTCCTATTGACCAGATTGTCAGCGAGATGGGTGAGGTGACAATCCATGGCCAGATTATCAGCTATGACAAGAGAGAAATACGCAATGAAAAGACCATTGTGATGTTTGATGTAACCGATTTCACAGATACCATTACCATAAAAATGTTTACTAGAAATGAACAGCTTCCCAAAGTGGAGGAAGCATTAAAGAAGGGCTCATTTATAAAGCTGAAGGGAATTACTATGCTGGATAAGTTCGACCATGAGATTACCATTTCTTCTGTGAACGGGATAAAGAAAAGCTCTGATTTTCGGGTAAAGCGTGTAGACAATGCAGTGGAAAAGAGAGTGGAGCTTCACTGTCATACTAAGATGAGCGATATGGATGGTGTATCTGATGCGGGGGAGATTATTAAGAGAGCTATGAGCTGGGGGCATAAGGCTCTGGCCATTACGGACCACGGGGCAGTTCAAGGCTTTACCGACGCTCTTCATACCTTGCAGAAGGTGGAGGGTAAATTTAATTGGGAACCCTTTGATTTTAAGGTGATTTATGGGGTGGAGGCTTACCTGGTAGATGATATAAAGGAGATTGTAGTCAATTCTAACAACCAATCCATTGATGATGCCTATGTAGTGTTTGATATTGAGACAACAGGATTTAGTCCGCTTCACAATAAAATCATTGAAATTGGTGCTGTGAAGGTGGAGGAGGGCAAGATTACAGACCGCTTTTCTGCATTTATCAATCCGTTGGAGCCTATTCCTTTCCCCATTGAACAGTTGACGGGAATCAATGACTCCATGGTGATGAATGCACCTACAGTGGATAAGGTACTGCCGGAATTTTTAAGCTTTTGCCGGGGCTGTATTTTAGTAGCTCACAATGCGGAGTTTGATGTGAGCTTTATTTTGCACAATGCTTTGCTTTTGGAGCTGCCCTTTACATGTACATATATGGACACAGTTCCTCTTGCCAGAATTCTTTTGCCGTCCCTCAATAAATATAAATTGGATAATGTGGCAAAAGCGCTGAATATTTCACTGGAAAATCATCACAGGGCAGTGGACGATGCGGCCTGTACAGCAGAGATTTTTGTTAAATTCATTGAGATGCTCAAAGCCAGAGATGTTCTTACATTGGATGCCATCAATGAATTGGGGCATGCCAATGCCGGCGCCATCAAAAAAATGCCTACCTATCATGGGATTATATTGGCGGCCAGTGAGGAGGGGCGGGTAAATTTATATCGTTTAGTATCTCTGTCTCATCTTCAATATTATAATAGAAGACCAAGGATACCAAAGAGTGAGTTTATGAAGTACAGGGAGGGCTTGATTATTGGCTCGGCCTGTGAGGCGGGAGAACTGTACCAGGCTATTTTAGGGGGAAGAAGCCAGCAGGAAATTGCGCGAATTGTAAATTTCTATGATTATCTGGAGATTCAGCCTACAGGAAACAATATGTTTATGATTGCCAGCGACAAGGTGGAGGTTAATTCCGTTGAGGAGCTGCAGGATATTAACCGCAAAATTGTAAAGCTTGGGGAAGAGTTTGACAAGCCGGTAGTAGCTACATGCGACGTACATTTTTTAGATCCTGAGGACGAGGTTTACCGCCGTATTATTATGGCGGGAAAGGGATTTAAGGATGCGGACGACCAAGCCCCCCTGTTTCTTAGGACGACAGACGAGATGCTGGAGGAGTTTCAATATTTAGGAGCAGAGAAGGCAGAGGAGGTTGTGATTACCAACACAAATAAAATTGCAGATATGATAGACAATATTCTTCCTGTTCGACCGGATAAATGTCCTCCTGTCATCCCGAATTCTGACAAGAAACTGCGGGATATCTGTTACAATAAGGCCCATGATATGTACGGTGACAAGCTGCCGGAGGTTGTGGTGGAGCGGTTGGAGCGGGAGTTAAATTCCATTATATCCAACGGCTTTGCGGTGATGTATATTATAGCCCAAAAATTAGTGTGGAAATCAAACGATGATGGGTATCTGGTAGGTTCTAGGGGTTCCGTGGGCTCCTCCTTTGCTGCCACTATGTCCGGTATTACAGAAGTGAATCCTCTGCCTCCTCACTATTACTGCAGCAAATGTCATTTTAGCGACTTTGATTCCCCAGAGGTAAAAAAATATGTGGGGGCCTCAGGCTGTGATATGCCAGACAGAGCTTGCCCCGTATGCGGGGAGCCTTTGGTGAAGGCCGGCTTTGATATACCTTTTGAGACATTTCTTGGATTTAAAGGAAACAAAGAGCCGGATATTGACTTGAATTTTTCTGGTGAGTATCAGTGTATGGCCCATGATTACACGGAGGTGATTTTTGGCAAGGGGCAGACTTTCCGCGCAGGAACTATCGGCACCCTGGCAGAAAAGACAGCTTTCGGCTATGTGAAGAATTATTTTGAGGAGCGGGGTATCAGCAAACGCACCAGTGAAATAAATCGTATTGTTCAAGGATGTGTGGGGGTAAGAAGGACGACAGGGCAGCACCCAGGTGGAATTATTGTTCTGCCCCTGGGTGAAGACATTAACTCCTTTACGCCGGTGCAGCATCCTGCCAATGATATGAATACCCCAACGATTACTACTCATTTTGATTATCACTCCATTGACCACAATCTGCTCAAGCTTGACATTCTGGGGCATGATGATCCTACCATGATTCGTTTTCTTGAGGATATGACAGGAATAGACGCAAAGAATGTTCCCCTGGATAACCAGGAGGTGATGAGTCTGTTTTCCTCCACAGATGCTTTAGGAATTACACCGGAGGACATAGACGGATGTCCTCTAGGTTCTCTTGGTATACCGGAGTTTGGAACGGATTTTGTCATTCAAATGTTGATGGATACTAAGCCTCAGACCATTTCCGATTTAATAAGAATTTCCGGATTGTCTCATGGTACAGATGTGTGGCTTGGCAATGCCCAGACGTTAATTCAGGAGGGAAAGGCAACGATTTCCACAGCCATATGTACCCGTGACGATATTATGATTTACTTGATTAATAAGGGAATGGAATCGGAGCTTTCCTTTACGATTATGGAGTCTGTCCGTAAAGGAAAAGGATTGAAGGAGGAGTGGGAAAAGGCAATGAAGGAGGCGGATGTGCCGGATTGGTACATTTGGTCATGCAAGAAAATTAAGTATATGTTTCCGAAGGCTCATGCAGCCGCCTATGTGATGATGGCTTACCGCATTGCCTACTTTAAGGTGTTTTATCCCTTAGCCTACTATGCCGCCTACTTTAGTATCAGAGCATCCGCCTTTGACTATGAGATTATGTGTCAGGGAAAGGATAAGCTTATATATTATATGGAGGATTACAAGAAGAGAGATGCCTTGGGAAGACTGACGAAGAAGGAGCAGGATACCTTGAAGGATATGAAAAATGTGCTGGAGATGTATGCAAGAGGATATGAGTTTGTGCCGATTGATATTTTTAAGGCACAGGCAAACCGGTGCCGGATCGTGGACGGTAAGATTATGCCTCCCTTAAATGCCATTGACGGAATGGGTGACAATGCTGCCCAGGCAGTGGTGGAGGCGGCTAAGGACGGAGCATTTTTGTCTAAGGACGATTTTAGACAAAGAACAAAGGTGAGTAAGACGGTCATTGACTTGATGGCAGATTTTGGTATATTTGGAGATTTGCCGGAGACGAATCAGCTGTCCCTGTTTGATTTTTAAGAATGTGGCTCTGAATCATTACAAATTAGCACAAATATGGGTGAGGTAGTTTTGGTGTTTGTGACTATTAGAATTGTCTCATAGTCAAAACAAGCCACTACTTTCAAACATATTTGTGCTAATTGTTGTCTTCCTTGTACAGGTTGGTAAGTGTGTTAGGAATTTAGTATATACGTTTTTGGTTTATTAGTATGATCGTATTTAGGTTTTTCGTTTGTCAGTATGTTAGAGTATTTGTTTTCGTTTGTTTGTTTAGGAACAAATAAGTGTTCTAGTTTTCTATTTCTTTTATTTTGTATATATTTGTTCCATAATCAAAGCAGGTTCCCTTTATGGTATCTCCTTTTTTGATAAAAATTAAATTCTCATTGTCAGAAAATTTTTGCTTGTAAACTTTTTTGTCAGTTCCGGTGAAATATACCCAAGTGTTGCCGTTATTGTCAATATATTGAATGGACTCAACGGTGAATTCCATTGGTGTGATAGCTCCTGTTTCCTCCTCCGGCTCTTTAGAAGAATCAGGATTAGAGGAATCCGGTTCTTCTGGGGAATCTCCAGAAATTCGCTTTTTGTATTTGGCAAAGCAGGCGTCTATATCCGAATCGGTAGTGACGATATTGTAGGATTCCACATTGACCATAGCAAATAGCTTGGCGATGCTGTTGGCATCCTTTAATACCATAACATAGGTAGGCTGACCGTCTACATTGATAAGGGACGGAAAGGAAGCCACATATCCTTTTTCCTGCACTTCACCCTGTGCAGCCGCCATAGCTGAGTTTTCGTCTGCACCGGGGATGGCGTAATAGTGGGCTTCTGAAGTTCTCTGATTGACTAGGATAAATCCAATATTGGAGGCATCATCATTGACGGAAGTGACGCCGGTGTATATCCATATGTCCCCATCCTTTGCCACATATCCGTAGTCGGCTGCCATGATTTCCTCATCTTCCCCGTCTGTGCGGATTGTTTCTGTTGCTTTTTTACAGTTTTTCTTTCCGAAAATGCTGTTAAAGAAACCAGAAGATAATTTTCCATACCAGTTATATTGTTCCGCCAGCAAATCGCCGTCAAAGACTTTGTCTACCCATGTTGGAATATCCTTTACAGCATAATACTGGGAGTCGCCGGTAATAGGATCACAGATAACAGCGCCCTTCACCGTTTCACCGCCGAACAAGCCAATCGTAAAATCGCTGACAGAACATACATAGTAAGGGTTGCCCTCCTCATCTACTTCAAAATGAGGATAAGATAAAATTTTGGTTGGATATTGCAGCCGTAGGTGCCTTCTTAAATTTTCAAAAAAGTAAGCGCTGGGTACATACTTCATTCCCTTCTTTAATTCGGTGTAGTGTGCGTTCTGGTTAACAGGGTCTACACTTACATAGCCGGGAATACCATTTTTGCGGTTGCCTGTGTATTTGAAAAAACCTGCATAGTCAAGGGCAGACAGCTTTACAGGTGAGCCGTTGATATCCACCTGGGAATAATCATCAGATACATTGTACTGGCTAATAACATTGGATAGACTTCCGATTTCACGATTTCCTAAAATAATGGCGCTCTGGGTATCCATCAAGGCAATTTTATTTAGGGCGGTGGCCTGGTCTAAATCGGTCATAAAATCAGTTTCTTCCACTTTCAAAATGGATGCATACTTTTTTGCATGGAAAATTTGCAGGCCGCTTATAAGTCCTATGCAATAGAGTAGAATTAATATAGCGGTAATAATGCCTAGTGTTTTTGGAATAGTGGGAACGGTGTCTATTTTGGCAGACTGCATCATAAAGTGGTATAGCAAGCTTAAGCCCAATGCAGGAAGAGCACAAAATATAATTAGAAACATCCAAAAGCCTACTGATTGCAAATTGATTGCAGGAAGAAGAAAATAGTACATTACTGCCACAAAAAGAAGCCAAAGAGCAATCATAATAATTTTAGTGGTAAGGGCGCCTTTGCTGCCAAGACCAACAGTGTACATTTGTTTTCCTTTTTTCATAGTTTCATCCCTCCATTTTGATAAAAGTAGTTGAAAAGTAAATATATTTTACTATTATAACACAGTAATATAGGGTTTGCAATATTATAGAATAAATAGTAAATTTATTTTACTAATAGATTTTGGAAAGAGAAAAGTGTAGCCAATAATTGTCAATATGGCAAACTATTGTAGACTTTTTAGGTGGGGCATAGTATAATATTCTGAATTGTATTAGTTTGTGAAAAGGAGGGTACTGAAAATGAATACGGAACAAACTCCACCCCAAAAATCTGGATTTACGATGAAAGAAAATTCTGAATATATGAGAGAACAGCGCCAAGAAATTCTTATTGGAAAAGAAGAGGGATTAGATGTATCACTTTATTCCAATCCAGAATTTAATTGGCTTCAGATGGAACAGATTCGCATGGGTATTCATGACAAGATAGACGTTTCTCAGTATGCGGATCCACTATATGGCTATGAAACTATGAAACAAATTAGATTATCTGTATATTCATCTATTGATCTTAGCAGTTATCTCAGCAGAGGATTTGTGGAAGACGAGCTGGAGCAGATTCGCCTTGCTTTAGAGGATGGTCTTCCTATTGATTTATGGCTGACGGATGATATGTATGTACAGCAGATCTATGAAATTAGAATCGGTTTGTATGAGGAGTTGGACGTATCTGTATACGCTGACTCCAAATATAATTGGATGCAGATGCATGAGCTTCGCCTTGGCTTAGAGAAAAAATTGAAGGTGTCATATTATGCAAACTATTTGTTTAGCCATTGGCAGATGAAGGAGATTCGCCTTGGCCTTGAGGCTGGGCTGGATGTGACTCACTATGCTAAGTTGATTTTTTCTGGAACAGATATGAAGAAAAAAAGAGAGAAGCTATTAAAAGAAAAAACTACCATGTATATGACGGCAGATATGCTTGGCATTGATATTAAGCCCTATGCGAAAAAAGAATTTAGTATTTTTGTAGAGGAAAACGGAAACAAAGTTTTTGCATATATCCAGTGGGTTACCGGCAATATTGTGACGGTGGAGGATATATATGAAGCATTGAAAAGCAGAGGTATTGTACTGGGGATTAAGCATGATATAATTTCCGAAATGATTCAAAAGAGACGAATGAATGAAAAGGTGCTGATTGCAGAAGGAATACCAGCTGAGGATGGTGAGAATGGCTGGTTTGAGTTTTTTGTTCGTCTGGATCTGCCTCGTATACCAGCACCTCTTCCAGACGGGGGAGTGGACTATGTGAACATAGAAGCCTTTGAGATGGTAGATGAAAACGAAAAGATTGCGGTGTATCATCCTGCCAAAAAAGGAAAGGATGGTCAGAATGTTTTTGGGGAGGTGATGCACGCCAATGACGGAGTTGAAAAAAAGCCCTTGAAAGGAAAGGGTTTTAGAATTGCACCGGATGGAGTGACCTACTATTCTAAGTTAAACGGAAAGTTTGAGTATATAAAGGGACAAATCATTATCTCCAATATGATTATTGTGCGTGAGGATGTAACAGCGGTCACGGGAAAGCTGGAAGTTGACGGCTCAGTGTATGTGATTGGTAGTGTGTATTCGGGAGGATATATCAAAGCAACAGGAGATATTATTATAGAGCATAATGTGGAGGCTGCCAGGCTTATTGCCGGAGGCAATATTATGATAAAAAAGGGAAGCTGTTCCAAAAATGATTGTTTTATAGAGGCAAAGGGAGAAGTGTCAGGCAGCTTTTTTGAGGCAGCGAACATAGAGGCAGAAGGTAATATTAAGGCAAACTATATTATGAACAGCAATATTAACACTATGGAAAAAGTGATTGTATCTGGCAGCAAGGGAATGCTTTTAGGGGGCAGAGTCTGTGCGGTAAAGGGGGTAGACACATATAACCTTGGCAATAAGTCCCATATTAAAACCGTGCTTGAGGTAGGGAAAAATGCACTCTATGAAAAAAGCCAGGCTGTGTTTGCAAAGAAGAGAGTACAGATTTTAGATGAATTGATGATGCTTGAAGAGAGATGGAACAATATTTTACAGTCTCTTCCGCCGGACAAGGAGCAGGCGGAGGTGCTAATTAAAAAGCTAAATGCAGCAATTGTAGCCAAGGATCATGAGTTAGCGGACCTAGACGCCGAGGTATCAAAGCTTGACAATCTAACTGACCAGGATATGAAGGCAGTTATTGTCAGGGGAAATGCCTACGAGGGAAGCATGATTGAGATTAATACTATTAAATATATGCTGCCAACCCATGTGAGCAGAATTATATTTAAGCTTAAAAATAAAAAGGTAGTAATGGTGAAGCTATAAAATTTAAAAGGAGGAAAAGCAGAATATGATACGGGATACTATTTTAATTCTAGAAGAGGATGATGAAAGCCGCAGGAAGTTGACTGAAATATTTCAGGATAAATATAAAATTATGCAAGTTACCAGCGAAAAAGAAGGAGTGGACGTATTGAAAAAACACGCCCCTTCTCTTGCTGTGATTTTAGTTAATCTTCTAATACCGGCAAGAAATAATTTTAAAATATTAAAGTGGCTCAGTGAAAAAAAGTTATTACTGCAAATTCCTTTTATTATGATTACCAATGAAAAAACGGTGCAATATGAGAAAAAGGGATATGAATATGGAATTGTAAGTTTTATCAAAAAACCCTTTCATCCAGATGTTGTAAAACAATTAGTTGAGAATGTAGTTCAAGTATTTCAATATAAAGTGCAGCTAGAAGTGAAGGTGAAGGACCAAAACGAGAAATTGAAAAAGCAAAATGCCATGTTAAAGCAGATGGCGGAAAAGCAAAAAAATATGAATAAGGTTCTGATTGAGGCTTTAAGCAACATTGTAGAATTTAGAAATTTAGAATCAGAGCAGCATATTAAAAGAATTCGGGAATTTACCAATTGCCTTGGAACAAGCGTAATGAAGCTGTATCCGGAATATGATCTTACAGAAGAAAAGCTAGAGGTGATCGGTTGGGCATCCTCCCTCCATGATATTGGTAAAATAGTTATTCCGGATCATATTATATTAAAGGCAGGTAAATTGACGGAGGATGAGTATGAGGTCATAAAGTCCCACACAACAAAGGGAGCGGAGATTGTGGAGAAAGTAATTCATTTAGATGATGAAATGTTTTGTGAGTATGCTTATGATATTGCAAGACATCATCATGAAAAATATGATGGAAATGGTTATCCTGACAATTTAAAAGGAGAACAAATCAGTATTGCGGCACAGATTGTTTCTTTGGTGGATGTGTATGATGCACTTACTTCAAAACGTGTCTATAAGGCGGCATACAATACAGATAAAGCTGTTCAGATGATTGTAAATGGTCAAAGCGGTGCTTTTTCCTCTAAATTATTAAATGCCTTTACCGAGGTAAAAGAAGAATTTGAGCATATTGTAACAGAATACTGTGACGATTAAGATAAAGAATTTTCATTCATGGCAGTATCATTGAAAGGGATATGTCAGTTTTTAAGAACAGGAGTTGCCAGATTTTGTATATGTATGGTAAAATACAATGGTTGTGCTGTAAAGAAGACAAGCAATAATGAATGAAAGACTAAATAATAAAGAAAAGAGAGGTTTTTGTATGAGTTTGGCAACTATTTGTATTAGTATCACCATCTTCTGTTATCTGGCAGTAGTTGTGGTAATTGGAATTCGTTGTTCTAGAGTAAATAAAAGTACAGATGATTTTTATCTAGGAGGAAGAAAGTTAGGACCGTATGTAACTGCCATGAGTGCGGAGGCGTCGGATATGAGCAGTTGGCTTTTAATGGGCCTGCCTGGCGTGGCTTATCTTACCGGTGTGGCAGATGCTGCGTGGACGGCTATCGGCCTGGCAGTAGGTACATATGTAAATTGGCTAATTGTGGCAAGACGTCTTAGAAATTATTCTCAGGTGGCAGGAAATGCCAGTACTATTCCATTATTTTTCTCAAATCGTTTTCGGGATGACAAGAAAATTATATCTGTCATTGCCGCCTGTGTGATTATTATATTTTTTGTTCCGTACACTGCGTCGGGATTTGCGGCATGCGGAAAGCTGTTTTCTACTTTGTTTGGCATGGATTACACGATGGCAATGCTGCTCAGCGCTGTTGTCATTATTGCCTACACCGCATTAGGTGGCTTTTTGGCGGCAAGCACCACAGATTTTGTGCAGAGTATTGTTATGACCATTGCCATTGTAGTGGTGATATCCTTTGGTATTTTTCAAGTGGGCGGTTGGGACAATGTAATGGAAAATGCTAAGTCAATGGCAGGCTATTTTGCCTTGAATGCTACTTATAATACAGAAACTGGCAGTGCCTCCCCATATGGTATACTGACCATTGTTTCCACCTTTGCATGGGGGCTGGGATATTTTGGTATGCCTCATATTCTTCTTCGATTTATGGCAATTGAAGATGCAGATAAGTTGAAGGTGTCTAGAAGAGTGGCGTCTATATGGGTTGTGATTTCCATGGGAGTGTCTATCTTTATCGGAGTTGTGGGAAATGCTATGTCAAAGCATGGGGTGATTGAGGTGCTGAAAGATCCAGAAACCATCATTATTACCATTGCCCAGCTAATCAGCAAGCATGGAGTGCTGGCGGCCGTTGTAGCCGGCGTGATACTGGCAGGAATTTTGGCAGCCACCATGTCCACAGCGGATTCTCAATTATTGGCGGCGTCCTCTAGTGTCTCCCAAAATATTATTAAAGAAGTTATGGTGAAAAATTTATCTGAAAAGGCATCCATGGTAATTGCAAGGGTGACTTTGGTAGTGATTGCGGTGATTGCCGTGTTTATTGCCAGAAAGCCGGACAGCTCTGTATTTGGAATTGTTTCCTTTGCCTGGGCCGGTTTTGGGGCAGCTTTTGGCCCTGTTATGCTGTTTGCTCTGTTTTGGAGGAGGACAAACAAATACGGCGCTCTAGCAGGAATGCTTAGCGGGGGCGTTATGGTGTTTATCTGGAAGTTTATTGTGCGTCCAATAGGCGGTGTGCTGAATGTCTATGAGCTGCTCCCTGCATTTATCGTTGCAAGTATATTTATTGTAGCAGTCAGCAGCTTGACAAAAGAGCCCACAAAGGAAATGATAGATGAATTTGAGAAGGTAAAAGCTATGTAAGGCTTAGTGAAGCTGATTGCTTACTTTCGTACAGCAAAGAAAGAACAAAATATAGTTTCTTCACATATATTGTTATAACAGAAGAATTGCCGGAGATAGGAAACTGTCCGGCAATTCTTTTGTTTATGAAACAGTTGCAAAGTATACCAAGTTTTTTGGTGTTTTAGTGTAGAAAAAGTGATAACAATATGGGAAGGAATGAAAAAAGATGAATCGTGTGCTGCGATATTATCATATACCTCGGCTTCACCAGCTTGGATGGACAGGAACAGGTATTGGTGTAGCTGTGTTAGATACCGGTGTGAGCCGGCATGTAGATTTGAATGAGAAAATTGCCTGCTTTTATGATACAATAGGAGGAAAGAGCGAATACTATGATGACAATGGTCATGGCACTCATGTTATGGGGATTATTGGCGGCAGCGGAACTGCCAGCAATGGCATGTACAGAGGAATTGCGCCGGACTGTCATCTGATTAGTGTGAAAGTGTTAGATAAAAAGGGAAACGGAAAAATTCCAAAGGTGATGGAGGGAATAAGGTGGATTATACAAAACAAAGAAAAATATAATATTCGAATTGTAAATATTTCCATTGGCTCTGGTTCGCAATTGAAAGTGACAGCAGATAGTGATATTATAAAGAGTGTGGAGCAATTGTGGGATGCCGGACTGGTAGTTTTGACTGCTGCGGGAAACAATGGCCCTGACAGCGGCAGCGTGACAGTGCCGGGAATCAGTAAAAAGGTTATTACGGTTGGAACATCGGACGATATGAAGTCAACATGGATTTTCGGCAATCAGAAAACAGACTATTCTGGACGGGGCCCAACGGCAGAGTGTGTGTTAAAACCGGAAATTGTTGCGTTAGGAAATGATATTGTTTCCTGCAAAAGTGTCAATACTAATTGGGAGGTAGGAAGAAAATATACAAAGAAATCAGGCACTTCCATGTCAACGCCAATTGTGGCGGGAGCAGTGGCATTGCTGTTGCAAAAAGAACCTTCTCTGACACCTACCCAGGTAAAAATACGTTTTCGAGATACGGCAAGAAATATAGGGATGTCTAGGCATAAGCAGGGCTGGGGAGAGATTGATATGATAAAATTATTATATCCCCAGACAGAGTTGCCTAAAGGTCGTTAAAATGAAAGGCATTTCGTAAGAATAAGCAAGGAACAGGAAAGGGAAAGAAATGAGTAAGAAAAACAAAAGGGAAGATACTACATCGAAATCAATAGGAGAGATTATATTTACCAATGTATTTACGTTATTTAATATTGTAAATATCACATTGGCAGTTTGTGTGGCATTAGTGCACTCTTACAAAAATATGATGTTTTTGGGAGTGGCGTTTTGGAACACCTTTATTGGCATGTATCAGCAGATACGTGCCAAGCGTGTTCTGGATAAATTATCTTTTTTGTCCCAGGGTAAGGTTCGTGTAATGAGAGGGGGGCAGGAGATGGAAATTTATCGGGAGGATATGACAAAGGCAGATATGATGATATTGTCCAGCGGAGCACAAATCTGCAATGACGGAGTGGTGATGGAGGGAAGATGCCAAGTAAATGAAAGCCTGCTCACAGGAGAGAGCGATTGGGTATTAAAGGATTTCGGTGAGAGGGTATATTCGGGAAGCTATGTGGTGAGCGGATATGCCAAGGCTGCCGTATTACATCTAGGAGAAGATAATTATATTCACAATATTGCAAGGGCAGCGAAGAAAGAGAGAAGCATCAATTCAGAAATTCTGTATTCCGTTAAATTTGTGATTAAAATTGTGACAATATTGCTGCTCCCCATGGCTCTGTTAAGCTTTGGCAAGCAATTTTTTTTGCTGGACGAGCCTCTAGACAAAGCAGTGGTTGCCACAGTGGCTGCAGTTATCGGAATGATTCCATCTGGATTTGTACTTCTGACTAGTATTGTGATGGCAGTGGGGGCACTGCGCCTTGCCACAAAAAATACATTGGTACAAGATATGTATTGTATAGAGACATTGGCAAGGGCGGATGTGCTTTGTTTAGATAAGACGGGTACCTTGACAAAAGGGCATCTGCAGGTGGAGGAGAGTTTGTCCTGGGAAGATTTTGACAGGGAGGAAATTCGACTGTTCTGTATGTCCATGCAAGATAAAAATGCAACACTGCAGGCCATTTACCATAAATATAGGGACAGGGAGAAGGAGGAGTACAATCCTTCCTCCTACCAGGTAGAATTTTCTTCTGAGCGCAAATGGAGCATGGCGGTGCTGGAGGGAAAAGGTTCCTACGTACTAGGAGCCTATGAGATGATATTTCCCAACGGACAGGAAGAAAAAATAAAAAACAGGATTAGACAGGAGGAGGAGAGAGGGAAAAGAGTGGTGGCCTTTGCCTACTCACCCTCCTGCAAGCATGAGGATGAGCTGCCCCAGCAGCTGAGCTTGCGCTGTTTATTTGTTTTGGGAGATAGGATTAGAAGTGAGGTTAGGGAAACACTGGAATTCTTTCGGGATAATGATGTGGATATCCGTATTATTTCCGGCGATAATCCGGTTACTGTCTCCCAGATTGCAAGAGAGTGCGGCATGGAAAATTACAAAAAGTATATAGATATGTCTTACTGTGAGAATGAGGAGCAGATGAAGAAGATCTTAAAGAAATATAAAATATTTGGCAGGGTAACCCCCTTTCAAAAGCGAAGAATTATCCAGCTTTTAAAAGAGGAGGGACATACGGTTGCCATGACAGGGGACGGTGTGAATGATGTGCTTGCCTTGAAGGAGGCCGATTGTTCTATCGCCATGCAGGCAGGAAGTGAGGCGGCAAGAAATGTATCCCACTTAGTTCTGTTGGATTCGGAATTTAAGTCGATGCCGGATATTGTGATGGAGGGGCGCCGTTCTATTCAGAATCTTCAGCGCTCCGCTACCCTGTACTTAGTGAAAACGGTGTATTCTATTATGATAGCCATATTCTTTTTATTTGTGCCCTTTCCCTATCCCTTTCAGCCTGTGCAGCTTACATTGATTGGAGCTTTGTCCATTGGGATTCCATCTTTTTTGCTGGCAATGGAGAAAAACTATGGCAGGGTGAAGGGAAATTTCCTGCGCCATATATTAGGAAAGGCAATTCCTGGAGGAATACTAGTGTTTTTAAATATATTGGCTTCCCTTGGGTTTACTATGCTTTTTGATTACGGGGAGGCGGCAAGGGAGACAACGGTGTTTTTTGCTATGGCGGCCGCATCCATGATAGTGCTGTTCTATCTGTGCACTCCCTTCACTTTTATGAGAACTATTCTTTTTGGAGGAATTACCTCTATTTTGGTGGCTTGTATTGTCCTATTTGGAGGGGTGTTTGAGATTGTGAGGGTGCCTTGGGTGACAGGACTATTGTTGGCTGCCCTTATAAGTGCAGATCTTCTTTTTTATAAAAAGCCTCATTGCTGAGGAGATGGATTTTTTTATTTTAGGCATTGACATTTATTGGTGAATATAGTTATATAATTAGGTTGGATGTTTCTTATTTATTTAGAGGAGAATACCTTTTCATCTAAGCATCATAAAATGAATTGTTGCCCAAGGTAGAAGGTAGGATAAGAAATGAGGCAGGCAAGGTTTGAAATAGTGAAAAATAGGAAAGAATGAAGGAGAGGAAGAATGGTCAAAACAATTTTAAAAGGGATAGTAATTGGAATTGCCAATATTATTCCTGGTGTAAGCGGTGGAACTATGGCGGTTTCCATGGGAATATACGATAAGCTGATTCATGCGGTTACTCATATTCGAAAGGAATTTAAGGAGGGGATTCGCTTTTTAATTCCTGTTTTGCTGGGCGCAGCTATAGGTTTGGTGGGGTTGTCGTTTATTATTGAGGCAATGTTTCAAAAAGTTCCGATACAGACAAACTTATTATTTATTGGATTGATTGTAGGAGGTCTTCCTGTGATTACCCAAAAAGTAAAGGGCAAAACAATTTCAGTGTCCCAGGTTTGCGGGGCAGTCTGTTTTTTTGTTTTGGTGGTAGGCTTGGCTGCTATCGGTGAGAGGGAGGGCAGTGCGGCTGTTCTTGATACAAGTCTGCTTTCCTTGGTAAAGTTGTTTTTTATGGGATTGATTGCGGCGGCAACTATGGTGATTCCCGGCGTGAGCGGTTCTATGATTTTAATGATTTTAGGATATTATCATTCTATTATAACAGTGATCAACGATTTTATCCGAAGTGCTCTTCATCTGGATGTGCAGGGGATTACGGACGGAGTGATTATACTGTTTCCTTTTGGGGTTGGAGTGCTGCTGGGCATTGTGCTGATAGCAAAGTGTATTGATTTTATTTTTCAGCGTTATCCCCTTCATGCCTACTGGGCAATCATTGGATTAATTGGGGCATCACCTATAGGCATTGTGCTGATGCAGTTTAACATTTTTATGAAGATTGATTTACTTTCCGGTGTTACAGGGGCGGCAGCTTTAGCGGTAGGTATTGTGATTGCAAGAAAGCTAGGAGATTAAAATGATTTTTGTTTATAGACAAATCATGAATAATAAAATTTAGAATGAAAAGAGGGAAAGAAATTGAGAAGAACAAAAATTGTATGTACTATGGGCCCTGCCACTGACAGGGAGGGGATTTTAGAGCAGTTGATTGTAGAAGGAATGGATGTGGCCAGGATGAATTTCTCCCATGGGGATTACTCTGACCATGGCAGAAGGATTGAGGAGGTCAAACGATTACGTCAAAAACATCACAAGCAGGTGGCTGTTTTATTGGATACAAAGGGACCAGAAATTCGGGTGAAGGAGTTTAAGGAAGGAAAGGTTCTGTTGGAGGAGGGGGATTTATTTACTCTGACAAGCAGGGAAATAGAGGGAACGAAGGAGGGGGTTTCTATTACTTACCCTAACCTGTACAAGGATATCAGCGTTGGAACAAGAATTTTGATGGACGATGGGCTGATTGAGATGGAAGTGGAGGAAATCAAAGATACGGATATTGTCTGCAGAGTGAAAAACGGCGGCTTTGTCTCCAATAAAAAGGGCGTTAATGTGCCTAACGTAACTCTTTCTATGGAATATTTAAGCCAGAAGGATAAGGAGGACATACGTTTTGGAATAGAGCAGGATGTGGATTTTGTTGCGGCATCCTTTGTGCGGGAGGCCAAGGATGTTTTGCAGATTCGTAACTGGCTGGATGTAAACGGAGGTTATGATATCAATATTATATCTAAGATTGAAAATCGTCAGGGTGTAGAAAATATTGATGAGATTATTAAGGTGAGCGATGGCATTATGATTGCCAGAGGGGATATGGGAGTGGAAATTCCAAGTGAGGAAGTTCCTATTATTCAGAAAATGATTATTAAGAAGGTATACAATGCGGATAAGCAAGTAATTATTGCTACTCAGATGTTAGATTCCATGATGAAGCATCCAAGACCTACAAGAGCGGAGACGGCGGACGTGGCAAATGCTATTTATGACGGAACCAGTGCCATTATGCTGTCAGGTGAGACTGCGGCGGGAGATTATCCGGTGGAGTCGGTAAAAATGATGGTGAAAATTGCAGAGAGGACGGAGGAGGATATTGACTACTGGAAACGATTTTCCCAGCGTGACAGAAAAGCAAATCCTGATATTACCGATGCAGTTTCCCATGCAACCTGCACTACAGCGATGGACTTAAACGGAAAAGCAGTTTTAACTGTGACAAAATCAGGAAGAACTGCAAGAATGATATCAAAGTATCGGGTTCCATGTTATGTAATCGGGGGAACTACAAAGGAGAAGGTGGCAAGGCAGCTTAATATGTCATGGGGTATCACCCCTTTGTTGCTGGAGGAGAAGAATGATGTAAACGAATTGTTTGAACATGCGCTGGAGGAGGCAAGAAAGCTGGATTATTTGGAGAAGGATGATATAGTTGTGATTACAGCGGGGGTACCTATTGGTTTATCTGGTACTACGAATATGATAAAGGTTCAAGTAATCGAGTAGTCTGGTGCTTGAAGGAGTAAAACTATAATAATGATATATGCATTGTTGTTTGGTTGGTTATAGTATGGCATTTTACTTATTGTATTTACAAATAAAGTCATCAATTACCCCGGTATTCTGTTAGAGTGCCGGGGTAATTAAATATATTACGTGGGTATATGATACAAAAAAGATACATTGTAATGGTATAATATAAAAAAGCGTATTACTTGTAAAAAAGTTTATAATGATTGAAAAAGTAGATTTGATTTATCATGTATACTATATGGAAATGGAGTTTGTGATGGTTAAAATACTGATTGTAGAAGATGAAAAATCAATTGCCAATTTAATATATGATGCATTGTCCAATGTGGGATATAGGTGTAAAATTGTGTTTGACGGAAAAATGGCGGCAGAGGAAATCGAGGAAAACAAATATGACTTGATTCTTTTAGATGTGATGCTGCCGGAAATAGACGGATTTGAATTGATTGAGTATACCCTGCAATTTCAGACACCGGTTATTTTTCTTACGGCAAAGGCGGATGTAAAGTATAGAGTAAAGGGTTTAAAGCTCGGTGCGGAGGATTATATTGTAAAGCCCTTTGATATAAGCGAATTGCTTGCTAGGATTGAAGTGGTATTGAGGAGATACAACAAGACCAGTGAGATTATCAATACAGGCAATTTGACAATTAATTTGTACTCTAGGTGCGTAAAGAAAGACGGAGAGGAAGTTGAGCTTACCTACAAGGAGTTTGAACTGCTTGTTCTGTTAATTAAAAATCAGGGTATTGCATTGTACAGGGAAATGATTTATGAGACTATATGGAATAATGATTTTGATTCCGATACAAGAACTGTGGATTTGCATATTCAGCGTCTAAGAAAAAAGCTTGGGTTGGAAAATCAGATTAAAACGGTATACAGAGTTGGGTATATCTACAAGGAGCAGTAATGAAATTTTCATGGAAAATATTTATCATAGCATACTGTTTATTTGCGTTAGCTTTTGGAGGGGGAAGTTTTTATATGTTAGACAGGATTTACAGGGATGATTTAGAGCAGGTAATAGCATTAGCGGAGGGAGATAATAAGAATTTATATTTGTATGCTATTACCCTGGATTCTCTGAGCGAACAATCTTATACCAATATAGAGAGAATATTAAAAATGTCTGCTAAAATAATGGTAAACAAGAAGGAGAATCAGTTTGTTGTAGGGGGGAAGAGCAAAATAGAGCAGGTTACAGGTTATGATATCTCAATTAAAAAAAATTCTACCAACACAAATGTGGCAGAACAGGATGGTATTATGTATGTGCAAGTAATCAGCCGTATTCAAAATGTGTATCTTATGAATCGTTACAGTCTTCAGGAGGTATTTTCAAAAAGAGAACAAAATTTTTCCCTTTATAAAAGCGCAGTAATAATCGTATCAGCTTGTATGGCAGTAATTCTTTTTATTTTTTCCGAATATATTGCCAGACCGATTGTGAAATTAAAGAAGATGGCTGATAGAATAGCAGATGGTGACTACTCTGTGCAAATAGATGACAGCAATCGAAAAATGAAATCAGCGGAAGTAAAAAAATTGGGGGAAGCCATGAATTTTATGGCAGCAAATACGAACGAAACTATCGAAGCATTAGAAGAAATGGTAAGAAAGAGAGAGGAATTTATCGGAGATTTTACTCACGAATTAAAAACGCCTCTTACATCTATAATTGGATACGGAGATATGATTCGCTCCTTTGATTTGCCTGCAGACAAAAGAAGGCAATACGGGGATTATATTTATAAAGAAGGAAAAAGGTTAGAGGCGATTTCCATGAAGCTGCTGCAGATTATTGTGGTGGGGAATGAAGAAATAGAGAAAAGGGAGCTTTCTATTAGCACAGTGTTGCCTCAGCTTCAAAACAATGCAAGATTTATGGAGAAAAAATATAAGGTGAGTATTGAGTTTTATATGGAGGAGGGACATGTGTGGGCTGATGATTCCTTGTTTGTTACCCTTATCCTAAATTTAATAGACAACGGATGCAAAGCTTCTGAACAGGGAATGAAGCTTGTAGTGCAGGGACGGGAGATAAATCACAGATATGAAATAAAGGTAATCGACCAGGGAACTGGCATACCGGAGGATAAACTGGACAAAATTTTGGAGCCATTTTACATGGTAGACAAATCAAGAGCGAGAAGGCAGAACGGTGCGGGCTTAGGGTTATCGTTGTGCAAAAAGATAGCAGATTTGTTTGATGCCGCTCTTAAGATAGAGAGTAGTTTGGGGGAGGGAACTACAGTTACCTTAACTTTTGAGGAAAAAGGGTGAAAGAAATATAGGATAAAGAAAGGATATTATGTATACTGCCCCTTCTTTCGTGGCAGGATCACAAGCAGGCTTGTGATATGCATGGGTATAAGTATGAGAAGAATAGGACTGATTTTAACAGTGATAGCTTTTACGGCAATTATTTTGGTGTTTCCTTCACTGTATTATTTAAAAACAGATAAAGAACTGAACAGTTATCAGAAGGAAAATATATACGAATTTAATTCTGTCTCTGATATCAGTCTGGAGAAAGAAATAGAGTTATTGATAGACGAGGACAGCCAGTATATGAAACAAAATGTTGATGAGAGTTTTCTAGAGTTGCCGGAGCAAATAGAAATGAAAACACAGCTGCAGAACATAGCAGGTATTACCTTGGATAATGACATAATAGAGCAGGCAAAGTACAAAAAAGTAAAGGTAGTTAACAGCTCATTATATAATGTGTATTCCATTGATTTAGGTATATGGTATATTGATTGGGATATACAGGTGTATATGATTTATAATATCAATAAAAGAAAAATATTGTGGTTGAGTGTGACAGACATTACGCAGTCGCAGCATTATTGGTGGAAGGAGTGGAAAAGTTCCTTGTATGAGGTTGAAAAATATTATGATACTTATCAAAACTGGGATTTTAAAATAGTAGAGAACTGCTTAACATTATACGGCTGTAACGAAAGAAAACTTATGATAATTCAAGAAAGATTACAAAATATTTTTTTTAATGATACACAAAACGGTATAGGAGAGGGAGAGTATGGATGATACAAATGCGATACACAAAAGAAATAAATAGATAACATCTCCCTGTTAAAATTTGTGCAGTAATCAAAAATTTTAGCAGGGAGGTTTTTTATGAAAGAATTTAGAAAAAGGAAGAGGAAAAGAGGCTGTAAAAAATATAGAAGAAGAAAAAGCAGATTAGCAAAAAATAGAAAGGTATGTTTAAAAAAAGCATTAGTAGAGGGGGGCTTAATCATAATAATAGGTGTAGTAGTTGTGATAGCAGCTGAAATATTTGGGAGTTGTGAAAATAAAAAGACAAAAAAGAATGAAATATTTTTGAGGCAGAGCACAGAAGATACTAAATCTCGGCAGAGCATGGTAGGGAACAATAGAGTGGAGGTAAATAAGGAATATGGTAATGAGTCTGTCAATGAGAATATGTTTATCAACAGCAATTCCCAATCCTATATTATTCATATGGATGGATACAATCAGGACACTATTCCAGCAGGGTGTGAGTCCGTAAGTGTTGTGATGGTACTAAATTATTTTAATGTAAAAATTAGTCCTCATGAGTTTATTGACAAGTATCTTCAGAAAAAAGATTTCTACTATATGGAAGGAGTTTTATATGGACCAAGCCCGGAGGAGAGGTTTGTGGGCAGTCCTTACGATTTAGGAGGCTTAGGATGTTTTCCCCCCGTAATGGTAGATGCTGTTAATCGGTTGAGGAATTCAGGTTATCCACAGTCGGAAAATTTGACAGTATGGGAGCTAGAGGATATGTCTCTAGAGGAAATATGCCAGGAATATGTTGCAGGTGGGATTCCTGTTTCAGTATGGACAACTATGAATATGAGCGAACCAAAGCAGGGAAAAACATTTTACTTGGAGGATGGAACAAAATATACATGGAAATCAGGAGAGCATTGTATGGTATTATGTGGATTTGATGAAAAATATTATTATTTTAAGGATTCCCTCAAAAATGGTGAGACCGTTTCGTATGAAAAGCAATTAGCGGAAAAAAGATATACGCAAATGGGGAAAAGGGCAGTGCTTATTACAGAAAATGAAATAAAAAAATAAATACTGGATTATAAAAATGGACATTGTAGTTTAAAAGGTTTCAGGTTATAATAAAGAATCGTATCACTGGTATAATAAATAGCAAATAAACAAATGAAGGAGAAAAAAATGTCCGTTTTATTTATGATTCTTGCAGTTTTTTGT
>CAJTQG010000014.1:0-20943 GCA_910578605.1 uncultured Lachnospiraceae bacterium | reverse complement strand
GATAAGGGCAGCGGTTCTGATTGTGGCTGTGCTGTCAACGGTATCTTTTGTTGTAGTGGAGCTGCTGATTGTAAAGCATATGAATGAAAAGGCGGACAGTGGGGCGGATTATGTTGTAGTGTTAGGAGCCCAGGTGCGGGGAACAAAAATTACAAAATCACTTAAGACCAGACTGGACGCTGCTTATCAGTATGCCTGCGACAATAAAAATGCGAAAGTCATAGTGTCGGGAGGCCAGGGGGAGGGGGAAGATTTAAGTGAAGCTCTGGCAATGTGTCAATATTTAACAGAGAAGGGATTGGATTCAAAAAGAATTTTAATGGAAGACAAATCTGTATCCACAAAAGAGAATCTTACATTTTCAAAAGAGCTGATAGAGAAAGAGGATGCGAAGATTGTGATTGTGACAAATAATTTTCATGTGTATCGGGCAACGCTGTTGGCAAAAAAGCTGGGCTATGAATCACCTCAGGGGATTGGTTCATCTACAGATTATCATTTGTTTATCAATTATATGGTGCGGGAGGCATTTGCCTTGGCAAAGGAAAAGTTTCAGGGAAATATATAAATGTTTTTAAGCAGTATTGGACAATGTGAAGGGAAAAGGATATCTGTGTGCTGAAAAAAAGTAAAAAAACAAGAAAATAAGAGAATAAAAAAGAAATAAAGAGTAAATAAAAGATATTAGGCCAAAACGGCGAAAAGATGCTGTTGCATAAAATAGGTAAATTCGTTAATATAGCACCATGGTTAGCACTCAAACGAAGTGAGTGCTAATAAGACGAAATGAAATTGAATGAAATAGGAGGAATTAAAATGAAATTAGTACCATTGGGAGACAGATTAGTGATTAAACAGGTAGTTGCAGAAGAGACAACTAAATCAGGTATTGTTCTGCCGGGACAGGCAAAAGAAAAGCCACAGGAGGCTACTGTGGAGGCATTAGGAAGCGATGTGAAGGCAGATATCAAGGAAGGTGATACAGTAGTATATTCCAAATATGCAGGAACAACTGTGACTGTGGAGGAGGAAGAGTACATTATTGTGAAAGAGGAGGATGTGCTGGCAGTATTAAAATAGGAAGAAACTGCATAAGCATAAATTCAGTAATTCATCAATAAAGAAAAGTAATAGTAGAATTCTATAATATGAAAAAGTGTTACATTGTTTTAAGATTGGATGTTATTAAAGATTGAGAGAAATATAAATAAAGAAAGGATATTATGCAGGCTGCCCGTTCTTTCAATCTATTATTTATTTGGGCAGTATCACAAGTAAACTAGTGATATGCATGGGTATAATAAAATGGCAAAAGAAATTAAAAATGGTGCAGAGGCAAGAAAAGCGTTAGAAGCAGGAGTGAACCAGTTAGCAGATACCGTAAAGGTGACATTAGGACCAAAAGGAAGAAACGTTGTGTTGGATAAATCTTTCGGCGCACCTTTGATTACAAACGATGGTGTTACCATTGCTAAGGAAATTGAATTGGAAGATGCGTTTGAAAATATGGGCGCACAATTAGTAAAAGAAGTGTCCACTAAGACAAACGATGTAGCAGGTGATGGTACAACAACAGCAACAGTGTTGGCACAGGCTATGATAAACGAGGGAATGAAAAACTTGGCAGCAGGGGCAAACCCAATTATTCTGCGCAAGGGAATGAAGAAAGCTACAGAGTGTGCTGTGGAGGCAATTCAGGGCATGAGCAGCGTAGTGACAGGAAAGGATCAGATTGCCAAGGTAGCTGCTATTTCTGCCGGTGACGAGGAAGTGGGCAATATGGTAGCAGACGCTATGGAGAAGGTGTCAAATGACGGTGTCATTACTATTGAAGAGTCTAAGACTATGTTGACAGAGTTAGATTTAGTAGAAGGTATGCAGTTTGACCGCGGTTATATTTCTGCCTACATGGCAACAGATATGGATAAGATGGAGGCTACTTTAGAAGATCCGTATATTTTAATCACAGACAAGAAAATTGCCAATATCCAAGAGATTTTACCAGTGTTAGAGCAGATTGTGCAGTCAGGCGCTAAGTTATTGATTATTGCAGAGGATGTGGAGGGTGAAGCCCTTACTACCTTAATTGTAAATAAATTAAGAGGAACATTCAATGTTGTTGCGGTGAAAGCTCCAGGATACGGCGATAGAAGAAAAGAAATGTTAAAGGATATCGCTATCTTAACAGGCGGTCAGGTAATTTCAGAGGAATTGGGCTTAGACTTAAAAGAGACAACAATGGATATGTTAGGACGTGCAAAATCTGTTAAGGTTCAGAAAGAAAACACAATTATTGTAGATGGATGCGGAGATAAGGCTGAGATAGATGCAAGAATTTCTCAGATTAAAAAGCAGATTGAGGAGACAACATCTGATTTTGACAGAGAGAAATTACAGGAGAGATTGGCAAAGCTGTCAGGTGGTGTAGCGGTTATCCGTGTAGGCGCTGCAACAGAGACAGAGATGAAAGAAGCAAAACTTCGCATGGAGGATGCATTGGCAGCTACAAGAGCAGCAGTGGAGGAGGGTATTATCTCCGGTGGCGGTTCTGCTTACATTCATGCATCCAAGGAGGTTGCTAAGTTAGTAGCTACATTGGAGGGCGACGAGAAAACAGGAGCTAATCTTATATTAAAAGCGTTGGATGCACCATTGTTTATTATCGCAGCAAATGCAGGTTTAGAAGGCTCTGTCATTGTAAATAAAGTAAGAGAATCTGAGGTTGGCATTGGATTTGATGCGTTGAAGGAAGAGTATGTGAAGATGGTGGAGGCCGGAATTTTAGACCCTGCCAAGGTGACAAGAAGTGCATTGCAGAATGCAACAAGCGTGGCATCTACTTTACTGACAACAGAATCTGTTGTGGCTAATATTAAAGAGGATGTACCGGCTATGCCAGCAGGCGGTGCTCCTGGAATGGGTATGATGTAATATGGGAGAAGAATTGTTCTTTGAAGCAATTGTACCTAAAAAAAAGACCTTTGCGGTTTATGCCGCAAGGGTTCTTTGCGTACTATGCACAATTTTATTTTTTTATATGAGTCTATTTTACAATATTGTTTTGCTGTTTATGGCCTTTTTTGTCTGTTATGGGGCATATTTACTGTTTCTTTATACGGATGTGGAGTATGAGTATTCCTTTCAGGACAATGAAGTAATGTTTGACAAGGTATATGCAAAGAGCAGAAGAAAAGAGGGAGACCGCTTTGATTTAAAGAAGCTGGAGTTGGTGGCAAAGCCTGAGTATAATGATATGATTCCCTATATGAGGAGAACGGATATTATGACAATGGATTACACGTCAGGGTACAACCCTGATGGTATTTATGTGATGATAATCGGTCACGGCGCAGGCCTGGCAAAAGTATTATTTGAACCAAATGATGCAATGCTGGAGCGATTTCGCACTGTGGCCCCAAGCAAAGTCCACAAATAAAAATCAGTAAAAACAAAAATACTGGACCTTTGGAATGTAAAAATGATTGCAGGGGCTCGGTATTTTTGTTTTCTGTTAAAGGAATGAAGACAGCTGGTGTCCATTTGCTGTTTTATCAATATAAATTCACATGCCTGATAAACACTGCCCATCCATTTCGCCGCTTGATGGGACTTTCATCATAGTAAATAGATTTAAATATAATGGTTAAAAAAAGGTTTGACATGTTCTCGAATAATTGGTAAAATTGTAAAAATATATAGAATCCGATTTGTGTAAAAAGTCAAAGTAGTACTAATACGAATCTAATCTAACATAATGAAACTCAACAAACAAATGTTAACAAATTAATAATCAGACAAGAAAGAGAGGTTAAACTTACAATGGGAAAGATTATAGGTGAGGGAATTACATTTGATGATGTATTATTAGTACCTGCATATTCAGAAGTGACTCCAAATATGGTGGAGTTATCTACACAGTTGACTAAATCCATTAAGTTAAATATTCCAATGATGAGTGCCGGCATGGATACGGTGACGGAACACCGCATGGCAATTGCTATGGCGAGACAGGGCGGAATTGGTATTATCCACAAGAATATGTCAATTGAGGAGCAGGCAGAGGAAGTGGACAAGGTAAAGCGCTCAGAATATGGTGTAATAACAGATCCATTTTACTTATCTCCGGAAAATACATTAGAGGATGCCAATAATCTGATGGGAAAATTCAGAATCAGTGGTGTACCCATTACAGAGGGACGAAAGTTAGTTGGTATTATTACAAACCGTGATTTAAAATTTGAGACGGATTTTTCTAAAAAAATCAAGGAGTCCATGACAAGTGAAAACTTGATAACTGCCAAGGAGGGTATTTCCTTGGAGGAGGCTAAGGCTATTTTAGCAAAATCCAGAAAAGAGAAATTACCTATTGTAGATGATGATTTTAATTTAAAAGGTTTAATTACTATTAAAGATATTGAGAAGCAGATAAAGTATCCCTTGTCTGCAAAGGATTCCCAAGGTCGTTTGCTTTGCGGTGCGGCAGTGGGAATTACGAAAAATGTTATGGAGCGTGTAGATGCTTTAGTAAAGGTGAAGGTAGATGTGATAGTTATTGATTCTGCCCATGGACATTCCAAGAACATAATGACTACCATGAGAGAAATAAAGAAAAAGTATCCGGATTTGCAGATTATAGCAGGCAATGTGGCTACAGGACAAGCTACAAAAGATTTGATTGAAGCAGGTGCGGATGCAGTCAAAGTTGGAATAGGACCAGGTTCTATCTGTACTACCCGTGTTGTAGCAGGTATCGGTGTCCCTCAGGTGACTGCTGTGATGAGCTGTTATGAGACCGCAAAGGAATATGGTGTGCCGATTATAGCGGACGGTGGCATTAAGTTTTCTGGTGATATTGTGAAATCCATAGCGGCGGGGGCCAATGTATGTATGATGGGAAGCATGTTTGCCGGATGTGATGAAAGTCCGGGAACATTTGAATTATACCAGGGAAGAAAATATAAGGTATACAGAGGAATGGGTTCCATTGCTGCCATGGAGAATGGAAGTAAGGACCGCTATTTCCAGACAGATGCCAAAAAGTTAGTGCCGGAAGGTGTTGAGGGACGGGTAGCATATAAGGGATCCGTGGAGGATACTGTGTTCCAGTTAATGGGAGGCCTAAGAGCAGGAATGGGTTATTGCGGATGTAAAGACATTGAAAGCTTGAAGGAGAATGGACAGTTTGTGAAGATATCCGCAGCATCATTAAAGGAAAGCCATCCCCATGATATTCATATAACAAAAGAGGCACCTAACTATACAGTAGATGTGTAATAGATTAATAGATGTAAGTGTATTTAACAATTATGACCACCCGTTATACGGGTGGTCAAATTTATACTTCTTTTTGTTGTCTCTCTAATAGAATAGAAGTTTTTTCATCTTACTGCTTTGGATAAAAACAGTGTTTTTAATGGTTGGGGTCTCCTTCTGCCTGTTCCATTTGGCTGTCTGTAATGATTTCCACAGGATTGTCTTCATGAAAATCTTCATATTCTTCTAAATGGTAATTCATTGTTTTTTCTTCACTGTTATCTATATATTTTTCTGGATTATCTGGCTCATTTTCTGTATCATTCTCAATAGTCTCCTCCTCATTTCGTAAAATCAATTTTTTCTTAAGAAATACAGGGAATATAAATCCTACAAATACAATTATGCAGGCGGAAAGCACTGTGATAAAAAGTCCGGATTTAAATCCCGCAGGGGTGAAATGCATCTCTATTACATGATCTCCTGCAGTGATGTCAAATGCCACAAATGCATTTTCAAAAGCATAGGTATCCATTTCCTCTCCGTCTACATACACACGCCAGCCTGTCTCATAAGGAATGGAGGTATATAATGTACCCTCCTCCTTAACAGAGATATTTCCTTTTACGGAAGTATCTGTATATTGAGAAATATGCATAGCCTGCTCGTTTAAGATGGCCACACCTTTTCGAAATACATTCGAGTGAAAGGCATAGGCATAGAGCTGCAGGGACAGAATGGAATCGCTTCCCTCACCGGTTGGGGTTACCTCAAAGTAACCGTTTTTGGGTATTGTGCCGATGTGGATTGTCTGCTTGTGGTCTAAATCTGTGAAAGAGTTTGTGGATACTAAATTGCCGTCCTTTGAGTAAATATTTACATTTACGCTTTCTAGGGAAGTAGTGATAAACACATAGGCATCACTTGTCTCATCTGTGTATACAGTTACGGTTTTTCCATCCTCCACCTCCATTGGAGTAAATAAATCCATAAGACCAGTCATTTCCTCTAACAGGCTGTTTTGTACAGCAAAGGGATTGTTGCCCTCCACAAATGCATTTTCCTCCACAGTAGATGGAATGCGGAAGGCTAGAGGAAGGGTATATAAGTTCTTATATAAGAAATAATCTCCCGTGGAATCAGCAAATTCCATTGTATCCGTAGTAGGGACAGATTCATTGCTAAGCAAATATTTTACACCAAGCAAAGAGGCGCTAAAGGGAGTGTTTCCATAGTAGGAGTAGGAGTTGTAGGAGGTTTCATGTCCCATGTAGCTTAAAAATTCATTGATGCCTGCATTTGTGTTGGAGGAGAACAGGGATACACCATGGTAGTTTGACCAGGCGGCATCGTTTTTTGTCCGGCGCTCAAGTTTTTCGGTTCTGTAGAAATCATTGGTGTCAGGTATATTGTCTAACAGTCGAGTAATAGATTTATTATCCGACAGGTAGGAGCTTCTAGATGTAGTGCCTATGGCGGTTTCCTCCGTGTTGATTGCCGCCTCGCACACACAGAGCAACATAAAAATACCAAATAAAATAATATGATGATATTTTTTGTGGCGCAATACTTCTAAGAGTAATGTGTATAGAAGAATAAATGCGCCGCTTACATAGATAATGGTAAATTCATATTCATCCGTAAGCATAAATTCTTCTATAATCATCAAAAAAGCCATGACGCCGGCAAATACACTGAATAATTGTTTGCGGCTGAAGGTGTGGATATGATAAAGGGCCTCATAGCTCATAGTAATGGCGAGAAAAATAAAAATAAAGGATTCTCGGCAGGGCAGGCTATTTGGAAAATGCAGGCCATGCCAAATAAAGTTGGGGATGTTTAAGTTGAAGCTGAGCAGTAAAAGCATCAGCAGCAAAAATTTTCCTATTTTTTCTCGGGTATTGATTTTTTTGCACAGCAAATATAAAGGTATAAGTAAAAATACTAATACAGTACAATAGAGATTAGGATCGTGGGGGGAGTTAAGCACAGCAGGCTCCACCGTCATCAAACCTCTAGCAAGCATATGCAGCACGCTGAAATATTGGGACAGCATTGTAGGAAATTCCAATTCTCCCGATGCCGACAGCATAAGAGTATAGTATTCCGGAAATAGGTAAACCGCCCCAAAGCAGCCGGCAAGGAAAGAAAAAAAACCAAATAGGCCGCATGTAATCAATATATTTTTCCATTGAAAAGTGCGAAAGTGTGCTATTAACTGAATTAAAAAGTAAAAGCAACTAAAAAAACAGAGCATAATGGCAATATAATAATTGGACAAAACAGCTAGGGACAAACAAACACAATACATCATTCCCTTGTGCTGTTTTACCAGTCTTTCAATTCCAAGGGCAATCATAGGAAGAAGAACAAGGCAGTCCAGCCACATTAAATTCCAACTGTAGGCAGCTAGATAGGAGGATAAGGCATAGAAGCAGCCAAAGCCTACTATTGTAATGTTTCTAGTGCGAAAATGTTTTCCTAGATAGTAGGAGCAGGTCAGCCCGCATAGTCCGATTTTAAAAATAATAAAACTGCTCATAATTTCGGGAATATGTTCCGTGGGCAAAAGTGCCATAAGAAAGTTTAGGGGGCTGGCTAAATAGTAGGACATCAGAGATATAAAATTGGTGCCCATACCAATATTCCATGAATAGAACAAGCTGCCGTGTTCAGTCAGCTTGCGCTGCAGCTCCTGGTGAAAAGGAGCATATTGATGGTACATGTCGCTGCGCAGGTACATATTGTCTCCAAAAGGGTAAATTTTGCGCAGGTAATACACTATAATCATAATAATAATAGGAATCAAAAAAGATATAATAAAGGCAAGATTATTTTTTAACCAATGCCATAAGCTATTTTTTTTTCGGTAAGAATAATTATTTCTTTTTATCATATTATGCGGTCTCCTTTCCTTTTTTGAAAATAAAAAATTTGCTTAAGAAGTAATTGGCAATAACGACAAAAACAGCCGAGGTCAGCTTGGCAATTAAGTCATTCCAATTAAGCCATGTAACTGTCACATGCATGTATGCAAGGGTAAAAACATAGGAAGCCACTCTGGCAGAAAAAAAGGATATTCCCTCTGTTATGATAACTTTCAAGTGAAAGTCCTTGCTCTCAAATACAAACAATTTATTGGTGATAAAAGCAAAGATGACTGCCATAAGCCAGGCAATAGAAGTGGCAAGCTCCACCGACATTCGATTGCGAATCAATACATAACAGCCCCAGTCTACAAGAGTGGTGAGAACGCCAAATATAACATATAATATAGTTTCCTTATTACAATATTTTTTAAATATGGTTTTCATTGTCTCTATCATTTTATCTTTATTATCCTCCATTACAAAACATTTCAGCAAAGGAACTGCATAAATACATATACACATAATATATATAATAATTGGAACGTTTTTGTTTTTACGCAGACAACTTCCTTATTTTACTATAAATTGGGATAAAAGAAAAGGCTAATGTAAAAGATTTCTCTTACATTAGCCATAAAACTATAATAAATATACTAAAAATTTATATTTATACAGAATTGCCATTCAATATATCCATTATTTATTGTTTTTTTCCATTTCCTGCAGTTTCATTCCCCGAACTTTTAAGGATAAACCAAACAAATTGATAAAGCCTTCTGCGTCGTGGTGGTCATACAGTTCACCTGTAGTAAAGCTTGCCAAAGATTCAGAGTACAGAGAATATGGAGAGGTAGTGCCTGCTTTGATGATATTGCCTTTGTAAAGCTTAAATTTCACTTCGCCGGTTACATATTCCTGTGTGGACTCAATAAATGCCTGGTAAGCAGCACGGAGTGGTGTAAACCATTTTCCTTCATATACTAAGTTGGCAAAACGATTGCCGATTTCTTTTTTAGCGCTCAATGTATCACGATCTAAAATCAATTCCTCCAATTGTTCATGTGCTGCCATTAAAATAGTGCCGCCAGGCGTCTCATAGACACCCCGGGATTTCATACCTACAACACGGTTTTCCACAATATCTACAATTCCGATACCATGCTTGCCACCCAATTCATTCAGCTTTACAATAATGTCTGTGGCGGACTTCTTTTCACCGTTGATGGAGGTAGGCACACCCTTCTCAAATGTCATAGTGACATATTCACCCTCCTCAGGTGCTTTTTCAGGTGTGGTGCCAAGCACTAACAGATGGTCATAGTTTGGCTCGTTGGCAGGCTCCTCTAACTCCAAGCCCTCGTGGCTGATATGCCAGAGATTTCGGTCACGGCTGTAGCTGCTGTCGGCGGAGAACGGTAAATCAATACCATGCTGCTTGCAGTATTCAATCTCATCTTCACGGGACTGCATTGTCCACACATCTGTCATTCTCCAAGGAGCAATAATTTTTATATCAGGAGCAAGGGCCTTGATGCCAAGCTCAAAGCGAATCTGGTCATTTCCCTTGCCGGTAGCGCCGTGACAGATGGCGCTGGCGCCTTCCTTGCGTGCAATCTCCACTAATCTCTTTGCAATAGGTGCTCTCGCCATGGAAGTACCTAACAGATATTTATTTTCATAAACAGCACCAGCTTGTACACATGGCATTATGTATTCATTTACAAATTCATCGGTAATGTCCTCAATATATAATTTCTGTGCACCGGAAAGCTTTGCTCTTTCCTCTAAACCATCTAATTCGTTTCCCTGTCCGCAGTTGATGCAGCAGCAGATTACTTCGTAGTCAAAATTTTCTTTTAGCCAAGGAATAATAGCTGTCGTGTCCAAACCACCGGAATAGGCTAATATAACTTTTTCTTTCATGATAATGTATACCTCCTAAATTTTCTTTTGCTATCATAACATATTTAAAATATACATGCAATCATTGTGCCGAATAATGTACAAAAAAATAGAACTGCAGCGAATCAAAATAATATATATTAGAAAAAGCTGTCTTGTAATTTATAAATTTATATATGACATAAATGATAAAATACTTTAACACCTTTTATATATTATTGACGAACTACAAATAACCATGTATCATAAAATATAAAATAAAATATAAAATAAAATAAAGATATGGAATGGGGCAACATAATCAATAAATAAATATGCATTGCTATAAAAGGTGCAGTGTAGAAACGAGGAAGATATGGAAGAAAAGATACAAACAAACCAACCAAAAACGAAATGTAATACAGATTTGCTGTTGGATTTTAGACTGGGGGTGCAGGAACAGCAGTTAAACGTATACGGAATTGTTGTGAAGCAGCATGGCAGAACAATTGCAAGCCACAGATGGAGAAGTGATGATTTCGTGCAGGTTTACTCTGTCAGCAAGACGGTGACTGCGTTAGCAGTAGGTCTTGCAGTAAATGAAGGTTATTTTGATTTGCAGAATAAGGTGCTGTCCTTCTTTCCGGAGATAGAAATTAAAAAAACAACAAAGTATCTCAGCCAGATGACAGTGCAGCATCTTCTCACTATGACAAGCGGACATATGGCTCCCTCTCTGGAGGTACATTATTTTGAGGATACAATCGGGGATTGGGCGGAGCATATACTGAATGCCCCTGTTGTTTATGAGCCAGGTACTTGTTTTGAATATGACAATGGCTGTACCTATTTGCTTTCCTGTATTGTACAAAAGACTACAGGAATGACTGTGCGGGACTTTCTTCTTCCAAGACTATTTACCCCATTGGGCATTTATAATCCACAGTGGGATTGCTCCCCTGCCGGTGTGAATAAGGGCTGTATCGGTTTACATTTGACAACGGAGTATTTGTCAAGATTAACCCAGCTTTTACTTCAGGAAGGAGAGTGGGAGGGGAAACAATTGATTCCGAAAGATTATATGAAGGAATTAAGCAAGGTACATATTTTAAATCCAGGATATTGGAATGATAGTGAGACGGGAAATGGCTATGGGTACCAGGTTTGGATGAATCCGGTTCCCAATTCCTATCGTATGGATGGACTGTATGGTCAGTATGGTATTGTGCTGCCGGACTATGATGCTGCCATAGCCATTACCTCTCATCAGGAGAAAATGCAGACAGATATTTTAAGATTGGTTTGGAAAACGATACTTCCAAGGTTATAAATAAAATTTTTAATTTATAATAATTCGATGTATTATACATTCAGCATATCAAACATAGATTTTTGTTCGGGTGTAAGGAGATTTAAAAGAAGAGAGGACAGGTCAAATCCAGAATTGGAATTGTCTGTTCCTTCTTTTTGCTCAGACTGCAGTCGGTTTTGCAGCCGAAAGGCAGAAAATAGGTTGGAAAATAAATCTAGGTTTTCTGCCTCCTTTGGTGTGCAGTATTCCTTCATGGCACTGATCATCTCCTGCATTTGATTAGAACCTTCTGGAATGGAGCATATAGATAAGGTATCCTCCCCGTTTTTGGGAGAAAAAAGCTGTAATGTATTGTGCAGTTCTAATGTCTTTACATAGAAGGAAAACATTAGCCTGCTGCTGGGTGCCATATAAGGAATGGCAGCTTTTAACATTTGCAGTTGTCTGTTGCAGACCATATGGTCAAAGGGGGTTGATTTGTCATAAGCTTCTTCGTTCATAAAAATCCTTTCTGCTAAATCTTATACTTCCCTATATTCTATGCATGAACTTCTTCCTATATTCTATGCTATTCTATACATGTTAAGGTAAGGCGGATTTTTATCGTGATGGATACTAAAGGGTTGTCTCCTTGCTTTGTAATTGTTCCAATGTATGATTAAGGTCAAAGATTAGTTCCGGTAGTCCTTCGGTGAACAGCCGATAATTTCTTTAAATTGTCTAGAAAAGTGCTCTTTGTTTTCGTAGCCGCAGGAGTAGGCAATATCGCTGATGGAATCCCTGGTAGAGTGAAGCAGATGACATGCTTTGTCTATTCTGCTGTGGATGATGTCATGTGTCAGGGAAACTCCAAATAGTTCTTTGTAAATATGTTGAAAGTAGGAAACGCTTAAATTGAGGGAAGCAGCGATTTCAGGTACAGAGGCAGCATCACTCTGAAAGCTGTACAGTTGGTTGCGGATATGAACAAAGGCTTCCCTGTATCGAATAAGCTTTGAGGAAAAGGTGATTTCCTCGTGGAGCATATCGCTGAACTTATAAAAAAATGCCCGAAGTTTAGCATCTATAATTTCATTGTGATGATGGCCTACCAGAAAAAATTCATTGCGCAGGTCTGCCATGAGATTGTTAATAATGGTAGCATTATGAATAATCATTGGTGTCTCAAAAGGAATTTGCAGCTGCATAAATAAATTTTCCAGTTCATCTTCGGCACAGGTAATATGCATCCAGTCGTTGTTAAAGGCGCCGTTTTGTTTTCGATAATATTGAGGTGTATTTCTGGGAAACAAATAAAAACAAGGCTCCCTCTGGGGGCAGTAAACATCATTTATCTTAATTTCTACATCGCTGCGAAAATATAAAAACAGATAGGTTTCTGTTCCTTTTGGGCACTCTAACTGAATGCCGTTTGGATGAATAAAATTACATCCAATTCTTTGAATTTCCAGCATAGCTGTTCCTCCTGTTTGATAGGGTAAGGTATAGATTGTTCTGTTCCTGCTGGGGGTATGGTGTAAAGCAGAAAAAATCAATTATTAAACAGTATATATCATTGAGAGCTAAAAGGCAATGCCTTATAATAGCACAAAATATAAATTGAGTGCAGAGGAGGAAGGAGAAAACAAAAGGATTTAGTGAAAAAAGAAAACATCATTAAAAAGGAGGAAGAAAAATGACACCAATGAAATGGTTTTGGGGCTATATGAAAAAATATTCCCCAAAGATGGCGGTAGGGCTTGTGTTATTGACAATTACCTCTCTGCTGGCCATGGTAAATCCAAAACTGACAGGAATTATTGTTGACGACATTATAGGGGACGGCAGAAAAATTGAGTTGAAGCCTCTGCTTATGCTGCTTGGAATTATGATTGCTATCACAGTGATACGTTCTGTGCTGCGGTTGATTTTTCTGTGGCAGTTTGAGACGGCATCCCAGAGTATGCTGTATGATATGAGGGATGGGGTGTACCGCAATCTTTTACAAAAGGATTTTGCGTTTTATAATAAGACGAGAACCGGTGACCTGATGGCGAGACAGACCGGTGATATGATGGCAATCCGTCATTTTGTGGCATTTGTTATTTATAATATCTATGAAAATGTGATGCTGTTTATCATTGCTCTGATTATGATTTTTATGGTGGACTGGAGAATTGCAGTCTGTATGGTTGCTGTGCTTCCCTTTACGGCATTTAACACTTACTGCCAGTCAAAGAGTATTAAGCCAAAGTTTACTATTGTGCGCAATCGGTTTTCTAGTTTAAATGCATTTACACAGGAAAATATAAGCGGCAATCGGGTGGTTAAGGCTTTTGCAAAAGAAGATTACGAGATTGAAAAGTTTGACAGGGAAAATGATGCCTATCGGGAGGCGGAACTGGGGGCAGCCACCATCTGGGAGAGGCATGTGCCGATTTTTGAATTTTTGTCTAATATGCTGCTGTTTGTGCTGATGCTTGTGGGGGGGATTATGGTAATCAAGGGAACAATGACTTTAGGAAATATGGTTATGATAAATGGGTACCTTTGGATGCTCAACAATCCGCTGAGAATGGCTGGCTGGCTTACAAACGATTTGTTCCGTTTTATTACTTCAGTGGAAAAGATTTACTCCACGATTCAGGAGGTGCCTAAGATTTCTAGCCCAAAGCAAGGCTGGTCCCCTGAGAGACTAAAGGGAAGTGTGGAATTTAAGCATGTAAGTTATCGGATGTATGATGATGTTATTTTGCAGGATATTAGTTTTGAGGTAAAGCAGGGCTGGAAGGTAGGAATTATTGGAGCTACCGGCTCTGGCAAGTCGACAATTATGAATCTTATGTGCCGTTTCTTTGATGCCACAGAGGGAAGAGTGAAGGTGGGAGGTGTTAATGTAAAAAAACTGGATTTACATACACTTCGAGATTCCATAGGAATGGCAATGCAGGATGTATTTTTGTTTTCTGACACCATTGAGGGAAATATTGCTTACGGCAAGCCGGATTGTTCCTTTGAGGAGGTTGTCTGGGCGGCAAAAATAGCGGGAGCTCATGATTTTATTATGCAGATGCCAGATGGGTATAACACCATAGTTGGCGAGAGAGGTATGGGGCTATCGGGAGGACAAAAGCAGAGGATTTCCCTGGCAAGAGCGCTGCTGAAGAAGCCTTCTATTGTAATATTAGATGATACTACCTCAGCGGTGGATATGGAGACGGAGGCGCAGATTCAGAATGCACTTCAGTCAGTAGATGAGCAGCAGACGGTATTTATTATTGCTCACAGAATTTCATCTATTAAAGATGCGGATATGATTTTAGTGTTAAATGACGGCAAAATAGTAGAGCGGGGAAATCATGATACATTGATGGAGCAGAAGGGCTATTACTATACGGTGTTCAGTCATCAATACGGGGAATTTGACAAATTCCGCCACAGTGGTAAAAGGAAAGGAGGGTGGCAGCATGGCACGAAATAAAATAGATGTAGACGAAGAATTAGAGGAGAAGTTTGACTTGGGCCAAGTGAAACGACTTGGAAAATATGTGGGGCCATACAAAAACAAAATGATATGGACTATTATATTAATGTTGATATCCAGTGCTCTCACAATGCTGCAGCCATTATTTTTAAAGGATGTAATGGAGGCGATTGAAAATTTTCAAAAGGGGCTTATTTCGGACAGCGATGCAATCAAAATTATACTGACAAACAGTGTGCTGATGCTGATAGATACTCTTGTGGTAGTGCTGATTCTTCGCGTAAAAATACGCTGGACAAATCAGGTGGGACAAAATGTGGTGCATGATTTGAGAAAAGATTTGTTTGTACACTTGCAGAAGCTGCCCTTTTCCTACTATGACGAGCGGCCTCATGGCAAAATACAGGTAAGGGTTGTGAACTATGTAAATAATTTAAGTGATTTGCTGTCTAACGGTATTGTAAATACAATTACGGATATGGTAAGTTTACTGTTTATTGTGGCATTTATGCTGTATCTCAATGTAAACTTTACATTAATTTGCCTGTGTGGTTTACCTATTTTAGTGGCAATTGTTTGGCTTGTAAAAAGCAGGCAGAGAAAGGCATGGCAATTGCAGAGCAATAAGCAATCCAACTTAAATGCCTACATTGCAGAGAGTATGAACGGAATCCGTGTCACCCAATCCTTTGTCAGAGAACGGGAAAACACGATTATCTTTAACCGATTAAATGAGGAGGCAAGGGTGACATGGCTCAATGCGGTAAAATATAATTTTATCTTAAGTCCGGTGGTGGAGAATATTACAATGCTCACAACCGCTGTCATTTATGTGCTTGGGGTGAGTTGGCTGATGGGGGGCTTTAAGGGAGTTACAGTAGGTGTGTTGGTGGCATTTACCGGTTATATAGCCAGATTCTGGTCGCCCATTACCACAATGGCGAATTTTTACAATAATTTGCTCACGGCAGTTTCCTACTTAGAGAGAATATTTGAGACGATAGACACCCCTGTGGATGTTAAGGATGCCCCCCATGCGGTTGAGATGCCGCCAATTAAAGGGGATGTGGAATTTCAGCATGTGAATTTCAGTTATGATGAGGGTGTGAAAATATTGGATGATGTAAGCTTTCAGGTAAAGGCTGGGGAGAGCTATGCTCTCGTTGGGCCAACCGGAGCAGGAAAGAGTACGATTGTTAACCTTATCAGCCGGTTTTATAATTTAGACAGCGGAAAGGTGTTAATTGACGGGCAGGATATCAGTAAGGTGACCATTGCTTCTCTGAGAAAGCAGATGGGAGTGATGATGCAGGATAGCTTTATTTTTGCCGGAACGATTATGGATAATATTCGCTATGGGAATATGGAGGCGACAGACGAACAGGTAATACAGGCGGCGGTTACTGTATGTGCTCATGATTTTATTATGGAGATGGAAAAGGGGTATCAGACGGAGGTAAATGAAAGGGGAAGCAGATTATCGGCAGGTCAAAGGCAGCTGATTTCCTTTGCCAGGGCATTGTTGGCAGATCCTAAAATATTGATTTTGGATGAGGCAACCTCAAGTATTGACACGGAAACAGAAATTTTGCTGCAACAGGGCTTAAACAAGCTTCTGGAAGGAAGGACTTCCTTTATTATTGCCCATCGTCTTTCTACCATTAAAAATGCATCCTGTATTATGTATATACAGGATGGTAAAATTGCCCAGCAAGGGACTCATGAGGAATTGCTCAAAGATGAGAAGGGATACTATTATCAGCTTTATATGTCCCAATATGATTTTTTGCAAGAGTAATATATACAAGAGTAAATTTTACTAAAGTAAATGTTACTATAGTAAAAAGGGAATCATTTTTTAAAGAGCATTTTTGAGCGGGGGATGATTTTTTTCCAAAAAGACCGATATACAATATATGAATATGAAGTATTTGGAATTTTGCAAAGTGATGGAGTAATCCGTTGGTATCAGGTCGGAGGAGGAAAAGGAATGAATGTATTTAAAACAGATACTATGCAGCCGGATGTATCGCCAAAGGTGAGTTTCTTAGATATGTTAGAGAGAAATCGTTTAAAGCAGCTGGAGAGATCAAAGTGCCAGGAGGACGAGGAAGCGAAAAAGCTTGCGAGAATCAGGGCAAAGTTGGAAAGCGGCGAGGAGCTGTCAGAGGGAGAGATGAGATTTTTAAAAGAACATGATTCACAGTTGTATGCATTGGCTTTTAGGGTGCATATAAAGCGAAAGACAGTGGAGGAGGAGTGCAAGCATGCTCATTCTAAGGAAGAGGTAAATGATATATATTTGATGCATGTGACAGGAATTGCAAAGGATGATCCGGCGAAAAAGTATATTGTGGCTGCTTTGGCTAATGTGATGGAAAAAGTGAAGGAAAGTGCATGGTACAAGGAATTGCCTCAGACCAGTGAAGATGAAAAAAAAGAAAATGGAAAGGGAAATTCTACTGGTGGTATACAGTACGAGATTACCCTTGGAAGTTATCAGGAAAGCTTTTTGGATGATTCAGAGATTTCCTTTGAGGCGACTACTTAAGCCAAGCAAAAGTAAGCAGCTGTTAGAAGGATTTATGAATTTGAAATGTTTGATTTGTATGTAATGAGGAGGAATAAGGTGCTGCGTTGGCTTTGCTCCAAAAGTCAGCGCACTTCCTTCTCACTTTTTTATTATTAATTTTGTGATTTTCTAAAAGTATGGTATTTTTTCTTTTGTTCTGATTTTAATAGATAGGTTCGTAGTATTTTTCCAGTGTATGATATATCATTAGATGTTTACAATTATGGTTGTTTTCATTTTTAATACTTGTCAATTAGAAGTAAGAGTGGTATCTTAAGTACCAGTGCTTCGAAGTAAGTACAAAATATGAAAAGTAGGAAGAAGAAAATTATAGTGAAACAGCAAAGAAAGGAAGAAGAAAAATGATACGCAATATAGGAAGAAATGTCCCCTGTTGGTGTAAAAGTGGTAAAAAATATAAGAATTGTCATATGTGGATAGATGAGAAGATAAAGAATTATAAAAAACAGGGGCATATTGTGCCAAGCAGAAGAATTATCAAAAATGAAGCACAAATACAGGGGATTAGGGAGAGCGGAAAAATTAATATTGCCGTGTTAGATTATATAGCTGAACATATGAAATCAGGGATTACTACAGAAGAAATTGATAAGATGGTATACGAACAGACAACTGCAAGGGGAGGGATACCGGCTCCCTTAGGATATGAGGGATTTCCTAAAAGTGTGTGTACTTCCATTAACAATCAAGTGTGTCATGGCATTCCTTCAGAGCATGTCGTACTAGAGGAGGGGGATATTGTTAATGTGGATGTATCCACTATTTACAATGGATATTTTTCTGATTCCAGCAGAATGTTTTGTATTGGTCAAGTGAGCAGAGAACGAAAAAAACTGGTGGAGGATGTGAAAAAGGCAGTGGAGCTTGGACTTGAGCAGGTAAAGCCATGGGGTTTTATGGGTGATATGGGCCAGGCAATTCATGATTTTGCCAAAGAAAACGGATATTCTGTTGTGGTGGATATCGGCGGACATGGTGTTGGTTTGGAATTTCATGAGGATCCCTTTGTTAGCTATGTCACAAAGAAAGGAACAGAAATGCTTTTGGTGCCAGGAATGATTTTTACAATTGAGCCAATGATAAATGGGGGAGGAGAGGAGATTTATGTGGATGATGACAACGGCTGGACTGTGTACACAGAGGACGACAGTGATTCTGCCCAGTGGGAAATTATGGTGCTTGTGACATTGGATGGTCATGAGGTTTTGGCATATTAAACTTTACAAGCGTTGAAAAATAACGTATAATTAAGCGATAATGCGGTTTAATAAGAATTGTGCTGAAGCGTGGCAAAGTATTTTTTATTACATAGCAAACATAACAGATTTTTAGAGTTTGCAGGTTTTTGAATACAAAACGCTTCGGAATGGAGGAAGAAATGGAAAAAATTAAAATGACAACTCCTTTAGTGGAGATGGATGGAGATGAGATGACAAGAATCCTTTGGCAGATGATAAAGGAGGAATTGTTATTGCCCTATGTGGATTTAAAGACAGAGTATTATGATTTAGGTTTGGAACACAGAAATGAAACAAATGATCAGGTTACCATAGATTCTGCCGAGGCGACAAAAAAATATGGAGTGGCTGTAAAGTGTGCCACCATTACCCCCAATGCTGCCAGAATAACGGAGTATCATTTAAAGGAAATGTGGAAAAGCCCCAACGGTACAATCCGTGCATTGTTGGACGGAACGGTGTTCAGGGCTCCTATTCTTGTAAAGGGGATTGAGCCTTATGTAAAGACATGGAAAAAGCCTATTACTATTGCAAGACATGCCTACGGTGATGTATATAAAGGCTCTGAGATGAAAATACCCGGCGCAGGAAAGGTGGAGCTGGTTTATACGGCGCAGGACGGAACACAGACAAAGGAACTGGTGCATGAGTTTGATGGCGCTGGTATTGTTCAGGGTATGCACAATATAGAAGAATCCATTGAAAGCTTTGCCAGAAGCTGTTTTAATTTTGCTTTAGACACAAAACAGGATTTGTGGTTTGCCACAAAGGATACGATTTCTAAAAAATATGACCACACCTTTAAAGATATTTTTCAGGAGATTTATGATAAAGAGTATGATGAGAAATTTAAGGCAGCCAGCATTGAATATTTCTATACTTTGATTGATGATGCTGTTGCTCGTGTGATGCGTTCCGAGGGAGGATATATATGGGCATGCAAGAACTATGACGGAGATGTGATGAGTGATATGGTTGCCACTGCGTTTGGTTCCCTGTCCATGATGACCTCCGTGTTGGCTTCCCCCAAGGGATACTATGAGTATGAAGCAGCTCATGGTACGGTTCAGAGACATTATTACAAGCATTTAAAGGGGGAGAAAACATCCACCAATCCAATTGCAACGATATTTGCCTGGACAGGTGCTCTGAGGAAAAGAGGAGAGCTGGATGGCTTGTCAGAGTTGATGACATTTGCGGACAAGCTGGAGAAGGCTTGTATTGACACAATTGAGTCTGGACAGATGACAGGGGATTTGGTGTCCAGCTCCACCCTTCCTAATGCACAATCATTAACAAGCGAAGAGTTTATCGGGGCAATCAAAAAGACGCTAGAAGCTGCCATGTAGTAATATGAATCATAGAAAATAATATATTGGAATTTTTGTACTTACGATAAAGTACTGTACCTCTCAGTTTAAGGTATTTCATCATATCTATTAGTGGGACGAAGTTCCCGGTAGAAGTAGATATAGATTCTTAGCTGAGAGGTGTTTTTCAATATGTGACAAGTAAGAAGAATCTTTTTGTCGATTTTGCATTATATCTAGAAAAGTGAAATAAAGCTTAAAACAAAAAGTGAAACAAAAAAAGAGAAAGGAAAATGAATTTCAAGTTTGGTGAAAAATATGCAGGGAAATCCAAGACCAGGTGAGATTTATCGCCATTTTAAAAATCAGTATTATCAGGTAATTGCCGTTGCCCATCATTCTGAGAGCAAGGAAAAATTAGTGATATATCAGGCATTGTACGGAGATTTTAGTGTATATGCCAGACCATATTCTATGTTTATCAGTGAGGTGGACAGTTGGAAGTATCCAGATGTAACACAAAAGTACCGTTTTGAATGTATGGGTACTGTGGGAGAAATAAAAGCGTTAGAAGAAGAAAATATACAAAAAACAGTGAACGAAAAGAAGGCAGGTAAACTACAAAGCCCAGAGAAAATAGGAGGGATAGAGCAATCAGAAGAGACAAAACAAATACAAGAGACAAAACAAATGGAAGAGGCAGGAAAAGGGGGAATCTGTGAAGAAAAGGAGGAAGCTCATTCACAGCAGGAAAATGCCAATGAAAAGCTGATTGAGTTTCTAGATGCACAGTCCTACAGGGAAAAAAGGAATGTGCTTGTTTCTATGAAAAAGGAACTTAGTGATGATTTAATCAATGCCATGGCTGCTTCTATGGACATTATTGTGGAGGATGGCCCTATAGACAGAAGGTATCGCAGTTTACTAAATTGCATTGAAACAAATATGAAATTTGAGACGAACCGATTTCGATAATCGTCCCCCAAATAAGGGTTACTCATCTTTACCGATGTGAGCAAAATT
>CAJTQG010000013.1:8285-73703 GCA_910578605.1 uncultured Lachnospiraceae bacterium | reverse complement strand
ATGTAAGCCCCCTAATTGTTAATTTATTAACAATACAAAAAATATATAGAAAGTTGTAAAATGATAATTTTGCAGAAGCTAAAAGGTTATATTTTTGTTATAATGTTTTATCAAAATTTAAGAATGGAGGATAATCAATGAATATGAGAGATGATGTATATCAGTTTTTAAATCATTATGCCGGCAAATGTATCCAAAACGATGATATAGACAATATTTTGTTTGATGAATACAATGTAAAGCGAGGCCTGAGGGACAAACAAGGAGTTGGAGTGTTGGCAGGGCTTACCTCTATTTCTACGATAGAAGCCCACAATTTAGTTGATGGGAAAAAGATTCCATGTGATGGAAGATTGTATTTTAGAGGCTATGATATTAAGGATTTGGTCAGGGGAGCAGTGAGTGAGAAAAGGTATGGTTTTGAGGAAACTGCATACTTGCTGTTGTTTGGAGAACTGCCCAATAAAAAGGAATTAAGCGAATTTGAGAATATTTTAGGGGGATTTCGTTCCCTTCCTACTAATTTTGTTAGAGATGTCATTATGAAAGCACCAAGCAAGGACATTATGAATACATTGACAAGGAGTATTCTCACCTTATCCTCCTATGATGAAAAGGCAAATGATTTGTCTATGGACAATGTGCTTCGCCAATGCTTGATGCTGATTAGTGAGCTGCCAATGATGGCAGTGTACGGTTATCATGCATATAATCATTATGAGAATGATGACAGTATGTACATACATCGCCCAGCCCCTAATTTATCTATGGCAGAAAATATTCTCAGGATGCTGCGGCCAGATATGAAATATAGCAGGCTGGAGGCGGAGATTTTAGATATTGCTCTAATGCTTCATATGGAGCATGGAGGAGGTAATAATTCCACCTTTACTACACATGTGGTTACCTCTGCGGGTTCCGATACATATTCGGTTATTGCAGCGGCTCTTTCTTCCTTAAAGGGACCTAAACACGGTGGTGCCAATATTAAAGTGGTGGAGATGATGGCGGATTTAAAGGAAAGTGTGAAGGATACAAAGGATGAAGAGCAGGTTTGGAATTATTTAGAGAAGGTGTTAAACAAAGAAGCCTTTGATAACAGAGGCTTGATATATGGTATGGGGCACGCAGTGTATACCCTGTCTGATCCAAGAGCGATTATTTTTCATGATTTTGTGGAGAGCTTGGCAAAGGAAAAGGGCCGGATGGATGATTATGAGCTGTATGCTATGGTAGAACGCCTGGCTCCTCAGGTGATTGCCAAGGAGAGAAAAATTTACAAAGGAGTCAGCACAAATGTAGATTTCTACAGTGGATTGGTTTATTCTATGCTTGATATTCCGTTGGAGCTGTACACTCCTATTTTTGCTATGGCCCGTGTAGTAGGCTGGAGTGCTCATCGTATGGAGGAGCTGGTGAATGTAGATAAAATCATTCGTCCAGCGTACAAGAGTGTCTCTGATAAAAAAGTTTATGAAAACATTGAGCTTAGAAATAAAGCGAAACTCTCAGGTGAGGAATATAAGAAAATTGAGCAAAAGCCTTGAGATATAAAAAATAGATAACCAAAGACTATTGGATAACAAAAAGAGCAGAATATGGGGCAGACAGCAAGTGAAATTCAGAAACAACGAATTAAAGAAATAGAAATAAAGAAATAGAAATAAAGGCAGATGTTGCGGTACACGATATAAGTAATTAGGGAAATGATTTTTTTGCAGCAGCCATGAAAATGCAATGGAAGGGATAAAGGAAGTGTAATTATGAGAACAGAAAATGAAATGTATGACCTTATCTTAGGCGTTGCAAAAAGTGATGTCAAGATTAAAGCTGTTTATATGAACGGTTCAAGAACAAACGAAAAAGTTCCAAAAGATATTTTTCAAGATTATGATATTGTTTATGTTGTGGAAGACACCAAAAGTTTTATAGAAGACAAAGACTGGATTAATCTTTTTGGGGAAATTCTTTATATGCAGTATCCTGATGAAAACCCATATTATCCAAGTGATAAGAAAAACTCGTATGGATGGCTGATGCAATTTGCAGACGGAACTAGAATTGACTTGACAGTGCAGTCTATTGATTACGCACTGCAGCACATTCAAGATGATAAGCTTTGCAAAATTTTGTTAGATAAAGAATCTATATTACCCGAAATAGAAGCAGCAACAGATTGTCAGTATTGGATCAAAGAGCCAACACAAGAACAATATTTAGCAGTTTGCAATGAGTTTTGGTGGTGTACCAATAATATAGCAAAAGGATTATGGCGGGAGGAGATCCCCTATGTGCAGGATATGACCAATCATGTTGTAAGACCCCAGCTTATTACTATGTTAAATTGGAAGGCTGGCATTTTAACAGGATGGTCAGTAAGCACAGGGAAATCATCAAAATATCTGTATAAGTGGCTTTCAGAGGAAGAATGGCAAATGCTTATGGCAACTTATTTTGATGGTAATGTTGATAATGCATGGAAATCTGTTTTGGATATGTGCGAGTTATTTAGAAGCACAGCACAGTTTGTTGGGGAGAAATCAGGATGGGAATATAATGAGAAAGAGGGAAAAGCAGCTAGGGCTTTCTTGGAATATGTACATCAATTACCAAAGGATAGATAACAGCGGACTCTTTTTCTATCAGCTCTCCTGCATGGAAACCCTTTGATTTAAGGCACTTTCAAGCATTTTTTAACCCTTATAAAGACATATAAGATGGTTATCATCTAGATAATCAATAAAAATTAGATACATTTTAGATACAAACCCATGTTAAGTTTTAACTTAAGGTGGGTTTTTTATTTTTGACCCATTGCAAAAAGCGATAAAAAAAGGAGGTATGTAGTATGACAAAACAATATGACAAAACAAAACGTAAAAAAATAGGGAAAAAAGCTGCTGCAATACTGTGTATTACTTTGACAGCATTATGCTTTTCAGCCTGTAAGTCCAGGGAACAGGGAGAACATGTATTAAAAAACGGTGAACAGCAGGCAGCGTCAGTGAAGGCGGGACAGTCAAAAGGAGTGGGAACAGAAAGGTCTGATAAAGAAAGCAGTGATAAGGAGAAGGATGATAATAATAACGGTAGTCAGGTCTATGATGATTTGATTATGCTTAACAGCAATCGTGAAAATTATTGTAATACAGGATATTATTTTTTGGAGGAGGGGGAACATCAAAGAATTAAGTATATTGATTATGAGACAAGACAGGAGATATATTTGTGCAATAAACCAAATTGCAAACATGACAATGAGGATTGCAGTGCATATATAGATTCCATAAGCGTGGAAATGTATGTATATGGAGGTTCTATTTATCTTGTCAGCTCCAGTGGAGATACTACCGTTATGTCAGTAGATGCACAAGAAAATATTAGTATGGATACCGTGAAGGAAGCGCCGGTTATTTACCGCATGAACTTGGACGGAACAGGTAAGGAAAAAATATTTGAATTGCCTGCCGGTATGGATATATCACCACAGCTTATCTCAGGAGAATATTTATTTGCATTTTTCAGCAAGTCTGAATCCGTAGAATTGGGCCCCACATCTCATGCAAGTGTGGAAAAGGAAAAATATCTTTCTGTAATTAATTTAAAGACAGGAAAATGGGAGAAGCTAATGGACGGCAAAAACAAGAATATTGTGGGAGTGTACAAGGGAAGCTTTATTATAACACAAACCCTTTATCCTAAGGATCCAAATGAATTTTTAGATGATGATGACGGCTGGTTGGAAAATATTAAAAACTCAGACATCAGTTTGACGCTGTATTCGTTAGAGAGCAAAAGGGAGGAGAAAATAGCAAAGCTGGGTTACGATAAAATGCAGGAAATAATTTGCGATGGAAAATTTGTATACTTTCTGCGGGACAACAGCAGTGCCATTGACTGTCTGGATTTAGAGACGAAAAAAATTCGTACAGTGAAGGAGCTGAAAAGGGAAGGGGCTTCTCTTAGGGATTGCGGGGAAGGAAAATTATTATATTTATATTATGATAAGGAAAGTGACGAGGCGCTGGTGAAGGACGCCTATATAGTGAATGTCAGTACAGGTGAGGAAAAGGAATTTACGTTGCTTGATGAAAACCGAATTTGTATGGAGCGAATCGGGCAGAATGATGACTATTATCTTGTGATTTTAGGGTATAAAATGTCAGACTACTATAAAACGTGGGCAGGTACTATGCAAAGAAATATTGAGGAAATCAGATATGGGTTGATTACCAAGGAGAATTATTGGAGCAGCACAGCGGATTATATAGAAATAAAGGGGGTTTAGGGATATGATGGAGATTGAAAACTTAAGTAAAAGGTATGGTAAAAAAGCGGCATTGTCCCATGTCACCTTTACGTTGGAATCAGGGTTGTATGGTCTGTTAGGGCCGAATGGGGCAGGGAAGTCTACCCTGATGCAGATTATCACAGATAATTTGCTGCCTGATGAAGGGCAAGTGCTGTGGAATGGGGAGAATGCTAGGAAAATGGGAGAAAGCTATAGGGAGCTGCTTGGCTATATGCCCCAGCAGCAAGGGTTATATCAGGGATTTACTGGAAGAAGATTTTTAAATTATTTGGCTGTCCTGAAAAATGTACCGAAAAAGGAAATGCGGGAGCAGGTGGAGGAGGCGGCAAGGTCCGTCAATCTGGAGGGGGAGCTTGACAGAAAAATAGGAGGATATTCTGGGGGAATGAAGCAAAGATTGCTCTTTGCCTCGGCGCTGCTAGGCAATCCGGAGGTTTTAATATTGGATGAGCCTACAGCGGGGCTTGATCCTAAGGAGAGGGTTAGAATTAAAAAATTGTTAGAGCAGCTGGCCCAAAATAAAATTATTGTGATTGCCACTCATATCGTTCCGGATATTGAGAATATTGCAAAGGAGATTATTCTATTGAAGGAGGGGCAGGTGGTGGAGAAGCAGGCGCCGGAAGTGCTCATTGAAAAATATGCAAAAGAGGGAAGTTTGGAGGATGTATATATGCATATTTTTGGACAGGAGGGGAGGTAATATATGAGGTACTTTTGGGAGTTGACAAAGCAGGAATTGGGAAAACTGCTGTACAATAAAAAAATGTGGATTGTCATTGGGACATTGCTTTTGTTAAATTTTTCCTCGTTAATGTATACAGAGTATCAGTCTGCCAAGGATATTCCATTTCGAGTGTATCGACATGTCAATAAGACTTTGAAAAATATGTCAGACACAGAGAAATCCCAATATATTGACAGGGAGTATGAGCGGGCAGAAGCCTATGATGTGATAACTTTGGCAGAGAGCTTAAGGGGGAATCCTCAGATGCAGTTTTACAGGGAGAGCATTTTGGAGGAAAACAGAGAATTATACGAGAAGTATATTGATGAATACAAAGAGGAGGTGAAGCTGTCAGAGGAGAGAGAAGTGAATCAAAATTACAGGATCTGGAAAGAAATCAAGGAGGAGAAGGAGGAGGTGGAGCAGTATCCCCTTTTGCTGGAGGAAATTCAAAGTAAGGCAGATAATTTGAATCAAATATCCATTTTTCGGGAGAGTGTAGATGAATTTTCTAAAAGGAGCATTGAGCAGACAGCACATATTTACAAAGGTATGGAAAATACTTCTGTCTCCTACCAGCTTTCAAAAGGAACCACCTGTTTTACAAGATTAAATATAACCGATATATTTATGCTGTTATTTGTATTGTCATTATCCTGCATTGTATTGTTGGAGGAGAAGCAGAAAAATTTGTATTGCCTGATTAAAAGCACAAAAAATGGCAGGGCGAAAACAATGTTTGCCAAAATGGCAGTAAGCTTTGCTGCTCTTGTCACCATGTGTATATTGATGTATGGGATGAATTTACTGTACTATGGTTGCAGAGTGGGTTATGGCAATCTGCAGGCAAGCCTGCAGTCTCTAAAGCCATTTCTCTACAGTGTGCTGCCTGTGAGTATAGGGGAATACTTGATTTTATTTTTGGGCTGTAAGCTGTTAGTGTGGTTGATAGCTTTATGGCTGCTGTTCATCTTGGGTATTTTTGCGAAAAGCTATGCCGCTGTGTTTACAGAAACATTGGTGTTGGCAGGAGGAAGCTATATTGCCTGGAATTATATAAAAATAGGTTTTGTCTTAGAGCTTTGGCATTATGAAAATTTGGTAGGGTGGTTAAATGTGAATGAGATATGGAAAACCTACAAAGTGATAAAATGGGGAGGAAAGCTTGTGGATTTGCAAAAGCTAAATATAAGCGTATGGCTGTTTTTATTGCTGTTGCTTTCGGTGCTTCTGGTCATTATATTTGAAAAGAAGAAGGATACCAATAGAAGGGGGACTATAAGAGGGATAAGATGGCTTGGAAACATTGGGGGAATAAGGAGATGGTTCAAAGGGATTCAGGAAAAAAACAATGCTGGAACAGGAAATAGGCATTTAGTCCACTCAAACCGTCTCTATCCATTTGAATGTTACAAACTGTGGATACTGGAGCATTTGTATTTGTTTGTTATATTGCTTATTTTTTTCTGCGGATATAGCTATAATCATTTTCACAAACATATATCTTACCAGGAAAATGTATACAAAAATTATATGAAGGCTCTGGAGGGGGAATTGACAGAGGAGAAGGAAAGATGGATTTTGGCGGAACAAAGAAAATATGAGCAGGCTCAGTTAAAGCTTGATGAAATTCAAGAAAAGGTAGAGAACGGAAGTATACAGCGGCAGGATGGTGTTCAGCTTCAAGAGCCATATGAAGAAATTCTTCAGCTTGAGGTGACTTTTCAAAGAGTAGCGGATAGGTATGAGTATGTAAAGGAACATCCGGGAACATGGTTTGTGTATGACAGTGGGTACAAAAAGATGTTTCGGATACAAAAGTTTAGCTTTTTAGAAAGTGACATGTTGCTGGTGGTAATGCTTATTTTATGTGGTACACCTTTGTTTATTATGGAGTATCAGACTGGAATGATTACGGTGATTCGAGCCACTCCAAAAGGTCAGTTGGCAACTGCAGTGAGAAAGATAGGGACCTGTATGTTTGCCAGTGTGGTAATATGCAGTGTTATAATTGGTTATGAGATGGGAAAAATAGGAAGAGATTATGGATTCGATGGAATGAATGCGTCCATCACCAGCCTGCCTTATTTTGAAAGGCTGCCGGAATCAATAAGTATTGGCGGTTATATGGTAATCATGAATTTGGTGCGCATACTTGTGGCTTTATGCATTTTGCTGTATATTCTTCTTTTGTCTCTGTTAATAAAAAATAATCTGTGGACAATGTTAGCTTCCGGTGGAATTTTGTTGATACCAATGTTATTATTATTGTGGAGAGTGGAGGCCTTTGAGGCGCTCAGTGTTGTGCCGGCACTTTACATCACACAAGGGATAGGGAATAAAAGCATGGCATGGCAGAGTTTTGTTGCAGCAGCATTGGGAATTTTTAGCTTTGTGGAGATTTTACACATATACATTCATGGAACAAAAACTAGGAAGACTATATATTTTAGGCAGAAATTTGCGGAGCTTCGAAATGGAGGAAAGCATGTATAAAATATTGGTAGTAGAGGACGAGAAGGCAATTTCAGATTTAGTCACCATGAGCTTGGAGTTGGAGGAATACCAAGTGGAAGTGGCATTTGACGGGGAGGAGGGGGCGAAAAAAATAGAGGAGGGCAGCTTTGACTTGGCGCTGTTTGATATTATGCTGCCCAAGTACAATGGTTATGAGCTGCTAGAATACGCTAAGACATTAAAGCTGCCAGTGATTTTTCTGACCGCCAAGGCCCAGCTTAAGGATAAAATATATGGTCTGGATTTGGGGGCTTGGGATTACATTGTAAAACCATTTGAGGTGGAGGAACTGCTTGCCAGAGTGCGCTGTGTCCTCCGCAAGCAAATAAAGGAGGAACTGATAGGGGACTTAACGGTGAATATGGAGGCCAGGACAATTACAAGAGACAATAAGGAAATTCCGTTAACGCCAAAGGAATTTGATTTATTTTATTATTTGTATAAAAATAGAGGAAGGATTTTAACAAGAGAGCAAATCTGTGAGAGCGTGTGGGACAAAGAGTGGGAGCCAGATACCAGAACAGTGGATTTGCATGTGCAGCGTATTCGCAAAAAATTGGATTTAAAGGAAAAAATCCATACGGTTCACGGTGTGGGCTATCGCATGGAGGAGATGTAACATTATACTGATTTAAATGTCTTGCGCCTGTGCCGGGGATAAGTTTAATGCCCCCTCAGCTTCCTGCAGATTGTTGATTACCTATCCCTTGCTGTGGGCTATTTTGTCAGAAAGGAAAGTGGCTTGTGTGAAATTTACAAGGAAAATAATATTATCCGTTACTATGATTTTGTGTGTGCTGTTTTCAGCAGCGGGTATATGGATGATACAGGCTAATTTTAAGAATTCTTTGGAGAAAACCATTTCACAGAAAACTCAGGAGCATCTGTTGGAGAGATATGGCATGGAAAATTATGTGATGTCAGCTTTGGATAAGGAAGGCAACATCCCCTGGGAGGAAGTGGAAAGCTATGCCGGTCAGATGGTATCCTATCTTTCCAATGACAAAAAGATATTGATTTACAGGGGAGAGGAGGAGATATACTCAAACTGCAGCCAGAAGTGGCCGCAATCCCTGCTGGGGCAGTTGTTGAAGGGAGAACAGATACGGTATCAAGTAGAGAAAATACAAAAGAAGCATTGGATTTTGACAGCTTCCTCCTTAGAGATTAACAGGGAAAGACTAACTTGGATTAGTGTGTATGACATTAGTGATGTATATTGGGAGAGAGACAGGCAGCTAGAGGATTTTTATGTGATAGACGGAATGATTTTGATCGTGTGTGCGGTGGCTGTGGGATTGCTGGCCTGTCTGCTCACAGCGCCGATACGCCGATTAAATGAGGTGAGCAAACAGATCGCAGGGGGCTCCTATGAGCAAAGAGTTGGGATTACAACGACAGATGAGATCGGTGAGCTTGGTGCAAGCTTTAATAAAATGGCAGATACTGTCCAAGGAAAAATAGAGGAGCTTGAGGATATGGTCAGACAGAGGGAAGAGTTTGTAGCGAATTTTAGTCATGAGCTTAAAACTCCTATGACTTCTATTATTGGCTATGCGGATTTGCTGAGAACAAAACAGATGGATGAGAATAAGAGGCAAAAGGCCCTATTGTATATTTTTCAGGAAGGCAGGCGGCTGGAAAATTTATCTTATCAGCTAATGGATTTAATGGGATTGTCGGAAAATAAAATTACTTGTATCCCTATGAATATAAAGAAATGGATGATGGAGTTTATCAGGAGAATGGAAGCAAGATGGCAGTGGCAGGAAAGCCAAATGAAAATAGTCTGCCATGTGCAGGAGGAAACGGTGCTTGGAGATCAGTGCTTGTTGGAGGAATGTCTTGGAAACCTTGTGGAAAATGCAAAAAAGTCAGAGCCAAAGGATGGGATTATTACTATAATAGGGAAAAGAATAGAAGATAAGTATTATATTGCTGTGGAAGATAAGGGATGTGGAATTCCATCGGAGGAGATTTGTAAAGTGACGGAAAGCTTCTATATGGTAGATAAGGCTCGAAGCAGAAATCAGGGGGGAAGTGGAATCGGATTGTCCCTCTGTGAAAAAATTGTCAGACTTCACGGTTCAAGTTTGAAAATAGAAAGTACCTTAGGTGAGGGAACAATAGTATCCTTTTTTTTAGATATCTACATGGAAAATTAACCGCTTTTGTAATTAAATGTAGAGTCAATCAGTTGTGAAACAAGGAGCGATATATGAACAGGAAAGAAACAAGAAACGGCATATTATGTATCATTGTTATAATGATATCCCTTCTCAGTCCTTTTTTGATTGTGAAGCGTCAGGATACACAGGCCTTGGCGGGAAGCTATCCTTTTTATAAGAGGATTCAGACGGAGGAGTCAAGAAGACAAATGCCAGAGCTAGTAAAGAGTATACAAAAACGATATGAGACAGAAAAATATGAAGTAACCTGCGGGGATGATGGCTACGGACATGAGCATATATGGGAGAAAAAACAGGGAAAGCTTGTGGCAAAGGAATTTCCTTTTATACAGATATGTGAACTGATAAAACGAAAAATTGTGGGGGAGAAGTTTTTAGGAAGGCTCACAAAGCAGGAAGCCATTATCGTGAGGAAGTGGGATTATGTTGGAAAAACGTTTTCCTATTCTAATATGAAGATTTTTCTTGCGGAGGATAATTTTAGTATGGCAATCGGCAGCGGTGAGTGGGAGCCAAAGGCAAAGAAATTTATTAAAATTAAATTAAAGAAGGAATATCTTGGTAGCGCTCTGTCAAAGGAGGAATTGCTGTATCAATATGTAAAATATCTCCAGTTAGACCAGGTAGGAGATTGGGAGTATAAGAAGGAAAGTCTGCAGTGGGAGCAGGGCGGGGTTGCAGTGAAGGTCGTCCAGGAAGGAGATTATGCCAGTCTTGGAATTTATTTGTTATCATGATAACACAATATCTAATCTTCCAATGTGTTCTTTTGCCTTATTGCTCACAGAAATAAAAGATAGGGATTGCAATTTTACAAATAAGTAGATATAATCAAGTGTGCTGTATCATTCAAGACTGTATGCCAAAAGGCTATTGTGATACAGTGCACTTTGTGTCTTTATGACAAAGCAAAAAGGCAGAGCTTTCGTACAATGTTGGCGTACATGTGGGCTTGCTCGTTGATATGATTTGGAAATGGAGATGGGTATGGGAAAGAAAGAAATGAAAACCAATGCCATGCGAATGTTGGATAAACATAAAATTACATACCAGGTAGGCACCTATGAATGTGAGGAATTTATAGACGGAATACATATAGCAAACCAGCTGAGGCAGCCTCTAGAGCAGTCTTTTAAAACTTTGGTGACTGTGGGAAAAAGCGGTGGTTACTATGTGTATGCGATTCCTGTCCACAGGGAATTGGATTTAAAGAAGGCGGCAAAAGCAGTAGGAGAAAAATCTGTAGAAATGCTGCCGGTAAAAGAAATCAATGGTGTGACCGGATATATTCGAGGCGGCTGCACCCCTATAGGAATGAAGAAGCTGTATCCAACTGTACTTCACAGTTCTGCAGTGGACTATCCCTATATTATTATCAGTGGTGGAAAGCTTGGGCTTCAGATACAGCTTGCCCCTATGGATTTAGTGAGAGCAGTAAATGCTAAAGTGGAAGATATTGTTCTGAATTGATTAAAATTGGACAAGTAAAATGGATAAAAATTAACAATGATATTAAAATAAATCAATACAAGTGATTAAAATTGTTCCTATCTCTTTTGGGAGAGATGTGGTAACATAACTTCATAAACGAAGGGCATGGAAAGGAGCATTTTGCTATGAAGAATTTTGAGAAATATCAGAGGGCTTATTTTATGCCACCTGTAGCAACTTATGACTGGGTGAAAAAAGATTATATAGATAAGCCGCCAATCTGGTGCAGCGTTGATTTGCGGGACGGCAATCAGGCATTAATTGAGCCGATGAGCTTAGAGGAGAAGCTGGAGTTTTTTGAACTGTTAGTAAAAATTGGTTTTAAGGAAATTGAGGTGGGTTTTCCGGCTGCCTCTGAGACAGAATATAATTTTATGCGGGCATTAATTGAGAGAAATATGATTCCTCAGGATGTGACAGTGCAAGTTTTAACACAGGCAAGAGAGCATATTATCAAGAAAACCTTTGAGGCGGTAAAGGGAGCGCCCCACGCCATTATACATCTGTACAATTCCACCTCTGTGGCCCAGAGGGAGCAGGTGTTTCGAAAAAGCAAGGAGGAGATTAAACAAATTGCTGTGGATGGGGCAGTATTGTTGAAGAAGCTGGCAGAGGAGACTGAAGGAAATTTCTCGTTTGAGTACTCTCCTGAAAGTTTTCCGGGAACTGAGGTGGACTACGCTCTGGAGGTGTGCAATGCAGTGTTGGATGTATGGCAGCCCTCCGGTGAGGAAAAGGTAGTGATGAATATCCCCACTACAGTGGAAAATGCTATGCCTCATGTGTTTGCCACACAGGTGGAATATCTCCATAAGAACTTAAAATATAGGGAAAATGTAGTGTTGAGTCTTCACCCCCACAATGACAGGGGAAGCGGTGTATCGGACGCAGAGCTGGGGATTTTGGCCGGCGCAGACAGAGTGGAGGGCACGCTGTTCGGCAATGGTGAGAGAACAGGTAATGTGGACATTATTACGTTGGCTATGAATATGTATTCCCACGGGGTAGATCCTAAATTGGATTTTTCTGAAATCTCCAAAATCAGCACGGCATATGAGAGATTGACAAGAATGAAAGTTCATGACCGACAGCCCTACGCAGGTCATTTGGTATTTACCGCATTTTCCGGCTCTCACCAGGATGCTATCTCCAAAGGAATGACTTATAGGCAGGAAAATAATAAATCCATATGGGATGTGCCTTATCTACCTATTGACCCGAAGGATGTAGGGAGAGAATATGACGGAGATGTTATCCGCATTAACAGCCAATCGGGCAAGGGTGGCGTCAGCTACATTTTAAAACAGAATTTTGGTTTAGCTGTACCGAAGGCAATGCAGGAGGATGTGGGCTACACGGTAAAGGGTGTGTCCGACAAGGAGCACAAGGAGCTATCTCCAAGCTGGATTTACAATATTTTTGAAGATAAGTATGTAAATAATAACGAGATTTTCCACATTCCTGAGTGTCATTTTAAACAGCAGAAGGATGGCATTTTAGCGGAGGTAACATTGGCTCTTGGGCAGGGAGAGGCAAAAAAGGTGATTGTGGCAAATGGAAATGGACGTTTAGATGCAGTCAGCAATGCCATCAAGCAGTATTTTCATATAAGCTATGAGCTTTCTGTCTATGAGGAGCATTCTCTCACAAGAGGTTCCTCCTCCAAGGCGGTTACCTATGTGGGAATTAGCTGCAATGGAAAGAAATACTGGGGCGTTGGAATACGAGAGGATATTATCCAGTCCTCCATTGATGCTTTGAGTGTGGCAGTGAACCAGGTGCAGGAGCTTTCAGGAAATGATACTTGCAGCGATGACCGCATGAATGAGATTTATAATCATATTCAGAGCAATTATCTGACGATTACTTTAGATGAGCTGGCGGAGAAATTTTATCTGTCAAAGCCCTATTTATCTAAATACATTAAAGATAAATCTGGTATGACCTTCGGGGATATTGTAAAAAAGGTGCGGATGAAGAAGGCAAGAAGCCTTTTAAAGCATGGTAATATGAAGGTGGAAAATATTGCAGAGACAGTGGGATATCCCAATGTAGAGCATTTCAACCGCACTTTTAAGAAGATGTACGGCATGACGCCAGTACAGTTCCGCAATGATAATCATAATATTAAGTGATAGCTGAAATCTGTTTCATAAATATTCTGTTTCATAAATATAAAGTATATGCAGATAAAAGAATAAACGAAAGAATTGCAGATTAAAATACATTATGATATAATAAAAAACATCTTATGTGCTATAATGATATAGTGAAAAAGAGTATTCTTGTTATTTCAATAATTCAAGAACAGGCCTTTGGTGCCTGTTCTTGAACTGTTACTCTGGCTATTCTATATCCCTAAATTATTGGGGGATTTTGCAGCCAGAGTTATATATAAAATGAAAAACAACCTGCATAAATAGGGGACAAGCAGGATAGCTTCCCCTAACTATGCGAAAAAGGAGGACGAAAAATGAGTAATCAGTATCATAATCCCATTGTGGAGCAACGGGCAGATCCATATATTTACAAGCATACAGACGGCTACTATTATTTTACAGGTTCTGTACCAACCTATGACGGCATTGAGCTTCGCAGAGCAAAGACAATTAATGAGCTGGCAGAGGCAGAGACGTTTACAGTATGGAGGAAGCACGAAGCAGGTGAGATGAGTCAGCATATTTGGGCGCCTGAGCTGCATTATCTTGATGGGAAATGGTATATTTACTTTGCGGGAAGTATGGTGGACGATATTTGGAGACTTCGCCCGTATGTGTTGGAGTGCAAAGGACAGAATCCTCTCACGGATGAGTGGATTGAGCTGGGAATGATGCAGGCCGCAGACGGAGATGAGAAGTCATTTATTGATTTCTCCCTAGATATGACTGTGTTTGAAAATAAAGGCAAGAGATATTGCTGCTGGGCAGAGAAGACAGGCGGTCAGTTTGGTGCTTCCCATCTCTTTTTGGCACAGATGGAGTCCCCATCAAAATTAAAGACTGCACAGTTTATGCTTACTACGCCGGATTATGACTGGGAGAGAGTAGATTTTTGGGTAAATGAAGGACCAGCGGTGATTAAAAATAATGGCAAGATATATATTACTTTTTCTGCCAGTGCAACAGGTGCATGTTACTGTATGGGTATGATGGAGGCGGATGAAGATTCCGATTTGCTAGACCGGAATTCTTGGAAAAAGTCCAGATATCCAGTGCTGAAGACAGACTATGAAAGAGGAATCTACGGACCGGGACATAACAGCTTTACCGTGGCGGAGGACGGAGTAACACCTCTTTGTATTTATCATGCAAGGGATTATGAGGAGATTGTGGGTGACCCTCTGTATGATCCAAACAGACATGCCAGAGTTATGGAAGTGAAATTTGATAAGGACGGACGGCCTGTATTTGAATTTTAAAGTTACGATTCACAGTCATCTTTATGATTCTTTTTACCAATGTAAGTGGAACCGTTGTGAATAGTAATCAAAAAATAAATAGATAAACCCCAAAAAGAGTGTTGACAAACACTCTTTTTTACAGTATAAAAAAATTTGTTCTATCATTGTCATGGAAATACAGGGAAAGGAAAGTTCTGCCAATATGAGAAATAAAATTGTGGAATTAAAGAATGTAACAAAAAATTTTGGAAATCAACAGGTACTTAAAGGTATCGATTTGAATATATATGAAAATGAATTTTTGACGCTTTTAGGGCCCAGTGGGTGTGGAAAAACTACGATTCTGCGTATTATAGCAGGATTTGAGGAGCCCAGCGGCGGACAAGTTCTGTTTAATGGCATTGAATTTTCTAAAGTGCCTCCCTACAAGCGGGAGGTAAACACGGTCTTTCAAAAGTATGCATTATTTCCATTTTTAAATGTGGAGGAAAATGTGGCCTTTGGATTGAATTTGAAAAAAACCGAGAAGGGGGTCGTGGGGGAGAAGGTCAGCAGAATGCTGAAGCTTGTAGGTCTGGAAGGATTTGAGAAGCGGGATGTAGATAGACTCTCCGGTGGTCAGCAGCAGCGTGTGGCCATTGCCAGGGCATTGGTGAATGAGCCGAAAGTGCTGCTGTTAGATGAACCCTTAGGGGCGCTGGACGCTAAGCTGCGCAAGGAGATGCAGGTAGAGCTGAAGAAAATTCAAAAGGAAGTGGGGATAACTTTTATTTTTGTCACTCATGACCAGGAGGAAGCCCTGTCCATGTCAGATACAGTGGTGGTAATGAATCAGGGCACCATACAGCAGATTGGCACGCCGGTAGATATCTACAATGAACCGGAAAATCGGTTTGTGGCAGACTTTATCGGTGAGTCCAATATTATTGACGGACAGATGCTGCGGGATTGCCTGGTGCGTTTTGATGGAATGGATTTTGAGTGCGTAGATAAAGGCTTTAAAGATAACGAAGAGGTGGAGGTAGTGCTGCGCCCTGAGGATTTAGTGATTGTTAAGCCCCAGGAGGCACAGATTAGAGGAAGAGTGACGTCAGTGGTGTTTAAAGGCGTCCACTATGAGATTTTAATTGAAACCGAGACAAGGGAATACAAGGTTCATACTACCCAATTTTTTGAAACGGGTCTTTCGGTAGGCATTATATTTGATAAAGATGATGTACATGTAATGTACAAGATGGATTATTAAAGCTAGCAGCCATGGATTAGTAGTGCTGGCTTCTGGCATATTTAAAAGGTTGAAGGAAATATAGAAAGAAAGGAAATAATGTAAACTGCCCGTTCTTTCAATCTACTGGGAAAATAACATGGGCAGTATCGCAAGCTTGCTTGTGATATGCATGGGTATATAAATGAAGCAATTTAAAAAGCTGGTTGTGCCGTATATTATCTGGTCTGCTGTATTTGTGGTGTTTCCTTTAGTGTTGATTTTTCTCTATGCTGTGACAACAGGAGGCAATTCTCTTGTCAATATAAAATTCACTTGGGATAGCTTTCAGAAAATGGCGGAGCCTATTTATGTAAGTGTATTTTTGCGCTCATTGAAGCTGGGGGTTATCACAACAATTATTTGTTTGGGGTTAGGGTATCCCCTTGCCTATATGATTAGCAAATGTCGGGAGCAGGTGCAGGTTATTTTAATTTTATTTATTACCATTCCTATGTGGATTAACACATTGCTTCGCACTTATGCTTGGATTAGCATTTTGCAGGATAACGGATTGTTAAATTCTCTTCTGGAGTGGCTTGGGTTTGGCAAGCTGCATTTTATGTATACAGATGTAGCGGTGGTAATGGGCTTGGTTTGCGACCTTCTTCCGTTTATGATTATTCCCATACATACGGTGCTTACGAAAATGGATCACTCTCTGATTGAGGCGGCACAGGATTTAGGGGCCGATAAATGGCAGGTGTTTGGCAAGGTTATTTTTAAAATGTCCATACCAGGAGTGTTAAATGGGGTGACAATGGTATTTTTGCTGGCTATCTCTGCGTTTGTTATTCCAAAGCTGCTAGGAGGGGCCCAATATTTTCTCATAGGAAACTTAATTGAGGATCAATTTTTAAATGTGGGAAATTGGAATTTCGGAAGTGCTATCTCCATTATATTGGCATTGGCAATATTGCTGATTATCAACTTGATGAGAAAGGTGGACAGTGATGGGGCAGGAGGTGATGAGGAATGAAAAAGCATATAGAGCTGACTGAAAACGATAATGTTAATGAGGATAATCTAAAAGTCAGTGGGAAAAGAAAGGATAAAAATATGAAATCCAAAAAGCTGGGCAGTATCCTTTATATAGGACTTGTTTTTTTCTTTTTATATCTGCCTATATTTGTGACCATGATTTTTTCCTTTAATTCCTCAAAATCTCTCACAAGGTGGGATGGATTTTCCCTGCGGTGGTATGAAAGGCTTTGGACAGATAGGGATATTATAGCGGCAGTGTGGGTTTCTGTGAGTATTGCCCTGCTGGCAACGGTAGTGTCCACTATTTTGGGCACGATAACGGCAATCGGCCTTTCAAAATGCCGCAAGGTTTTAAAGGAGTGGATATTAAATGTGAACAATATTCCTGTGCTCAATCCTGATATTGTCACGGCTATTGGGCTAATGATTTTATTTTCGTCCATAGGTTTTTTTGAAAAGGGATATATGACTATGCTGTTTGCCCATATTATATTTTGCACACCTTACGTGATTACCAGTGTGTATCCAAAGGTGAGGGCATTGGATGTCAATCTGGCTAATGCTGCCATGGATTTAGGTGCAACACCCTTTCAGGCATTGACAAAGGTTATATTTCCAATGATTAAGCCAGGGATTTTTGCGGGGATACTGTTGTCATTCACCATGTCTTTTGATGACTTTGTAGTTTCTTACTTTGTGACAGGAAATGGTGTATCCAATATCTCGATTGTAGTGTATAATATGACGAAGAGAACAAATCCTACTATCAATGCACTTTCAACGTTGGTGATTATAGTGATTGTTATTACTATGCTCATTGTAAATCTAGTGCCAATGTTGGCAAAGAGACAGGATAAGACAAATATGAAAAATGAAAGGAATACAAAATGAAAAGAAAATGGATTGGCGCGGCAGTGCTTATAATGCTCTGCACAGGTGTACTATTGGGAGCAGCAGGTTGCGGCGGGAAGGATAAGCCTACTCTTAGGATATTTAATTCGGGGGAATACATTGAAAAAAGTCTGCTGACTAAATTTGAAAAAAAATATGACTGTAAGATAGTATATGAAACATACGATTCCAACGAATCTATGTATACTAAGCTTGTTAGTGGAAGTGAATATGATATATTAGTTCCCTCAGATTATATGATAGAGAGATTGATTAAGGAGGATTATCTGCAGAAGATTGATTGGGATAAAATCTCAAACAAGGATGCTCTGATTCCTGCATTGATGGATAAGGAATATGAGCAGGGAGAGAAATATAGTGCATATAGTGTGCCTTATTTTTGGGGTTCTGTAGGAATATTATATGACACCGAGGTGGTGGACGAGGAAGATTTAGAGCAGGGCTGGGAAATTCTTCGCAACAAAAAATATGCGGGAAATATCTATATGTATGATTCGGAGAGGGATGCCCTGATGATTGCCCTGAAATCTTTGGGTTATTCCATGAATACGGAAAATAAAGAGGAACTGGATGAGGCTTATGAATGGCTGGAGAAGCAGAGAAATACTATGGACCCTGTGTATGTTGGAGATGATGTGATTGATAATATGATCTCCGGAAATAAGGCAATGGCCGTAGTATATTCCGGTGACGGAGCGCTTATTATAGCTGATAATGATAAGCTGGATTTCTTTGAGCCAAAGCAGGGAACCAACCTTTGGTATGATGGAATTGTGATTACAAAATACTGTGAGGAGACAGAGCTTGCCCACAAGTTTTTGAATTTTCTGTTGGAGGAGGACAACGCTCTGCTCAATGATGAGGAGATTGGTTATTCCTCGTCTGTACAGAGCGTATTTGAAACTATGAGAGATGAAAACTACAAAGGAATAGATGCCTATGTTCCTAGAACCGATTATGAGAAGGATGAGGTATTCCGCTATCAAAAACCGGATATTAAAAGTTATTGTGCAGATTTATGGACAAAGGTGAAAGCACAATAGAGGGCAAAATACCCTTTGTACCATTTGCCCCAACATCATATTATGTTCTGTCAAGAAGGGAGTTGATTACATGCATGGCATTGTAAAGGGACTCCCTTTCTTCTTGTGAGTATGAGCGGATAGTGCCGCCTGCTCTTGTGGAAAGTTCTCCGATTAATGATACAAATACATCTGTTCCGGTCTGCGTAATTACGATGGAGTGGCTTCTCTTGTTGTCCTGGCTCTGCATTTTTAAAATCCAGCCTTTTCGGATTAAATCGGCTACTAGCTTTGTAAGCTGCTGCTTAGAAATACCAAGGTGGGAGGCTAGATTTTTCATAGTGATGCCGTCAGGATATTGATAGGTGAGGGCAAATAAGGTGCGGAAGGCGTGAGAGTCCACAGGAAGCGGGCCCTTTGTCTGAAAAAAATCTTTTGCCCTAGTGTAGGCGTGGATTCGGTAATTTAAATATTCTTTCATTAGTGTATGTTCGTCTACCATATCTTTTTATTCTCCAATACATATAAATTTACTTTTTAATTTTACTTCATCTTATCACCCGATTTCTCATATGTCAATTATACTTTGCTATAAAGAGTTGATAAAGTGTTCCACATCCATGCGGTTTACTAACAGGTTAGCGTGTCCGTTAAACTCTGCCACATAGTAATTGGCATCATAGGTGTAAAAGCTTAAGGTCATTTCCTGGAATTGCTCTGTGTTTCTGTGAAAAATCACCTGGAGCACAAGCTTTTGCTTTGCAGTGTCAGTTTCTTTTACCTTCTTTTCTGCTTTCATGCTAGTAAAGCGGTCATATATGGTTTCAAACAAATTGCTGTCAATTTCCTTTTTATCCTTGTAGTATAGATATTCAACAGTTTTAGAGCCATATTCGTCGGTTGCTGCAACAGAGCCTCGGCTGATAGTAAAGTGTTCTTTATCTCCCACATACACATCCAAGGAGTCAACCGTGTCTAGAGGAATAACACATACATCCAGCGGCTCATAATTGGAAGGGGAAAAACTGCGGATTGTGTCTGCTGTCTGCTTGTCAATACAATAGACATAGTCAGACTGGGAAAAGGTCATATAGGCATATTCTTTGTTGTAATTCTTTCCGATAACAATCTCATATTGATTATGCTCGTACTCAGGCTCTGTCACTACCTGGCTGTTGTCATCGCCAGAAGTGTCCTGTTCTTGTTCTAATTGGTAGGCTATTGTAGCTTTACAAGTGTTTTTTCCGGTGAGACCATAGTTTTTTAAATCTTTTTTGGTAGGTTTATAGTTAATACATTTGGCAATTTTCATGCTGCAAATGCCAGATAAAAAGGAGGAAAAGGAGGAGGTATCCAATGCCCTGTCCTGTCTTTTGCTTGTTTCCTGCCAAGGGTAAACAGCATATTGTTGGGTTGAGCCGTTTTCTGAGTAGGTACATTGATAAGTACCTTTCTCGGATTTTAATGTAAGTTTTATTACATTGGAGGCTGTGGAGGAAGGAAGGGAGTCATACAGCATCAGCGCATCACGGTCTAGGGAGAGGGAATTGACTATGGAGGCGTCAATCATATACACAAAATCCCTGTTGTCTACAAGGCAGTATTGATAGCCAGTAACCCCATTAATATCACCAAAAGAGATACACTCCTTCTTACCATTATTTGTCTGAAAATTCATAGTAAAGGAAGGATTCTGTAAACCATAGTCCGCCAGGCTGCCGCTAGAAATGGGAAATTTTTCATAGTAGGTTAAATTAGTTAATATACTTGCTATGGCAGATGCTTTGCTCTGGTCAAGAGGAAAGTAGGCGGATTCTTTATTTTGCCATTTGTTTTCCTTGAAAAATAAAGTGATTTTTTCTTTGTCTTGTGTGTAGGAAATGAATGTAATGTTATGCTCCTTATTCTCAAAAAGCTGTTGTTGTGTCTGCTGCTGTTTGGTCTGGGAGGTGGAACCGGAATGGTTATCAGCTTTTTTGCGGGAATAGGAGAAAATCCCTCCTCCTAGAAGGAGGAGAGAAAGAAGCCCCATAATAATAAGCTGAATATATATTTTTTTCATTATCGTTTTCTCCTTTTTAAACATACAATGCCGCCGTAGATTAGAACGCAGGCAGGTAATACAAGAATCAGTAATATTTCTAAGCGGGTGGCTGTAGCGGCATTTACGGTCATAGGTGTGTTGGCAAGGTTTTTAGAGCGGATGGAAATATGATTTTCTCTCTGACAGAGAAAATTGATGGCATTTAAAAATAAATCGCTGTTTGCGCCGGATACATACTGGTCCACCGTTTGGTCGAGAAAATAGCTGCAGGGGAAATAGACAACCTGTGTTTGAGTGTCATCTATAATTTCTGAAGCAACAGCGCCCAATGTGAAGGAGTCAGTGACATCTCCTTTCTCTTTCTCGTAAGTATTCATCTCAAATCCGGCGGATTTGGCATAGGCAGCCCCGGAGGTGGTTAGCAATTTTTGGACCGTTAAGGTGCTTCTTGTGTCGTCGGCAATTTGGATACCCTGGCAGTAAGGCATCAGTATGCGGTAGCCACCGCTGATAATGGAGTCTGTAATTGCATGAGACTGGATATTTGGCAGGAGAAAGGTCTGGTTTTGATAATAGAGTGTAGTATCCTTTTCTACTACAAGTCCTTTCGCTAGTGACATGCCATAGGTTTTTAATAGTGTTTGAAAGTTTTTCATATCTTTTGCCACATACTCTGTCACAATCATGAAATTACCCCCTGATGTTAAATATGCTTGAATCACCTCCAGTTCCTTGGCTGATAAGTCGGATTTAGGGCAATACAGCAGCAATGCTGAGCAGTCAGAAGGAATTTCTTTCTGGGAAATTAGGTTTAAGTCTTGTATCTCAATATTTTCTAAGGTGATAGAGTTTGCTGCAGCCTCTGGCAGCTGCGCTTCCCCGTGACCTGTAAGACGGTAAAGCTTTGGAAGATTGTCTGTTGTCACATAGTCAATGGCAGAGGTCACTTGATTTTCAATATCATAGCTGTAGGTAGTCTCATAAGAGTAGGTATCACTGTTCAAGGAATAATCGCTGACATATATGCTGGAATTGCTGATAAATCGGCTTCTGTTTCCCTGGACTACAATTAAATCATTCCCTCCGCTTGTAAGTTTCTCCTCAGTATATTGTTCAGAAAAGTTAGGATACAGTACAGGATCCTTAAATTCTACTTTAATGTGGGAATTAACGGCGGTGTATTGGGATAAAAATTCTATAATGGTTTTGTCCTCACTGCCGCTTTTGGCTAGAAGGTAAATAGTAATATCCTCCTGAAGCTCCTCTATAATTTGTTTGCTCTGCTCACTTATAGAGTAGAGGGAATCAGAGGTTAAATCCATCTTCGTTTTATTGGACGGCAAATGGTTTATCAGCAGATTCAGTCCTATTACCATGGCGAGAGCAAACAGGGAAAGACATGTGCTGTATATTCCAACGGAAAAGGAGCTCCACCTTCTTTTTTCCATAGATTGCACTGTCAGAAAAATAAATAAAAACATAATACTGATATAATATACAATGGTAGTCCAGTCAAAAATACCATTTAAAAAGTTTCCTAGTCTGTCAAAAACAGATACCTGTGCTAATATATGTTGGATAGAACCTTCAAATGAGGTAGGCTTTAACCAATACCATATAGATAGCCCTGCTTCTAGCAGAACAAGAAAAATACCGGAAAAAAATAATTTTTTTGTCATAAAGTATAGAATGGCACAAAATGCCAGTATCAACAGCAGATAACTGATATATGAGGTTATGGCGGAGGCGGACAGCAGACTGCACAGGGAGTTCATAAGATAACATATAAGCAGTGTGAAAAAGCAAAGCACTGCTGCCACAATCTGATTTTCAGTCAGGGAGGATAAAAACAATCCCACAGCAATAAGAGCACAGCCAAGCAAAAAGTACCCAAAGACAGCGCTAATGGCAATCTTTACCGAAAGAGTGCCAAGTCGGGTTAACAGCAGTGGAATCAAGCAAAGTTCTCCCACTGGAATTGCCAAAACGGTAACCATGGCAAAAAATTTGCCAAGAACTACCTGGCTCATATGAAAAGGCAGAGAGTACAAAAGCTGGTCGGTCTTTTGCTTTTTTTCCTCGGCAATAGCCTTCATTGTTAAAATGGGGACAGCCAAAAGGTAGAAAAAGCAAAGACTGCTGATGACATATTCAAATTGGGAATAACCTTGGCTGAAATGTATGTACATAGTATAGATTCCTGCCATTACCATTAAAAAACTGATAAATGCATATCCTGTCATTGTATGAAAAAAAGCTTGAAGCTCACGCTTATAAACAGCCTTCATTCATCTCACCTCCTGTATCGGTTAATTCAAGGAATATTTCCTCTAAGGATGCAGTTTGAAGTTCCATGCCCAAAATGGGAAGCCTGGCATCACACAGGGCATAAAAAATTTCATCCCGAATATCGGTATCCCGCCTGTGAAGCTGGAAGGTGAGCTGTGCATGGGTTACATTATCTTCCTTTTGCTGAAACGCAAACTGTCCCATTTCAGGCAAAGCTTTCAGAGCCCTCTGCACCTCCTGCTTTTTGCCTCGCACCAGGAGAGATAAGGTAGTGTTGGCATCTAGAAGATGACTTAAATTTTCGGGGGTATCACTGGCAACCAGCTTTCCGTTGGACAGAATAAGAATATAGTCGCAGACTGTGCTGATTTCCGAGAGAATGTGGCTGCTCAAAATAACAGTGTGCTCTGTTTTCAGTGAGGCAATCAAAGACCGAATCTCAATAATTTGCTTTGGATCTAAGCCTACCGTTGGTTCGTCTAAAATAATTATGGGGGGATTGCCTAAAAGTACAGAGGCGATACCTACTCTCTGGCGATATCCTTTAGACAAATTTTTGATGAGACGATTCTTCACGTCCAACAAATCCGTTTTTTTCATAGCCTTGTAAAGCTGTTCTTTTAAAATGTATTTTTTTACTCCCTTCGCCTCCCCCACAAAGGAGAGATATTCTAATGGTGTCATATCCATGTACAAAGGCGGCTGCTCCGGCAGATAACCGATGGAAGCCTTTGCTTTTTTGGAATCTTGATAAATGTCAAAGCCTTCTATATTGACGGTGCCTTCTGTGGATGACAGGCAGCCGGCAATGATATTCATGGTGGTAGACTTGCCGGCGCCGTTGGGGCCTAGAAAGCCGTATGCCTTTCCGCTCTCCAAGGTAAAGCTTAGATGCTCCACAGCCCTTTGTGTGCCATAGATTTTTGTTAAATCTTTTACTTCAATCAATTTAAAGTCCTCCTACTGTTTCATGTATGGTTTTATGTATGCTTGGCCTTGAAACTATCCTATGCATAAAAATTGAAAATACTGTCATTATAATGTGAAAAAACAATGAAATATTTTTAACTATTTATTATTTTTTTATTAAGAAATATGAAATCCGCTTTGTACACCTTGACTTTTTCCTAAAATTGGAATAAGGTCTTGAGTAGATTTTATGCAATCCTCTGGGGGATGTTCGGTTTGCAGGATGTTTGAAAATGGGAAATGGAGGCATCTCATGAGAGAGAAATTAAGTCGTTTTATGGCAGGACGGTATGGAGTTGACGGATATTCCAGGTTTTTATTGTGGTTTAGTGTGGCGTTGCTGGTGCTATCCATGATTTTTCGGAATAATTGGCTCTATATTTTGGCTGTTGTGGTGATGGTGTACAGTTACAGCAGGATTTTTTCCCGCAACCTGCAGAAAAGATATGCGCAAAATAACCGCTACTATCAATATAAGCAGAAGATCACTGGTTTTTTTAAGAGGCAGGCAGGTTATATGAGACAGAGGAAAACCCATCACATATATCGTTGCCCTGGGTGCAGACAAAAAATCAGAATTCCCCGGGGGAAGGGAAAGATTAGTATACGCTGTCCAAAATGTCATACAGAGTTTATTAAGAGGAGTTAATGCCTATGTTTGGATATGTGATGATAGACAAAGGGGAGATGAAGTTTCGGGAGTTTGACATATACCAATCTTACTACTGCGGGCTTTGCAAGGAGTTAAAGAGAAAATACGGCCGAATCGGGCAGTGTACCCTGACTTATGATATGACCTTTCTTGTTATTCTTCTTTCAGGCTTATATGAACCGAGAATAAGGCGGGAAAAGTGCCGATGTCTGCTGCATCCTGTTAAAAAAAAGGTGATAAGGTACAGCGAGATTACATCCTATGGGGCGGATATGAATCTGCTGCTGACCTACTACCAGTGTTTGGATGACTGGCAGGATGAGAAGAAATATAAAAAATGGATATTGGCAAAGCTCCTTAAAGGAAAAATGAAAAAGGAACAAAAGCTTTACAGGGAAAAGGGAGAAAAAATACTTGCCTATTTGAAGGAGTTAAACAGCCTAGAGCGTAAGGGTGAGAGGGATATAGACAAGGTTTCAGGGTGTTTTGGAAGAATTTTGGAGGAGGTGCTGGCATATCGAAAGGACGAGTGGAACAGTTTTTTGCGCAGAATGGGATTCTATTTGGGAAAGTATATCTATCTTTTGGATGCCTATGAGGATTTAGAAAAAGATAAGAAAGACAAGCAATATAATCCATTGCTCTATATGGAGCAGGAAATGCCAAGGGATGAATTTGACAAAACGGTAAAAAATATTTTAAATATGATGTTGGGAGAGTGCTGCCGCGCCTTTGAGCAGCTGCCTATTATAGAGAATGTGGCAATATTAAGAAATATATTATATTCTGGAGTGTGGACAAGATACGACAGAATGCATCAGGGAAATGGAGAAAAACATGATGGATCCGTACAAGATATTGGGGGTATCTAGGGATGCCTCCGACGAGGAAATAAAAAAACAATACAGAAAGCTGAGCAGAAAGTATCATCCGGATGCAAATGTAAACAATCCAAATGCAGATGAGGCGGAGGATAAGTTTAAGCAGGTTCAGCAGGCATATCAACAGATTATGAAGGAAAAAGAAAACAAAAGCTACGGCAGTTTTGACGGCTCAGGCGGCTACAGAAGCTTTGGAGGCGGATTTGGCGGTTTTGGGGGACAGAGGGGCAGCGCATATGAGGATAAGGATCAGTCTTATTTTCAGGCAGCAGCCAGCTATATTCAGGCAGGAAGATTTTCCGAGGCACTCAATGTGCTGGGTTCCATGGAGAATCGCAGTGCACAGTGGTTTTACTTTAGTGCCATTGCCAACGCTGGGGCTGGAAACAATATTTTAGCTCTGCAACATGCGAAAACTGCGGCTTCCATGGAACCTCAAAACTGGCAGTATCAGCAGCTGGTTTCCAGACTGGAGTCGGGAGGGGACTGGTACCAGGGAATGCGCAGTCCTTACGGTAAAACGGTTTACATGGGGGATAATTGTTGCAGTCAGCTTTGCCTAGCTAATATTTGCTTGAATTTGTGCTGCAATGGCTGCTGCTGTTAATGTTTAAAAGATTGCGGGAATTGCAAAGCAAGGAAGCGGTCTGTTAATATCAGTTGGGGATAAATTACCTTTTAACCCCAATATTATTTTATATCGTTATGGAGGAAGGGAAAGAAAATGAAAAGTTTACTTGTATACTTAAAAAACTACAAAAAAGAAAGTGCGTTAGCGCCTTTATTTAAAATGCTGGAAGCATTTTTCGAGCTTTTTGTGCCCTTGGTGATGGCAGCCATTATTGATAAAGGAATCGCTAATGAGGATAAGCTCTACATAGGTAAGATGGGTTTGATTATGATTGGGCTGGGTTTGATTGGTATGGCAGTCTCAGTGACTGCCCAGTATTTCAGTGCAAAGGCGGCTGTTGGTTTTTCCACAGAATTAAAGCATGCCCTGTTTGCCCACATTCAACAATTATCATTTACAGAATTGGATAGAGTGGGAACCTCCACATTGATGACACGCATGACAAGTGACGTGAATCAGGTGCAGAATGGAGTGAACATGACACTTCGTTTGTTTATGCGCTCCCCGTTTATCGTATTTGGCGCTATGGTGATGGCGTTTACCATTGATGTGAAATGTGCCCTTATATTTGTTGTTACTATTCCATTGCTGTCCATTGTTGTGTTCGGTATTATGATTTGGACTATCCCTCTCTACCGCAAGGTTCAGGGACAGCTGGATAATGTATTGAAGATTACTAGAGAAAATTTGGCGGGAGTCAGAGTGATTCGTGCTTTTAATAAAGAGAATGAGGAAATAGAAAGATTTGATGAGAACAACGGCCGTCTGGCTGCAATGCAAATGTTTGTGGGAAAGATTTCGGCCATCATGAATCCTGTCACTTATATTATGATAAACGGCGCTGTTATCATTTTAATATGGACTGGGGCTATTCAAGTAAATATAGGGGAAATTTCACAGGGGGAAGTGGTGGCATTAGTAAACTATATGTCCCAGATTCTTGTGGAGCTTGTGAAGCTGGCAAGCTTAATCATTACTATTACAAAGGCATTGGCATGTGCAAAGCGCATTGAGGGAATTTTTGATATTTCCTCCAGCATGCCATACACAGAAAATGGGGCCGAAGTGGAGGAGAGGGAGGAGATTATCCGCCTGAAACAAGTAGGGCTTACCTATGAGGGGGCGGGGGAGGAAGCGCTCTCAGACATTGATTTCAGTGTGAAGAAAGGCCAAACGATAGGAATTATTGGCGGAACAGGTTCCGGAAAGTCCTCTCTTGTGCATTTGATACTTCGGTTTTACGATGCCACAAGAGGAGAGGTACTTTATTACGGAAAAAATGTCAAGGATTATTCACTTTTTAATCTGCGTTCCAGAATTCGTATTGTTATGCAGAAGGCAGTGCTGTTTGGGGGAACCATCGCACAAAATCTTACTTGGGGAAAGGAGGATGCCACAGAGCAGGAAATGTGGCAGGCATTGGAGGCAGCCCAGGCGGCAGAGTTTGTTCGTCACAAGGAGGGACAACTTGAAAGTTATGTGGAGCAGGGGGGGAAAAATTTATCTGGAGGACAGCGTCAGCGTCTCACTATTGCAAGGGCTTTGATTGGAAAGCCGGATATTTTGATTTTAGATGACAGTGCCAGCGCTTTAGATTATGCTACAGACGCCAAGCTCCGCAAGGCTATTGCTGCCATGGAGGGTGACACTACCGTGTTTATTGTCTCACAGCGCACCTCATCCCTCCAGCATGCCGACCAGATTATTGTACTAGATGACGGCAGAATTGCAGGTATGGGAACGCATACGGATTTATTGGACCATTGTGTTGTATATCGCGAAATTTATGAGTCCCAATACGCAAAGCAGGATGCGTAAGTTGTATAATGGGTTCGTTCATGGTGGCAGTGCCGCAAAAGGCGGCATATGAGTTTAAAAAGAAAGGATAGTCTAAGCATGTTTGCTTTAGGTTTGGTATAAATTATGAATCAAAAAGAAACGATGATTAAGGTGTTGCGATACATTAAAAAATATTGGTTATTTGTGGGTTTTTCGCTTATATTTGCTGCGATTACTGTAGTTTGCACTTTATATGTACCTATATTGACAGGTGATGCCATTGACTTAATTATAAAAGAAAAAAAGGTGGACTTTATTGGCATTGGTGAGATTTTAAAGCAGATTGGAATTATTGTTGCCATTACTGGTATAGCACAGTGGATTATGAATATTTGCAACAATCATATCACATACCGTGTGGTGGAGGATGTGAGACAGGAGGCTATCCGCAAGCTTCAAAAGCTTCCTCTAAAATATATTGATGGGCATTCCCAGGGGGATGTGGTCAGCCGTGTGATAGCGGATGTGGATCAGTTTGCAGATGGTCTTTTGATGGGCTTTTCTCAATTGTTTACAGGGGTGATTACTATTCTTGGCACTCTTCTGTTTATGCTTTCCATTCACGGAGGCATTACAATAGTAGTGGTAGTTATGACGCCCTTATCTTTGTTTGTAGCGGCCTTTATCGCAAAACGTACCTACACAATGTTTCGTCTGCAGTCAGAGACTAGAGGAGAACAGACGGCATTTGTGGATGAGATGATAGGAAACGAAAAGGTAGTACAGGCATACAATCGCACAGAGAAGGAATTGGAGCGATTTGATGAGATAAATGAAAGGTTAAAAAAATATTCCACAAGGGCAATCTTTTACTCTGCACTTACCAATCCTTGCACTCGTTTTGTGAATAATTTAGTGTATACTGCAGTGGGAATTGTAGGTGCCTTTTTTGCCGTGAGCGGGAGAATTACAGTGGGGCAGCTATCCTGCTTCTTAAGCTATGCTAATCAATATACAAAGCCCTTTAATGAAATTTCTGGAGTTATCACAGAACTGCAGAATGCTCTTGCCTGCGCTGGACGTGTGTTTGAATTGATTGAGGAGACACCTCAGCTGCCGGAGGACAAGGGTGCGGTGGAGTTGTCAAATGTAAAGGGCAGAGTGGATTTAGAACAAGTATATTTTTCTTACAATCCCCAGCAAAAGCTAATTGAGAATTTTAATCTTTCAGTTCAGCCAGGACAGAGGATTGCCATTGTTGGGCCTACAGGGTGCGGTAAAACCACCATTATCAATTTACTAATGCGGTTTTATGATGTGAATAACGGCACCATTTCAGTGGACGGGGAGGATATTCGTCATTTAACCCGTAGAAGTCTTCGGACTAACTATGGTATGGTTTTGCAGGAAACATGGTTAAAATCGGGTACAATCAGGGAGAATATATGTATGGGTAAGCCAGATGCCTCGGAGGAGGAGATGATACAGGCTTCAAAGGCAAGTCATGCCCACAGCTTTATTAAAAGACTACCTCATGGGTATGATACAGTGATATCCGAGGATGGAGGAAGTCTGTCTCAAGGACAAAAGCAGCTTTTATGTATTGCCAGAGTCATGCTCTGTCTTCCTCCAATGTTGATTTTGGATGAGGCTACCTCCTCCATTGATACTCGAACAGAAATTAAGATTCAAAATGCATTTGCCAGGATGATGAAGGGGAGAACCAGCTTTATTGTAGCTCACCGTCTCTCCACGATAAGGGAGGCAGATGTGATATTAGTTATGAAGGATGGCAGCATTATTGAGCAGGGAAATCATGAGACATTATTAAAAGCGAAGGGATTTTATGCGGATTTGTACAACAGTCAGTTTGCTCCCGTCAGCTAACACTATTTTGCCTTTGTATGATTCTGTGCAAATATTTTTCCATAAAACACACTAAAAATTTTACATGAAATTTACAAAAACACTCCTCTGATTTTACATATCATTATTAGAATGTAATTATTCACAGTTTTGCAGCAATTTTGCGATTGTGGTCCTGAGAGTTACATTAGAATGTTTATGTGGGCTTTGTCATGCTGACGGAAGCTGGAAGGAAATGAAGAATCATATAGGATAAAGAAAGGAAATAGTGTGGAAAAATGAATATATTTAGTGTGTTGAATATGCTGGGAGGATTGGCTTTATTTTTGTATGGTATGACTATTATGGGGGACGGTTTGACAAAGCTTTCCGGCGGACGTCTAGAGCGGATATTGGAAAAGCTTACATCAAATCCTCTGAAAGCAGTTTTGTTAGGGGCAGGGGTGACGGCTGTTATTCAGTCCTCCTCCGCTACCACTGTAATGGTAGTAGGTTTTGTAAATTCGGGAATTATGAAGCTGTCCCAGGCCATCGGCATTATTATGGGAGCTAATATTGGTACAACAGTCACTTCGTGGATTTTGAGCCTGTCAGGGATAGAGGGGGACAGTTTTATAGTACAAATATTAAAGCCCTCCACCTTTGCACCAGTTTTGGCATTTATTGGTATTATTTTATTTATGTTTATAAAAAACCAGAAGAAAAAAGATATTGGTATGATATTAGTTGGTTTTGCTATATTGATGACAGGTATGGATGCTATGAGCGGTGCAGTAAAGCCTCTGGCAGATGTGCCAGAATTTACCAGTCTTTTTACCTTGTTTAAAAATCCTATATTAGGTATGACGGTTGGAGCTCTGCTCACTGCAGTGATTCAATCCTCCTCTGCCTCCGTAGGTATTTTACAGGCATTGTGCATGACAGGCTCCGTCACCTATGGAGCAGCATTTCCCATTATTATGGGACAAAATATTGGAACCTGTATTACTGCGCTTATATCTTCTGTGGGGGCAAGTATAAATGCAAAGCGCGCCGCATTTGTGCATTTGTATTTTAATATTATCGGAACCATTTTGTTTTCTGCTGCTTTTTATCTGATAAACAGCTTTGTACATTTTGAATTTATGGAGAACTCAGCAGGGGCGGCAGGGATAGCAGTGATTCATTCGGTGTTTAATGTGGCGGCGACTATAGTGCTGCTGCCGTTTTCTAAAGGTTTGGAGAAATTGTCCTGTCTTACCATTCATGACAGGAAAATGGGCGGTGAGGAGGAAGAACAGCAGCTGCAATTGTTGGATTCCCGATTTTTGGAGCAGCCCGCTTTTGCCATTGAGCAGTGCAGAAGCGTAACTGTAACTATGGCCCAGTTAGCGAAAAATGGCCTGCTGAAATCTATGGAGCTTTTGGAGCATTATGATGAAGACGCTGTCAACAAAGTAAAGGAGTTGGAGGATTTGGTGGATAGGTATGAGGACCAGATAGGTACCTATCTAGTAAAGTTGAGCGGAAAAAATTTGTCTATGGAGGACAGCCATACACTGTCGGTTTTGCTGCACTGTATTGGAGATTTTGAACGGATTTCTGACCACTCTATCAATATTATGGAATCAGCAGTGGAAATGCAGCAAAAGGAAATGAAATTTTCAGAGGATGCAAAGAAGGAATTGACAGTATTTCAAAATGCCATACATGAAATTGTAACTATGGCATTTCAAGTGTTCAGTCAAAATGACACGAAGCTGGCAATGTATGTGGAGCCTTTAGAAGAAGTAATAGATGGATTAAATGCTAAAATGAAAAAGCACCATATTAACAGACTGCGCAAGGGAGAGTGCACGATTGATTTAGGTTTTGTTCTGTCGGATTTGACTACAAATTTTGAGAGAGTGGCAGATCACTGCTCCAATATTGCAGTGTGTATGCTTCAGGTGGAGGAGGATAGCTTTGATACCCATGAGTATTTGGAAGAGATGAAGCACAATGATCCTACCTTTAGGGAAAAAGTAGAGAGCTATAAAATGAATTATCAATTATAACAGATTCAGATGTTTTTTAGTATCTTATTGTTTAAGCAAAATAGAGAGGGTGGAGCAATATTGGCTTTAATTTATATTGTGGAGGATGACAAAAATATAAGAGAAATTGAAAGCTTTGCCATAAAGAATAGCGGATATGAAGTTGAAGATTTTGAGCGGGCAAAGGAATTTAACAGTCGTATTCTTGAAAAGCTGCCGGATTTGATTTTGCTTGATATTATGCTGCCAGATGAAGATGGTTTATCAATTTTAAAAAGGCTGCGCCAGTTGCCGGAGACAAGGAAAATCCCCATTATGCTTGTGACGGCAAAGACAACGGAGATAGACAAGGTAAGAGGCTTAGATTGGGGAGCGGACGATTATCTTGTTAAACCATTTGGGGTGATGGAATTGATTTCTAGGGTAAAGGCATTGCTGCGCAGAAGCTCTGGCATGGAGGAGGAGCAATGTATAGAGTATAAAAATATTGTGCTGCATGTGAAACAGCATAAGGTTACCATTGAGGGGGAAATCTGTGAACTAACCTACAAGGAATTTAAGTTATTAAAGCTTTTTCTGTTAAATGCAGGAATTGTATTATCTAGAGATATTATTATGGAAAAGATTTGGGGGATGGATTATGAGGGGGAATCACGGACATTGGATATGCATATTAAAACATTGCGCAGGAAGTTGAAGGGCTCTGGTGAACTGATAAAAACAGTGAGAAATGTAGGATATAAATTGGAGTAGACTTCTTGTCTCGATTATGGTACAACAATAGGTGAAAAAGAAATGGGCAGGCAAATATGAAGAGAAAACTGAATATTCAAATGTCAGGAATTGCCATATTGGGGATTTTGGCCACGTTGATAATGTCAATTGCAGTGTTTTATGGGAAATTTCAGCAGCAGGAAATGGAAGAAATGAAAAATTACGCCAGTCTGCTAGTTAATATGAAAGGGGAGCAATCAGACTACTTTTGGGAAAAATATTCTTTTGATATGGATTCTTTGAGAATCACGGTTGTGGATAAGAATGGAAATGTCCAATATGATAATAATGCTGATGTGACTGCTTTAGAAAATCATTTAAAGCGCAAAGAGGTAGTGGAGGCATTTGAGAGGGGAGAGGGAAAAACAGTGCGAAAATCCTCCACGTTAAAAAGGGTGACATTTTATTATGCCAAGAGATTAGATGAAAACTATGTTGTGCGAGTTGGAAAGGCTAGTGAGAGTGTGTGGAGCATTTTTTTTGCCATGCTGCCGCCTCTTATGTTTTTTACATGGTTGTTAGTATTGATGTGCATTATTTTATCACATGTGCTGTCCAATAAGTTGTTGGAGCCAATCGCTCAGATGGCGGCAGATATGAATCATACAGATAAGATTAACGTCTACAAAGAGCTTGTTCCCTTTATGGATAAAATAAGCAGACAGCATGAGGATATTATAAAAAGCTCTAAAATGCGCCAAGAGTTTACCGCCAATGTTACCCATGAATTGAAGACGCCCCTGACGGCTATTTCTGGTTATTCGGAATTAATTGAAAATGGTATGGCAGACAGGGAGGATACACTGCATTTTGCAGGTGAAATTCGCAGGAATTCTGACCGTCTATTGAATTTGATTAATGATATTATACGGCTTTCAGAGCTGGATACAGAAAAGGAACTGGGAGAGTGCGAGGAGTTTGATTTGTATGTAGCTGCGCAGAATTGTGTGGATATGCTCCAAGTAAGCGCCGCAAAGCACGATGTTAGCTTAGAAATGGAAGGAGCTTCGACATATATATGGGCAAATCCTTATATGATTGACGAGGTGTTATTTAATTTGTGTGACAATGCAATCCGTTACAACAATCCTGGCGGCAAGGTTTGGCTTCGTGTTTGGCAGGACAAGAAAAAATGCTGCATATTAGAGGTGGAGGACACGGGGATTGGCATTTCACGAAAGCATCAACAGCGTATTTTTGAGAGATTTTACAGAGTGGATAAAAGCCGTTCTAAAAAAACAGGCGGAACAGGCTTGGGGCTTGCTATTGTAAAGCATATTGCAGCAAAACATTCCGCTCATATAGATTTAGACAGTGAGGAAGGAAGGGGAACAAGAATAAGAGTCACGTTTGTTCCGAAACAACTGTGAAACAGTAAAATATAGGTGGAAAAGCCATTGTGATGGTTTTGACATAGGACAGAATAGGTGCAGAAAAAGAAGAAAGGATAACATGCAAAGCTTTTGCTTTAGACTTGGTGTGGATTATGTACAATGAATTGTTGAAAATAGGTGATTTTACTTTATATAGTTATGGTTTGATGATGGGGCTGGGAATTATTTGCGCCATTCTTTTGACAGAGTATCGAGCAGGGAGAAATGGTCTGAAAGCGGATGCTATTTTTTATCTGGCAGTTTGGGGAGTGATAGGAGGCTTTGCAGGTTCAAAGCTGTTGTATTTTATCACTGAGCTGCCCCAGATAATTAAGAATCCATCTATTATATTGAATTTTTCCGAGGGTTTTGTTGTGTATGGGGCAATTATTGGGGGCATTGCGGGAGGGGCCATATACTTGCGCATAGCAGGCCTGCCCTTTCTTCCATACTTTGACTTGGTTATGCCTTCTGTAGCCCTGGCCCAAGGAATAGGGCGAATAGGATGTTTTTTGGCGGGCTGCTGCTATGGAAGAGAGACCGACGCATGGTATGGAATTGTGTTCCCCCATTCAGATATTGCTCCTGAGGGAGTAAAATTGATACCTACTCAATTATTTTCAAGTATTTTAGATTTTTTTCATTTTGGTATTTTAATTGTAATTGGGCGAAAGGCAAAGAAAAATGGAATAGTGGGAGCCTGTTATTTACTGTTCTATGGCTTAGGGAGATTTGCTGTAGAGCAGCTTCGGGATGATCCAAGAGGCAATATAGGGTTCCTATCTACTTCACAGTTTATTTCCCTTTTTTGGATTTTCATAGGTGCAGGTTTGTTATTGTGGACAAAAATAAAAGGCTCGACAATTCAAAAGCAGGTGTGATGTTCTCAGCTTGCTGTCGGTAAGAAACTTTTAAATAAGCTCTAACTGGGATAGCGCATGGGCAATGCCATCCTCCTCCACTGTTTTTGTGACAAAAGTGGCATATGGATTTAGTGCAGCATCATGATTGCCCATAGCAATACAATGCTTTGCTCCGCAAGAAAACATAGGAAGATCGTTGGTGCTATCCCCAAAAACATAAGTATTCTCTTTATCAATGTGATATTTTTTGCAGATAAAATCAATTGCGGTAGCCTTGGAATACCCCATAGGAACAATCTCATAAAAACCATTTCGCCTGTCAATAATAGAGAAAAAAGGTGCAAGGTGGGTAAAAAGGGAATCCAAGTCACTGTGATGGTCAGAAAATAAAACAAATTTATCTGCTTCGGGACATTGCTCTAGTGTCTGAGCGTCGCCAAGTCCTAAATCTCCAAAATCAGTTCGGATTTCTTCTAGTCGAGTAAAACGGGAGGTCTCCTGAGGAAAATAAACGTTTTTTGTGCCCTCCAAAATACCATCCACGTTGGCCTCCTTCATCCATCCAATTATGCGGGAAACGAGATAGCGGGATAGGGTAGTGCAGAATAAAAGATGGTCATGGCAGAGAAGTCTTGTACCACATCCGCAGAGAAAGCCATCCCACTGGAATTGAAAAAGCTGCTTTGGAAGGCAGCAGTAAGTACGGCCTGTGTTAATGAAGGTCAGGTGTCCATTGTTTCTTACATTTTCTAGCGCCTGGATAGCAGAATCAGGAATCTGCTGTGTTTTTTCGCTGATGATAGTTCCGTCAATATCAAAAAATAAAGCCTTCTGTTCCATAAAATGTCTATTCCTTTCTCATAAAACTGACTTGCCGCATTCAGCGGCGCTGCTGTGAATAATAATATTGTAATTTATAAATATTTAACATGCAATCCCCACTGTGAAAAAAATCAAAAAATAAAGGTATTTATAGTATAAAAACATAGGTTAAAAAAATAATAAGGTTGTGCTAGTATATGTAGGATTATGTGTAAACATACAAGCAATAGGAAATTTAAATAAAAGGCAAAGTGCTGGAAATTATTAGGCTGTTATGGTATAATAAGGGAACATATCTCATGTAATCATCCTTTGGATGGTTACATGGAAAATAAGGGAACGTATCTCTATAATATGCAAGTGGTTGATTATATTTGGAAAGGATTATAAAATCATATGAAATTGATTTTTATACGTCATGGTGACCCTGATTATGTGAAGGATTCCCTGACGGAAAAAGGCTTTCGAGAGGCGGAGCTTTTGAAGAAAAGAGTGACAGAGTGGAATGTAAAGCAATTCTATTGTTCTCCTCTAGGCAGAGCAAAGGCTACGGCAGAGCCATTCTTAAGGGAAATGGGCAGGGAGGCTATAATATGCGATTGGCTTGCGGAATTTTTTGTGCCAATCAAAGATCCATATACAGGGCAGGATAGGATTGCCTGGGATTTTATGCCATCCTACTGGACAAATGAGCCATTACTTTACAGTAAAGACCAATGGACAGAGGCGCCGGTTATGAGAGGTAGCCGGATTGCAGAGGCTTACAGAGAAGTGTGTGAGGGAATAGATGGAGTGTTGGCCCATCACGGTTATATCAGAAAAGATGGCTATTACATAACAGAGCAGGGAAATGAGGATACCTTGGTGTTTGTTTGTCATTTAGGTGTCACATTTACAATATTATCACATTTGCTTGGATTGGCACCGTCAGTCTTATGGCAGGGCTTTTTTATTGCCCCCACCTCTGTGACGATATTATGTACAGAGGAAAGAATCAAGGGGGAAGCATATTTTAGATGTAAATCCATGGGGGATACATTGCATTTAACACAGGGAGGAGAACCGATTTCGGATTCCGGTTTTTTTTGTGAAGTTTATGACGGTAAACTGTAGTAGGAGTGAGTTATGCGATTAGTTATTCAAAGAGTGAATTATGCCAGCGTTACAGTGGAGAATGAAGTAATTGGCAGTATTCAAAAGGGTTATGTAGTATTGTTAGGCGTTGGGGAGGGTGATTGTGAAGAGATGGCTGACAGGTATGTGGATAAGCTTGCAAAGCTTCGCATCTTTTCCGACGATAATAATAAAATTAATCTTTCTATACAGGATGTAGGGGGTGAAATTCTAGTTGTATCTCAATTCACCTTATATGCAGACTGCAGAAAGGGCAATCGTCCCGGGTTTTCCCAAGCTGCCTCGGTGGACAAGGCAATCAAGCTGTATGAATATTTTTTAGAAAGATGCCGCCAGGTTTTAGGCAGTGTTCAGCATGGTATATTTGGGGCCGACATGAAAGTGAATTTAGAAAATGACGGACCATTTACCATAGTGTGGGATAGCAGGGACTGGTGAGAAGGGGGAATGAATGAAAACCGTAATGTGCAGTCGGCCGAGCAAGACTTGTGAAGAAGACTGCGAAAATAAAAAAGAAAGGAAAATAAAAGTATGAAGAGATGGAAAAAATTCACTGCGTGCATGTTGAGTGTTATGCTTGTGATGGCATTTGGAGTCACAGCATTTGCAGCAGAAGAAAAAGCAGAAGAGAAGACAATTATGGAGGACGGCAACAGTGAAGGCTATGGGGTGAAGGTTACCTCCACAGTTGACAAGGAACAGTATATTTCTGGTGATGAGGCAACATTGACTCTCACTGTGGAGAACAAAAACGATTACAACTTGAAAAATGTAAATATACAGTTAATAGGCTCTAATCAAGTTAAGTACAAAGAAAATGCAGTAAAGATTGGAAATTTAAAGGCAGGGGAAAAGCAGGAGATTCAGGTGGTAGGTACAGTTACCAGTGACACGGCAGCACCTCTTGGAATGAAGATAGGTGATAAGTTTGTAGGAATCGGACCAATTCTCGGTGTGGCAGGAGCTGTATTGGCGGTTATTGTTGTGCTGGTAGTGCTTATTGTGATGATTGTAAAGAAAAAAGGAAAGAAGGCGGCAGCCTCAGGACTGATTATTGTATTGTTGGCAGGCAGCATGTTCGGCGCTCCTCTCAACACAAAAGCAATATCAGTACATGATCCTTCTATTGTAAAAGATCCAACTTCAGGAAAATATTATGTATTTGGTTCCCACTTGGCATTTGGGAAATCAGATGATTTATTGTCATGGAGCACAATGTCTTTGAATATAAATTCAGATTTTAACAATTTGTTTGGTGATGTGTGGGCAAATTACGGAAGTACGCAGAAGAACAGCAAGTTAGATGGAAATATGTGGGCTCCTGATGTAACTTGGAATGACACTATGAAAAAATGGTGTATGTATATGAGCATCAACGGCAATGACTGGCACTCGGCAATTGTTCTGCTGACAGCGGATAACATTGAGGGACCATATGAATATGTGGACGAAGTGGTATTCTCCGGCTTCTGGGATAAGCCTTTTGGCAGCGGTGATGTCAATACATTGATGGGAGAAAAATCACTTCATGTAAATTCTGAGGATATCACTACAAAGATGAAAATCACATTTGTGGAGGAATCCGCATATGAAAGCAGACTAGATTATACAGATGTCAAGAAAGTATTAGGAGACAATGTAAATATAGCAAAATATAAAAGTACAGACAAATCCTGCGTAAATGCAATTGACCCGGTTGTGACATATGATGAGGAAGGAAATCTATGGATGACATATGGTTCCTGGTCAGCAGGTATTTATCAGTTAAAAATTGACTTGGCCACAGGCTTGAGGGATTACAATTATAAGTATCCAGATGAGGATAATAAATCCGATGCCTATTTAGGATACAAAATTGCAGGAGGTTTCTATAATTCCGGTGAAGGTCCTTATATTATTAAAGCAGATAAATACTACTACTTATTTATTTCCTTAGGAAACTTGGAGGCAAGCGGCGGATACAATATGCGTGTATATCGCTCAGAGAACATTAACGGACCATATGTAGACCAAAACGGAGTTTCCTCCATTCTCACCTACTGGGATGCAAGTATTGGCTTCCAGGCAATGGAGGTTACTTCAAAATATAACACTAAGAAGGGCTTAAAGCTGTTAGGTGCTTATGAAATGTATGGTGTGAGCAAGCCTCAGGTTGCCCAGGGACATAATTCTGCCTTGGTAGATGAAGATGGTAAGATTTATCTTGTATATCATACGAGATTTGCAAATTCCGGTGAGGGACATGAGATGAGAGTTCATCAAATGTTCGTCAATGAGGATGGCTGGCTGGTGGCAGCTCCTTACTCCTACAGCGGTGAAACACTTCCTAAAGATGGTTATAAGGCAAATGAAATTGCAGGCAATTATGAATTTGTTCTTCATGACCCTGCAAAGGTATATGTAGAAACTGCAACAACGCCTGATAAGGGAATTGTAAAAAGCGAAGCCATTACTTTAGGTGCAGATGGTACAATTTCAGGTGCCCACAGCGGAACATGGAAGCTTACTAAGGGGGCAAATGTAGTGTTGACTATTGACGGAAAAGAATACAAAGGCGTATTTTTAAAGCAGAAGACAGAATCTACAAATGAAGAAATTATGACATTTACTGCGGTAGGCAATAACTTAAGTATATGGGGGGTACAGCCGCCAAAATAAAATTTTCAGAAATTGCTGAAATAATATAAATCTGGTATTATAACATTTAGTTTATACAAGGTAATTTTTTCTTAGAATGATTTATTATAAAAAATAATAAGAAATTATAAAAAATAAGCAGAAGAGCCGTATTGCTGAGACAGCGCGGCTCTTCTGCTGTGTTTATAAAAATTTAATAAATTAAACTATTGCTATTATTGGAAAAAAGTAATAGACTAAAAAGCAAATTTATATAAAGAAAAATGATGTTATGAAAAAGGGACAACAGAAAGGTGGAATGAAATGAGATGTTAGAATTAAAAAACATAAAAAAGACATATAAGGTAGGTGATATTGAGACAAAGGCTCTAGACGATATTAGTATCTCCTTTCGGGAGAAAGAATTTGTAGCTATATTGGGAACCAGCGGCTCAGGAAAAACTACTTGCCTGAATATTATTGGGGGCTTAGACCGCTATGATTCAGGAGATTTGATTATCAAGGGAAAAAGAACCACCGACTTTAAAGACAAGGATTGGGATGCTTACAGAAATAACTCTATCGGTTTTGTGTTTCAAAGCTATAATCTGATATCTCATTTAAGTATTGTTGCCAATGTGGAGATGGGTATGACTTTGAGCGGTGTCAGTTCCTCTCAGAAGCACCAGAGGGCCCTGGAGGTTTTGGAACAGGTAGGTTTGAAGGAGCATTTACATAAGAAGCCGAATCAACTGTCAGGAGGACAGATGCAGAGAGTTGCCATTGCCAGAGCCCTTGCGAATGATCCGGAAATCCTTCTGTGTGATGAGCCTACAGGTGCCTTGGATACAAACACCAGTGTACAGATATTGGATTTGATTAAGGAGGTTGCCAAAGATAAGCTGGTAATAATGGTAACTCACAATCCTGAGCTTGCGCATGAGTATGCAGACCGGATTGTAGAATTTAAAGACGGAAAGATTATATCGGACTCCCATCCTCATCAGGAAAGACCTAAGGAGGATGCCTTTTTGTTAAAAAAGACAAGTATGTCTTTCTTCACTGCTTTAGGTTTGTCCTTTAATAATTTAAGGACAAAAAAGGGAAGAACATTTCTCACAGCGTTTGCCTCTAGTATTGGCATTATTGGAATCGCAGTAGTGCTAAGCTTGTCAACTGGTTTTCAAAAGCAAATAGATGATTATCAGGCAGACGCCATGTCCGAATTTCCTCTGTTTATATCTCAATCAGTTTCTGAGGTTACGGAGGAGGCCATGATGGATGCCCACGAGTCTATGGAAAACAGGGCGAGGGGAACGGCAAAGTATGCTGATACAGATGAGGTGGAGTTGTATGACGCCCAAGCTGGTATTATCCAACATAAGAACAATTTAAATGATGAGTTTCTTTCCTATCTGAATAAGACAGACAAGGAAATCTGCAGCAGTATTGGGTATGTGAGACTTGTCTCTCTGAATATGGTTAGAAAGGATAAGGAAGATTATAGATTTGTTTCTTTGATGGCAGGTAATATGGGCTCTGATAACAGCTCTATTACAAGCATGAACGGAATAGGACTTTCAGCTTATCCTTCTATGCGGGAGGATGGTGCCCAGTCCTATGTGGAGAAAAACTATGAACTAGTTGCAGGTGAATATCCAAAGGACAAGTCGGATTTAGTGTTGGTAATTGAAACTACAAACAAGATCGATATGGCAACCATGGCAAGTTTGGGATTTGAGACGAAGGATGTCAAGACAATAAAGTTTGATGATATAGTAGGTACAGAGTATCATATGATTGACAATGATGATTACTATGTTAAAACCCCTATGGGAACCTATATGCCTAATGTGGATGAGAAAAATAAGAATAAAAGCTTTCAGGCAATGTATGATTCCAAAAAGTGTAAATCCTTGAAAATATCCGGTATTGTGAGGGTGAAGCAGGGCGTCAGCATGGGACTTTTAGCTACTGGAATTGCCTACAGTGATCAGCTCTGCAATGATATATTAGAGCAGGCAGGTAAATCACAAATAGTCAAGGACCAAAAGAAATCAGATGTGAATCTTACTTACTATACGATTACAAATGATAAAGGTGAATTTACAGAGGAAGAAAAAGAGACAGTTTTGGCATTGATTGGTGGGGTGGGAACTCCCTATATGATTATGCTCTACCCAACTAATTTTGAGAACAAGGATAAACTGGTTGACTATTTAAATGAATATAATGAGGGAAAAAGCGACGAGGACACAATTATATTTACAGATTTGGCAGCCAGCATTTCACAGATGACAGGGGGAATTATGGATGCAATCACTATGGTACTTATAGCCTTCTCGGCGGTCTCCCTGATTGTTAGTTTAATTATGATTTGTATTATCACATACACATCTGTATTGGAGAGAACAAAGGAGATTGGTATATTGAAGGCTCTAGGCGCAAGGAAGAAGGATGTAACCAGAGTGTTTGATGCAGAGACATGTATCCTCGGTGTGTTCTCTGGATTGTTAGGTGTATTTATTGCCTACCTTTTGACATTCCCGATTAACTCTGTGATATATGATGCCACGGAATTGGAAGGGGTAGCACATCTGCAGCTGCTTCATGCCTTGCTTCTTGTAGCTGTCAGTACAATTCTCACTATGATAGGCGGTCATGTGCCGGCAAAGATGGCATCAAAGCGAGATGCGGTGGAAGCTCTTCGCTCCGAGTAGAAATACAGAGAAGAAATATGCAAGCTTGTAAAATGCATAGGTATAAAAATGAAAAAAGATACAGTAGAGGCATTATTAGCCTGGTATAATAAAAATAAAAGAATACTTCCCTGGAGGAAGAATAATAACCCATATTATATTTGGGTTTCGGAGATTATGCTGCAGCAGACGAGAATTGAGGCGGTAAAAGGATATTTTGAGAGATTTATTAAGGAACTGCCGGATATTTATCATTTGTCCCAAGTGGAAGATGACAAATTGATGAAGCTGTGGGAGGGGTTGGGTTATTACAATCGAGCAAGAAATTTAAAAAAAGCTGCCAACCAAATTATGGTGGAGTTTGACGGAAGCATGCCAGGGTGCTATGACCAGTTAATTACATTGGCAGGGATAGGCCCCTATACTGCCGGCGCTATTGCCTCTATTTGTTATAACGAGCCGGTTCCGGCTGTGGATGGAAATGTTCTCAGGGTATTTATGAGGTTAGACGGAAGCTATGAGGATATTAGTTCTCCAAAAGTAAAGAAAAATTTGGAGGATAGAATACAAAAAATCATCACAAAGGAGATGGCCGGCGATTTTAATCAGGCGGTGATGGAACTGGGGGAGACTATATGTATACCTAATGGAAAACCAGTGTGCGCTTTATGTCCAATTGTCAGACGATGTAAAGCATATAAAAAGAAAATTCAGACAGAGCTTCCGGTAAAAATCCCAAAGAAGCCAAGAAAACGAGAAGAAAAAACGGTGTTTCTATTACAGTGTGCAGGTAAGCTGGCTGTGGCAAAAAGACCAGATACAGGCTTGCTTGCAGGGATGTGGGAGTTTCCTAATGTGGAATCTATCATACCTGAAAATCAAGTGGCAGAATATTTGGAACATTTTGGAATTATTGTTCATACCATAGAAAGGACAGAAAAGAAAAAACATATATTTACCCATAAGGAGTGGGATATGTTAGGGTATTATGTGATATGTGAGGAGATTCCGAAGCAGACAGTTTTTCAGTGGGTGAGCAGAGAACAGATAGAAAAGGAATTTGCTGTTCCAACAGCCATGGCTCAGTTTTTGAAAAGTAAATAGCACTATTGACAAATGACAAAGAATGTGGTACATATTTAATGTTTATAACCATTATTCAACCAAAGGATAAGAAGGAAAAGATTTGGTGCAAAATAACCGATGCAATGTAAAAAAGAAAGGATAATGCAGACTGCCCAATATATCGGTGATTTTGTTGTTTTCTTTCAAATGTAACAATGGTAATAGGGCAGTATGGCAAATGCCATAGCATGGGTGTAAGAATGAAAAAAGTGATGAAACGATTTATTGCATTGTTGTGTGTATTTGTTTTGGCAATGTCTTTTACTGCATGTAAGAGCAGCACCAAAGACAATACAAGCAAGACTGAAGACAAGAAAGAGGACTTATCAAGTGTAGACGCGAAGAAAGTATTACAAGATGCATATAAAAAGATGGCAGATCAGAAGTCTTCAAAAGCCAATATGACTTTGAAGATGGATATGTCAGTAAAGGAAAAAGCGGACGCTGAGGCAGAAGATTTAAAAATAGATGCCAACATTGCAGTGGCTTCCTCACAGGAACCTCTTGCAGCAAGCATAACAGGTGATGCCAGCGGCGATATTTCCGGTACAGCATTTAATGGTAAAGCAGAGCTTTATTTTGTAACAGAGGGTGACAAACCTATGGTATATGTTGGTTTTGATATTGGAACTGGCATGACATGGATGTATTTGGATATGAAAGATATGGTAAGTATGAAGGATTTGAAATCTGCTTTTACATCCGATGGTTCTGATTCCTCTTTGGATATGTTTTCCAGCCTAAAGGTAGAGGCTGTGGAAAAAGTAAACAACAAGGATTGTTATAAGATTGTAGGAAACTTTGACAAGGCTGCTCTTGATAAAGTATTGGATACAAAACAGAACGGCACTACAATGAGAGAATCCATGGAAAAAGAATACGGCAAAGATGTATTCAACCAGATGATGAAGATGTTTGATGATTTCAATCTGCCAATTACATTTTATGTAGCAAAAGATGGAAGTACATTTGAGAAATGCTCCTGTGAAATGTCGGAGACAATAAAGGCATTAGTTGCCGGTGTATCCAAAGCAGTGGGAGAGTCAGCAGGAGATTTAAAGGAAATGCTGACTGTAAATGCAGCTAGCTTTGATATTACTTATGCAAACGGTGAAACAGCAGAAATTAAAGTACCAGATGAGGCAAAGACAAATGCGATTGATGGTTCTACTTTATTAGACAGTGTATTAGGTTCCGCAAGCAGCTTACAAAAATAATTTAGGTATTTGAATAATGGAGATGTGGCACTTTGTATAAAATAATATATAAAGTGCCATTTTAAAATTATTTGTTTTCATAAAAATATTTGTAAGTTTTACTAGTAAGAAAGGGAAAAATATGATATACTGTATTCTATAAAATCTGGAAATAAAGTCCTGATTAGGAAAGTGGGATAATACATAAAACAATATATTTTCTGGGATACATGTTTCGGAATGGAGGATTAGTATGGCAAAGAGAATCTTGGTTGTGGATGATGCAGCGTTTATGAGAATGATGGTCAAAGATATTTTGACGAAGGGCGGCTATGAGGTAGTTGGAGAAGCAGAAAACGGAGCAGTAGCGGTTCAAAGGTATGAGGAATTGAAACCAGATTTGGTAACTCTTGATATTACAATGCCAGAGATGGACGGCCTGGAGGCTTTGAAAAAGATTAAAGAAAAAGATGCTTCAGCGGTAGTAGTTATGTGTTCAGCTATGGGACAGCAGGCAATGGTAATTGAATCTATTCAGGCAGGAGCTAAGGATTTCATTGTAAAACCTTTTCAAGCAGATCGTGTTTTGGAAGCTGTAAAAAAAGCAATTGGATAAAAAGAAAGAATGAAAAGCAGCGGTTTCTTGGAAAACACGCTGCTTTTTGTGCTGTTATAGAATATTCTTTCCTTTAAGTAATATCTTCAGAATATCTATAACATTGCGGAAAAGTAATATACAAATAATATGGCAAAATATAAATTTGGAGAGGAAAATTAAAAAATTGAAAATATAAGGATGGTGTAAAAATGACACAATTTAAAATTAAAGTAAAGGGCATAATAAAAAATAATGACAATTATCTTCTGTTAAAGCAATGGTTTGATGATAATATTAACAATCCTTATCAATGGGGCTTTATAGATGAAGATTTAAAGTTTGGAGAGAATCCTGATAATTTGGTTTTATCGGTGATTGAGGAGAAAACGGGAATCCATGCAGAGATTGATAAAATTTTGTATACATGGACTTATGTCGTTGGAGAGGTTCAGTATTTAGGAGTAGCTTATTTGTGTGAAGCAAAGTCAGATATTGTTATATTATCCGAAGATTTAAACGGTTATGAGTGGGTTTGTAAGGAGGATTTAGATATTTATATTGAAAATAAGGAAATGCTCGAGGATGTTGTGAGGACATTAGAATAAAGTAATAGGATTGCCACTTTTTCAGTGAGCAGATACTAGCAAGACATAATGGAGCAAAGGATGATAGAAGGATATTGAGAGGAAAGGATATAGAGAATGGCTATATTGATTAAAAATGGACGTATTGTGAATCCGGCAACTAATATGGATATGAGGGGAGATATATTAATTGAAAATAACAGAATAAAGCAGGTTTTGCCATATATAGAGGCCGAAGCAGAACAGATAATAGAGGCGTATGGATGTATCGTTATGCCGGGCTTTATTGATTTACATGTTCATTTGAGAGAGCCGGGTTTTGAATATAAGGAGACAATAGAGACAGGGACGCGAGCTGCAGCTAGAGGAGGTTTTACTACTATTTGCGCAATGCCCAATACAAATCCTGTCATAGATACTCCAGGGCAGGTTCAGTTTGTTTTAGAGAAAGCAAAAGAAGCGGGGAATGTACATGTGATTCCCGTGGGGGCGGTGACAAATGGTCAGCAGGGGGAGCAGATTGCGGACATTGCAGGAATGAAACGCCAAGGAGCAGGAGCAATCAGCGAGGACGGAAAATCAGTAATGAATACCTATCTGTACAGGGAGGCAATGAAAGAGGCAGCTCGGGAGGATATGCCTGTATTTGCCCACTGTGAAGATAAGAGTTTAGCTGGCAATGGTTGTATCAACCAGGGAAAGAAATCACAGGAGTATCAGGTGCAGGGCATCAGCAATGGGGTGGAGGATGTGATTGTGGCAAGAGATATTTTGTTGGCAAAGGAGACCGGCGCTAGGCTTCACCTATGTCATTGTTCTACAAAGGACAGTGTGACATTCACTAAATTGGCAAAGGAAGCAGGGATAAAGGTGACAGCAGAGGTTTGTCCTCATCATTTTGTGTTAAGTGAGGATGATATTGTCAATGGGGATTCTAACTACAAAATGAATCCCCCACTGCGAAGCAAGGAGGATGTGGAAACTCTGAAATTAGGGTTGAAGTCAGGTGTCATAGATGCTATTTCTACCGACCATGCACCTCACCATGAGGATGAGAAAAAACAACATATTTCCACAGCTCCTTTTGGTATTGTAGGCTTGGAGACTGCAGCGGCTCTCACATACACGGAGCTTGTTTGTAAGGGATGGCTCACACCGATGCAGATGGCGGAGAAGATGAGTTACAATCCGGCAAAAATATTAAAGTTGGACAAGGGAGATATATCTGAGGGAAAAATTGCGGATATCACCATTATAAATCCTGCATGGGAATATACGATTGATGCCAATGAATTTGCATCCAAGGGTAAGAATACCCCATTTCACGGAAGAAAGGTAAAAGGTCAGGTAGTGTATACAATTGTGGATGGAAAAATTGTATATGATAAATTAAAAGAGACAAAGGAAATATAGAGACAAAAGAAATACACAGAGAAAATGTCTATAGAGTAAAGCTAGATAGAAAGGAAATACCCATGTTTGTGGTATGAGAGAATAGTATGATCAATAAGTTAATAGAGAAAATAAAAAAGACAAATGCTCCTATTGTGGTAGGATTAGACCCAATGTTATCCTATGTGCCCCAACATATTCAGAAAAAGGCATATCAGGAATATGGAGAGACATTAGAGGGAGCAGGTGAGGCAATCTGGCAGTTTAACAAGGCAATTATCGACGCCACTTGTGATTTGATTCCCGCTGTAAAGCCCCAGATTGCCATGTATGAGCAGTTTGGTCTAGAAGGCTTAAACGCATTTTCAAAGACTGTAAAATATGCAAAGGAAAAGGGTATCATTGTAATTGGGGACATTAAGAGGGGTGATATTGGTTCCACTTCCATGGCGTATGCTATAGGACACCTTGGAAAGGTGCAGGTGGGAGACAAGCAGTATACTGGATTTGATGAGGATTTTGTTACAGTAAATCCTTATTTAGGGACAGATGGAGTGAAGCCGTTTGTAGATGTTTGCAAGGAGGAGAAGAAGGGATTGTTTATTCTTGTAAAGACATCCAATCCTTCCAGTGGAGAATTTCAGGATAGAATCGTAGATGACAGACCGCTGTACGAGTGGGTAGGGGAGAAGGTAGCCCAGTGGGGCCAGGAATGCATGGGAGATGAGTACAGCTATATCGGTGCGGTAGTGGGCGCCACTTACCCTGAGATGGGCAAGGTACTTAGACAGATTATGCCGAAATCATATATATTGGTGCCAGGATATGGTGCTCAAGGGGGGAGAGGAAAAGATTTGGTGCATTTCTTCAATAAGGATGGTCTTGGAGCAATTGTCAATTCCTCAAGAGGAATAATCGCTGCCTACAAGCAGGAGCAATATGGGAAATTTGGAGAGATAAACTTTGCTGATGCCTCCAGGCAGGCAGTGTTGGACATGATTGAAGATATTACTGCGGCCTTCTAGAAACAGATAGAAAACAAAGCTTCAGAAAGTAACCTGCTGAAGGTGGAAAATCAAGGCGGAGAAAATGGTATCATTAAAAAAGAAGAAAAGGGAGGTATGAGTTGTGCATTTCAAAGAAACAGCGCAGGTAGTGCGTCAGGATTATATTAGTACAGATGTTTACAGCATATGGCTTCAGACCAATAAAGTAGCAGCAGAGGCCAAGGCTGGACAGTTTGTTTCCTTATACTGCAAGGATGGCAGCCGTCTGTTGCCAAGACCTATCAGTATTTGCCAGATCGATAAGGAAAAAAATAGAATTTGTCTTGTCTATAGAGTTGCTGGAGGGGGGACAAAGGAATTTTCTCGTATGCATGCAGGAGATACCGTTGAAATAATGGGACCTCTTGGAAATGGCTTTACCATAAAGGATAGAAGTGCTATGCTGATTGCAGGAGGAATTGGAATACCCCCTATGGTGGAGTTGGCAAAACAGCTGCATGGGCAGGGATGTAATGTGATTGCAGTGGCAGGTTACCGCAACAGAGAAGTGTTTTTGGATAAGGAATTGGAGAAATATGCCCATGTTGTCATTGCCACGGAGGATGGAAGCGTAGGAGTAAAGGGCAATGTGATGGATGCCATAGAGGAACAGGGGCTTAAAGCGGAAGAAATATATGCCTGCGGACCAATGCCAATGCTTCGAGCGATAAAGGAATTTGCACTAAGAGAAGGGATAGAGGCGCAGCTTTCCATGGAAGAAAAAATGGCATGTGGAATTGGAGCCTGTCTGGCATGTGTGTGTCAGTCAACAGATGTGGACGAGCATACAAATGTACATAATAAGCGTGTCTGCAAAGATGGTCCAGTATTCTTTGCCAATGAAATTGAACTGTAAAATAGTACAATAAATGATTCAGAGATAGATACTTTTATTCCTGCGAGCAATGAGCTAAGCGGAAGGTTTGCATGTTGATATGGCGAATACTGTCTATGTATGGATGATTGGCTGTTACCGCAGAAATAAAGAAGGGAAGGTGAATATGAATACAACAGTAAATTTAGCAGGTGTGGAGCTGAAAAATCCGGTGATGACAGCATCGGGAACTTTTGGCTCCGGCAGTGAATATAGTGAATTTATGGATCTTAATCAATTGGGGGCTGTAGTCACAAAGGGAGTGGCTAACATTCCCTGGCAGGGGAATGCCGCTCCGCGTATTGCAGAGACTAGCTGCGGTATGCTGAATGCAGTTGGACTGCAGAATCCGGGAGTGGATTTGTTTGTAAAGAGAGATATTCCGTTTTTGAGAAAGTTTGACACGAAGATTATTGTTAATGTATGTGGAAAAAGCGTTAAGGACTATTGTGAAGTGGTGGAGAGACTGGCAGACCAGCCGGTGGATATGCTGGAAATTAATGTCTCCTGCCCCAATGTAAAAGAAGGGGGTATTGCTTTTGGTCAGGATCCCAAGGCATTGGAGAATATTACCAAGGAAGTGAAAAGCAAGGCAAAGCAGCCGGTAATTATGAAACTTAGTCCTAATGTGACAGATATTACGGTAATGGCAAAGGCGGCTGAGGCAGGAGGAGCAGATGTGCTATCCCTGATAAACACATTGACAGGAATGCAGATTGATATAAATCGCCAGTGTTTTGCCATAGCGAATCAGACGGGAGGATTGTCGGGACCAGCTATTAAGCCTGTTGCGGTTCGGATGGTTTATCAGGCTGCCAATGCGGTATCACTTCCAATTATCGGCATGGGAGGTATTGCCAGCGCAGAGGATGCTATGGAATTTATATTGGCGGGAGCCAGCGCTGTGGCGGTGGGAACGGCTAATTTTTATAATCCCATGGCCACTGTGGAGGTGGCAAGGGGAATAGAGGATTATATGCAGCGCCATAAGGTAGATAATATTCAGAATTTGATTGGAATTGTAAAATAAAACAATTCCCATGTGAATCAAAACTAGGAATTAGCAAGCAGATAAAGTATTACTTGACAAAGTAATAGCTATCCATCAAAATAGAGACAAATATAGAAAGGCAAATGATATAGATAAAATATGGAGGAAAGCTATGGAACAGTATAAAAAAGAATTTATAGAATTTATGGTGGATTGTCAGGTGCTTAAGTTTGGAGATTTTGTGACAAAGAGCGGCAGAAAGACGCCATTTTTTATCAATACAAGTTTTTATCGCTCCGGCAGACAGCTAAGCCGCCTTGGGCATTATTATGCGAAAGCCATTCAGGAAAAATACGGCACAGATTTTGATGTACTTTTTGGACCTGCATATAAGGGGATTCCTTTAAGTGTGGCGACGGCTATGGAGTTTAGCCAGCTTTATGATTCGGATGTGAAATTTTGCTCAAACCGCAAGGAAGTGAAGGACCATGGAGATGTAGGGATTTTATTGGGAAGTCCTCTTTGTGATGGAGATAAGGTTGTGATTATTGAGGATGTGACGACAGCAGGAACTTCCATTGAGGAGACGGTGCCCATTATTAAAGCACAAGGTAATGTGGAGGTAATGGGGTTGGTAGTATCTGTGGACCGAATGGAGCGGGGCAAAGGTGAGAAATCAGCTCTTTGTGAAATCCAAGAAAAATATGGAATTCAGACGACTGCTATTGTGACTATGGCAGAGGTTGTTGAGCATTTGTATAATAAAGAGTACAAAGGGAAAATTATTATTGATGATGAATTAAAAGCAGCTATTGATGCATACTATGAGCAGTATGGTGTGAAATAGGAAGGAGATTGCAATGGGAGAGAAGACATATAGTGTTATGAAACAGACAGGCGGCTTAAGCATTGCCCTTGGTGTACTGATGATTGTATTTGGAATTGCAGTAGGTGTACTTACAATTGTAAATGGTGGCAGATTGTTAAAGAAAAAATCTGACATTTTGTTTTAAAACATATGAGGAAGCAAAAGGGAAAACGGCTAATAATTGTTAGCCGTTTGTTGTTTATCATCTACTTACTGATATTGATGTTCTTTGTGTTTATCTCTGATAGGGAAGTGTACGATAATTATCGCTACAATCTTACATTGTTCAAAGAAATTAAACGTTTTTGGAATTATGGGTGGAAGTTAGGAACAAAGGCTATGCTGTTGAATTTAATGGGTAATGTATTTGTATTTTTACCTATTGGCTTCTTTCTGCCCTTGAGTCATAATTATTGGAAAAATATGCTTACGGCAACGCTGACAGGCTTTTTAGTAAGCCTTGCCATAGAGACCACACAGTTATATTTTAAAATCGGAGTGTTTGATGTAGACGATTTATTGTTAAATACCGTTGGAGCATTTATAGGATATTGGCTGTATGCATGTATACGGGCAATTAGGAGAAGCAGCAGGGAACACAGCAAATAATTAAAAAATAAAAGAGTAAAAAACGTAAATATAATAAATATGATAAAGAAAATAAAAATAAGCAAAATAAAGATAAAGGAAATAAAGATAAGAAAAATGGGGAGCAATTAAATTTTGGGAAATTGGGAGAAGTTCTGGAATATTCATGAGAAAAAGAAAGGAAGGGCATATTTATGCTTTTTAAACACGCAAGAAAAGGCGGATATAAATTTACGGACAAGCATCATTCTATCGGTGGTATTATCTCCATAATTTTGGCATGTATCTCTGCTGCGGTTATGATATATGCCATTTTCATTTCTTACAGACATGAGGGAGAGGGGCCTTATTTGGTAGGTATCCTTGGCTGTGGGGCTCTAGTGACGGCAGTGTTTGGGACTATCAGTGCACTGGTTGGATTTAGAGAGGAGGATAAATTTTATATTTTATGTTGGTTTGGCTCTGTGCTGAACTGTGCTATATGGATATTTTTAGGGGGAATGATTTTAAGTGGATTGTGATATGGTGAAGCGGAGGTATTGATGAAAGAAGAAGAGAAATGTACTAGATTAGATAAACAGATGGCATTTATATTGGAGGCAGATAAACTGAAGCAGATAGAAAGGCAGACATATCTCCATGACGGTTTGCGCAAGGAAAATGATGCGGAACATTCATGGCATCTGGCATTGATGGCGCTGCTCCTTGGGGAGTATGCCAATGAAAAAATAGATACATTGCGGGTGATGGCAATGGTGTTGATTCATGATATGGTGGAAATAGATGCGGGAGATACTTATGCCTATGATAAGGCAGCACATAAGACTAAAAGGGAGAGAGAGTTAAAGGCAGCGGAGCGGATTTTTTCTATATTGCCCCAAGATCAGGCAAAGTATTTCAGGGGGCTTTGGGATGAATTTGAGGAGGGGGAGACAATGGAGGCAAAATTTGCTCATTCTTTAGATAATGTGCAGCCTTTAATGTTGAATGATGCTTCAGACGGTCTGTCTTGGAGGGAGAGAGGGATTAAGAGAGAGCAGGTAGAGCAGAGGAATCAAACAACAAAGACAGGTTCTGAACAATTGTGGGTTTATGTGGAAAAGATATTGGATGAGAATGTAAACAAAGGAAATCTTCAATAAACACATTGACGTGTGAATTGATAAAGGTTAAAATATAACTAACTATGCACAAAAATTATTTCATATAATAAGTGAAGAAAAGGAGATACAATCATGGCTAAAGTAGGTATAGTGATGGGAAGCGATTCCGATATGCCGGTTATGAGCAAGGCAGCAGATATTTTAGAGGAATTGGGTATTGATTATGAAATGACAATTATTTCCGCACACAGGGAGCCGGAGGTGTTTTTTGAGTACGCTAGGACAGCAGAGGACAAGGGATTTAAGGTAATTATTGCGGGAGCGGGCATGGCGGCTCATCTTCCAGGCATGTGCGCGGCTATTTTTCCAATGCCTGTTATTGGAATCCCCATGCATACAACATCACTGGGTGGAAGGGATTCCCTGTACTCTATTGTACAGATGCCATCTGGCATTCCCGTTGCCACAGTGGCAATTAACGGAGGAGCCAACGCAGGATTGTTGGCAGCTAAGATTTTGGCTACATCGGACAGCCAGCTTTTGGCAAAATTAAAGGATTACAAAGAAAAGCTGAAAGACCAAGTAGTGGCAAAGGATGCTAAGCTGCAGGAAGTTGGATATAAAAATTATACAAAATAAATGTCGGTTGCCATGATTGGAATAATAGAGAAATTACCCGAGCATGTTGCTTGAGACATAGTAAATGAACACAGCAATGGACAGAGAAAGGAAATTTAAAATGGATTATAAAAACGCAGGTGTAGATATTGAGGCAGGATACAGGTCAGTGGAACTGATGAAGGAGCATATTAAAGGAACAATGAGAAAGGAAGTGCTGACTAATATTGGCGGCTTTTCCGGAGCTTTTTCCATGGAACAGTTTAAAAATATGGAAAAGCCAACATTGGTTTCCGGGACAGATGGTGTGGGAACAAAATTAAAGCTGGCATTTCTGCTGGACAAGCATGATACGGTAGGAATTGACTGTGTGGCAATGTGTGTTAATGATATTGCCTGTGCAGGCGGAGAACCATTATTTTTCTTAGATTATATTGCCTGCGGAAAAAATGAACCAGAAAAAATTGCTACCATTGTCAGCGGTGTGGCTGAGGGCTGTAAGCAGTCAGGGGCGGCATTGATTGGCGGTGAGACGGCAGAAATGCCGGGCTTTTATCCGGTAGATGAATATGACTTGGCTGGCTTTGCGGTAGGTGTAGTGGATGAGAAGGATTTAATCACCGGAAAGACAATCAAAGAGGGAGATGTGTTGATTGGGATTGCCTCTAGCGGTATTCACAGCAATGGATTTTCTTTAGTGCGCAAAGTATTTAATATGACAGAAGAGGCATTAAATACATACTATGATTCCCTGGGAACTACACTGGGGGAAGCTTTGATTGTTCCAACTAAAATTTATGTAAAGGCGCTGCGCTGTGTCAAGGAGGCAGGAGTAACAATTAAGGGCTGCAGCCATATTACAGGGGGAGGCTTCTATGAGAATATTCCAAGAATGCTGCCGGATGGTGTTAGGGCGGTGGTGAAGAAGGACAGCTATCCCATTCCTCCTATCTTTGAAATGCTGTCTATAGACGGAGATGTGGCTGAGGAAATGATGTACAATACGTTTAATATGGGAATTGGTATGATGCTTGCGGTGGATAAGTCAGATGCAGACAGGACAATAGAAGCATTGAAAGCAGCAGGTGAGAAGGCGTACAAGGTAGGCGCTATAGAAGCTGGAGAAAAAGGAGTTACATTATGTTAAGAGTTGGCGTGTTGGTTTCCGGCGGCGGCACCAATCTGCAGGCTATTATTGACAGCGTTGAGGCGGGCAGAATCACAAATGCTTCCATAGAAGTGGTAATCAGCAACAATAAAAATGCATATGCTTTAGAGAGAGCAAAAAATCATGGAATAGCACATATGTGTATATCACCGAAGGATTATGCTGCAAGGGAGGAATTTAATCAGGAGTTGTTAAAGGTACTTTTGTCTTACAAGCTTGATTTGATTGTTCTTGCAGGATGTATGGTAGTGCTGCCAAAGGAGCTTGTGGAGCAATATGAGAACCGCATTATCAATATTCATCCGGCCTTGATTCCCTCCTTCTGCGGTACAGGCTTTTATGGTTTAAGAGTACATGAGAAGGCATTGGAGCGGGGAGTTAAGCTGACAGGGGCAACTGTTCATTTTGTGGACAGCGGTACAGACACAGGGCCGATTATTGCCCAGAAGTGTGTAGAAGTTTTAGATGATGATACACCACAGAGCCTGCAGAAAAGAGTGATGGAGCAGGCTGAGTGGGTAATTTTGCCTCAGGCAATAGATGATATAGCAAACAATCGTATTGAAATGAGAGACAATCATGTTGTCAGAAAGGATAAGTAAATGAAGGTTTTAATTGTAGGCAGCGGTGGAAGAGAACATGTGATTGCATATAAAGCCAGCCTTAGCCCAAAGGTGGACAAGATTTACTGTGCGCCGGGAAATGCTGGGATTGGACAGGTTGCAGAGTGCGTGGACATTGGGGCTATGGAGTTTGAAAGATTAGCTGCCTTTGCCAAAAAGGAAGAAATTGATTTTACTATTATTGGAATGGATGATCCTCTTGTGGGCGGCATAGTAGATGTTTTTGAGGCAGAGGGACTTCGGGTGTTTGGACCAAGGAAAAATGCGGCTATTTTGGAGGGCTCTAAAGGGTTTTCTAAGGATTTAATGAAAAAGTACAATATCCCAACGGCGGCCTATGAGAATTTTGATACACCCCAGCAGGCAAAGGAATATTTGGAGACAAAAGCAAAATTTCCTATTGTATTAAAGGCGGACGGACTGGCCCTTGGAAAGGGTGTTTTGATTTGCAATACAAAGGAGGAGGCTTTGGCCGGTGTGGATACCATTATGGTAGATAAGCAGTTCGGCACAGCTGGAAACCGCATTGTGATAGAGGAATTTATGACAGGGCGGGAGGTATCGGTTTTGTCCTTTGTGGACGGCAATACCATTAAAATTATGGCAAGCGCCCAGGACCACAAGAGGGCAAAGGATGGAGATAAGGGCTTAAATACAGGCGGCATGGGAACCTTCTCACCTAGTCCCTTCTACACAAAGGAAGTGGATGAGTTCTGTAAAAAACATATTTATCAGGCCACAGTGGATGCTATGAAAGCCGAGGGACGACCATTTAAAGGTGTAATTTTCTTTGGATTGATGTTGACCGAGGAAGGCCCCAAGGTGTTAGAGTACAATGCGCGCTTTGGGGATCCGGAAGCGCAGGTAGTTCTTGTGCGTATGAAAAATGATATGATAGATGTGATGGAGGCATGTGTTGACGAGACATTAGATAAGATTGACCTGGAATTTGAGGATAATGCGGCAGTTTGTGTGGTTTTGGCATCAAATGGTTATCCTGAAAAATACGAGAAAGGTATTTTGATGACAGGTTTTGAGAACTTTGATGGAAAAGATGGCTATTATGCATTTCATGCAGGCACAAAGCAGACCCAGGAAGGCATTGTGACCAATGGGGGACGAGTGATTGGTATTACGGCAAAGGGAGCTGACTTAAAGGAAGCCAGGGCCAATGCTTATGAGGCTACTCATTGGATAGATTTTGCAAATAAATATATGAGAAATGATATAGGGAAGGCAATCGATGAAGCATAGAGGCAAAGAAAATTCCTGTTTTAATGGAAGAATCAACAGATGCAATAGGTTATCTGTATGGAGCAAATTAAAAATGGCAGGTATGATATCACTGCTGCTGGGCGTTCTGTCCGGCAGGAGTGAACTTTGTGCTGCTGCGGATAAGGTTACCATTGCGAAAGATGCAGTAAGCATATATGCATGGGCATCTACCCGCACTGCTAGGCTGCAGGATATAGACGGGCAGTGGTTTACACTTCAGGCGGGACAGGAGGCCGAATATTTGTGGGAGACTAGCGCATCGGATGGTGCAAGGTGGTGCAAAATAAGCTTTGTGGACAAAGATGGTATTTGCCAGCGGGGCTATGTTCCAATGAGCAGTGTAGAGATAGAAAAGGAAGGGGAATATAAGACGGATAAGAAGTTTGAAGCTTGGTTGAAGAAGCAGGGATTTCCGGAAAGTTATAAAGCTGCTCTGCGAAAGCTGCATGTAAAGCACCCTAATTGGGTGTTTAGAGGAAAAAAGATAAATTGTAAATGGGATAAGGCGGTAAAGGCACAGAGTGCCTTGGGAAAGAACACTGTTCCGGCGTCAAGCTTTGAGACTTTTAAGTCAAAGGCAAAGGGGGCTTACAATGAGGAGACAGATATGTATACTGAATTTGAGGCAGGAGAGCAGGTAAGTGCGGATGTCGGTCTCATAGCATTCTATATGGACCCAAGAAATTTTTTGAGTGAGAACAATATATTTCAATTTTATTCTCTGTCCGATTACAATAAATACCAAACAAAAAAGACAGTTGATGAATTGTTGAGAGGAACATTTATGGAGGGAGAAAAGGCGGACGGCAAGACGGATTATGCAAAAGTGTTTATTGAAGCGGCAAAAAAAGCAGGCGTCAATCCCTATTATTTGGTTTGGAAGGCCGTAAGGGTGACTGAAGGAGAAAAAAATCAGCTAGTGAGCGGTGAATTTGATAGATTTTTGGGAGTATATAATTATTATGGAGTGGGAGGGAACAATCTTTCGGATGTGACCAATATGATGATGTATGCGTCGGCATCCGATAAGGCAACCGGCAGGCCATGGAATACACAAAAAAAGGCAATCGTTGGAGGTGCAGCGGCATTAATACAGGAGTATATTGCAAAAAAACAGAATACATTGTACAGCCAGAGATTTGACACGGCAGGTACTTTGTTTGTCCACCAGAACTCTAGGGAATTGTTCAGCGGGGCTAGAGAGGCGTACAGTTTAGCTCAATTTTTAAAAGGGAAGATGGAAGAACCCTTGGTGTTTGAAATTCCATACTATGATAAAATGCCAGATGAGACTTTGATGATGGTAGCAGATAAAAGTGATAATAATCTTCTGTCCAAGCTGCAGGTGACAGGGTATCGCTTAACTCCCTCTTTTGATTGTAAGACAACAGATTATTATGTGTCGGTAAAGGAGGATACCAGCCAGCTTTTGGTGCAGGCGGAAGCTATTAACCCAAAAGCTTTAGTGGAAGGAGATGGGGAAGTTGAGTTAAAGGAAAGTATTTCTTCTTCTACTATTTCCATAAAAGTGAAGGCGCAGACCGGCGATGTAAAAACGTACAGAATTCATGTGTCAAAGAAAAAAAGTCAGCCTGCTAACAACTTTACCTATAAAATAGATAAAAAACTTACATTAGTGTCAGACAAATATCCTATTCACAAAAATGGGTATTTATATAATATACCAATGGGCATTACAGCTAAGGAACTGTTGGGGAGCCTTCATGTGGAGCAGGGAAGCGTGCAGCTTTTAACAGCTAAGGGAAAGCCCCTGAAGGGAAATGTGGCAACAGGAAACAAATGCCGTGTTTTAAATAAGAAAGGCAAAAAGGTAATGGATATATCTATTTGTGTACGGGGGGATATAAACGGTGACGGGGTTGTGGATGTGTTGGATTTGTTAAGTGCAAGCCGTCACATGAATGGAATTGTAAAATTAAAAGGAATATACCAGATAGCCAGTGATGTTAATTTGGGGGAGGATAAGTTAAACTTTCGGGATTTGGAAGCATTGAGCGGGTTAATATTAAGTTCACGAATAGTAAGTCAGGGTAAATGAGGATGGTGACAAGCGATATGAGAACAGATAGAAAAATATGGAAGATGGCAGTTTGGCTGTTTTGGTGTACGATTTTATTTTTAGGTCCTACTGTTTTGGTGCAGGCAGCCTCCAAGAAAGCAGAGATAAGTGTGGAGGATAATATGACATCAGTGGAAGGCATAGTGGAGGTTGGGATAAAAGTCAATGCAAACACGGAGGTTGGAGCCTATTTTTTTCATGTGACCTATGATGACACTCTGTTGGAATATCAGTCGGGAGCTTACGCAGGAGGGGATGGAGTGCTGACCTTTTCAGGAAGCGCCAATTCCAAAATGTTTGAGAGAAAGGTCAAATTTATTGCTAAAAAACAAGGAACTAGTCCCATTAAAATCCTTATGGAGGAGGGTGACAATATCTGTCCTTTAAAGGAAAAGGATGGAGAAACTATGAAGGTTTCTGTCAAGAACGCAGAGCTGTTGATTGCTCCCATTACCAGCCAGTCCTCGGATACAATGCTGAGTGAGTTGCAGCTTGTAGGCGTAACTGCCAAGGGAGAGACGAAGGAAGTCAATTTGTCACCGGTGTTTACACCACAAGTATATCAGTATAAGGCTTCTGTGGGAGGCGATATTGAAAAGTTGATTGTGACAGCATTTCCCAATAATCTTCATGGGGTTGTGGAGGATGTAAAGGGTACGAAGCTTAAGGCGGGAGAAAATCTTACAAAGATAACCGTGCGGGCAGAGAACGGAAGCAGAAAATCTTATATGATTTATATTACAAAGAGCAAATCAACGGCAGCAACAGACAAGACAGAGAAAAAGAAAACAGAAAAACAACAAAGTATTAAGGGTGATAGGATTAAAATCCAGATAGGTGATGCAGACTATTATACAATAAAAGATACAAAGACAGTGGCGCCTATTGAGGGAATGGAGTGGGTGCAGTATGCCTACAAGGGTGACACGATTGTGATTACCCAGGGGGTTGTCACAGGCTTAAAAGTGTTTTATCTCACAGACAAGGCTGGCAAGACGGGCAGATGGTTTTTGTACAATGAGAGTACGGATAGTTTTAGTCCATTTGTAGCCCTGTCTGAAAATAATATGACATATGTTATATTGGGGCAGGCAGATTCTGTTCTTCCCCCAGGGTATGAAAAGTTTCAGGAAAAATGGGGTAAACTTACATTTGAATGTTACAAAGTTGCCAAAGATAAAAAATTTGGATTGATTTATGCTATGAACGGTAAGGGAGAAAAGAATCTGTACCGAGTAGATTTGTTGGAAAATACAATACAAAGGTATGATTCCTATGATGATGCAAATATTGACGCCAGTGCAAGTAAAGGACAACTGGACAGTTTGCTGTCTCAAATTGCAAAGTTAAAAAAAGAAAAGAAGCAGCAGGCAAATGTAAAGTGGATATGTATTATCGTTCTGGGAATTGTAATTGCTGTGCTGATATTTTTGCTTGTGAGGGAAAAGAAAACAAAAGAAAAAGCCAAAAGAGAATATGTGATAAAAGAAAATGAAGGGAATCAAGAAAAGCAAGACAGGACATAAAACAAAAGAAAGGTAAAAAGCCAGAGAAGGATAGCATGCAAGAGAAAAAATAAACTAAGAAAAGAAATAAAAAAAGAAGAAATAAAAAGAGAAGAAAATATCTAAGATGGATGTAAAGCAAGGGAAGAGATAAACCAAGAAGAGAATAAGTAGAGAAGAATAATAAAAAATAAGAATAATAAAAAATAAGGATAGTGACAGCATGGAAAATTTATATACAGAAAAAGCAAAGAAAGTATTGAATTATGCGAAGGAAGCAGCAGATGATTTGGAGCACAGCTATGTAGGTACGGAGCATCTGCTGATTGGGCTTGTTCATGTGGAGACAAGTGCGGCTGGTATGGTATTGAGGGAGCAAAATGTAACCGAGAGCAAGATGCTCACTCTGATGGAGGAGCTGATTGCGCCTATGCAGCCTGTTGCCCTAAAGGAGGCGCCCCATCTTACACCAAGAGCTAGGAAGGTTTTGGAGGGCAGTGAGGTCGAAGCAAACAAATACCATCAAGAGAAGATTGGTACAGAACATATTTTGTTAAGTTTGGTCAAGGAGCAAGATTGTGGGGCAGTGCGATTGCTTCACACTATGGGAGTGAATATACAGAAACTCTGTGTGGATTTGTTGTCTGCCATGGGTGTGGACGGTTCAAGGGTAAAGGAATATCTACAGTCAGGAAAAAACGGCAAAGGAAAGACAAAGAGTCCTACTGCTGCTCTGGAAAATTATAGTCGGGAATTGACTAAGCTGGCAAAGGAGGGAGTGTTAGACCCAGTTGTAGGACGGGAGGAGGAAATTAAGCGGATGATGGAAATTCTCTGTCGCCGCAGCAAGAATAATCCTTGTCTAATTGGTGAGCCTGGAGTAGGAAAGACAGCTATTGTGGAGGCGCTTGCACAGCGAATCGTGGATGAGGATGTACCAGATATTTTATTGGGTAAGCGATTGTTTACATTGGATGTTTCCGGTATGGTAGCGGGTTCTAAATATAGAGGTGAATTTGAGGAGCGGGTAAAGAAAATTTTAAATGAGGTGAGAACAGCAGGTAATATTATTTTATTTATAGATGAGATTCACACAATTATTGGTGCAGGAGGAGCGGAAGGCTCTATTGATGCCGCCAATATTTTAAAGCCGGCATTGGCTAGAAGTGAGCTGCAGCTAATAGGTGCTACAACAATAGAAGAATTTCGCAAATATTTTGAGCGAGATGCCGCCTTGGAGCGGAGATTTCAGCCTGTGAGGGTGGAAGAGCCAAGTGTGGAGGATACAATAGAGATTTTGAGAGGTCTGCGTCCTCACTATGAGAAGCATCATCGCATTCAGATTAAGGATGAGGCTATCCAGGCGGCTGTCAAGCTATCTGTTCGCTATATCAATGACCGATTTCTTCCCGATAAAGCGATTGATCTGATGGATGAGGCAGCGGCCGCCGCCCGTTTGGAGGCGCACACTGCTCCAGCAGAGTGGAAGGAATTGTCAAGGGAAGCAGAGAGGATGGAGCAGGAAAAAGAAGACGCTATTGTTAAGGAACAGTATGAGCATGCAGCCAGTATTAAAAAACAACAAAGAGAACTTCAGGAAAAGATGGAACAGGTGCATAAAAGCTGGGTAAGTGAGAAAAACAGAAGAAAGCTGTCCATCGGTGAAAATCAAGTGGCCCAGGTGGTGGCAAGATGGACTAAAATTCCAGTGAAGAGATTAGAGCAGGAGGAGAAGAAGAAGCTTCGCAATTTAGAAAAAATCCTCCATGCCAGAGTGGTAGGTCAGGAGGAGGCTGTCAGTGCAGTGTCCAAGGCCATAAAGAGAGGCAGGGTGGGATTAAAGGATCCCAAAAGGCCAATTGGTTCCTTTTTGTTTTTAGGACCAACTGGCGTAGGAAAGACAGAATTATCTAAGGCATTGGCGGAGGCTGTATTTGGAAGTGAGGATAATATTATCCGTGTGGATATGTCGGAATATATGGAAAAGCATAGTGTATCCAAGCTGATTGGTTCGCCTCCCGGATATGTAGGCTATGAGGAAGGGGGGCAGCTCAGCGAGAAGGTTCGCCGCAATCCCTATTCCGTAATTTTGTTTGACGAGATTGAAAAAGCACATCCAGATGTGTTTCATATGCTGCTTCAGGTGTTGGATGACGGACGCATTACAGATGCCCACGGCAGAGTGGTGGATTTTAAAAATACCATTATTATTATGACCAGCAATGCAGGTGCAGGAAGAATTATGGACCAGAAGCCTTTGGGATTTATTGCCGAGGAAAATGAGAAGAGGGACTATGAGACGATGAAATCCAATGTGATGGAAGAAGTGAGAAAACTATTTAAACCAGAATTTCTCAATCGAATTGATGAGATTATTGTATTCCATGCACTGACAAAGAAGGATATGAGAAGCATAGTCACTATTTTATTAAAAGGATTGGCAGAGAGGGCGCAGCAGCAGGTAAATATTCAATTAGAATTTACGGCGGCGGCAAAAGACTTCTTAGTGAGGGACAGTTTTGACAAAAAGTATGGCGCCCGTCCTCTAAAAAGAGAGATACAAAATAAAATTGAGGATAAGTTAGCGGAGGAGATGCTGGCAGGTAAAGTGAAGGAGGGGGATAAGGTCACGGTATCTGTAAGTAATAAACAGTTAGAATTTACCATTTAAGAAAAATTGTAGTGAATCTGTAAATGTATTTGAATAATATAGCAAAATGTATTATAATAAATATACAAATTTCGAGGGAAATCGTGCAAAAAACAGGAGGATATTGGGAATGGCAGTAGTAAAAGAGTTAATAAAAGCGCAGGATGGGGCAATCAGCTTCGGTGATTACACCTTACCTAAGAAAACAAAGTTATCGGACTTTGAACATTGCGGTGATTTGTACAAGGTGAAGACCTTTAAGGATATTACCAGATTAGAGAAAAACGGAATGTTTGTATATGAATCTGTTCCAGGGACAGCAGTGAATGATTTGAAAGTGACAGGAAATGAAGTCCGCTTTCAGGTGGAGGGACCGGAGGACTCCCAGATTACATTGGAATTGGAGAGTGAGACAGATTACAAGGTCTATATTGATGATACCAATGTAGGAAAAATGAAAACAAATCTGGGTGGAAAATTAAGCTTTAGTGTAGAACTTAATGCTGGGACAAGTGCTTCCGTGCGTATTCAAAAAGCATAGAATATTAAAAGCAGTTAGCAAAGGGATGTTCTGGAAATAAAAGCAGAACATCTCTTTCTTCCATCTACAGGAGGAATGGAATCTATAGGAGAAATGGAATCTACAAGAGAAATCCGCAATACTCTGGAGATAAAATAGATAGATTTGTGTGACATTTCAGTGGAAAGCTTAACGGATATGGATTTGTGTTATGACAGAATGGAGGTAAAAATTGGCGAAGGCAAAGGGAAGTATGTTCTTTTGTAAGGAATGCGGATATGAGTCTGCAAAGTGGATGGGGCAGTGCCCCGGCTGTAAAGAGTGGAACACCTTTGTGGAGGAGCCTGCGATAAAGAAGGGTAATAAAATACAGAGGGTAAGTGCCCAGGCCACTACCCTAGCTAATATTTCCATGGCACAGGAGGAAAGAATTTCTACTGGTATGGAGGAATTAGACAGAGTGCTTGGAGGGGGAATTATATCGGGCAGTCTTGTGTTGGTAGGTGGTGATCCGGGTATCGGCAAATCTACATTGCTGCTGCAGGTATGCCGGAATTTATCGTTGCTGCAAAAGAGAGTGTTGTACATATCAGGGGAGGAATCTCTAAAACAAATTAAACTGCGTGCTATGCGCATTGGAGAATTTAATGATAATTTGCTGCTGCTTTGTGAAACTAATCTGGACACCATTGAGAAGACAATAAAAGAGGTATCGCCTGATGTCGTGATGATTGATTCCATTCAGACGATGTACAGGGAGGAAGTCAGCAGCGCACCAGGCAGCGTGAGCCAGGTTCGGGAGTCCACTAACGTATTGATGCAGATTGCCAAGGGAATGGGCATTTCCATTTTTATTGTGGGTCATGTGACAAAGGAGGGAGTGGTGGCAGGGCCAAGAGTGCTAGAGCATATGGTAGATACGGTGCTTTATTTTGAGGGAGACAGACATGCCTCCTATCGGATTCTTCGAGGAGTGAAAAACAGATTTGGCTCTACCAATGAAATGGGTGTTTTTGAGATGAGGGAATCAGGGCTTTGTGAAGTGAAAAATCCCTCAGAATTTATGCTGGACGGAAGACCGGAGGATGCCAGCGGTTCCGTAGTTGCCTGTTCTATGGAGGGCACCAGACCGATGCTGCTTGAGATTCAGGCGCTCATATGCCGGACGAATTTTGGCATGCCAAGGAGAACTGCCAACGGAACGGATTACAACAGAGTAAACTTGTTAATGGCAGTGTTGGAGAAGCGTGTTGGTCTTTCCTTGTCAGACTGTGATGCCTATGTCAATTTAGCAGGCGGAATTAAAATAAACGAGCCGGCGTTGGACCTTGCCATTGTAATGGCTATTGTATCCAGCTACAAAAATCGCAATTTGGATGCCAAGACAATCTGTTTTGGGGAGGTAGGCTTGTCCGGCGAGGTGAGGGGCGTAAGTCAGGCACAGTTAAGAGTACAGGAGGCCATTAAGCTGGGCTTTGATACATGTATATTACCCCAAGTATCCCTGGACAGTCTGCAGAGCAAAAAAGGAATAAAGCTTATTGGAGTAGGCAATGTGAAAGAAGCAATTATGCTTATATAAAGATTACTAATATAGTATATTACATATAAATTGCAATGAGAGCAAAATCAAAAATGAAAACCAAATAGAAAGGTGGAGAAATAATGGAAAGAGATAATTTAGCTAAAGAAATGATGAGCATTGTGGAGAACTTGGATACCTCTCAGCTAAAGCTTGAGAAAAATGCATTTGATGTTATCAACTCATCAGATACTTCGTTGAATTTAGTCAAGGAGGGAATAAGTGAGATTGAGATTCTCGTAAAAAAAATTGATGAGTTAAATGAAAATGTAAAGGTTTCTAGGCAGAATATGGAGCATATGAAGGAGGTATCTAAAGTAATTGCAGATTTTGCTAAGGTCATCTCCGGTATTGCTAACAAGACCAATATGCTTTCCCTGAATGCATCCATTGAGGCTGCAAGAGCAGGAGAGCAGGGACGGGGCTTTGCGGTTGTGGCAAAAGAGGTGCAGGAGCTTGCCAGCCAGTCCAAAACTTCCTCCGCAGAAATCACAAAGAAGATTGAGGAGGTACAGACCTATGTCAATGATGCAGTAACCTTTATCAATCAAATTTATGAGAATGCCACAGCACAAAATGAGATGGCAGAGACGGTAAGTGGATTGCTGAAAAATATACTAGAGGCGGCCAATGTGGCAAATGATGTGTCTAGAAATATTGAAAATGAAATTGCCTATCAGAGAGATATTACAGACAATGCAAAAAATACATTGCAGGAATATATTTAATTATTGAAAAAGTATAATAAATTTAGAATGATAATTCCCCATTTCTTAAAAAGGTTTCTAAGGAATGGGGGATTTTTAT
>CAJTQG010000013.1:0-8275 GCA_910578605.1 uncultured Lachnospiraceae bacterium | reverse complement strand
CAAAGATTTGAAACACAGCAGATGATAAGACAGAACAAATTTATAAAAATTCATATAAAGGATATTATGTTAAATGAAAGGAATAGAATGTTAAATCAATTTAAAAAGTTCATAAAATAATTAAGAAGATTTCGTTTCAAGGTAATTATTATAAAGTAAGTTGGACAGTGAGGAGAATTGAAGTATTCAAAAAAATAGGAAGCTTGATTTTAACCAATATTTTTTGCTTGATGAATGTCATTTTTCTTAAGACGAATGCGGTGTAATTTATGTATATGTTATGGGTGTTGATGAATATAGGTTGTATCTTGATTTTGTATATAGCTTTAAAGTGTCCTTGTGTGAGATGGGAATTGAGTAGAAGTAAAACAAAGGAATTTGAGGATATTACAGAAAAACAGGAGGGATATAGAAAGAAAATATTTCTTTTTGTTTTTACGAAAATAAACAAAAGAGATTTTTTTGGATTGCAAAATGAGGACATAATTTGTCGATTTTAGGACAATAGTTTTTTCTTTTCGGAGGATTAGTATAAACTGCTAATTACGAAGGAAAACGATAAATAAAGGAGATAAGGTATATTTTTATGATAAAACAGCGGTTAGATAAGATTATTCAAAAACAGTGGGGGGAAGAAAATAAAGAAAGGGAATTGAATTAAAAAATGAGAAAATTTTAAATGAAGCTGGTATATTAGACAGTCAAATAGAGGCATTTGAAGATGAGGAACTGGATAAATTGGAAGAAGAATGTTATGCCATCAAAGTAGAAGTAAATTATTATTCTGTAGGAAGCAATGGTGAGATTGTTTCTAGCTCACAGAAAGAAGTTGAAGAGTACATAGAAGAAAATGAGTTAACGAAAGTGGAAAATGCAAAAGGCTTGTTTGGGATAGAGAAAATATCTGCAAAGGCGGGAACAGTTACAAAGTCAGATATAGGTTAAATCAGGTAGGGAGAAAACCAATCAAGTATCATTCTTTACAGAGTGTTTGACTGTTTTTGCCTTTACTTTTTCACAAAGAAACCTTTACTTTTTCGCTTTTTTGGGTATAATAAGTAAAGAAAGAAGGTGAACACTATGATTTCATATTCTGGTCTGCTACAAAAACTGAATGAAAAAGGTCTGACGAAAACGGCACTGGCTAAGGAACTTGGTATTTCCTCCCGCACCGTGGCAAAAATCGGACGGGGAGAGAAAATCGCTAATCATGTTCTTGAAAAAATGGCTGTTTTTTTCGGTTGTTCTAAAGATGAACTATGCCAAACTATTTCGGATAACAGTTTGCTTCAAAGGCTCAGAGATGAGAAAAACATCCATATGCCTGGAGGTCTGTACCATGAACTTCAAGTACGGATGACCTATAATTCTAATCACATAGAGGGCAGCAAACTCAGTGAGGATCAGACCAGGCTGATTTTTGAAACAAACACAATAGATATCGGAGAAGGTATCCCTGTTGATGATATTATCGAAACTGTCAATCATTTTCGGGCCATTGACTTTTGTATCGATATGGCAGAAGAACAGCTTACCCAGGATATCATCAAAGAACTGCACCGTATTTTGAAGCAAAGCACAAAGGACTCCTCGCTTGCATGGTTTGCCGTTGGGGATTATAAGAAAAGAGCCAATATGGTTGGTGGCCGTGAAACTGCAAAGCCGAAGGAGGTTGCTCCACGCATGAAGGTTCTGCTTTCCGAATATGAAGCCAAAACTGCTGTCACGATATACGACATCATTCACTTCCATTATGCATTTGAATGCATTCATCCATTTCAAGATGGCAACGGCAGAGTAGGAAGGTTGATAGCATTAAAAGAGTGTCTGCGTTTTGGGCTTATTCCGTTTATCATTGAGGATGCAAAAAAAATGTATTATTATCGTGGGCTCTCTGAATGGGAATGGGAGAAAGGTTATTTGACAGACACCTGTCTGGATGGACAAGATACCTTCAAAAAACTGATGTCCATGTTTGATATCCAGTCATAAAACCCTCTTTGGAAAATTACCTGATGTTAGAATTTTCTTTCTATGTTTGATTTTTATTAAACAAGAGAAAAAGACATTGCGTTAGAGTTAGGGGGAGTAAGCAGAACGTATAAAATGAATCAGGTATATTTGTTTTTTGAATTAAAACGGCAATATTCAACTATGAACCATTGTAATGTATATTGTTAATATGAACACCAAAAGAAAAAATATAATGTAATCAAATTTGTTTTTGTGTGAGGAGCTTCTAAAGGTGCTATTGGTTTTGCCGTATCAGTTTCCTTAGAGAAATATTATGACACTATGACATCCAATGTTGCAATTACTAATTTTATGTTTATTATAAATTTTTTTAATAATACAATGGGGACAATGAAAAGAAAAATAAAAACTATTGACAAGCATATGTGATTATGGTATAAATATAAAGCACATAAAGCGACATGCTTTGCCAAAGGGGATTGGTCAAATGGTATGACAAGGGTCTCCAAAACCTTTAGTGGGAGTTCGATTCTCTCATCCCCTGTTCTTAAATTTTTAAATAAGAAACGTAAGAAAAGCTTGAAATTTTTGCAAGAAAAGTTTCCAGCTTTTTTATTATACAGGAAAGTCTCTCCTATACAACCAAAATGTTTTGCAAGAGAACATAGATACATCAAAATATAAAAGGAAAAGGAAGAAAATAATATGAAGGTGACACCAAGCAATTTTATACAGGAAATAAAAGAACCGATTCAGAAGCTCAGGGCGCAGCTTCAGAAAAAATATGATTTTGTGTCCGTGTTGGTGACGGATTCCATTGCCAAGACCTACTCTGTATCCAAATCTCAGATTAGTATGAGGGAGAATACGGACTTTGGTTCTGGAGGATGTGTGCTGAAGGTAGAGAGGAATGGTCAGTTTACCGAGTTTTCTTTTAATGACTTCTCACCGGAGTTTTTGGCATCAGTGGACGGACGGTTGGAGGAGCAGTTTGATATGCTTCAGTCCGGCAAAATACTGGGAAGCCTTTGTGAGGCAAGTATGTATAAGGTTCCTGATGAACAGACAAGTCAGGGCGTCTATTCCAGTGAATATGAGATTTCTCCTTTAGAATACGGTGAAGAAAAGTTGCTAGAGAGGGTGAAGGGAATTTACCAGTTGGTGAGAGACGTAGATGAGAGAATCTTTGACTGTAATGTGCGATTTGAATTTCAGAAAATGTCAAAGCTTTATTTGTCAGACAGGAAAGAGCTAGAGCAAAATCTAATGTGGTCATCAGGTATGATACAGCCGTTAGTACAAAAGGGGAAGGAAACGAAATTTTATTATGATACCTTTTCCATCCTTGGAGGGGCAGAGCTGTTAGAGCAGATGGAGAGAAAGGCGGAACAAATCGGAAAAACCTCATTGGATTTATTAAATACAAAAAGTATTACACCAGGATTGTATGATGTAATCTGCATGCCGGAAGTGACAGGCATTCTTGCCCATGAGGCGTTTGGCCACGGGGTGGAGATGGATATGTTTGTGAAGGACAGAGCATTGGCAAAGGATTATATTGGCAGGCAGGTGGCCTCGGAACTGGTTACCATGCATGATGGTGGTACTGCTTATCCGGAGACCGGCTTTTACTTTTTTGATGATGAAGGGCAGATGGCGGGGGATACGATTGTAATTGACAGGGGAATATTGAAACAGGGTATCTGTGATTTACAGTCTGCTATGAGTTTAGGAGCGGCACCAACAGGAAATGGGAGACGAGAGTCCTTTGAAAGAAAAGCCTACACTCGAATGAGCAATACATTTTTTGAGGCTGGAACTTCCACGTTGGAGGAGATGATAGCATCTATTTCCCATGGTTATCTGTTGGAATGTGCTGTGAGCGGTATGGAGGATCCTAAAAACTGGGGAATCCAGTGTATGGTAAATATTGCCAGGGAGATTCGGGACGGAAAGCTGACAGGAGAGATTTATTCTCCTATTGTGCTGACCGGTTACGTGCCAGATGTGCTCAAGTCCATATCAATGGTATCGGATAATTTGCAGTTATCAGGAAGCGGGTGCTGCGGTAAGGGCTATAAGGAATGGGTGAAGGTTTCAGACGGGGGCGCAGCAGTCAAGGCAAAGGTTCAGCTGTCGTAAAAGAAAAGAGATTGATATATGTAGAATAGATTGATAGAAGAAAATTAGTGTTGCAGAACGGAGGGCAAAATGGAAAGAAAGCAGAATACGCCTGGGGCAGTTAATTCTATCTATGATATAGAAAATATTTGTCGCAGTGAAAATATGGATACCTATTGTATCCGTCAGGAAAAAAAAGAGAGTCTGGAATTATTTTTTGTTAAGAAGAAACTGGATTTGCACAGAAAAGTTATGGTGAATCATTTTTATGTTACTGTATATCGCCCTTTTGAGAAGGATGGCGTGCAGATGTTAGGAAGCGCTTCCATTAGTTTTCCGGGAGGATATTGTGTCAAAGAGGTGGAGGAAAAGCTCCGCAGTGCATATCTTGGTGCGTCATTTATAGAAAATAAGGCTTATCCGTTAGCGGCATTGGAGGATAATGAGCAGAAGGAAGAAATGGAAAAGCGGGTAGGGAGTATACTTGATTTTAACCAGTGTGCTCATCAAATGGTGCAAGCCCTTTATCTTTATGATAATCAGGAAAAAACATGGATAAACAGTGCAGAATTGTTTTTCATAAATAAGTCGGAGCATATTCTCAATTCCAATGGAGTAGATGTAGAATTTCAAAGCTCCAAGGTAAAGGGTGAGTTTGTCACTCAGTCCACAGAGCAGGAGGATGTGGAATTGTATCATGATTTTTGTTATGAAGGTGCCTCTGAGGAGGAGCAGAGGGATTTGACCGTGAAGGTCAGGGAAGCGCTGGAGATGACAAAAGCCCGCTCTAAGGCAACTAGAAGGAATCTCAGGGGAAAAATGAAAATTATTCTTTCACAACAGTATGTGGGGGAATTGATGGATTACTATGTGGAGAACAGCAGCGCAAAAATGATATACGCTGGCTATTCCCAGTTTCAGGCAGGGGACAATGTTCAGGAGGGCGGCAGCACTGTCAATATATCTCTCCATTCTCACAGACCTTACAGTACAGAAGGAATTTATATGAAGGATATCTGTATGATGAAGGGTGGTATATTGAAAAATATTCATGGGGACTTGCGGTATAGCTATTATTTGGGGCAAGAGCCTACAGGAGTATTCGATTGTGTACGGATGGAGGCTGGAGAAGTGTGTGTGGAGGAGATGAAACAGGGGAATTATTTGCATATTGTCAGTTTCTCTGATTTTCAGGTAGACACTTTGAGCGGATTTTTCGGTGGGGAAATCCGTCTGGCGTACTATAAGGAGGGAGACAATATATATCCAGTGACAGGAGGGACCATATCCGGCAATCTCAATGAGCAGGGAGACAGCATATGCTGTTCAAAAGAAATGCAGCATCAATTTGGCTTTGAAGGTCCTATGGCAATATCTTTGGAACAGGTAACGGTTGGATAAACGCTTTGCAGGATGTAAAATGTGGGGAAGATAGCTTGTGTGTATATCTGGAACTTAAATTTAAAGCCAAGCAAGCCAAAAAAATAAATTGACAGGTTATACCAATAATGTTAGTATAGGCACTGTAAGTTGCACAATTTATACGATATACAAAGGCAAACATGTGAAAACGCATGGACGCAAAGCTGGGAGTCCACGGGGAAATACATAACCTATGATAGTTCGGTTGCAGAGAAGTTTTTCTTTGCAGCCTTTTTGTTTTATAGGAAACTGCATCCTATAAAGAAAAATATTCCCCAAGATGTATGCAGATAGGAAGAAGGAAACATCTGAATTGCAGCATGGATTAAAAGCTTACATTGTTCTGAAAAAAGGTATACAAAAAGCAGGTAAAAGTAAATAAACAAAAGAAAAAGACAGGAGTGTGATTTAATAAAAAATTAGGAGGTAAATAACAAATGAGATTATTTACAGACGGCTATAAAAGTGCAAAAAGGAAAAAAAGAACAAATAGAGGAAAAGCTGTTGTAGTGATGACCATGACAATCCTGCTCAGTGTTGGCGGGGGTATGCAAGCTTATGCGGCAGGCACTGCTTACCAAATATTAGACAGGGTAGCAGCAGGAAGCGCTTATCCTGCCATAGAGGGACTTGCAATCGAAAAAGGGAAGGCATATGTTTTAAAATATGGGGTTGGTAAAGATGGAAAAGACCAGTGCGCTTATTTTAGCGGTGAAAAAACAAATTTGACAGAAGTAAAAATTAAAAATAATAAAGGTGAGGTTGTTCCATTAAGAGTAGGTCATGGAAATGATATGACCTACCGAAAAACGGACAAAAAATTATATATCGCGACTATGGAGAAGGAAATAAAACGTATGACATTAGACGGAAAGAAGGTTGAGACAATTCCAACAAAATATGAGGTTGGCTCCATTGCCTGCTGGCTGAATTCGGATAAATTTATTTTAAAAGAGCATAAAACAAAAAAAGAAGAAGCAAGGGATAAAAGAGCTAAATTTCATCTTGTAGAAATTAACAGAACAAAGGTAACGGAAATCTGTACATTTATAGTGGCTACAGAGGAAGGAAAAAAATTAAATCAGGGCATATGTATGTATAAAGGACTTGTCGTAAGGAGGGACCCAGCGTAGCTGGGAGGATTCCTTATGACCTACGTGCGCATCAGCGCACTTCATATTGATACTTATATGTCACCTATTGGGACAGCAAGAACGGAAACAGTTATATCTATCGTGTAAACGAAAAAATGAGCGCCATAGAAAAGAACAAAAAAACAGTAAAAACATATGATAAAAAACAAATAGCCATGTTAGATAAAACCCAGCTCTTGAAAGCATCAGTAAAACCAGGAGAAGAGCCACTGAAAGGAAAGCCGTTAAAGATAGAGATAGAATCTATTGCCTGCACAACGGAAGATTATATGTATTTTACTGCAAATGCCAACTATACAGATAAGTCAGGGAAGCAAAAGTCTTTGGATGGTCTGTATCGGCTGAATAATAAATTATTGTAGGGAGGGAATGAGCTATGAAGCGGTGGAAAACAATAATACTGTTTCTCATGTTTGGCATTGCACTTTTGACATATGGCAGGATGGATGTCAGTGCGGATACGGTAACAGGAAAACTGGGAGCTAATATTACATGGAAATTGGAAAATGGTGTGCTTACTATTTCGGGAAAAGGGGATATGTTAGACTGCAAACATAAAAAAATATCTACATGGGAGGGAGATATTTCCTGTGGATATGATTATTATGAGCAACTGTGGGGAAGGACAATGGAAGAACAGGAGGCAATTAAAAAGGTGGTGATAGAAAATGGCATAACCAGTATTGCCGCCCATGCCTTCAGTTACTGCTGTAATTTAGAGACAATTGTAATTCCTGACAGCGTAACCCGCATAGAGCATGCTGCATTTCACTGCTGTTACAGCCTTCGTCAGATAAGGATTCCCGATAAAGTGACTGCAATAGAGGATTATACTTTTGATGGATGTTCACTGGAAAAAGTAAAATTACCCAAAAATCTGAAAAAAATAGGCTACCAGGCTTTTGACGGTTGTCGTGATTTAAAGGAAATCAGTATTCCACAAAACGTGGAGATAATAGAGGAGAAGGCATTTGAATATTGTGAAAAATTGAAAAAAGTGACATGGGAGGGAAAAAGCAGGCTGCGGGAGATAAAAAGATTGGCATTTCAGGACTGTGATATTAAAAAACTGGTTATTCCCGCATCTGTCACAAAAATTGAAAATGGCTCAGCTATAGGCGGAGCCTATGAAATCAAAGCAGAAAAAGGAAATAAAAAATATAAATCTAAAAACGGTGTGTTATTTTCCAAGGATGGTAAAACCCTTGTCCGTTATCCGAAAAAAAAGAAGAGCAGCACCTACCGAATTCCAAAGGGGGTAAGAACAATAGGAGAATCTGCTTTTTATGATGCTACTCAGCCGGCAAACTACCAAAAATTAAAAAAAATAATTATGCCGGACAGTGTAACGGTTATAAAAAGCTTTGCGTTGGAGGGTTTGTCAGAATTAGAATCCATTCGTTTTTCCAAAAATTTAAAAAGAATAGAAGAGCGTTCCCTGGGGGGATATCCCATATCATCCTTAAAGCTGCCGGACAGTTTGGTTTACATTGGGGAAAAGGGTATATATTTTAGAGATTTAAAGGGAACTCTTATCATTCCAAAAAATGTAAAAGAAATAGCAAGGAATGGGATAGATTTACCTCCTAATGTAAAGAAGGTTG